>NZ_LMNB01000013.1:0-24860 GCF_001422895.1 Methylobacterium sp. Leaf106
CCCGCTTCGCCGGGCTGATCAGGGGCGTCCCGCCATACCCATCCGGGGGGTCAAAGTTCGACGCCGATCCAGGGTCAATGTTCAACGCTGTTTGACATCGAGATGTCATAATACGGGTTCAGGCGAACGTCGACGTCCCTGAAATGCACGATCCGCGGCACCTGTCTCTCCCTCGCTCCTGAGAGGCATGCGTAGTAGCCCCGACTAAATCGTCCTGTCGGGAAACACATCAATTGCGAGCTACCAGGGTCACCCGACGTTCACCCTGGCTGCGATCTGTCGGGCTGCGGCGGTGTTCTTCTCCAGGTCCTCGACCAGATCAACGAGCAGGAATGCCACGGCCGATCCTCACCCTTGGGATGCCTGCAGCGGCTGCGCTCCCGGTGCCAAGCATGCGGGATGCCTTCCATGGCTATCGCCTCGGAGGCGACGGCGTCGTCCAGGCCGACTGTTCGACATGGAAGACCGGTTGTCCCCACGCCGCCGAGGCAGTCTGCCCACTCGGGTGCGCCGAGTTCCGCCGCGAATTGCGCCTGGACATACCCGTGGACTGAAGGCCCTCCGTCCCGAGGTCGTGACCCTGACCCGCCAAACTGGCTCTTCGCCAAGTTTGGTGGATCAGGCTGCGAGGAGGAACCGTCGTCGTAGGAGGTCGAGATTGGCGCGACCGTACATGGCGCGCTGCAAGAGCTTGAGACGCGTGATCTGGCCTTCGGCTTGTCCACTGCTCCATGGCAGTGTCAGCGCGGACCGAACAGCATCTCTATCCTGACCGAGGCTAGCAGCGAAGCTCTCAGCGATCCGGACACCGTAGGTTTGCGCTTCGCCCAGCCATTGATCGAACGCCGTGACATCTGATTTTCCTGACGGCTGTCGTATCCTGGGTCAGCATCGTTCGACCCAGCGCAAATGCGCCGTCGTCGTTGAGGACGAAGCCGCTCTGACAGCCGCCATCGTCGCCTTTGCTCTGCAGTATGGGCGCTACGGCTACCGTCGGATCACGGCTTTGCTCCGGCGTGACGGCTGGACGGTGAACATGAAGCGGGTAGAACGGATCTGGCGACGAGAGGGGCTCAAGGTCCCGGCTCGGCAACCGAAGCGAGCGCGTCTCTGGCTCAACGACGGCTCCTGCATTCGCTTGCGGCCCGAGCGTCCCGACCACGTCTGGTCCTACGACTTCGTCGAGCACCGGACGCACAACGGGCGCAAGTACCGGATGCTGAACGTCATCGATGAGTTCACCCGCGAGTGCCTGGCTATCCGGATCGCTCGTAAGCTCAAGGCGCTGGACGTGATCGACGTGCTCTCAGACCTGTTCAGCCTGCGCGGTGTGCCCGGTCATATCCGTTCGGACAACGGGCCGGAGTTCATCGCAAAAGCTGTCCGAGATTGGATCGCAGCGGTTGGCTCGCAGACCGCCTACATTGAGCCGGGCAGTCCGTGGGAGAACGGGTATTGCGAGAGCTTAAACGCGAAGCTGCGGGATGAACTCCTCAACGGCGAGGTGTTCTACACATTGAAGGAAGCCAGCGTCGTGATCGAGCAATGGCGGAGGCACTACAACACCGTCCGACCGCACTCGTCGCTCAGCTACCAGCCGCCTGCGCCCGAGGTCATCATCTGGCCAACGGAACCGAACGGCTCACCGCCGCTCGCGCGCCCTGCCATCGTCACGCGACCGACGATGCACTAACTTCGAACCTGGGCCACCGAATGGGGGCAGGTCAACGGCCTCGGACCATCAGGCGATCCGGATCTAAGGGAAGACTTTAAAGCCTGCGCTCCCGGTGACGGTCATGCCGTATTGGCTTCCATGGCAATCGCTTCGGATGCGTTGGCATCGTCCAAGTCGGCCGTCCGACGCGTAGGACTGGTGCCCTGCGGATGCGCCGAGTTCCGCTGGCTCAAGCCACGCCACTCATATCGTCGCGGAATGGGGGACGTGACGCTACGTCTGTCATCGGGGAAGGCAGACCAAGCAAGGCGGCAATCTCGATCCCGTCATCTCCCCCCAGCAGATCCGCCAAGGTGTAGCGGTCGAGAACCGCGAGGAACGCAGCCAGGGCTTCACCAAGCGCACACCGAAGTCGACATGGAGCCGTGATCGCGCAGGCGCCACCGGCGAAACACTCGACAAGCGCGAGATCTTCCTCGGTCTGACGCACTACAGCCCCGACGATGATTTCCGCCGGGGGCTTCGCGAGCCGGAGGCCGCCGCCACGTCCCCGAGTCGTGCTTATGAACCCTAGGCGTCCGAGTTGGTGCACCACCTTCGTCAGGTGGCTTTCGGAAATGCCGTACGCCCGAGCGATCTCGGCGATCGAGCTTTGCCGCGGCTCATGCAGGCCGACGTAGATCAGGGTTCGAAGGGCGTAGTCGGTGTAGCGCGTCAGGCGCATGGCAGCTCCTTTGAGAGCCTAAGGTACATATCACTTGTACCTTTTCAATCTGCAGCCCATAAGGTTCAGTTCAAATGAATGTTATGGGAGATGCAGATGCCGACCCCCCTCGCACCAGCCACCATCGCCCTGATCAAGGCCACCGTACCCGCTCTGGAGGGACACGGGCTTACCATCACCAAGCGTATGTACGAGCGCCTGTTCGTCGACGCGGAAATGCGCGCCCTTTTCAATCAGTCTCATCATGGCGAAACCGGGTCGCAGCCCAAGGCACTGGCGCAGGCCGTGCTCGCCTACGCCCGCAACATCGACAACCTTGGCGTACTCGCGGGCGCCGTCGAGCGGATCGCCCAGAAACACGTCGCCCTGAACATTCTGCCGGAACACTACCCCCACGTGGCCAAAGCCCTACTCGGTGCGATCCAAGACGTGCTTGGCGAGGCCGCCACGCCTGAGATCTGCGCTGCCTGGGGAGAGGCCTACTGGTTCCTTGCCGAACTGCTCATCGGACGCGAGGCCACGATCTATCGCGACCTCGCCACGAAGCCCGGAGGCTGGAATGGCTGGCGCGAGTTCGTGGTCGAAAGCGCCACCCAGGAGAGCGAGACGATCCGCTCGTTCGTGCTTGTACCGTCCGACGGGCGGCCGGTCCTGCGTCACGAGCCAGGGCAGTATCTCGGGTTCCAGTTCGACCTCCCCGGCAAGGGGGTACTCAAGCGCAACTACTCCATCTCCTGCGCCCCGAACGACCGTGCCTATCGCATCACCGTGAAGCGGGAGGCCTCGCCGGGCGTACCGGCCGGCATCGTCTCGAACTGGCTGCATGACCATGCAGAACCGGGCACGTTGGTCAGGGCTGCTCCGCCGGCCGGGGATTTCTTCCTCGACCGATGCACGAACGGACCGGTCGTCCTGGTCAGCGGCGGCGTCGGGCTGACCCCGATGATCAGCATGCTGGAGACGATCTCCGCCACCTCGCCGGAGCGTCCGACCTGGTTCGTCCACGGTGCCCTGAACGGACGGGTCCACGCCATGGGCGCACATGCCCAGGCTCTGACGAACGGCCATGAGAACCTGCATTCACGGTTCTTTTATACGGATCTGGATGAGCAGGGGGCGAGCGACCGGCAGATTGCGGAGACTGGTCTGGTCACGGCGGAGTGGCTGGTGGCGAATACCCCGCGGGAGCAGGCAACCTACTACCTGTGCGGCCCCAAGCCCTTCCTGGCAGCGCTCGTGAACGGGCTCGGCCGTCTAGGTATCCCCATCGAGCGGATCCGCTTCGAGTTCTTCGGGCCGGCCGATGAACTGGTCGAGGCGCCGAGGCAAGCGGCCTAAGCACCGTCGCGCCGCCCAAAATACCGGCTGTCCGAGACACCCCAAGGGACCTCTTCGAACACCGGAGAGGTCCACCGGATGAGCACCCAATCAACTTCATCCCCGGTACTAGACCAGTCCGCCTGGCCGGTCATCGCCAGCGGCCTCATCGCCCTTGCCGTCGCAAAAGGCATCGGTCGTTTGGCCTTCACGCCGTTGATGCCTTCGATGATACGCGACGATAGCCTGGACCCATGGGCCGAGCAGACAGGTCTCAGCCGCCGGACTCTGGCGCGAGAGTTTCGCCGAAAGACAGGCCTCAGCCTCGGGCAACGGCGCGCTCGGGCCAGGGTCGTGCGTGCCCTGGCGCTCGCCGCCGACCCCAAGAAACCACGCAAGATCGCGGCGTCGGTCGGCTACCGCAGCATCCAGGCACTGGGAGGCAAGACGGAAGCCTTCGAGGCTGCTTCTTACTTTGCCATGCAAGCAAACCACTGTCGGATGAGGCTTCGCCGTCGTCGAGCCTTATCGCGTCATGATCGGAAGAATTCTACCGCCAGGTTGGGTCGGGACCCGTCCGTCCAGGCCACAACCGAGAGTCGTGGAAAGGGGGCGATGCCCTTGAGGGAATTTACAACATGTGCCGTCATCCACGGGCGTGGACCTTGATCCCTGACCGCACATGTCACATTCACGGACCCGCTCTCGTCTCTGTGTGTAGGCGCGCGTTTCTTGATCCTGGTGAGCCGGATGTCCGCGCGTCCCGATCAAGGGGCAATAATGAACACTTCAGTGACCGGCCAATCCGATAATAGAGATCCTCACCGAGCGCGTCCAAGTTCGGAGGAACTGGTGCCGTCGCGTTATGCGTTGCGCATCGGCGAGATCGACGTGCTTGTCATCAGCGACGGGGTATTGCCCCTTCCGACGGCCATGCTCGCCCACAATGCGGACCCAGCGCTTCGGGCGGCATGGCTGGACGACATGTTCCTGGCGCCGGACGCATTCGACTGGCCGCTGAATGCCGTGCTGGTGCGGAGCGGCGGTCAGACCATCCTCATCGATGCCGGGCTCGGGTTGGATCCGAACCTGGCTCTGCCGCGAGCCGGCCAGCTGGTGAAACGTCTGGAATCGGGCGGCATCGATCTGGCGTCCGTGACCGACGTGGTGCTGACGCACATGCACATGGACCATATCGGAGGGCTCCTCATCGACGGAGTGAAGGAACGGTTGCGGCCTGACCTGCGGATCCACGTGGCGGCCGCCGAGGTCGCGTTCTGGGAAGCACCCGATTTCTCCCGCACCTCCATGCCGACGGGCTTCCCGGATGCGCTGCGATCCACGGCCAGACGGTTCTCGGAGGAGTATCGCAGCCAGTTGCGGACGTTTGAGGAGGCGCATGAGGTCGCGCCGGGGGTGGTCGTCCATCGCACCGGCGGCCACACCCCCGGGCACAGCGTGGTTCGTCTGGCATCCGGCGGCGAGCGCCTCACGTTCGCCGGCGACGCCATCTTTCCCGTGGGCTTCGACCAGCCCGACTGGCACAACGGTTTCGAGCACGACCCCGAGGAAGCAGCCCGCGTCCGGATACGTCTTCTCCGGGAATTGGCCGGGACCAGGGAACAGTTGGTGGCCACGCACCTGCCGTTCCCGTCCGTCGGCAGGGTTGCGGCCGATGGCGACGCCTTCCGCTGGGTGCCGGTGTTCTGGGATTACTGACCACGCGCCGCGCAAGGGCCAAGGCAGCGGCAGCGTTGGAGAAGATCCTCCAGCGTTGCCGATGGGAAAGGCGTCATCCCCGAGCTTGGCGCGGGGAGCGGCGGTCCCGCGATCCGCTCCGAAGGGACTTCCCGCACGCGATGCGGGATGCGCCGGAGCGAACCGTTAGATGATGATTGCCGTGCCTGCAGTGGCGGGACTACGACGATGCCGGTCGACCTAGTCCGCCATCGATCACGCGTCGAGCGGTTCCGGTGCATGATCGAGCACGTCGCGGACCTTGCTCGCCAGTTGCTGCAGGGTGAAGGGTTTTGGCAGGAAATGCGTGCCGGGATCGAGCACGCCATTATGCACCACGGCATTGCGCGTGAACCCTGTCGTGTAGAGCACCTTGAGTTCCGGACGCCGCCGGATCGCCTCCTCGGCCAGCCGACGACCGTTCATGTCGGGCATGACGATATCGGTGAACAACAGTGCGATGTCGGGCTGGGCGTCCAGGACAAGCAATGCGGCAGCACTACTCTCGGCGTGGCGCACACTGTAGCCGAGTTCGCGCAAGGCCTCGACGCTGAGAAGGCGCAGGGCCTCCTCGTCTTCGACCACGAGGACGATCTCGCGTCGGTCGCCGAGGGGCGGAGCAGCCAGGAGGTGAACATCCCGAGGGGATCCGGCAGCTTCGCCCTCGCCATAGAAGCGCGGCAGGTAGAGCTTCACGCTCGTGCCCTGCCCGGGCTCTGAATAGATCCGTGCGTGTCCCTTCGATTGCCGCACGAAACCATAGACCTGTGATAGGCCTAATCCCGTTCCCTTGCCCACCGGCTTCGTGGTGAAGAACGGGTCGAACACCTTGGCCAGGACCTCCGGCGACATGCCGGTTCCGGAGTCGGTCACGGCCACGAGGACGTACTGACCAGGTGAGATCTCGACGGTCCTGGCATAGGCCTCGTCTAGATGGGCGTTGGCCGTCTCGATAGTCAGCCGGCCGCTCCCGACGTTGAACTCCGGCATGGCGTCCCGCGCGTTGACGGCCAGGTTGAGGATGGCGTTCTCCAATTGGCTCACGTCGGCATGGGTGCGCCACAGGCCGCCGGCCAGCACGGTCTCCAACTCGACACCCCCGCCGAGCGTGCGGCGCAGGATCTCAGACATTCCCGACACGAGCTTGTTGGCATCGATGGGCTCTGGTGCGAGCGGCTGCTGGCGCGAGAAAGCCAGCAGACGTTGAGTCAGCGAGGCCGCGCGGTTCGCACCATCCGTCGCGACATCGATGAAGCGCTCGATGTCGTTCTCGCCGCGCGCCATGCGCTTGCGGATCAGGTTGAGGCTGCCGATCACGATGGCGAGCATGTTGTTGAAGTCGTGCGCGATGCCGCCGGTGAGCTGGCCGACGGCCTCCATCTTCTGCAACTGCCGCAGATGGGCCTCGGCCGTCTCGCGGCTCTGCATCTCGCCGATGAGCGCGCGGTTCGCGTCGTCGAGTTCTTGCGTGCGAGCGGCGACACGGTCTTCCAGAGCTAGGTTGAGGTCGCGCAAGGCGAGCTCCGCGACCTCGCGCTCGCGTGTCCGTGCCTGCAACTGCAGCGCCGCTGTCGCAAGCGCCGCTCCGATCAGGTTCACCTCCCTGATAGGGGTGGCGATGGCGCCGACCGGCTCCCCTCGGCCAATCGCCTCCGCGCCTTCCCCGAGGCGACGCATCGCACGGTCCACCCGTCGACCGATCCCCAACGCGATGGCCACCACAGGCAGTCCGAGCACGAGCCCCAACCCGACGAGGATCATGATCGAACGCTGCAGGGGCGCCTCGGCGAGCTCCCTGTCGACCACGACCGCCGCGGTCCAACCCGTCAGCTTCGATTTTCCATAACCAACCAGGACATCCTGTCCGACCCTGTTGCGGCCATAATACCGACCGGCGTCACCGACCGTGTGGGAGCGAAAATCTGCAGAGGTGAGCTTGCCGACGAAATCCTCCTGCCGCTCGGTGCGAACGGCGACGATTCCGTTGCGATCCACTAGCGATCCGATCCAACCGGACGGGAGTTCCTCGCGTCGTGTCGTCGCCACGAGGTGAGCGAGATCGAGGCTCGCCGCAAGAAGATAGGTCGGCGTTTCGCCGATGCAGATAGGGGCACCGACGATCTGGAAAACGGGCTGCTTCGAGACCGAGGTCAGGAAGACGTTGCTGACCACCGCGACGCCCGTTCGCAAAACCTCTCCGTCGATCTCCGCAAGGGCCGGGGGCGCAGGCGCGGCGGTTCCGAGCGGCGCTCGGGTCGTCAATGCGGCGGTCCCGTCGATACGCCGAAGGTTGATGTTGATCCCCTGCAGGCGGGTGATCTCCTGCATCTGAACGTAGAAGGCCGGCAGGTCGTGAGCCACGAGGCTCGGTGAGGTCGCGAGCGCCTGAAGCGTCGTGAGGACGCCATGGATCTCGCGGTCGAACGCCACGGACAAGCCGTGAGCTCGGGTCTGCACATCCTGTTCGACCCGCGTGCGTTCGGAGGCGGCGAAGCGCCAGAGCAGGATACCGACGAACAGCAGGGTCGGGACCAGCAGGCCGACGAAGAGGGTCAGGAACTGCCATCGGAGCGGACGGGGAGGCTTCAACCCCTTCGTCCTTCGCCTGGCGAGCAGGCGGGTTCGGTCCCGCCTCGGCCTTTCAGTGAAGGGCGTCATGATCGTCGTTCCTCGCGATGCTCCCTGCATGACGAGGATCCAAGGGCGGACGTGACATGGCTGAACGGATTTTCCTGGCCGTTAGGGCGTCTGGCCTCCGCTCGAACCAATTTCATCGGAGCCGATGTCACACCGGATGGGACCGCTCTCGTCTTGGTTTCGAACGTCCCCACCGGGACCGGACACAGGATGGAGCGTCACATGAAGATCGTCGTCATCGGCGGCACGGGGCTGATCGGCTCGCAGGTCGTCACTACGCTCAAGGCCGCCGGCCATGAGGTCCTCGCGGCCTCGCCGAACACCGGCGTCAACGCCGTCACGGGCGAGGGGCTCGCGGAAGCGTTGAAGGGTGCAAGCGTGGTGGTCGACGTCGCCAACTCGCCATCGTTCGCCGACGAGGCGGCCATGGACTTCTTCGTCCGCGCAGGACGGAACCTCGCCGAGGCCGAGAAGGATGCCGGCGTGTCCCACCACGTTGCGCTCTCCGTGGTCGGCACCGAGCTCCTGCTCGACAGCGGCTACTTCCGCGCCAAGCTCGCCCAGGAGGAACTGATCGCATCGGCGGGCGTGCCCTGGACGCTTGTCCGCGCCACGCAGTTCTTCGAGTTCGTCGCCGCCATCGCGGGAGCCGCGATCGTCGACGGCGTCGCGCGCGTGACCTCCGCATCGATCCAGCCCATCGCGTCGGCGGATGTCGCGGCGAAGGTCGCTGAGGCCGCGTTGGCGCCCCCCCAAAACGGCATGGTCGAGATCGCCGGCCCTGAGCGGCTGCCGATGGTCGAGCTGGTGAAGCGTCACTTCCAGGGCCTGGGCGAAACGCATGAAGTCCGTACGGACGACACGGCCGCGTATTTCGGGGTGGTCCTCGGCGGCCCCTGGCTGACGCCCACCGGTGACGCATGGCTCTCGAAGCGGCGCTACGGCGACTGGCTGGCGGCACAGCCGAAGCGAGTGTCCTGAGGCCTTTCGCCAATGGATGCGGCCTACATTCCGGCGTTGTCGGCGCTAGCCGGGTCGGCCATCGGCGCGATGGCCTCCTTCGCGACCACCTGGCTGACGCAGCACAGCCAGGAGCGCGCGACCCTCCTGGTGCAGGACCGGGCGCGACGGGAAGCCCTCTATGGCGAGTTCATCCGGGAGGCGTCGACGTTATTCGGAGACGCCTTCCGGCACGACCTCGACGACCCTGCCAAGCTGGTGAACCTCTATGCCATCGTCAACAAGATCCGGCTCTTCGGAGAGCCGGAGACGCTTGAGGAGGCCGAGCGCGTCATGCGGCGCATCGGCGAGACCTACTTCGCCCCGAACAAGGATCTCGCCTCCTTTGCGGACATTCGGCACGCCAGCGACCTCGACCCGCTCTGCACGTTCTCGACGGTCTGCCGCAGGGAACTCGCAATCGCCCGGCGCTGAGGCTCAGTGAGGCGTCGGCGCTTTTGCTGAGCCTCCGAATAACTTTGCCATTCGCTGGAGCTTGTCCGGGTTGCGGGTAAAGTAGATGCCGACAATCAGCCCGCCCTCGATGTCGAGAGCGACGGTCTGGAGCGTTCCGCCCGGCTCCAGGCTGAAGTAGCCGGGCAGGCCATCGATCCAGAGGTCTTGCAGCTTCCGGGCATGCTGTATCCACGATTTGCGCGCGACCCCCTCGAACATGCGCGTGACCTTGTCGATGCCGATGATAGGCCGCGGGAAGGCGAGCACCTTTCCGCCTCCATCGGAGTGCACAACGACGGCATCGGCGAGCATGCTGCGCAGCGCCGCGACGTCCCCGGTCGCCGATGCCTCGAAGAAGGCCTTCGCGATGCGCGCACCCTCCTCCCTCTCGACGGGGAAGCGCGGGCGGGCGGACTGTACGTGTTTCCTGGCCCTCGCGGCGAGTTGACGAACAGCTGGCGGCTCTCGCTGGAGTGTGGTCGCGATCTCGGCGAGTGGTACCGCGAAGACGTCGTGCAGAAGGAACGCTGCCCGCTCCAGCGGTGAAAGCCGCTCCAGGGCCAACATCAGCGTGAGGGTCAGATCGTCGCCAGGGGCTTCGTCCGGCGTTAGGGCAACAGGCTCGGGTAGCCATGTGCCAAAGTAGGTCTCGCGCTGTACCCGAGCGGACTTCATCACGTCCAGACAGAGTCGCGTCACCGTCCGCGATAGGAAGGCACCAGCCGAGGCGACCTCGGCATGGTCGACGTGCCGCCAGCGCAGCCAGGCGTCCTGCACGACGTCTTCGGCTTCGCCCAGGGACCCGAGCATGCGGTAGGCGAGCCGGACGAGCCGCGCCCGCTCCTGCTCGAAGACGCGGGTCGGATTATCGATGGTCGGCATGACGGAACGACCAGACGCTGAGGGCGACCGCGATAAGGGCAGGAAGCGTCACCGAAGGGAAGTCGCGGGGCAGAACCTCCGGCCCGCAGATGCCCACCGCAACCTCCCAAAAGTGGAACAGCGCATGGCCCGAGAGCCAGATCGCACCCATGCTCCAGAGCATCGAGCGCGGTCCGGGTCGGAACGCGCCGTACGCGAACCCCGACCCGATCAACACGAAAATCAGGCCGATATCGCGCAGGAAGTGCTGATTGAATGGCCCTGTGGTCGTCACGCCCGGCACCGCGAAATACCATGCCTCGGGCGCGGTGAGCATAAAGATGCCGTTTCCGGCCAGTCCCGCGCCGAGGATACCGGCGAGTACCGGAATGGCTTTGGTCATCGAGCGCTCCCCACATGATTGGTTCACGTGAGTGACGACGCAGTGCTGTCCGATGTGACATGGGGTGCAAGTTTCCTCGCAGCCCCTTTCAGAACCTCGGCTTCGCACGGTTCATATCACCGAACACCGGCTGCCTGACCCGATGGTCGAGCGTCGCTACGAAGCACTCGATCAAGCCAGGACACGGAACCCACGGACACCCCGACCGTAACAATATCCATCGATGAACGACCACTTTTCAGATGCCCAATTGTGCGCATCAACGGTAACGTCGGGTCGGGTCCCGACCGTCCGCTCTATGACCGGGTTGGGTGGTTTTCAGCCCTTCCGCTTACGGAGCCAGCCACAAGGAAAGCTGCCGCTCGCTGACGCGGTTTAAGCGCTAACGGATGGSGGCCTCGTTACACTGCTCGTTGGAAGCCGAGGCGCGCCACTTTGAGGGCTATCCCCAACCAAGCTCCCTAACGGCCTGGGCGTCGTTCCAGATCTTCGTCACACCGACGATCTTATCGCCCTCGAACTGCATGACGTAGACGTAGTCGGTCGAGGTGCTCTTGCCGGTGGGCGGGCACGGGCCGCCTTCGCCGGTATGCGTCCCTTGGAAGACCCCGTAGGCCGCCACGTTCCGGCGCTCCTCATCCGTCGCGAACGACTTAACCTCGTAGCGGCCGTCGGGGATGAAGGTCAGAAGGCCCTTCATCCACTCCGTGTAGTCCCGCAGGGTGGTGACGTCCGCGAGCGCGTCGGCCTGGGCAGAGAAGGTGGCGTCGGGCGTGCAGTAGCGCTCGCACGCCTCCCAGCCGCCTCCGGTCTCGCACGCGTCGAAGAAGGCCTTCGCAACGGATGTGATTGTGCTCATGGTCGGGATCCTGCTTCTTCTTGATTGAGGTCGGGCGTCCCAACGGGACCTCCGTGTTCGTCTAGGACCAACCTGCTCGCGTAGCTGGAGGCAGGGCCTCAGTTCGCCCGGGCGACCTCGACGAGGTTGTCCGAGAAGGACGGCGCGTGACCCATATCCGTGAACGCCCCCGACGAAATGCTGTTGACCGTACCCTCGTTGAGCTGACGCCAGTAGCCCAGCGTCGCGACCACGATGCCGGCCCTCACGTCCTCGGTGATGCGCGCCACGCCCTTGAACGCGCCGCGGTCGTTGGCGACCCGCACCCGGTCGCCGTCCCGGATGCCGCGCGCGTCGGCATCATGCTGGCTGATCATCACGAACTGTTCGCCCTGGCCCTTCTGCTTGTCCTCCATGTTCGCGTAGCAGGAGTTCAGGAAGTAGTGGCTCTTGGGTGAGACGATATTGAGCGGGAAGCGCTTGGCGAGTTCCGGGTCGTTGGTGTGGGACTCCCGCGGACCGAGGTAGTCGGGCAGGGGATCGAGCGCCTCGCCGGGCTGGAAGCCCTCGTACATCTGCCGGAACGGCGGGGCGACGAAGTTCGTGGCACCCTCGACCATGAACATGCATTTTCCGGTCGGCGTCGGGAAGTTGCCTTCCTTATGCGGGGCCCGGTCGTCCGGCGTGCCGACCTTGAGGCGCGCGAAGCCGTGCTCGCGCATGTACTGGAGGTCGATGCCCTCGCAGGCCGGCGCGTTCCAGTCGACGTAGTGCTCCAGGCACTCCGTGTCGGTCCACTTGAAGTTCTCTTCCTCGAAGCCGAGCCGGGCGGCGAGCTGGCGGAAGATCTCGTTGTTCGGGATCGCCTCGCCGGGCGCGTCGGCGCACTTGGTGTTGTAGGTGAGATAAAGGTGACCCCACGACAGGATCATGTCCTCCATCTCCGCGCCCATCGTCGCCGGAAGCACGATGTCGGCGTAGGACGCCGTGTCCGAGATGAAGTGCTCGGCCGAGACCATGAACAGGTCCTCGCGCATCAGCCCGGCGACGATCTTGTCGGTTTCGGGCGCCTGCGTGACCGGATTCGAGTTCCAGCACATCATCGACATGATCGGCGGGTCGAGCTTCAGCTCGCCGGTGAGCGCGCGCCCGATCTGAAGGTTCGAGACGACGCGGGTTCCCTCCGGAATCAGGTCGGGCCGGCACATCACGTCGAACTTGTAGGGATGCTCCCAGACGCCGAACTGCGTGACGCCGCCACCGACATGGCGCCAGGCACCGGTCAGCGCCGGGATGGACGACACCGCCCGGATGGTCTGGCCGCCACCGTAGTGCCGCTCCAGCGCCACGCCCATGCGGATACCGACCGGCTGCTCGGTCGCCATCTCGCGGGCGAGCTTGCGGATGTCCTCGGCCGGGACGCCGGTGATCTCGGCGGCCCATTCCGGCGTGCGGGTGCTGGCCCGCTCCTTCAGCTCCTCGAAGCCGACCGTGTAGTTGTCGACGTAGTCCTGGTCGACGAGGCCCTGCGCGATGATCGAATTGATCAGCGCCATGGCGAGCGCGCCGTCGGTGCCGGGCTTCGGGGCGATGTGCCAGTCCGCCGCCTTGGCGGTGCGCGAGGCGTAGGTGTCGATGACGACGACCTTGGCGCCTTGTTTCTGGGCGTCCTTGACGATGGCCCAGTGATGCAGGTTGGTGCTGACCGAGTTGCAGGCCCAGATCACGATGTACTTGGAGTGGATGTAGCTGTCCGGGTCGAGGCCGGCGGTCGGCCCGACCGTGAGCAGCCAGGCCGTGCACGAGCCCTCGCCGCAGAAGGTGCGCTCGGTCACGGTGGCGCCCATGCGGTTGAAGAAGGCGTCGCCGCCGTTCAGCCCGTGCACCAGACCCTGGTTGCCGAGGTAGCTGTAGGGCGCGATGGCCTCTGGCCCGTACTGGTCGATGATCGCCTTCCAGCGCGTGACGATGGTGTCCAGCGCCTCGTCCCAGGTGATGCGCTCGAACTGCTTGGAGCCCTTCGGGCCGATCCGCTTCATCGGGTAGAGCAGCCGGTCGGGATGGTAGTGGCGCTTCTCGTAATCCTTGAGCTTCACGCACAGGCCGCCCCGGGTCATCGGGTGGTCGGGGTTCCCGCGCACGCTGAGCAGCTCCCCGTCACGCACCTCGAACAGCATCGAGCACGTGTCCGGGCAGTCGTGCGGGCAGCCGCCGAAGAAGGTCTCGGTCAGGCTCTCGGCCTGGGCGACCAGCGGCGAGTCGGGCTTGACGATTTCGTTCATGTTTCCTCCACGGCCGAGCGTCCTGCCTTATTGTTCCTGGCAGGCCGGCCCAGCACATGGAAAGGATGCACTAAAATTCGAACAATTCCAATTCCAAGTCCCGTGTGTCGCCCTCCCGTCCGGTCCGGACTTCCCTTCGCCACGGACTTCCCTTCGCCACGGACCGCGCGATGCCGTGCCGGTCCGACCGAGGTCTCGGACCGGTTCGTCACAACATGAATTCATCCGTCGATGCCAGACGTTCCGGGGGCGAGCACGGGACGGCGATCGAGTTCACCAACGGGCGAATACGACGACCGCGGTCGCCGCGAACGCCGCGACAAGGAAACCTTCGATGAGGAGTGGCATACCCAGGCGATCCAGCCAGCGTTCCAGACCCAGCACAAGCAGCATGACCGCGATGGCCAGGGCTCGTGCAGCGATGATCCTCATCGAGCCTCTCCCTGCCAGGTCGCATCGGTGGCTCTTGCGGCTGCCCTTGGAACGGCGCCGCCCCCGTCAACCACCTGCTGCCATCGATGAAGACTGAGACGGGATTCCTTCGTTGCGGTCATGGTGGGGCACGATGATGGGCGGTGGCCGATCGTAAGTCCGGGGACGCGCCGTCGGCGTGGTACGGCTTCACGCTTGTTGGGCTGCTGGTCGCGAATACCCAATCCTTCGCAAGGCTTGAGGTGGGCGGCCTGAGCCCGGGCCATCCAGCGCGGGTTGGCAGCCGCGGCCGTCTCCCATGGTCGATACGGGGCGGGGGGACTACCAGGACGTCCGGGCCTGTGATAGACAGGACGTCCTCGGTAACGCTTCCGAAAAGCGCCTTCCTAAGACCCGTCCGGGCATGCGTGCCGATTACCAGTAGGTCCGTAAGGCCGCCATCGGCAAATTGGGCGATGGTCTCCCGGGGGGACCCCTCTTCCACTTGTCTAAACCATTTCCGGTCGGCCATGCCTCCGCGGGCGAGAAACGTATCGACGTCCTGCGCTGACCTGGAGCGGCATCCCTCGACATAGCCTTTGATCTGTTCCTGCGCGATCCCGAACCCGGACAGCTTGGACTTGCCGGGTGCTTCGAAGGCATGCAGGACGGTGACGTGTGCGCTGTCCACGAGATTGAGCGAACCCACGCTTCGCAAAGCCCGCTCCGACGCATCCGAAAGGTCGACCGGGATGAGGACCCTCGCGTAGGGGGACGCGGCGTGGCGTCTTGCGACGAGGACGGGGCATGGAGCGCTCCGGACCAGCTTTCCGACGGTCGGCCCCGCAATGCGACTACCCGCCCGATGCGAGGAGCCGACGACGATCAGGTCGACATCATGAGCCCCCGCGGCATTTCGGATCTCATCGGAGGGGCAGCCCCGGACGACAAGCGGCTCGCATGGGATACGGTAGAGTTCGGGCACCACGGCCACCTGTTCGACGGTCATGCGCTGGGCCTCGCGAATATCCTGCGAGGTTTCCCGGCCACCCGGGCCGTCCACGACGTGCATCAGGATGACCTTACCTCGGCTCTGTGCGGCCAGGATGCCTGCACGCCGCACCGCCCTTTGCGAGCGGGGCGAGAAGTCGGTGGCGACGAGAATACGCATGGATCCTTCTCCTGGGAGCGCGGACGACGACGGATGGCTGAATGGGTCGGCAGCCCGACGTGCGCTTCCACGCTCGCGCGAGATCGAGCGAGCTCCGGCCGCCGTTTCATGCCGCCAGGATGCCATCAGGGATTATCGGGCTGCTCTGTATGAATGGTCATCGACCCCGAGCGGAGAGCGTTCGCCGCTCCCCAGCTTCGGGGCTTAGCGGCCTGCGACGAGGCGGCCGGCTCTCTTGTTCAAAGGATGATCCGGAATAAACATAGCAATTAAGAATATAGATTATTCCCTAATTTATTCAAGTCTTTGGTTGGGCGTCATGTCTGGGAGCAGCAATCACTCGCAAACGCCACAAAACGGAGGGTCGTCGCCTTCTCACACTTGGATGCCCTGATCAATCCTATGCTTCCGCACGGAGCCTCGCCGTAGGGGGTGTACTTCGCGCCGGCTTAGCCATTCGCCTTTATCGCGATATCGGCCGCCTGATCGCCCGACCGAATGGCCCCCTCGATGCAAGCAGGCAGACCCGTGTCGGTCCAGTCGCCGGCGATGAAGAGGTTACGGAATTCCGTGCGCGTCCGGGGCCGAAGCCGGGCGGCCTCGGGAGTCGGCGCAAAGGTCGCTCGTTTCTCGCGGATGACCTGCCAGGGCGGCGGCATGTCCGACAGGCCCGTCATGTACCGGCCGGTGACGTAGGAGACCTCGGTCCAGATCTGGTGAGCGATTTCCTGTCGGCTCATGACATCCAGATCCGTTTCGCTGACAGTCACCGAGATTCGGTCCGGATAGACGAAGATCCAGTCCGAAAGCCCGTTCACCACGCCCGTCAGCCACGGCGTGTCTGCAGGGCAGTTCACAGCGAAGTGGACGTTCACGATCCCCCGGTGGTCCTTCGGGGCAGCCAATCCCGGTATGGCGTCGGCTGTTGCTTTGGGAGGAAGCGCGAGGATGACCTGATCCCGAGGCTGCAGCCGCACAGGGCCGTCGCCGAGGACGAGGCCGGCGACGCGCCCCCCTTCATACGCGAGGCGGTGCAGACGATTGTTGTGGCGGACCACCGCCCCACGCTCCTCCAGGAAGCGCAGTGCCGGGTCGACGAAGGCCTCCGAGAGTCCGCTCTGGGCGACGACGGGCCGGCAGGCTTGCCCGCCCTCGCCGAAGGTCTCGCGCAGGACTTGTGCTGCAAGGGTCGCATCCGCATCCCTCGGGTCGATGTTCAGCGCGGCTAGGAGGACGGGGCGCCAAAGCCGCTCGTAGAGTGTCCCCTCGCAAGGGAGGACGTCCGATACCTTCGTGCCTGGCCTTGCCGAAAGGAGGCGAAGGATCGCCGCGTAATCGATCGCCTGGGTGCCCGGGACGCGCCGGGTGGGATCGAGGATCCACCACGGCACGCGACCCTGGTTGAGGCGAAGCGTCCAGCGCTCGCCCACGGCGAGGTCGATGAAAGAAAACTCCGCTTGCGGAAGCACGGTGACCGCATCGCGGCCGCCGATGCGGTCCAGGAATGCGAATGTCGCCCCGTTGCACGACAGCACAAGGTGGTTGCCGTTGTCGATGGTCATCCCGAGTTGCGGGTCGTGATAGGATCTGCATCTGCCGCCGGCATGACCAGCGGCCTCATGGACCATCACCGTACGCCCGGCTTCCACGAGGCGCACGGCCGCGGAGAGTCCCGACAGCCCCGCGCCCACGACGTGAACGACGCCCGTCATTGCGTACCCTTCCGTTAACGGACGAGAACGTTGCGGAACTGCCAAGGATCGGTTTCGTCGATGTCTTCCGGGAACAGCCCGGGGCGGCCGGCGAGTGGGGTCCAGTCGGTGTAGACGCCGACGACGGGGCCGAGATACGGCATCTGCACTTCGAGGCAGCGGCGGAAGTCCATCTCGTCGGCCTCGACGATGCCAGCTTGCGGGTTCTCCAGGGCCCACACCATGCCGGCAAGCACCGCCGAGGTCACCTGAAGGCCGGTGGCGTTTTGGTATGGGGCGATGTGCCTGGTCTCCTCGATGGAGAGCTGCGAGCCGAACCAGTAGGCGTTCTTGGCGTGGCCGTAGAGGAGCACGCCGAGTTCGTCGATTCCGTCGAGGATCTCGGTCTCGTCGAGGATGTGGTGCGTCTCCTGCACCTCGGACGCCTTGCCGAACATCTCGTGGAGCGAGAGCACCGCGTCGTTGCAGGGATGGTACGCGTAGTGGCAGGTCGGGCGGTAGGCGGCGCGCTCGCCCTCCAGCACGGTGTAATAATCGGAGATCGACACGGCCTCGCTGTGGGTGACGAGGAAGCCGAACTGTGCCTGGGCGGTCGGCGTCCACGAGCGCACGCGAGTGTCTGCGCCGGGCTGCAGTAGGTAGATGGCGCAGCGCGAGCCCTTCTCCTGATCGCGGGCGTTGTCCGGACGCCAAGTCTCGTGGGTGCCCCAGCCGAGCTCGGTCGGCTGGTTGCCCTCGGAAACGAATCCCTCCACCGACCAGGTGTTGACGAACACACCCCGGGGCTTCGGGTTCTTGGCGCGCTGGGTGTCGCGCTCGGCGATGTGGATGCCCTTGACGCCGACTTCGCGCATGAGGCTGGCCCAGCCGGCGCGGTCCTTCGGCTCGGGGATCTCCAGGCTGAGATCGCCGGCGATATTTAGGAGCGCCTGCTTCACGAACCACGAGACCATGCCGGGATTGGCGCCGCAGCACGACACGGCAGTGGTGCCGCCGGGGTTGGCAGCGCGCGCGTCGAGGATCTCCTGGCGCAGCGCGTAGTTGGTGCGGTCGCCCTGGCTCCGGTCCTTGTCAAAGTAGAAGCCCGGCCAAGGCTCCGCCACGGTGTCGATGTAGAAGGCGCCGATCTCGCGGCAGAGCTCCATGATGGCGCGGGACGAGGTGTCCACGGAGACGTTGACGCAGAAGCCCTGACCGCCGCCCTCGGTGAGGAGCGGCGTGAGAACGTCGCGAAAATTCTCCTTCGTCAACGCGACCTGCTCGAAGCGCAGGCCATGCCTGTCGGCTAGGGGCCGGTGCGCATCCGAAGGCTCGACGACCGTGAAGCGGCCCTTGTCGTACTCGAAATGGCGCTCGATCAGCGGAAGAACGCCGCGTCCGATGGACCCGAAGCCGATCATGACGATGGGGCCGGTGATGCGACCGTGGAGTGGCCAAATGGGTTCGGTCATTGTTCTTATTCCTTTACGCAGGGGAAGGTTCGGTGGGGCTTCAGCAGTAACTGCTAGGTCGTCCGTCTGAAGGAGCGGAAGAGTTCAGGATGATCTGTGACTGGATCGGACCAAGCAGGCCGATCACCGTGACCCTTCCTGGATCATTGTTTGAATGGCTCGTCAGTCCGCCATTCCATTCCGGCGTCGAGGCTGAGCGGCCGGAATGAAACCAGCTGCTTTTCCCGAGGCCGAAGTCCGAAGAGGCTGGCTGAGAAGCACCTCGCGTGGGGTCTTAGGACCTACCGGATGACCATCATGTCGACGGGGCGCGGCAACCGGCGGCATCGTCCGGCTTGCTCCCACGCCGATATCTCGTCGCAAGCTGGGGCTACGCTACGCGTTTCCGCCATGCCTGTCCGAAAACGGCGTCTGGGTAGGACTGAGATCTATTGGAAATTCACCCCTGGAACGGGCCCCGCCTCGAAAGGCTGGCCAGGCGCCAGGGCTTAGGAGCCTGCTTGCAGACTGCCCGCACGCCCCAGGAGGCGAATGCTTTGTAAAAGGTTTGACATGATGGCGCAGAGCATAGGCTAAGCCGTACGGGTGTCAATCAACGCCATTCCGTATTCCGAATTTCCTGCGCTTGAAGGTGCGGCGAAACGGGAATTGACAAGCAGGTGGACTTCCGAGAGGATCGCGGGATCATGCGCAATCCTTGGCCTCCCCATCGGGACCTGCTCCGGGCAGGTAGACTTATCGCGGGCGAATAGCCCCGAGTTGGAGATGCCTGCGTGCACTGACCGCTCGGGGATTGCGTGCTGGCTTAAGCCAGGACCAACCAAGATTATCAAGTATTTTACCGGCGGGTAGGAGTCTATACGGCTTGCCTGTCGGCTAACCTGCGTCGCGTCAACGCTTTTATAGTGGCGGTTGGCACGTATTTGCGGAGTAGATTCCATGGAAAATTCCAAGTCCACGCCGGCATCACCTTTAGCGACCCAGGTCAGCGACGATAAGGCCGGGGGGAGCGGGCCGTCACCTGCGCCCAACGTGGTTCCGCTGGCGCGCACCGTAATTCCCTTCTCGCGTGGGAATTACCCCAAGCCGCAATCTGGGCTGGGCAGCAACCGGTTCGATGCCGCCAGTACAGATAAAGACGACGACCCCGGACCAAGAGCTGCTTGATCGTTCCAGGTCTAAATACAGAAAGAATTTACGATTATGTCGCAAAAAATGACGAAGCCGCACATCAAGATGACGAAGGACGATCATGAACGCCTGTCGCGGCTGGCTTCATTCGCCACCGACCGTTCGCCCGAGGTTGCTTCCTTTCTCGCCGATGAAGTGGATCGTGCGAAAATCGTCGGTCACAGGGCATGCGTGTCCGAGCTCGTCCAGATGGGGTGCATGGTCGAATTCAGGGACGACGCGACGGGAAAGGTTCAGACCGTGACGCTGGTTTACCCGGGCGAGGCGGACATCGAACAGGGGAGAGTGTCCGTTTTGACACCTATCGGGGCGGCCTTGATCGGGCTGAGTCTCGGTCAGTCGATGGATTGGCAAACCCGCACGGGAACCGTGAAACGACTGACGATCCTCGACGTGAAGGTACCGGAGGCGGTGTAGGGGGGGCACCTCGTCAGTCGCCTTCCTTCGATGCCGGACCGATCCCTTGAATCTTAATTGACTGCAAACTTCAGAGAACGGAGCTTTCTGCAATGACGGGCCACATCGTCCTTGGAGGATCGCCCCCCTTGATGATCCCGGACAGGGATTTTCTTAACCTGCGCCGGGTCGCATCCGGTCATTCTCCAATGGATGCAAAGGCGGCCACAACCGGTTTTCTCGCCGCCGAGTTAGACCGCGCGGAAGTCGTCATGGCGGAGGCATTGCCTTGGAACGTCGTGACGATGCATGCGCGCGTCGAGTATCGGGACGACGTCACGGATCATGTTGAGCGCCTGACGCTGGTCTATCCCGATGAGGAGCAATGGGACGAGACTTGCCTCTCGGTCCTGTCACCGCTCGGCGCAGCTGTGTTGGGCCTGTCCGAAGGACAATCCATACAGTGGCGTACCCCCACGGGCGGCATTCGGGGCGTAACGATCCTGCACGTCATCTTCCAGCCCTATCAGGTCAAGCCACGCTCGCAGTGCTGGGGTCTGATGGATTGCTCTCTTGATCGGAAATGACACCGCCCCCAACCCGCTCCGTCGAAACGGGATGAGACAGTTAGGAACCTGGTTTCACCCCGGAATTCCTCATAGCCGAAATCTCCCCTTGCGCTCCGCGCTGACCGGTGCTTTGAACAACCGAATGGTTGAATATCAGAAGCAGGTTCTGGATCAGGTGTTTCACGCCTTGGCGGACCCCACCCGCCGGGCGATGGTGCGCCAGCTTGCGTCCGGCCAGCAGACCGTCACCGAGCTGGCGCGGCCCTACGAAATGTCCCTCGCGGCCGCATCCAAGCACCTCAAGGTGCTCGAAGGCGCGGGCCTCATGACCCGCATCGTCCAGGGGCGAAGCCATCGCTGCTCGCTCGACGCGCGTCCCTTGGCACAGGCACTCGCCTGGCTCCGCTCCTACACCGATTTCTGGGACGAGCGCCTCGACGTCCTCGACGAGCTTTTGAGTACCCGCGCCGCGCCGAAGGACCTAAATGAACGAGATTGAGCCTGCCGTCGTCCTTGTGCGGGTGTTCCACGCGCCTTGCGCCGAGGTCTATCGCGCCTGGACCGATCCGACGATGCTTCAGCGTTGGCTGGTTCCGGGAGCAAACATAGTCGAGCACGCGGAGACCGACCTGCAGGTAGGAGGATGCTTCCTGCTGCGAACCCGTGGCCCTGACGGTGCCCAGCATCGCATCACGGGCCGTTATCGAGCCCTGCAGGCAGGCCGACACATCCTACAGACCTGGATTTACGACGGCCCCCTCGATCTGCTGCGAGGCGAGGAGACCCTCCTCCAGATCGATCTCACGCCTCTCGGCACCGGCTCGACCGAGATGCGCCTGACGCACAAGCGGATCACGCGGGCGGATGTTCGAGAGGCCTACACGCAGGACTGGCCGAGCTGTTTCGACAAACTCGATGCCATTCTTCAATAAAATAAGAACCCGAGGATACGCCATGCCGACCCAAGGATCACCTGCGCCGTTCAGGCGTCGGATCGTCAAGCTGTGGTTCCTGCTTGATGCCATCGTCGCTCTGGCACCACCGCTCTACTGGGCCGCCGACGGACGCACGAACCCGATTGCCGGCGTCCCTGCGGCGCTCTTCTACTTCCTGGCCGTCAGTCTCTGCATCACGGCGAGCCTCATCGCCGCCTATTTCCTCGACGATGCCATGGTGGGGAGCGGAGCATGATCGTCACCTTCGGCCTACTGGCTCTCTTCTTCGCCGCCGTCGTCTGGGTGCTTCACCGCAACCGTACCGTGGACCAATCCTTCACCGATTACGCTGTGGGCGGACGCTCGTTCGGAGCGCGCTACCAGGCAATGTCGTTCCTCAACACCTGGTATCCCGGCTCGATGTTCACCGCCTTCGGCGCCCTCTCGGTTACGGCCGGCGTGATGTCGTTCTACGTCCTGTCCTACTCACTCCTGACCGTCGTGCTGCTCTTCGTCCTGGCCCGACCGGTCTGGATCTGGGGCAAGACCTACGATCTGCGTACCCAGGGCGATCTATTCGCGCTCCGCTACGACTCTCGCCACATCCGGACGATCGCGGCCCTCATCGGCATTGTCTCGGGCCTGCCTTGGCTCGTGCTCGGCATGCAGGCCCTCGGCAACCTGTTCCAGGCGATGTCGCTCGGAGCCTTGTCCTTCTCAAGCTCCGTTGTCGTGGGCGTCGTCGTTATCGCGATCCGTCAGATTTGGACCGTCCGCATGGGCATGCGCGGCGTGGTGATCTCCGACTACCTGCAGGGCATCGTCGCCTACATCGGTGGTGGCTTGATGCTCGTCGGGCTGATCGTCTGGCTGGTAGTGGTGAAGGGAAGCACGCTCGCCACCCTCGATCCGAAGATGTTCGCGATCCCGAGCTTCGGGTCCAAGGAAGGTCCACTCTACCTGTTCGCGCTGATGTTTACTGGCGCTCTGGGAGGGTGGTGCTGGCCCTACATCTTCGTCCGATTGTTCACCGCTGATGGGGTCCACAGCCTCAAGAAGTCAGCGGCCCTCGCCGTGCCACTGACGCTTTTCTTCGGCGTGGCCCTGCTGCTCTTCGGCATGCTCGCCTCTAAGATCCCCGAGGCGGTCGCCAAGCCCGACGACGTATGGTTCATCGTCTCCGAGCAGGCCGGCGGTCTCGTCCTCCTAGGGCTTGCGGGCGTTGTCCTTCTGGCCGCCTCGATGGGCCATACGGACGGTAACATCCAGGCCTACGGGGCGCAGCTCGCCAACGATCTGGTTGGCAATTACGTTGAGCTTGACCAGAAGCGGATGATTGTGATCGCCAAGATCGGCATGCTGCTGCTGACGCTCCTGGCCTCATGGCTTGCCACCTTGACGCTCCCGGCGCTCTTCTCGTTGGCGGTTCTGGCCTACCAAGGGATCATCCAACTGAGCATTCCGCAGTTCATCGGCATCTTCTGGAGACGGGGAAATCGTCAGGGCGCGATTGCGGGCATGGTCGTGGGATTCGTGACGGCCGTGGGCCTGGAACTCACCTTCGGAGGCCAACTCCCGTTCGGCTACGGACTGACCTCGGGATGCTTCGGCTTGGCGATCAATCTCGTCGTGTACGTTGTGTGCGCCTATCTCCTCCCGCATTCCGTCGAGGAGCAACGACGGGTGGAGGAGCTGTTTGCGATCGTCGAGTCCAGAACCGAAGGGCTGCCGAGCGCGACCTCGCAGAACCGACCCATACCTGTTTGACGAAAAGCCGGAAGCGCGCATCCGTGCTTCCGGTCTCGGACCGTTGTGAACGTTGCAAGCTACGTCCGCTTTATAATACTATGGGATACCCTCCGCGCGACCGGACCGAGTTAAAGCCGGACCCTGCTGCATAATATTGAAGCTTGACCCTCTAATTTAGCAGTAAGGGCCGCCGACGGCATCGCGAAATCCGCCCCGTCAGCCGTCCGGACGCCGCCTGTAGGCCTTGCTGGTCAGCCCCCATTGAAGTGGTCCGCCCTTTGGTATGGCTTTTGAGCCTGGTGGAGTTGACCCCGTTTGTGGTCCACGACCTATGCAAGTTTTTGGGCTGTGACAGATTGGTCGGCGAAGGCTCGGGGCGTCAAGCCGCCCAGGGCCGTGTAGGGTCGATCTTCGTTGTCGTGGCACCTCCATTCCTCTATGCGGTCGCGGGCATCGGCCAGCGACAGGAACCACGAGGCGTCCAGGCACTTCGCCCGTAGGCGGCTGTTGAACGCCTCGATATAGGCGTTGTCGGTCGGCTTGCCCGGTCGTGAGAAGTCGATCTCGACCCCGTTCAGGAAGGCCCACTGGTCGAGCATGCGCCCGGCGAACTCCGGTCCATTATCCACCCGCAGGCTCTTGGGCCGACCTCGCAGCCGGACCAAGGCGTCCAGAGCCTCGGTCACCTGGAAAGCGCGAAATTTCGCTCTCGGTGTGAGTGAGAGCGCCTCTCGCGTGTGGCAATCGACAACGGTCAGGATCCGGAACGGACAACCATCGAAGAGGCGGTCGGACATGAAGTCCGTGGCCCAGACCTTATTGGGTCCACCGATCGCCGGTCGGCCCTGACGGTAGCGCCAGGCTCGCTTGCGCTTGGGCAGCTTGGACCGGATCGACAGCCCCTCATCCCGGTAGATCCGGTAGGTGCGCTTGTGGTTCACCTCCCAGCCCTCCCGTCGCAACAGGATGTGCAGCCGCCGGTAGCCGTAGCGCACCCGCGCAGCGGCCAGTTCCTTCAACCGCATACGCAGAGCGACCTGCGGGTCCGAGCGCTTCCTATAGCGCTGGGACGAACGGCCGAAGCTGGTAGCCAGACAGGCCCGGCGCTCGCTGATGCCGTAGACCACCTGCAGGTGGCCGGCGACCTCGCGGCGAGCGGCGGGCCTTACCACTTTCCTTCAGGACATCCTGCAGCATGGAGCGGTCCAGCGTAAGGTCGGCGACCAGCCGTTTCAGCTTGCCGTTTGTCAAACAGCGTTGAACATTGACCCTGGATCGGCGTCGAACTTTGACCCCCCGGATGGGTATGGCGGGACGCCCCTGATCAGCCCGGCGAAGCGGGTCGG
>NZ_LMNB01000014.1:0-21876 GCF_001422895.1 Methylobacterium sp. Leaf106
CCCGGTGACAGCGTCACCATGGACGTCACCCTCATCGTCCCCGTCGCCATGGAAGAGAAGCTCCGCTTCGCCATCCGTGAAGGCGGTCGCACCGTCGGCGCAGGCGTCGTCGCAGCCATCAACGACTGAGAGCGCGGAGGGCCGCGCCGTTTCGGCGACGCGGCTCACCCCACCTGTCATGCCCGAAGGAGCCGGCTTCGCGCCGGCTCTTTCGTTTTGAGCGGAACGCCACCGGGAAACGGGAGCCCGCCGTGAGCAAGGAAACCAGCAAGTTTCTCAGCTACGTGCTGCGGCATGCCCCGGATGCGATCGGGATCACCCTGGATCGTCAGGGGTGGGTCGACATCGACACCCTGCTCGCGGCCGCCCTCCGGTCCGGGACAGCCATCGATCGCGCCACCCTCGACGAGATCGTCGCCACGAGTGACAAGAAGCGCTTCACCCTGTCGCCGGACGGTTCGCGGATCAGGGCGGCCCAGGGGCATTCCGTCGAGATCGCCCTGGATATCGCTCCCTGCGAACCGCCGCCCATCCTGTTCCACGGCACCGCGATCCATGCGGTTCCGGCCATCCTGGCCGACGGCCTCAGACCCGGCGCGAGGAACCATGTCCATCTCTCCGCCGAGGCGGAAACCGCCCGCCGCGTCGGCCAGCGGCACGGGAAACCGGCCGTCCTCACCGTCGCCGCGCAGAACATGTGGCGGGCCGGCACGCACTTCTACCGTGCGGACAACGGTGTCTGGCTCGTCGGGCATGTGCCGCCGGCCCATCTCGGCCGTTTCGAGGAACCGTGAGGCTGCACCATCGCAATTTCCGCGGCGGCACGACTTGGGCTCTTGCGCCGGCGGAAATGATCGGGCATTGAGCGTCCCGCGTAGGAGTGTAGCTCAACTGGTCAGAGCGCCGGTCTCCAAAACCGGAGGTTGCGGGTTCGAGTCCCTCCACTCCTGCCAGTGTTTTCCTTAAGCGCAATGCCGGAACGGCCTCCCGTCGGGGGTGTCGAACCGGAGCGTGTTTCCCGCTCTCTGTCGATATGTCCGCGACGGTCGACAAGACCCGGGACTTGCGCTAGAGCGTTCGCACTCCGAGATCGGTGACTGTGTTCGGTGCGGGCTTCGACCAGAGCTTCCGCACCGGCCCGCTTTCCGGTCAGAGCCGATTTTCCCTGTTGTTGGCATCAATGGCATCGAACGAAGCAACGAAGAAGGCGGACCTGGCGCGCACCCCGCAGCGCGGCTCCGCCACGCCGACGCCGCCTCGGGCGACCCCGCCCGTGCGGCCCGCGCCCAAGCGCGTCGGCCCGGCCGAGTTCCTGTCCCAGGTGCGCGACGAGGGCCGCAAGGTCACGTGGCCGTCCCGCAGGGAGACCACCGTCACGACGATCATGGTGTTCATCATGGTCGTGGTGGCGAGCATCTTCTTCACGGTCGTTGACCAGGCCCTGCGCTACATCGTGACCCTGATCCTCGGGGTCGGCGCCTAGAACAACTGAGTCTCCCTGGGCGCGTCGTCGCGACCGGGCAGACCGACGTCAGGATTTGGTGAGAACCGTGTCGAAACGCTGGTACATCGTCCACGCCTACTCGAATTTCGAGAACAAGGTCGCCCAGTCCATCAAGGATCAGGCGGCTCAGCGCGGGCTGATGGAGCTGTTCGACGAGGTCATGGTCCCGACCGAAAAGGTCGTCGAAGTCCGCCGTGGTCGCAAGGTCGACGCCGAGCGGAAGTTCTTCCCCGGTTACGTGCTGGTGAAGTGCGATCTGACCGACGAGGTCTACCACCTCATCAAGAACACCCCCAAGGTCACCGGCTTTCTCGGCGCCGACAAGTCGAAGCCGGTGCCGATTCCCGATTCCGAAGCCGAGCGCATCAAGGGTCAGGTCGCCGAGGGCGTCGATCGTCCCAAGCCCTCGATCTCCTTCGAGATCGGCGAGACCGTCCGCGTCGCCGACGGTCCCTTCGCCTCTTTCAACGGCACCGTCGAGGAAATCGACGAGAGCCGTTCGCGCCTCAAGGTCGCCGTGTCGATCTTCGGTCGCGCCACCCCGGTGGAGCTCGAATACGCCCAGGTCGAGAAGATCTGATTTTTTCGAATTTCGAGGTCGGTCGCGACTGACCGGTCTTCAGCTTTTCCGCGCGGTGCCAAGCCGAGCGTGAAAATGGCCGTCGGGGTCACTCCCCGCACGGTGTCACACGCGGGAGGTCCGCCCGGTTTGCCGCCGGGATCCACGGACCGCACCGCGACCTGCAACCGCTCGCCCCGTCCGTGCTCCAGGCAGCCGGGCGGCGAGCCTACATTTGGGAGCAGTCCCTATGGCAAAGAAGATCACGGGCTACGTGAAGCTTCAGGTTCCGGCCGGCGCCGCGAACCCGTCGCCGCCCATCGGCCCCGCGCTCGGTCAGCGTGGCCTCAACATCATGGAATTCTGCAAGGCCTTCAACGCGAAGACCTCTCAGATCGAGAAGGGCACCCCGATCCCGGTCGTCATCACGGCGTACCAGGACCGCTCCTTCACCTTCGAGATGAAGCAGCCGCCGGTCACCTTCTTCCTCAAGAAGGCGGCAGGCCTGAAGATCGGCAAGAAGCCGGCTTCCGGCTCCAAGACCCCGGGCAAGGGCCCGACGGTGGGCAAGGTCACCGAAGCTCAGCTTCGCGAGATCGCCGAGAAGAAGATGCCCGACCTGAACTGCGACTCGGTTGACGCCGCCGTCGCCATGATCCGTGGCTCCGCGCGGGCCATGGGCCTCGACGTCGTCGCTTAAGGGGAGGGCACAATGGCACACGAAGGCAAGCGCATCCGCGCCGCCCGCGAGGGCATCGACGCGCTCAAGCTCTACACCATCGACGAGGCGATCGCCTTGGTGAAGCAGAAGGCCAGCGCCAAGTTCGACGAGACCGTCGAGGTCTCGATGAATCTCGGCGTCGATCCGCGCCACGCCGACCAGATGGTCCGTGGCGTCTGCAACCTGCCCAACGGCTCCGGCCGGACGGTGCGGGTGGCGGTGTTCGCCCGCGGCGCCAAGGCCGACGAGGCCCGGGCCGCCGGTGCCGACATCGTCGGCGCCGAGGACCTGCTCGAGATCGTCCAGAGCGGCAAGATCGAGTTCGACCGCTGCATCGCGACCCCGGACCTGATGCCCCTCGTCGGCCGTCTCGGCAAGGTGCTCGGCCCCCGCGGCCTGATGCCGAACCCGAAGGTCGGCACCGTCACCATGGACGTGAAGTCCGCGGTCGCCGGCGCCAAGGGCGGTTCGGTGGAGTTCCGCGTCGAGAAGGCAGGCATCGTCCATGCCGGCATCGGCAAGGTCTCGTTCGACGAAGCCAAGCTCGTCGAGAACATCAAGGCGTTCGCCGACGCGGTGGCCAAGGCCAAGCCCGCCGGCGCCAAGGGCACCTACATCCAGCGCGTCGCCGTGACGTCCTCGATGGGCCCGGGCGTGCGGGTCGAGCCCTCGACCGTGCTGACCGCCTGATCGGCGCTTCTCACGTAAGGATATGACAACGCCCGGCTCTCAAGGCCGGGCGTTTTCTTTTGGCGGGGCGCTTTGGTTGTCTATGGCAGCAGCGACAGGCGCCGGCCCGCCAGCAGCGTCGCGGTGAGCCCGGCGAACCTCGCCGCGCCCAAGAGCCAGCCCGATGCGGCACCCGCCATGATCCCGGACAGCAGCGTGCCGACGCTGCAGCCGAGACCGGTCATCGCGCCCCAGCCGCACGCCGCTCCGACCAGGCACCCACGCTGTAGCCGACCGCCCCCGCGGCCAGGACGGCGAGGATGCCGAGGGCCCCGCGCGGGTCACGCCGATCGATGAGGTCGCGCCACAGGCAGAAGCAGAAGAAGCGCAAGTGTTGCGGCACGAAGCCGAACAAAGCTCCGAATGTCAGGGACAGCGCGAGCCGTTTACCGCCGGGATCGCCCGACATCTGCAGGGCCGCGACCAGGAATGCAGTCCCGATCAGAGGTCCGTATGCCAGAGGACGTTCTGTGCGCGGGGCACATGCCCGCGCTCGTAGACGCCCGGCTCGACGCTGACGTCGACGATCCGGAGCTTCGGCGAGGCGAGGTTGGCCTCCAGCCATTCGGTGGAGACGAGGGGGCCGGCCTCGCTCTGTTTCGGCTCGGTGGCGTGAGCCGCCACAGGCCCGACCATCGGCAGGGCCAGGGCGGCCAGAGCCATACGTGCGGCAAGAAGGGTTCTGGAGGACACGGGCGCGCTCCGGCGAGGAAGAGTCGTCGCATCGCGGCTGAGCTTGCACATCGGCAGGTCATGCCCCGAAACTTGACCACACCCCTTCGGACTCTGCGGGCGAATGCCCGACTTTCCGCCTGGGCATTCGCGTCCGTGCTCATGCACGCCAGAACGGCTTGGAAGCCTCAGCACGCAGGGCGACGGGATCGAGATCGAGCGCCTTCATTTGTTCCGAGGTCAATTCGCGAATTGTACGCCGCCCGGCCGCCCTACTGTACCAGATCGACAGGAGAGCGATTGCTCTCGCGGGAAAGCGCTGGTTAGGGTGGCCGAGAGAGTCGAACGGCCTCGCGAGAGGTCGCACGCTAGCGGATAGATTGTCGGATATCGGCATGATCGGGTCACCTCCATCGGGTCGCCCACTCCTATTGATCCGAAATTGAATCGAATCAATCAAATCATTGTACTCGGAGCAATGCGCGCGTGGCAGACTATCGGACGATTTCGGAGGGGATCGCCGCGGACATCGCCCAGGGGCGCCTGGCGCCGGGGAGCCGGATGCCGACGCAACGGCAGTTCGCCTTCGAACGCGGGATCGCCGTCTCCACCGCGAGCCGTGTCTATGCGGAACTGTCGCGGCGCGGACTGATCACCGGAGAGGTCGGACGCGGCACCTTCATCCGCGCCTCGGCCTCCGCCGCGGCAGCATTGCCGGTCTCCGAGACCGGACTCATCAATCTCGAGCACGTCTTCTCGATCCTGCCCCATCAGGCGGCGGAGCTGAGCGCCAGCCTCGGCGCCCTGCTCGAACCGGCCAGGCTCCGAGCCGCGTTCTCGCCGGTCCGGCCGGGCGCGAAGGAGCCGGCGCGCGCCGGGGCGGCGGCCTTCTTCGCGCGGGGAGGGTGGTCGGCCGACCCCGAGACCGTCCTGTTCACCGGGGCCGGACGCCAGGGCATCGCCGCGGCGATCTCGGCCCTGGCGCAGCCCGGCGATCGGATCGGCGTCGAGGCCATGACCTATCCCATCGTCAAGGGCCTCGCGGCCCGGCTCGGCGTCGAACTGGTTCCCCTCGCGATGGATGCGGAGGGGGTGATCCCGGACGCCATCGAGCGGGCTCATCGCGAGGCCCCCCTCCGCGCCCTCTACCTCCAGCCCGTCCTGCAAAGCCCCCTCGGCCAAACCATGAGCGCGGATCGCCGGCGCGCCATAGCATCGCTCCTCGGCAGACAAGACCTCGTCTGCATCGAGGACGCCGTGTACGGGTTCCTCTGTGACGAGGAGCCCCTGGCCGCCCTGGCACCCGAGAGGGTGATCGTCGTCGACAGCCTGTCGAAGCGCCTCGCTCCGGGCCTCGGCCTCGGTTTCGTCGCCGGGCCGCCCCATCTCACGCAACGGCTCGCGGGCTCGATCCGCACGGGAGGCTGGACCGCGAGCGGACTCCCCCTGGCGGTGGCCCTTCATCTCATGAACGACGGAACGGCGAGCCGGATCGGCAAGGCGAAGCGGGCGGACGCGGCAGCGCGCCAGAGCGCGGCCCGGGAAGCGCTGAGCGGCCTCGACGTCCGGGGCGACCCGAGGGCGTTCCACCTCTGGCTATCCCTCCCTCCCCATTGGACGGCGGAACGCTATGCGGGCGCCGCGGCGCGCAATGGCGTGGCGGTGTCGCCGGCCAGCGCTTTCGCCGTCGATCCGGCAGTGCCGGAGAACGGGGTGCGCCTCGCGCTCGGCTCACCGCCCTTCGAGCGGCTCGAGACCGCACTTCAGACGCTGCGGCGCCTGGCACTCGACGAGGACGATTCCGTGGTGGAGTGAGATCCACACGGTCGGCGGACCCGAGGCGCATCTCGCGCCTGCGTCAAACGCGCGCGAAGGCTCCTCCCCGGCTACGCGGCAGGGCGAGATCCATCCCAGAAAGGGTCAAGAAATCAACACGCGAGGGTGACGCCTCCGCACCTGTCTGTGCTAGGAATGCCGCCATGCGATGCACCCTCTCCGTCACCTCCAATCGACGCATCCTGTGCGTCTTTCCCGCCTACACGCCGTCCTTCGGGACGTTCGCCCATGCCTACCCGTTAATGGGCGGGGTGAAGGCCTTCATGCCACCGCAGGGTCTCCTCCTCATCGCGGCCTATATGCCGGAGGAATGGGAATACCGGTTCATCGACGAGAACATCAAACGGGCCGGGCCGGACGATTTCGCCTGGGCCGATGCGGTGTTCGTGTCGGGCATGCACATCCAGGCCCCCCAGATTCGGGACATCTACGCCAGGGCGCATGCGGCCGGTAAGGTGACGGCGCTGGGCGGCCCTTCGGTCTCCGGATCGCCCGAGCAATATCCGGAGTTCGACTATCTCCATATCGGCGAGATCGGCGACGCCACCGACGAGCTCGTGTCGATCCTCGACCGCGACGTGTCGATCCCGGCGAGCCAGGTTCGCCTGGAAACCAAGGAGCGCCTTCCGCTCTCGGACTTTCCGGCGCCGGCCTACGAGGCCGCCCCCCTCAAGCGCTACCTCATCGGCTCCCTGCAATTCTCGTCCGGCTGCCCCTATCGCTGCGAGTTCTGCGACATCCCGCAGCTCTATGGCCGGCAGCCGCGCCTGAAGACTCCGGAGCAGATGCTCGGCGAGCTCGACGCGATCATCTCGCAGCCGGGCCATCCGGCCGTCGTGTACTTCGTCGACGACAACTTCATCGGCAACCGCAAGGCCACGAAGGACATGCTGCCCCACCTCGTGGAGTGGCAGAAGAAGAATCATTACCCGCTTCAGTTCGCCTGCGAGGCGACCCTGAACATGGCCAAGCAGCCCGACATCCTGGAGCTGATGCGCCAGGCGAACTTCATGACCGTCTTCGTCGGCATCGAAACGCCGGAAGAGGACGCGCTGGCGGGCATCGACAAAAAGCACAACGCCGCCGTGCCGATGTACGAGGCGATCGAGACGCTCAACAGCTTCGGCCTCGAAGTCACCTCGGGCATCATCCTGGGCCTCGACACCGAGACGGACGGCTCGGAGCAGAAGCTCATCGACTTCGTCGACAAGTCGGCGGTGCCGGTGCTGACGATGAACCTGCTTCAGGCCCTGCCGAAGACACCGCTCTGGGACAGGCTGACCCGCGAGGGGCGCCTCACCCACGACGCGGCGCTGGAATCCAACGTCCTGTTCAAGCGCCCGCACGACGACGTGGTGGCGAGCTGGCGCCGGGCCATCGCCCACGCCTACGAGCCGGAGAACCTGTTCGCGCGCTTCCGCTATCAGGTGGAGCGGACCTATCCGCACCGGATCAAGACGCCCACCAGGGGCAAGCTCACGCGGACGAACCTGCGGCGCGGCCTCGTACTCGGTTTCAACATCGCCCTGCGCGTGGGAATCCTGTCGGATTACCGGGGCGTGTTCTGGCGCGCGGCGGGCCATGCCCTGAAGCGCGGGCAGATCGAGGCGGTCTTCAACATGGGCTTCGTCGCCCACCACCTGATCCGCTTCACCCGCGAGGCCCTACGAGGCGAACACAACGCCTCCTTCTACGCGGCCAAGGCCGATCAGAAGCTAGAGAATGCCCGCACGCCCTGGTGGCAGGCCGCGCGTAAGTTCCTGCCGACGTAGGGACTTACCTCAGCGCCCGAAGATCCTCCTGCCGCAGAGGCGGGAGGAAATCCCGTCAACCAAAATCGTACAGGCACGGCGGATTTCTTCGCCTGGAGCACTTGGCAGGGCGCTTGCTAGGGCCTATAGACCCCGCTCAACGTTTTTCACACTTGGAAAGGATTCGACCAATCGGTCGATATCCGACATGCGAATTCGTCTGGGCGACCAGACGATAATGGCCGGAAGGCTTTGAGGGGCGAACAGCCCCTTTAAGCCTTGTCCGGCCATGTCCTGTCCGAGACTGCAGGCGCCGGGCAACCGGCTTAATTCCCCAGCCTGCACAGACGGGGAAGACCGAATTCAACACCCTCTCGGCACCGCGATTCGCGGCGCAGGCAGGTATCGGTTTGAACCATCTCGCCCGTGCCGTCCACCGTTCCGGAGGATGTCAGGGGACAGGGCCGTGAAGCGTCGTCTAGGACGTTCCGGCTTCTCGCTGAGCCGAGTTCCGTTCCGGGCGGCATGTGCAACCGGCGGCCCCTCCCCGAGAGGGACCCGCCAACCGGAGAGAGCCCCAGTGGACAGGACAGCCAAAGCTGATCTCGTCTCGACGCTCAACGGCGTGTTTGCGAACACGTCCGTCGTCGTCGTGGCCCACTACAAAGGCCTCACGGTCGCCGAGATGCAGAAGCTGCGCGCGCAGATGAAGCTGGCCGGTGCCACCGTGAAGGTCACCAAGAACCGCATCGCCAACATCGCTCTCGATGGCACGGACGTCGCCTCCATCAAGCCCCTCCTGAAGGGTCCGACCCTGCTCGCCTATTCGAGCGATCCGGTCGCGGCTGCGAAGGTTGCGGTGGATTTCGCCAAGGGTAACGACAAGCTCGTGATCCTCGGCGGCGCCATGGGAACGACCGCTCTGAACCCGGACGGTGTGAAGGCGCTCGCGTCGCTCCCGTCCCTCGACGAACTGCGCGGCAAGATCGTGGGCCTCATCCAGGCTCCCGCGACCAAGATCGCTCAGGTCGTCAACGCTCCGGCTGCCAAGCTGGCTCGCGTGTTCGGAGCCTATGCCACCAAGGACGCGGCTCAGGACGAAGCGGCCTGACGCCGCCTCGTCCTTCACAAACCATCCGTTCAAACCGATATCCAAAGGAAGAATACAATGGCTGATCTTGCCAAGCTCGTCGACGACCTGTCCTCGCTGACCGTTCTCGAAGCCGCCGACCTCGCCAAGCTCCTCGAAGAGAAGTGGGGCGTCTCCGCCGCTGCTGCCGTCGCCGTCGCCGGTCCGGCCGCTGGCCCGGCCGCCGTCGTCGAGGAGCAGACCGAGTTCACGGTTCTCCTGACCGCCGCCGGTGACAAGAAGATCGAGGTCATCAAGGAGGTCCGCGCGATCACCGGCCTCGGCCTCAAGGAAGCCAAGGACCTCGTCGAGGGCGCTCCGAAGGCTGTCAAGGAGTCCGTCAACAAGGAAGAGGCCGAGAAGCTCAAGGCCCAGCTCGAGAAGGCCGGCGCCAAGGTCGAGCTCAAGTAAGTTGCCGATGGGCCAAATCAGGCCCGTCACTTCCGGTCGGTCCCATCGGGGCCGGCCGGCACCGACGCCCGCGGGTCTCCGACCCGTGGGCTAAGGTCGCTTCAAGCGACCGGGCGGTCCTGGAACGGACCGGCGGCATTTCATTTCGGGTGGGCTTGGTCCGGCGGGACGGGTTCATCGCCTGGTCGCGGGAGGCATAAAGCCTTCCCCGGGCACCCGGTACGCGGGACGTAGGAGCGAGGTCACCCATGGCCAACACGCTGGTCGGTCGCAAGCGCATTCGCAAATTCTTCGGCAAGATCAAGGAAGTCGCCGAGATGCCGAACCTCATCGAGGTTCAGAAGGCATCCTACGACCAATTCCTGATGATGGACGAGCCGGAAGGCGGACGGGGCGACGAAGGCCTGCAGACCGTGTTCAAATCGGTCTTCCCGATCTCCGATTTCTCGGCGACCGCGCTCCTCGAATTCGTCAAGTACACGTTCGAACAGCCGAAATACGACGTCGACGAGTGTCGCCAGCGCGGCATCACCTTCGCGGCTCCCCTCAAGGTGACGCTGCGCCTCATCGTGTTCGATGTCGACCCCGATACCGGGGCGAAGTCCGTCAAGGACATCAAGGAGCAGGACGTCTACATGGGCGACATGCCCCTGATGACGGAGAACGGCACCTTCATCGTCAACGGCACCGAGCGTGTCATCGTCTCGCAGATGCACCGTTCGCCGGGCGTGTTCTTCGATCACGACAAGGGCAAGACCCATTCGTCGGGCAAGCTCCTGTTCGCCGCCCGCATCATCCCCTATCGCGGCTCCTGGCTCGACGTCGAGTTCGACGCCAAGGACATCGTGCACGTGCGTATCGACCGGAAGCGCAAGCTGCCGGCGACCTCGCTGCTGTTCGCGCTCGGCCTCGACGGTGAAGAGATCCTCTCCACCTTCTACAACCGCGTCATCTACGACCGCGACGGCGCCGAATGGCGGGTTCCGTTCGATGCCGACCGTCTCAAGGGCTTCAAGGCGTCCGTCGACCTGGTCGACGCCGATTCCGGCGAGGTCGTGCTCGAGGCCGGCAAGAAGCTCAACGCCCGCAACGCCCGCCAGATCAGCGAGCGCGGCGTTCAGTTCCTGAAGGCCACCGACGAGGATCTGATCGGCCAGTACATCGCCGAGGATCTCGTCAACCCGAAGACCGGTGAGATCTGGGCCGAGGCCGGCGACGAGATTTCCGACAAGCTCCTCAAGAGCCTGGAAGAGGTCGGCGTATCCGAGCTCCCCGTGCTCGACATCGACCACGTCAATGTCGGTCCCTACATCCGCAATACCCTCGCCGTGGACAAGAACTCGTCCCGCGAAGGCGCGCTGTTCGATATCTACCGCGTCATGCGTCCCGGCGAGCCGCCGACGCTCGACACCGCCGAGGCGATGTTCCACTCGCTGTTCTTCGATTCCGAGCGCTACGATCTCTCGGCGGTCGGCCGCGTGAAGATGAACATGCGTCTCGACCTCGACGCCGAGGACACCGTACGCACCCTGCGCCGCGAGGACATGCTCGCGGTCGTCAAGGCGCTGGTGGATCTGCGCGACGGCAAGGGCGAGATCGACGACATCGATCACCTCGGCAACCGCCGTGTGCGTTCGGTGGGCGAGCTCATGGAGAACCAGTACCGCCTGGGTCTCCTGCGCATGGAGCGCGCTATCAAGGAGCGCATGTCCTCGGTCGATATCGACACGGTCATGCCGCAGGACCTCATCAACGCGAAGCCCGCCGCGGCCGCGGTGCGTGAGTTCTTCGGCTCGTCGCAGCTGTCACAGTTCATGGATCAGACCAATCCGCTCTCGGAAGTGACGCATAAGCGTCGCCTCTCGGCGCTTGGCCCGGGCGGTCTCACCCGTGAGCGCGCCGGCTTCGAGGTGCGCGACGTGCACCCGACCCATTACGGCCGCATCTGCCCGATCGAGACGCCGGAAGGCCCGAACATCGGTCTCATCAACTCGCTCGCCACCTTCGCGCGGGTGAACAAATACGGCTTCATCGAGACCCCCTTCCGTCGCGTGAAGGACGGCGTGGTGACGAAGGAGGTCTCCTACCTCTCGGCGATGGAAGAGGCGAAGTACTACGTCGCCCAGGCCAACGCCCAGATGGACGAGAGCTTCAAGCTGACGGAAGACCTCGTGGTCTGCCGTCGGGCCGGCGACGTCATCGTCGTGCCGCCGGACCGCGTCGATCTCATGGACGTGTCGCCCAAGCAGCTCGTCTCGGTGGCCGCGGCGCTCATCCCGTTCCTCGAGAACGACGACGCGAACCGCGCCCTGATGGGTTCGAACATGCAGCGCCAGGCGGTGCCTCTGGTCCGCGCCGACGCGCCGTTCGTTGGTACCGGCATGGAAGCCGTGGTCGCCCGCGATTCGGGTGCCGCCATCGCGGCGCGCCGCTCCGGCATCGTCGACCAGGTGGACGCGACCCGTATCGTCATCCGCGCCACGGAAGAGGCCGATGCCAACAAGCCCGGCGTCGACATCTACCGCCTGCAGAAGTTCCAGCGCTCCAACCAGTCGACCTGCATCACGCAGAAGCCGCTGGTCCGCGTGGGCGAGCAGGTGAAGAAGGGCGAGATCATCGCCGATGGTCCGTCGACGGAGTTCGGCGAGCTGGCGCTCGGCCGGAACGTGCTCGTCGCGTTCATGCCGTGGAACGGCTACAACTTCGAGGACTCGATCCTGCTCTCCGAGCGGATCGTGAAGGATGACGTGTTCACCTCGATCCATATCGAGGAGTTCGAGGTGATGGCCCGAGACACCAAGCTCGGTCCGGAGGAAATCACCCGCGACATCCCCAACGTCTCGGAAGAGGCGCTGAAGAACCTCGACGAGGCCGGCATCGTCTATATCGGCGCCGAGGTCCACGCGGGCGACATCCTGTGCGGGAAGATCACCCCGAAGGGCGAGAGCCCGATGACGCCGGAAGAAAAGCTTCTGCGCGCCATCTTCGGTGAGAAGGCCTCGGACGTCCGCGACACCTCGCTCCGGGTTCCCCCGGGCGTCACCGGCACCATCGTCGAAGTCCGGGTGTTCAACCGCCACGGCGTCGACAAGGACGAGCGCGCCCAGGCCATCGAGCGCGAGGAGATCGAGCGTCTCGCCAAGGATCGTGACGACGAGCAGGCGATCCTCGACCGCAACACCTATGCCCGCCTTGCCGGCGTCCTGATCGGCCAGTCGCCGATCGCCGGTCCGAAGGGCTTCAAGAAGGAGACCACGCTCAGCCGTGAGCTCCTGAACGAGTACCCGCGCTCGCAATGGTGGCAGTTCGCCGTCGTCGAAGACCGTCTCATGACCGAGATGGAAGCGATGCAGAAGCAGTACGACGAGTCGAAGAAGCGCCTCGAGCAGCGCTTCCTCGACAAGGTCGAGAAGCTGCAGCGCGGCGACGAGTTGCCCCCCGGCGTCATGAAGATGGTCAAGGTCTTCGTCGCGGTGAAGCGCAAGATCCAGCCGGGCGACAAGATGGCCGGCCGTCACGGCAACAAGGGTGTCGTGTCGCGGATCGTGCCGATCGAGGACATGCCGTTCCTCGAAGACGGGACGCATGCCGACATCGTGCTCAACCCGCTCGGCGTGCCGTCGCGCATGAACGTCGGTCAGATCCTGGAGACCCATCTGGGCTGGGCTGCGGCAGGTCTCGGCCGCAAGGTCGGGCTCGCCGTGGACGCCTATCTCCGCAGCAACGACATCGCGCCCCTCAAGGCGGAGATGGAGGCGATCTACTCGCCGTCGGAGCTGGAGGGCCTCTCGGACGACGACATGGCGGAGGCGGCCAACAACGTCCGCCGCGGCGTGCCGATGGCCACTCCGGTGTTCAACGGCGCCAAGGAAGCCGACATCGAGACGATGCTGGAGTTGGCCGGGCTCGACCGTTCGGCGCAGTCGACGCTCTACGACGGGCGCACGGGCGAGCCTTTCGACCGCAAGGTGACGATGGGCTACATCTACATGCTGAAGCTCCACCACCTCGTGGACGACAAGATCCACGCACGGTCGATCGGTCCGTACTCCCTCGTCACCCAGCAGCCGCTGGGCGGAAAGGCGCAGTTCGGCGGCCAGCGCTTCGGCGAGATGGAGGTCTGGGCACTGGAAGCCTACGGCGCGGCCTACACGCTGCAGGAGATGCTCACGGTGAAGTCGGACGACGTCGCCGGCCGCACCAAGGTCTACGAGGCCATCGTCCGCGGCGACGACACGTTCGAGGCCGGCATCCCCGAGTCCTTCAACGTGCTCGTCAAGGAAATGCGCTCGCTCGGCCTCAACGTGGAGCTCACCTCCTCGAAGAAGCTCGCGAACGACCAGCTCGACCCGCCCGCCGAGGCGGCCGAGTAAGACCACACCATACGCTCCCGCGCCGGCACCTCGCCGGCGCGGTCCGAGCGGGGAGGGGAAGCGCCTTCCGGGACGACGGCCAGCGGCGACCCGACCGGTCACTGCGCCGACCTCACGTTTTCAGCACGCGGTAGCCCCTCGGCGGAGGGTGCGCCCCGTCAGCAGGAGTTGATCCATGAACCAAGAGGTCATGAATCTTTTCAACCAGCAGGCTCAGCCCCAGAGCTTCGACCAGATCAAGATTTCGATCTCGAGCCCCGAGAAGATTCTCTCGTGGTCCTTCGGCGAGATCAAGAAGCCTGAGACGATCAACTACCGCACGTTCAAGCCCGAGCGCGACGGCCTGTTCTGCGCGCGCATCTTTGGCCCGATCAAGGATTACGAGTGCTTATGCGGCAAGTACAAGCGCATGAAGTACAAGGGCGTCATCTGTGAGAAGTGCGGCGTCGAGGTCACCTTGGCCCGCGTCCGGCGCGACCGCATGGGGCATATCGAGCTCGCCGCGCCCGTCGCCCATATCTGGTTCCTGAAGTCGCTGCCGAGCCGCATCGGCCTGCTGCTCGACATGGCGCTCAAGGACCTCGAGCGCATCCTCTACTTCGAATCCTACTGCGTCATCGAGCCGGGCCTCACCCCCCTCAAGGAGCGTCAGCTCCTCTCCGAGGAAGAGTACCTGCGCGCCCAGGAGGAGTACGGCGAGGACAGCTTCACCGCCATGATCGGCGCCGAGGCCATCCGGCGCATTCTGCAGGAGCTCGACCTCGACGGGATCGCGAACTCGCTCCGCGAGGAGATCGCCACAACGACCTCCGAGTTGAAGCCCAAGAAGCTCCTCAAGCGCCTGAAGATCATCGAGGCCTTCCAGATGTCGGGCAACAAGCCCGAATGGATGATCCTCACCGTGGTTCCGGTGATCCCGCCGGACCTTCGCCCGCTCGTCCCCCTGGACGGCGGCCGCTTCGCCACGTCCGATCTGAACGACCTCTACCGCCGCGTCATCAACCGCAACAACCGCCTGAAGCGGCTGATCGAACTGCGCGCACCCGACATCATCATCCGCAACGAGAAGCGCATGCTTCAGGAGGCGGTGGACGCGCTGTTCGACAACGGCCGCCGCGGCCGCGTCATCACGGGTGCCAACAAGCGTCCGCTGAAGTCGCTCGCCGACATGCTCAAGGGCAAGCAGGGCCGCTTCCGCCAGAACCTGCTCGGCAAGCGCGTCGACTATTCCGGCCGCTCGGTGATCGTGGTGGGCCCGGAGCTGAAGCTGCATCAGTGCGGCCTGCCGAAAAAGATGGCCTTGGAGCTGTTCAAGCCCTTCATCTACGCACGCCTCGACGCCAAGGGTTTCTCCGCCACCGTCAAGCAGGCCAAGAAGCTCGTCGAGAAGGAGAAGCCCGAAGTCTGGGATATCCTCGACGAGGTGATCCGCGAGCACCCGGTGATGCTCAACCGCGCGCCGACGCTCCACCGCCTCGGCATCCAAGCGTTCGAGCCGAAGCTGATCGAAGGTAAGGCGATCCAGCTTCACCCGCTCGTCTGCGCGGCCTTCAACGCCGACTTCGACGGCGACCAGATGGCCGTCCACGTCCCGCTCTCGCTGGAAGCCCAGCTCGAAGCGCGCGTGCTGATGATGTCGACGAACAACATCCTGCACCCGGCCAACGGTCAGCCGATCATCGTGCCGTCGCAGGATATCGTGCTCGGCCTGTACTACCTGTCGATCGTCGCCGAGGGCGCCATCGGCGCCTTCGATCCGACCAACAAGAAGAACCCGATGCAGGGTGTCTTCGGCACCATCGGCGAGCTCGAGCACGCCCTCGCGGCCAACACCGTGAAGCTGCACTCGAAGATCCGCTGGCGGTGGAACGGCATCGGCCCCGATGGCGAGCCGCTGACCCAGACCTACGACACGACACCCGGCCGCGTGATCCTGTCCACGGCCCTGCCGTTGCACAAGAAGGTCCCCTACGACGTCGTCAACAAGCTGATGACGAAGAAGGAGATCTCCGCGATGATCGACACCGTCTACCGCCACTGCGGTCAGAAGGAGTCGGTGATCTTCTGTGACCGCATCATGGCGCTGGGCTTCAACCACGCGTTCAAGGCCGGCATCTCGTTCGGCAAGGACGACATGGTGGTGCCGGACAACAAGTGGCCGATCGTGGACGACACCCGCGCGCTGGTGAAGGACTACGAGCAGCAGTACAACGACGGCCTGATCACGCAGGGTGAGAAGTACAACAAGGTGGTGGATGCCTGGGCCAAGTGCTCGGACAAGCTCGCCGCCGAGATGATGCTGCGCATCTCCACCGTGCAGAAGGACGAGAACGGCGCCGACAAGCAGATCAACTCGATCTACATGATGAGCCATTCCGGTGCCCGTGGTTCGCCGGCGCAGATGAAGCAGCTCGCCGCGATGCGCGGACTCATGGCCAAGCCCTCGGGCGAGATCATCGAGACCCCGATCATCTCGAACTTCAAGGAAGGCCTGGACGTTCTCGAGTACTTCAACTCGACGCACGGAGCCCGTAAGGGCCTCGCCGACACCGCCTTGAAGACCGCGAATTCCGGCTACCTGACCCGACGTCTCGTCGACGTGGCACAGGACGCCGTCATCCGTGAGGTCGATTGCGGCACCACCAACGGCATCAAGATGCGCGCCATCGTCGATGCGGGCCAGGTCGTGGCTCCGCTGTCGATCCGCATCCTCGGCCGCGCCACGGCCGAAGATCTCGTGGCTCAGGACGGTACGGTCATCGTCAAGACCAACGAGACGATCGAGGAGAAGCACCTGCCCGCCATCCAGGCAGCCGGCATCCAGGAGGTGAAGATCCGCTCGGTGCTCGTCTGCGCCACCAAGAGCGGCGTCTGCGCCACCTGCTACGGGCGCGATCTCGCCCGTGGAACGCCCGTCAACATGGGCGAGGCGGTCGGCGTCATCGCGGCGCAGTCCATCGGCGAGCCGGGCACCCAGCTCACCATGCGTACCTTCCACATCGGCGGCGCGGCGCAGATCGCGGATTCGTCCTTCATCGAGTCGAGCTTCGAAGGCACGATCAAGATCCGCAACCGGGCGCTCGCGCGCAACACCGACGGCGATCTCATCGCCACCGGTCGTAACGTGGCGGTGGTCATCGTCGGCACCGATGGAGCGGAACGTGCGGTCCACCGCCTGCAATACGGCGCACGCCTGCGGGTGGACGAAGGCGACACCGTCAAGCGCGGCCAGCGCATCGCCGAGTGGGACCCCTATACCCGTCCGATCATCACCGAGACCGACGGTATCGTGGCCTACGAGGATCTGATCGACGGTCAGTCGATCACCGAGACCACCGACGAGTCGACCGGCATCGCCAAGCGCGTCGTCATCGACTGGCGTGGTACGGCCCGCACGGCCGACCTCAAGCCGGCCATGCTGGTCCTCGACCAGGACGGCAAGCCGATGAAGCTGCCGCGCGGCTCGGACGCCCGCTACTTCCTCCCGGTGGACGCCATCATCGGCTACGACCCGGGCGGCACGGTGAAGGCGGGCGACATCCTCGCCCGTGTCTCCACCGATTCGGCCAAGACCCGCGACATCACCGGCGGTCTGCCGCGGGTGGCGGAGCTGTTCGAGGCCCGTCGTCCGAAGGACGCGGCGATCATCGCGGAGAAGTCGGGCACGATCCAATTCGGGCGCGACTACAAGAACAAGCGTCGCCTGACGCTGACGCCGCATGACGGTTCGGATGCGGTCGAGTACCTCATCCCGAAGGGCAAGCACATCCACCTCCAGGACGGCGACGTCGTGGAGCTCGGCGACTACATCGTCGACGGCAACCCGGCGCCGCACGACATCCTGGCGATCAAGGGCGTGGAGGAGCTCGCTGCTTACCTCGTCAACGAGATCCAAGAAGTCTACCGGCTCCAGGGCGTGTCCATCAACGACAAGCACATCGAGGTGATCGTCCGTCAGATGCTGCAGAAGGTGGAAATCACTGATGGCGGCGATTCGGAGATCCTGACGGGCGACCAGATCGACCGGACGGAGCTTGCGGACATCAACGAGAAGCTGCTCGCCGAGAACAAGAAGCCCGTCGTGGGCGTGCCGGTGCTGCTGGGCATCACCAAGGCGTCCCTGCAGACGAAGTCGTTCATCTCGGCGGCCTCGTTCCAGGAAACCACCCGCGTCCTCACCGAGGCGGCCGTCAACGGCAAGGTCGACCATCTCGAGGGCTTGAAGGAGAACGTCATCGTCGGCTCGCTCATTCCGGCGGGCACTGGGTCGATGGCAGCCGACATCCGCGCCGTGGCGCGGCGTCGCGACGCCATGATCCTGCAGCAGAAGGCAGCGGAGAGTGGCGCCCAGCCCCTCAGCGAATTGCCGCCTGCCGCCGAGTGATCTTCGACGACAGCGTTCGGAAGGAACAAAGGGGCGGCCAGCGATGGCCGCCCTTTTTCGTTGCGCTAATCCATCTTGCCGATGCCAGGACGAAGTAAATTTCCCGGCGGAAAGCCCTCGGGAATCGCCATCGCGGCCGCCTTCCGGCCGGTGCTCATGACCTTGATCCGATGCGGCGAACCTGCCATCCATCGCTTGTACTGGGCGCCCGACTCCGCAGCGGGCCAATAATCGGGCGTTAACCGCCGGTCAGACCAAACTTTATCGTGCTTCGGGATTGACGTTCCGCCATCCCCCGCATAGAAGCACGCCACTCCGGCACAACAGCAGGACATAGCGAGTCGCGACCCTCGGGCCGAAAGACAATCGCTAATCCGGTTCCGGCACTCACATCGACTGACGTACTTGTCAGATCAGTAGGTACGAGCGCGCTGCAAGGCGTGATCCTCTGCCGAACACGCGCCACGGGTCCTCACCGATCCATGGCGCATATTCGTTTTGCGGATCTTCTTATCGAGATCCGCGACAGCTCGGAGACGGGCTGCCTCGTGAAGCCGAACATGGGATCGCGTCTCAGCGGTCCGAATGAAGAGGGCAGAGTATGCCGACGATCAACCAGCTGATCGCGCAGCCGCGTAAGGCGCAGAAGAGCCGCAACAAGGTGCCGGCGCTCGACGCCTGCCCGCAGAAGCGTGGCGTTTGCACCCGCGTCTACACGACGACGCCGAAGAAGCCGAACTCGGCTCTCCGTAAGGTCGCCAAGGTCCGTCTGACCAACGGTTTCGAAGTCATCGGGTACATCCCCGGTGAAGGTCACAACCTTCAAGAGCACTCCGTGGTCATGATCCGCGGCGGCCGCGTGAAGGATCTTCCCGGTGTTCGCTACCACATCCTGCGCGGCGTGCTCGACACGCAGGGCGTCAAGGGTCGTAAGCAGCGCCGCTCCAAGTACGGCGCCAAGCGCCCGAAGTAAGAATTTCGCTCATCCCGTAAGGATGTCGCCGACCTCCATGAGGTTCAGGTGGCCTGCGCGGGGTGGTTTCAAGACCTTGATTTATAGACGGAGCGAGCGATGTCCCGCCGCCATTCTGCTGAAAAGCGTGAGATCATCCCGGACGCCAAGTACGGCGACATCGTGCTCACCAAGTTCATGAATTCCATCATGTACGAGGGCAAGAAGTCGATCGCCGAAGGTATCGTCTACGGCGCGTTCGACATCGTCGAGAACCGTGCCCGTGCCAACCCGATCGAGGTGTTCCGCGCCGCTCTCGAGAACGTCGCTCCGGCGATCGAAGTGCGGTCCCGTCGCGTCGGCGGCGCGACCTACCAGGTCCCCGTCGAGGTTCGCACCGAGCGTCGTCAGGCTCTTGCGATCCGCTGGCTCATCCAGGCCGCCCGTGGCCGCAACGACCGCACCATGGTCGAGCGCCTCTCGGCCGAACTCCTCGATGCCGCGAACAACCGTGGCAACGCGGTCAAGAAGCGGGAAGACACGCACCGGATGGCGGAAGCCAACCGCGCCTTCTCGCACTACCGCTGGTAAGCGGCCCCGGACCCTTTCAGGAGCAATCCGATGCCCCGCACGCATGCGATCGAGGACTACCGTAATTTCGGCATCATGGCTCACATTGATGCTGGAAAAACCACGACCACTGAGCGGATCCTCTACTACACCGGCAAGTCCCATAAGATCGGCGAAGTCCATGACGGCGCCGCGACGATGGATTGGATGACGCAGGAGCAGGAGCGTGGCATCACGATCACCTCCGCCGCGACCACCTGCTTCTGGCGCGACAAGCGCCTGAACATCATCGACACGCCCGGCCACGTGGACTTCACCATCGAAGTGGAGCGCTCGCTGCGCGTCCTCGACGGCGCCGTCTGCGTGCTCGACGGCAACCAGGGCGTCGAGCCCCAGACCGAGACCGTCTGGCGTCAGGCCGACAAGTACGACGTTCCGCGCGTCGTGTTCGTCAACAAGATGGACAAGATCGGCGCCGACTTCTTCAAATGCGTCGCCGACATCATCGACCGCGTCGCCGGCAAGCCCGTCTGCCTGCAGTTGCCGATCGGCGCCGAGACGACCTTCAAGGGCGTCATCGACCTGATCAAGATGAAGGCCATCGTCTGGACGTCCGAGAAGCTCGGCGCCGATTTCTCGGAGACCGAGATCCCGGCCGACCTGGCCGATCAGGCTGCCGAATACCGGATCAAGCTCGTCGAAGCCTGCGTCGAGATGGATGACGATGCCATGTCGGCCTATCTCGACGGTGTCGAGCCGGATGCCGAGACGATGCATCGCCTCGTGCGCACGGCCGTCCAGCGTCGCGCCTTCCATCCCGTGCTCTGCGGTTCGGCGTTCAAGAACAAGGGCGTTCAGCCCCTGCTCGACGCCGTCGTCGACTACCTGCCGTCTCCCGCCGATCGCGGCGAGATCAAGGGCCTCGACTTCAAGACCGAGGAAGAGACCGTTCGTCATCCGTCCGACAGCGATCCCTTCTCGATGCTGGCGTTCAAGATCATGGACGACCCGCATGTCGGCACGATCACGTTCTGCCGTGTCTACTCGGGCAAGGTCGAATCCGGCGCCAACGTCATCAACTCGTCGCGCGATAAGAAAGAGCGTGTCGGCCGCATGCTTCTCATGCATGCCAACAACCGCGAAGACGTGAAGGAAGCCTTCACCGGCGACATCGTGGCTCTGGCTGGTCTCAAGGAAACTCGTACCGGCGATACGCTGTGCGATCCGAAGGACGCCGTCATCCTCGAGAAGATGGAGTTCCCGGAGCCCGTCATCGAGATCGCGGTCGAGCCGAAGTCCAAGGCCGATCAGGAGAAGCTCGGCATCGCTCTCGCCAAGCTCGCTGCCGAGGATCCGTCCTTCCGCGTCTCCACCGACCAGGAATCGGGCCAGACCATCCTTCGCGGGATGGGCGAACTCCACCTCGACATCAAGGTCGACATCCTGCGCCGCACCTACATGGTCGACGCGAATATCGGCCAGCCGCAGGTGGCGTATCGCGAGAAGCTCACGAAGCGCACCGAGATCGACTACACCCACAAGAAGCAGACCGGTGGTACCGGTCAGTTTGCTCGGGTGAAGTTCGTGGTCGAGCCGAACGAGCCGGGCAAGGGCTTCGAGTTCTCGTCGAAGATCATCGGCGGCACGGTGCCCAAGGAATACATCCCGGGCGTCGAGAAGGGCCTCAACTCGGTGCTCGGCGCCGGTATCCTCGCCGGCTTCCCGGTGGTGGACATCAAGGTCGAGCTGATCGACGGCGCCTACCACGATGTCGACTCGTCGGCCCTGGCCTTCGAAATCGCTTCCCGTGCGGCGCTCCGTGAAGCCCTCCAGAAGGGCGGATCGGTCCTGCTCGAGCCGGTCATGAAGGTCGAGGTTGTTTCGCCGGAAGAGTATACCGGTTCGGTGATCGGCGATCTGAACTCCCGCCGTGGCCAGATCCAGGGCCAGGACATGCGCGGCAATGCGAACGTCATCAACGCGATGGTGCCGCTCGCCAACATGTTCGGCTACGTGAACCAGCTGCGCTCCTTCTCCCAGGGCCGCGCGAACTTCACGATGCAATTCGACCATTACGAAGAGGTGCCGCGCGGCGAGGCCGAGAAGGTCGTCGCGAAGTACGCTTAAGGCTTCCCGCCTTTTCCGGACCGCAGCAGCATCACCTGAAACACTGAGATTACGGAGGCTACGATGGCCAAAGAGAAGTTTGCCCGCACCAAGCCGCACTGCAACATCGGCACGATCGGTCACGTCGACCACGGCAAGACGTCGCTGACGGCGGCGAT
>NZ_LMNB01000015.1:0-17834 GCF_001422895.1 Methylobacterium sp. Leaf106
AGCGGTTTCGGCAACGACCTCGACAACAACATCACAGGCAACGACGGCCACAACCGTCTGAGCGGCGGTGCCGGCGACGATGTCATGACGGGCAACGGCGGCAACGACACCCTGCTCGGCGGCAGCGGAGCCGACACCATGCGCGGGGGCACCGGTAACGACACCTACCTCATCGACAATGCCGGGGATCGCGCCATCGAACAGCCGGGCGAGGGCTTCGATACGATCCGCTCGACCGTCAGTCACACGATGGAAACCAATACGGAGAAGATGGTTCTCAGTGGAACCTCGGAGCTCGTTGCCAACGGCAATGCCGGCAACAACGAGATCTTCGGCAACGCCGGCGACACCCGGATCTACGGCGGCGACGGCCGTGACCTCCTCTACGGCCGCGGCGGTGCCGACACCTTCGTGTTCAAGGACGTCACCGACAGCGACGTCGGCATCGGCGGACGCGACATCGTCAAGGACTTCGATTTCGCCGCGGGCGACCGCATCGACCTCAGCGCGATCGATGCGAATTTCGGGCTCGCCGGTGACCAGGGCTTCCAGTTCGTCGGAACCCAGGCGTTCTCGGGCGAGGCCGGCGAGTTGCGGATGAAGTTCGGCGGCGGCAACACCCTCCTGCAGGGTGATACCAACGGCGACGGAGCGGCCGATTTCGCCGTCCTCCTCCAGGGCCACCATGTCCTCGACAGCGGGTCGTTCATCGTCTGACGCTATTCAACGTCATGAAGGGGGCGCCGTTAGGCGGCCCCTTCTTTCTGGAAGTAAAAGATTAGATTTGATTGTGACGGCGGGCAAATGCTTCTGCAGTATCTGTAAGCTGAACAACCGATTGCGCCTACAAAATTATTTCGACCTTTGACGAGTAGCGTGAGTCAACCCGGTCGTAAGAGCGACCATCAGTGATGGAACAACCATGCCGCCGCTTCCGCCAAATGAGGGCGAGCGCCTCGCGGCACTGCGCGATCTGCGCATCCTCGATTCGGCGCCTGAGGCCCACTTCGATGCCGTGTGTAGCACGGCCGCTGCGTTGTTTAACGTGCCTGTCGCACTCATCACGCTCATCGACAGCGAGCGACAATGGTTCAAGGCCAAGTGTGGGATCGCTGGCGATGGAACGTCACGTGAAATTTCGTTCTGTACCTATGCCATTCTATCAGACGACGTTCTCGTTGTAGAAAATGCAACAATGGACCCACGTTTTGCCCACAGCCCCTTGGTCATGGGTAAGAATGCCATCCGCTTCTACGCCGGCGCTCCCCTTGTTCTTCGATCAGGCATTCGACTTGGCACATTGTGCCTCGTCGACACCAAGCCGCGAAGGTTTTCCAAGTTGCAGGGAACCCAACTTGAAAGCCTCGCTCAGATTGTCGTCGCTCACATCGAACTTCATCACGCGCGAATCGCCGCCGAGGCCACGTTGGACGAGCGTATACGATCGGAGATGCTGATAAGAGCGAGTGAAGAGCGCTATCGGACTGCCCATGAGAAACTCGAGCAGACAGCCGATCTTCTCCGGCTTGCCCAGGAAGCCGCCGGAGCAGGAATTTGGCAGTGGAGCTTCGATGAAGATGTAGTGCAGAACTCTCCTGAGAGTGCCCTCATGCTTGGGTTCCATGGCAAGTCGAGCTCAACACACTGGATCGACATCAGCATCGCGGAATGGGCCGCACGGGTACACCCGGAGGATCTTCCCCTCGTCCAGGCAGCGCACACAGCGGCACTTCGTGACGGGACGACCTACAAGGTCGAATATCGGGTTAGGCGCCCCGATGGCAGCGCCGGGTACCGCTGGCTCATGAGCTTTGGTCGCATCATTCGCCATGAGGTAACGGGCAAGGCGCTGCGCATCGTCGGTCTCGATCTCGATGTCACTGAACGACGCACGACCCAGGACGCTCTCATTCAAAGCGAGAAGCGCCTACGCATGAGCAAGGAGCGTCTTGCCCTCGCCCTCGACAGTGGCAGCGATGGCTTATGGGACTGGAACGTCACCACGGGGCAGGTTTGGTACTCTGACCGCTGGTACACCATGTTTGGCTATGAGCCAGGAGAGCTCGAAGCGCACATCGACACATCCCTCGGGCTCACCCACCCAGACGACCTGAAGCAGACACTGGCACTTATCGCAGAGCATTTCGAGGGGCGGAGCGCCGCGTACGCCTCCGAGCGTCGTATACGAACCAAGTCAGGTGACTACACATGGGTTCTGTCACGGGGCAGAGTGGTCTCGCGGGACGAGCAAGGCGTCCCGCTGCGCATGGTAGGCACGAATATCGACATCTCTGAGCGTAAAGCGTCTGAGCACCACATCTCCTACATGGCTCGCCACGATGCGCTCACGGGCCTGCCCAACCGAACTGTTTTTTACGAGCACTTGGAGCAAAGGCTGGTCGACGTTCGCCGCAGCAGAGGCCAGGCCGCACTGCTGTGCCTTGGCCTCGATCGGTTCAAGTCCATCAACGATACGCTCGGCCACCCTGCGGGGGACCAACTGCTTTGCGAGATCGCCACGCGCTTGAGCGCAAACATTTGCGACGGCGATGTCGTGGCACGGCTTGGCGGCGACGAGTTCGCTCTTATTATCTCGCATGTAGACCACGTGCACCACGTCAGCTCTCTCGCACAGAGTTTGATCGATGCGGTAGGCCAACCGCTCGACCTTGGCGGGGTCCTTGTGACTGTCGGCATCAGCATCGGGATCGCGCTGGCCCCTGCAGATGGCGACATGCCAGAGATCCTGTTCAAGAACGCGGATCTCGCGCTTCATCGCGCCAAGGCGGCAGCGCGCACCAGCTATCGTTTCTACGAAGCCGGTATGGATGCGGCAATCGAGACCCGTATGCAGCTTGAGTTGGAGATGCGTGAGGCCATCCTATGCGGCAGTTTTGCCATGCATTATCAGCCCGTGCTGCGTCTGTCTGACCACAGGATCGTCGGTTTCGAGGCGCTGATGCGTTGGCCTCACCCAACACGTGGAATGATTGCACCCGGCGCGTTCATTCCGTTAGCCGAGGAGACCGGTCTCATCGTGTCGCTCGGTTCCTGGGCGCTCCATGAGGCATGCCGAGAAGCCGCGTCCTGGCCCGGTCATCTACGGATTGCCGTCAACGTTTCCGCCGTTCAGTTTCAGCAGCCAGGGCTTGAAGACAATGTCATATCCGCTCTGACGACCTCAGGTCTCCCGCCTTATCGTCTCGTCCTGGAAATCACCGAGAGCGTCCTCGTCCAAGACGCAGAGGCGGTGATCGCCTGCCTGCGTCGTTTGAAACGCCTCGGCGTTCGCATTGCGCTCGACGACTTTGGTACCGGCTACTCGTCGCTCAGCTATCTGCGCCGCTTCCCGTTCGACAGTATCAAGATCGACCGATCCTTCGTCAACGAGATCGACGACCCGGCTGCCGCGGCGATTGTCCGGGCCGTCGTGGGGATCGCGTCGCAATTTGGAGCAACGGTGACCGCGGAAGGCGTCGAGACCCGTCATCAGCTTGAGCAGGTCGGTTTAGACGGCTGTACTGACATACAAGGTTATCTGGTCAGTCGACCACTACCAGCCGATGAAGCAACAGATTTGTTAGAAGAAGTATCGTTAGATGTCTTCGTATCGAATTTCCAGAAACGTATCGGGCTGACACAAGCATAAATTACAACATATAATTTCGGAACATACCTATGAGCCGCTCGCGTTCCACGGGGCGCCCGGAGATATGAAAAGGATTTATAGCATTCATTCGATATCTGGCGTGGTGAAACTTGCTGTGACCTCCTTACGGAAGTCATATGGCTACCGTTGATCAACACTTTATCGGTATATTCAGCGGAAGCGGATGAACGACAGAGCCTTATAAATAGTCATGCTTGCCGGCCTGGTGAATGGACTTGATAAGGTGCTCGCGCTTGTTTGGGTCAAAGACGCGCACGAAAGCCTCAATAAAATCAAGGCAATTTTGGCGCATTGCCAAATCAACTCTCCGCTCGTCACAGCTGACATCCTGCGTGTCGCGCAGGCCTGGCACGGAAAGACACAGTGTCTCTGCAGTCCAGGATTTCAGTCGAGCGCTCTACGATCTCGAGACTTTGACCTTTGCAACAGGGACGCTCGAGCCTCCTGTGAGCAACGGATCGGCTTCACCGATACGCAGCTTACGACCCCTATCGCCTCCATAATAACAACCTAAAATTGAATAATAATTTCCCCTGTCCTAACCCGTGCGGTAGTAAATTTCCACCGGTATCGCTTTTATAATTTTCTGGGCTTATCGTACTCTCAGGTTGCATGGAAGCGGATCTGTGGGGCACGAGTGGGTACAATCATATCTCGCGAGGCCCAGGTTTCGCAGGTCCTGCTGCAGCAGGCGCTCGACGCGTCCGACGTGATCGGGCGATGGGACTACGATGTTCCGAATGATCGCGTTTATGCTGACGCCCTGGTGGCGCTCGTGTTCAATCTTGACCCCGCTGAAGCAGCGGCCGGCACTTCGCTCAATGCCTTTCGCGCCGGCGTTCATCCGGACGATCGTGAGCGCTTTACCCGCGAGATCAAGCAAAGCACGGAGACAGGCCTGTGCTGCACGTTTGAGTACCGGGTTTGCTCGGCTGACGGTGTCGTCCGCTGGGTCCTCGATCGGGGGCGTATTGCTCTAGACAAGGCAGGACGACCTCAGCGTGGAAGCGGCGTGTTGATCGATATCACTCAATCGCGTCTTGGCAACCAAGATGAGAGTTCTCATCTGACGTGTCAGGCCCAGCACCCGTTAGAACGCGCTGCCGAGCATTGCCTTGCTGCCAGAAAAGCCATCCATGAGCTTCCTGAACCCCTCCTCCATAGGATGAGCGATATGCTATTATTGGAGGTTGGGCGGGCCCTCGCGAAGCTGTCGGATCGCAGGCGATACAGCGAGATGAACTAGAAGCCCATTTAAGTAATACGCTCAACGACAGGTTGTGAGGCTGATTCATTGGGCTGCTGGCCAATGTGCTTCGCTTCTCGGATGGGAATCAGGGCAGGCCACTGCCGCCAGGGCGCATGGAGCACTTCGGCCACAATACGGTGTGGGAGGCGCTCTATCTCTCTGCCATCCTATTGCGGTGACGCATACGGAGGATTCACCTTTGCGGTGAGGTATGCGTGTCTGAGGGGATGGCTCAGACTGTCTGTGTTCTCCTTGACGAAGCCGCCCGGGCGCGGCGGACGAGCATCATCGGCGACCGCTGGCGTCCGTTCAAGCACATCCAGCGTGCCCGGATCGTGCTGTTCTCTGCCGAGCGCCTGTCGGTGGTGGAAGCGGCGCGGCGGGCCGCCGCCAGCCGCCCGGCGGTCTGGCGCTGGCAGCAGCACTTTGCCGAGGAAGGCGTCGAGGGCCTACTGCATGACAAGACCCGCCCGGCAAGGAACCGCTGTCGGCGCGCACCGTCGCCGTGGTATTGGCCCTGACCTGCTCCGAGCCACCGGGCGAGGTCACGCATTGGGCAGGTCGCGCCGTAGCCGAATAGGTCGGCATCTCGCTGCGGTCCGTGCAACGCATCTGGGAGGCCCACCGCCTACAACCACACCGCGTGCGCACCTTCAGGCGCTCGAACGATGCCGCCTTCGCCGAAAAGGTCGAGGACATCGTCGGCCTCTACATGGACCCGCCACATCACGCGGTCGTGCTCTCCATCGACGAGAAGTCCCAGATCCAGGCGCTGGAGCGCACATGACCCGCCCCGCCGCTCGGCTCAGGGCGCCCCACCGCCCAGACCCACGGTTACACCCGCCACGGCACCACCACACTGCTTGCCGCGCTCGACGTCCTGGAAGGAACCGTGCTCGGCCGCTGCATGCAGCGCCATCGCAACGGTGAGTTCATCCGCTTCCTGAACACCGTCGAGGCCGCCGTCCCGGCTGGCAAGACGGTTCATGCCATCCTCAACAACTATGCGGCCCACAAGCACCCGAAGGTCCGCGCCTGGCTCGCGCGCCATCCGCGCTGGACCTTTCACTTTACCCCGACCTCAGCCTCCTGGCTCAATGCCGTCGAGGGCTTCTTCTCCGCCCTTTCGCGCCGCCGGCTGCGGCGCGGCACCTTCACCGGCATCGTCGATCTGCAAGCCGCCATCAAACGCTACATCGCCGCGCACAACCAGCGGGCAAGGCCCTTCCAATGGACAAAACCCGCCGACGCCATCCTCAGCGCTCTCAAACGCCTCCCTGCACCATCTGTCTGAGTCAGCGCACTAGACAACGATGCCAAGGTATGCGGCAACTGCCTTGAAGTGCTTGATTGTGTTTAAGAAGCGTTCGACGAGGTAGCGGTTGCACATGGGGCGGACGTTGGCCAACGCGCCCTGTTTCGCCAGACGGTCTCGCCGTTCGTCGCTGTCGTAGGCCCGGTCGCCGAGGAGGGTCTGACCCGGACCGAGCGCGCCGAGCATATCGTCCGAGGAGCGGCCGTCATGAGTTTGACCCTTGGTCAGTTTGAGTGCGATGGGGCGGCCCACGGCATCGACCGGGACATGGATCGTGGTGGTCAGGCCGCTGCGCGAGCAACCCATACGACGGGATCGGGGGCGATGCGGCGCACACTTTTAACGGGCGAGAACACGAGCAGCCTCCTTTGTCGTGTCGACGGCCCATGAGACCTCGTTGATAGATTCCGAGATCGCCAGCACGCTCCGTGAAATGTCTCGAACGGCTTCGGCCGCCCCTTGCATGCTCCGTGACATCTCACGCGTTACAACGCTCTGCTCCTCAACCGCAGCGGCTGTGCTGACCACGTAGTCGCGCATGGTCTCGACCGATCCCTGGATCGTTCCAAGCGTCCCGGCGACCTGTTCCGACGCTGTTTGTACGCTGTCGATCTCGCTGGAAATTTGGCTCGTGGCACGGGCCGCCTGAGCGGCGAGGTTCTTGACTTCCTGCGCGACCACCGCAAAACCGCGTCCAGCTTCGCCAGCCCTCGCCGCCTCAATGCTCGCGTTAAGGGCCAGCAGATTGATCTGACTGGCGATAGCATGGATCAGGGCCACGATGCCGCTCATCGCCGTGGCGGCTGCCGTGAGCTTCTGGGTGACCGCACCCGCTGCCTCCACCTGCGCATGTGCATCGTCCGTTGCGATCCGTGCCTTGCTCATGCTGTGTGAGATTTCGTCGACGGAGGCGGCCAGTTCTTCGGAGGCGGCAGCCATGGTCTGTACGTTGTTGGCTGTAATTCCCGCAGCCTCCGTGGCGGACCTCGACTCCTGCGAGGAGATCGAAATGGCCCCGTCGATCTCTGCAAAATTCTGTTCGATCAGGCGCTTGAGGTTAGCCAGCAAAACGACTTGCGCCGTAATGTCGATGGCGAACTTCACCACCTTGTAGGGCCGGCCGCTCGCATCAAAGATGGGATTATAGGAAGCTTCAATCCAAACCACGCGACCGTCCTTGCCGATGCGGTTGAACTGCCCCTTCTGGTACTCGCCCTGGCGCAGCTTGCCCCAGAACGCCGCATAACCAGGACTGTCGCCGAAAGCTGGATCGACGAATATCCTGTGATGCTGACCGACGATTTCGGGGAGCGTGTAACCAACAACCGACAGGAAGTTTTGATTGGCCTCGATAATGGTCCCATCTAGATTGAAGGCGATGACTGCTTGCGCCTTCTGGATAGCCTCGATCTGCCCTTTGCAATCCGCATCGAGTTGCTTCTGATGCGTAATGTCGGCCGAGAATTTGATGATCTTGTAGGGCTTGCCCCGACGGTCGAAAATCGGGTTGTAGGACGCCTCGATCCAGACCTCGCGGCCATCCTTACCGATGCGCTTGAATTGCCCGGCCTGGAACTCGCCGGCCCGCAGCTTCTCCCAAAACTCACTGTATGCGCGACTATCCCGCACGGCCGGCTCGACAAACCCTCGGTGGTGCTGTCCAACGACCTCCCCTGCGCTGAAACCGAGCACGGAAAGGAAATTCTCGTTGGCGCGAACCACCGTTCCATAAAGATCGAATTCGATCACCCCCTGGGACCGTTCAAGCGCCGCTATCTTGGCACAATCTTCCGTCCTCGGATGAAGGGGGCGACTGAAAAGCATTCTCAAATACTTTCGGGATTTCTTGCGTGACGCCGGCGCGTCGCGCCCACAACCTACGATCCAGCTCTGACTGAATACTCGAACAACAGATCACCACCATCACGCCGCACCCGTTAACAATGGCTTTAATTCCTTCCATAACTCAACTGAGATGCGATTTTTTGGTCCTTCGTGTGGATTGGCCCGCGACCATGAGCCTATGAGGGATGCCAACCACGAGCAGCACCCAGGCCTTGGATCATCCGCTGCCAGTCAACTTCGAGGCTCCGCCCAAGCCCGCCATCATGCCCACCATAAGGCGGATCGAGGCTGAAGCGGCGCTGCTGGTGCTGTGCGAAGCCGACACCTCCTTACAATCAGCCGTTCTCCCACGGGCTGCCGGCTCGATGTCGGCGGCGGTTGATCAACCGCTCCGATCCAGTCCTGAACGGTCTCGGCAACGCACTCCGGCCCGTTGTCCGAGGGGATATAACCGGGCAACCCCGCGGAGGCTGAACAGGTCCGAAGGCACGTCGATCACGTACAGCGCCTCAAGCTTACGAGCGATCCGGATCGCGGTCGGCGGCACCGGCTTGATGACCGTCCATTCTACATCCGTCAGATCATATCAAGCCATTGGCAACTCCTTCCAAGGAGAAAAAGATCCGAGCAGGTTCGTCCCGATCCAAAAATCGTCATGGTTTCACGGCCTAGCGTGTGTCCACACTACTCGCATGGTCGCCCGCGAGGGAAGAAATCGCCTAAAGGTTGAGCCGCGGACAAAAATGAGGCGAGTTTTAACCTGTATGCAATGATCTTGATCGAATGTTGTAAGGGAAAGCAACGAGCGAACTCGTGCTACATTCGCGCCATTAGAGCTAGCGTGCCCCTGCTTCCGAAAACTGAGAAAGGCTATCCGGCCGTTGATACTCATTTCCGGAGGCCAAAACAGGTGGGACATGAACACGATGGGTATTCTGCTCGCTCCAAACAGCAGGTTAGGCAACTTGCGTTAACAGATGACTGGGAATGAATTTTATATTTTTCTAGCAATCATCTTTCGCTCCGCCTTTGATCGGGAAAATGTTTAGAATTGTACAAATAATATGATTGTCTCGCGGAGGTGAATGATGATTGATAAACTCAAGGATAAGTGGGGAACTACTTTCGAGTCCGGGGCCATTTTTCTGACCGAACATACGATGGTACCTGTGCTCGTCTGTAGCCGCAGTGAGTTGAGCGTGCGACTGGTTCTGCTGGACGCAGACGTAGTTCCAGATATATTTTTATTGAAGCTTCCGAGTTTGAAAACCTTGCGGGTTTGCAAGACTGCTTTGCGAACGTCCGAAGTCATTGAGGCTTGGTACGACGGCGAAATATAGAAACGGCGTCAAATTTCGACAGTTAGCGACACAAAGTCAAAAGCGCGACGAATAGGCTGCAGTATGCTTCGAACGTTCGGCATTGACCGCTAGCGGACACATCATCGTGCCGAATTGGGCATCCCTTCCACTTACGTTGATTGCGTATCGTGCGATTGTATCGTACGCCGGTTATGAACGGTGATATTTCACGAATTGGGAATGGCCTCAAATTTTCGTCATATCAATGACTTAAGAGGCAGAAAAATATTGCTATTGCACCAGAGCTGCACCATTGCAGCGTGTCCCGTCTACGGAGACATCGGCGGTCCCAATCTGGATCCCCAATGTCGCCAGCAGTGCGTCGAGGATGGCATCGATGCTAGGCGCGGCTAACATAAGCACCGAGCCGATCAGTTGCTGCAGGTTGAGAATACCACCTAATGGGAGACCATTCACATCGAGATACAGACTCGAAAAAAGTGAGCGAGATAAAGACGACGTCAGCTTGTCCGAGGAGACGGTTTTTATTCGTCCGGATGTGATGTCTGCATCGCCAAAATTAACACTGCGGGTGGTCTGTCCCAATTCAAATTTTGAGGAAGCTCGCACCTCGAGGAGCGGGGCGCGCAGGATGACCGCTGGCGTTAGTGGAGGACGTGGTCCTTCAGGATCGAGATACGATAAGGGCGTCTCTCCAAGGGAAAGGTAGGCAGCGCCTGTTGTCACGTCCAACGTGACCGACCTCTGATCCTGCGAGTTCCAGGGGCATGTGAGCTTTGCCAGTTTCGCTGTCGCGCGCCCGACTTCCACATAAATTGGAACTTTCAATTCTCCAAGCCCAAGAGGAGCCGCGAGGGAGACCTCTACGAGAGCACGAACCTGCGATGTCGAGAGCGTGGTGCCGGGTAGAACAAAGCCTGACGTACGCCGAGCCTCGCCAACTCGAAACGTAACCTTAGACTTAAGCAAGCCCGGTATGTTAACACCCAAGTCGGCGCTTATTTGGTTCGTCCCATTGGCGAGAACCGCCCCCGCACTCAGCATGCCAAGCGCCCCGACAGTCAGTGGCGAGCCAGGAGATGTTAGGGGTTGTTGTGCCAGGTCTCCGACTGATAGCAGGTTTCCGAGCTTCACGCGCTCGGTTCCGCCTTTCCCTGCGGCAAGACGACTCAGAATTTGTGCGGCCTCGAACCCGCCGGGTGTCGCACGAGCGGTATCGGCTAAAGCGAGAGCCAACTCGCCGACGGTGACCGAACCGTCTAGTACATCTTTGTAGGTTGCGGCCTGAATATGGCCCCGAGTGGCTGCGTTCTTCAGGAAAGTGAGCGCATCGATCTTTAGACCGGCTAGGGCATGGTAATCGAGAACGGACAAGGATACGGACGTTCCTAAAATGCTTGACAGGAGGGCGTTGCCGATTCCCCCATCTAGGGCGGCGGCGCGAGAGCCAATGCTGAAGGCAGCGAGTTCGGCCCGTATAGCCGTTGCGCTTGCCGTCATCTCCATGGATCCAGGCCCGCCGATCAGGTGAGAGAAGCTGGTGATGATCGACGAATTGGCCGTAACCCGGGTCGCATTCGGGGAGGCCCCCCCCTCCGAGAACCGGGCCTCGGGACTGATGCTGCGGTCTGCCGTGTACGTCCCAGGCGTCACCGTAAGTTTTGACGGAACGCTGAAGCCATTGTCGATCATGGCGAGGGTGGCAGCACCGACCTTATCTTTGGCGCCCGTAGCGGCCAGGGCAGCTAAGTCCACGGCGGACTGAAGCTTACGCTTGTGGTTGAAGGCAACGCCGAAATCGATGCCGAGACCGCAAAAGCCAAGCAGCGCGAAAATCGCGAGGCCAACGAGGGGAGCAATCGCACCGCTGCGGTCAGATCGTAATGCCTTTAGCATGGTCCGCTTCACAGACCTCCCCGGCGAATACTAGCTGTCCTCATCAATGTTGTTGGCAAGGGGACGAACGTTGGTACGATCTTGAGTAGGTTCGCACTCATGTCGTAGCGGAGGGTGACCGTGAAGAGATCGGGATTTCCCGCATCCGCCCCGACATTCACCGTCAGTGAATCGGGATCGATCAAGGGATTGTCGGAGATTCTACGCTTGATGGTCGCTAATGCTACAGCGGACCGCTCGCTGACATCCATGCCCGCTACAGACGCTCGTGCAGATTGGGAGGCGGCTTCCTGTAGGCTATGAGCGATTCCCAGGAACCACCCAAAACCAACGATTCCAAACAGCAAAACCATGAGGATCGGTACGAGGAGAGCGAACTCGACGGCCGCGGCTCCTTCCTCGGCGACTTGAAAACGTCTCAGTGAGAAACGACTGTTCCTAGCCATTTTTCCTCAATCTTCGAGAGAGCGACCAATCCTGAGGATGGGGCTTCAGGCGATAAGGTCACCGAGAGCGCCCGCTGGGAGCGACAGACAGCGCGGTTGCACTTATCAACTTACATGAGAAATATGCCGCTACAAGCTACGGCCGATCAAAAAGATTCGCGATTTTGAGGAGCCACAGTGCGGCGTGGGGTATTTGACGGCGCACTCAAATATGAATTATTTTTATGGAAAATAATTACCTTTTTATAAACTATGCTTGTGCTGGAACCCATGTTTTATTTGTCTGATTTTATGAGCGTCATATTTAATAAATGAATATAAAATACTTCTCTAATAATATAATATTCTATTTTTGGCATAATTGTCAGCTTCAATAATCATAAGCTTGCTTAGATAAATGTATTTGCAGGGTTAAGGCCGTAATTTTGAAGTAAGCATTATTAGATGAGGTGGGGCGAGTGAGAGGCTTGGTGGGTATTTTATGCTGGTTCTCGTGAGGGCGACGGCATGGTGGTGACCATGGGTAGTCGAAGAGCCAGAATCGGGAAAATTACAGGCACGGGCGGTCGGCGGCCCAACGAGGAATGCGGTCGGATGCGGGTGTCGATGATCTGCCAGATCTCCCTCACGATCTGCGCATTCTTCAGCGAGCAGACGATGTCTCGGCGTAGGCTTTCGTCCGTCAGCTTGCCGTTGGCCCCCCCCCCCATTCTCCCATGCTGAGCCTGGGACGAGGTGCTGGATCTGTAAGCCGGTTTTGGCGAACAATTTTCGTCAGGCCTTCGCGATCCTCCTTCGGCGTGGTCCTTCGGTTATCCGATCATCCCGCCGGAAGTATCGACGAAAGACTGCCGCGGAACGGGACATTGGCTCAGCCCCAGCAGATCGCCGCCTGACGCACTGTCGGAATGACGACCGCGGCCGTCACCGGAGGCGTACCCGGAAACTCTTCAAGATGCGGGCTGACCGCTTGCCGTCGCGCCAAGCGGACATCAACATCGTTCATTCGGAGGCAGTAGCAGGTCGATCTGCTCACTTGCGCAGTGGGCGACGTAGCCCTCTCACATCGGGCCTGTCGTCGAGCCTATGAGCCCCGTGCCGAGGCTGCCTATTCGGCCAACTTGACGAAGTTCGCCACGACACCCGACACTTCAGCGCCTCTTCGAGCCGTCGCCGTAAGGCGAATTCGGTAACGTGCGCCGTCCAGTCCGTCGATCGTTCTCTCGCTCGTCTGTCTTTCGACCATCACTCTATAGGCTTCATCCGGCAACCACACCAACGAGAACGGAGCCGAGAAATTACTCAACAAACGTCCATGATCGCTTGGCACTATGTTGAATATATCCGCGGCGGCCCGTGTGAAAAGGCGAATCCGTAAGCTTTTGTCGAGGAATACACTTGCGAGCTCAGTGCTCTCAAACAGAGCCTCATGATCGTCGCTCATCTGATCCATGAGGTCAATTTTCAAGTTCAGTTCTGTATTGACCGTGTGAAGCTCTTCGTTAATTGACTGGACTTCTTCCTTGGAAGCCTCCAACTCCTCGTTTGCCGATTGTGCTTCTTCGTTGACAGAATGCATTTCTTCGTTTGACGATTTCAGCTCTTCAAGAGAGGTCTCATACTCTTCAACGATCGCCAGCATACGCTCGCGCGCATCAGTCAGTTCACGCTCCAGCCGAGCGATTTCCTCGCTCTGCTCGCCATTCATCTGCGCGCGCCGGAGGGTCGGATCGATGGGGGACGCCGCATCGTCGAAAACAACGAGAAACAGTGGCTCCGCTTCGGCTGTCATCGCAAGCGGCTTGACGATCAGAGATAGCTTTCGGATACGACCATCCGGCATGGTATATTCAAGATCATCTCGAACTGCCAACCGGTTCCCCTCGATGGCCTCACTGAGGACCATGCGAAGTTCCAGGCGCAGTCCGCGACGAGCCATCGCGGCTAAATCCTGCGTCGGTTGGCCTGAGGCGATCTCCAGATAGTCACCGATCCGAGGGGAGTAATGCACGGCTTCGCCTGAGCGCGTCACAACCGCATGCGGTGGACTGAACGTGATGAGTATCTCTGCCTCTACCACCTGCCGCAGCGTCGCGTGCGTCGTCCCGCTTCGGCGCCGGCCTTCACCAGCCGCAAGGATACCAGTCCTGTCAGGGTCGAGCATGGACGGCAAACGCACCGGTCGGATCGTGTTACGGGCCTGAAAAATTCGGTGCTTCTTCTCAACGGTGGCGAATAGATTTTCGAAGCGCGTGACGTTTTCAGCCATGCCGATGAACAGATACCCGGATGGGCGCAAGGCATAGTGAAGGATAGGTAGAACCTGCTCCTGGGCGGCAAGGCCGAGGTAGATCAGCAGGTTACGGCAGGAGACGAGGTCGAGGCGCGAGAACGGTGGATCGCGCAGCACGCTGTGGGGCGAGAATGTGCACATGTCCCGCAGCTTCTTACTGATGACGACGCTCTCCGCCTCCGAGACGAAATGGCGAGCAATACGCTCTGGCGAGACGGCATCGAGGTAGGCCCGCGGGTAGCGGCCAAATCGGGCGACGGTAAGCGAGCGTTCGTCGATATCGGTGGCGAAAATCTGGATACGTGGTGGGTTGGGCAACGTATCGGCGTGCTCACGCAAGAGTATGGCGATGGAATAGACCTCTTCGCCGGTCGAGCAGGCGGGCACCCAGACCCGTACCGTATCGTCGGGGCCACGTCCCTCGAATAGCAGAGGGATCACCAGGGCGGAGAGCGCGTCGAAAGCGGCAGCGTCGCGGAAGAACTTCGTCACGCCAATGAGCAGGTCCCGGAAAAGGGCGGCGACCTCCGCAGAGTTTGCGCGCAGCAGTTCGAGGTAGGCCTGTGGCCCGGCCGAGCCGCTGACGCTGATGCGCCGGGACAGGCGGCGGAGAAACGTGCTGGGTTTGTAGCCCGCGAAATCATGCCCAACCTGTCGGCGCAGGATGGCGTAGATGTCTGCGAGCAAATCCTCGGAAACAGTGGCATCCGCCGAATCGCCGTTGTCGAAACCGCTTAGTGAAGGCTCCCGGTCACCGAGATAACTTTCAGCAATCCGGGCGCCCATTTCGCTGGCCCGTAATCCGAAATCGATGTAGCCGGTCCGCATCGCGCTGAAAGGCATGTCCGGCGTTTCGGGGCCGTCTTCGTCTCCGACCTGAGCTAGAGTGAGGCCTCCGTGCTCCCGGATCGCTTTGACTCCGATTGCGCCGTCGCCATCACCGCCCGACAGAATGACGCCCACCACCCGCTCCCCCTGGTCGAGCGCGAGTTTGGTAAAAAAGATATCGACTGGTTTCGTCTCGCGGGTTCCAGGAGGGAGTGGCGTCGTGATGAGCCGAGCGTCTTGGATGCCGAGAGTGACGCCGGGGGGCATGACGTAAACGTGACGAGGCTGAACCAACACGCCGTCGATAATGTTCTCGACCTTCAAAGCCGTGAATCGCGCCAAGACTTCGGTCAGCAGGCTTTCACGCTCGGGGTTGAGGTGCGTCACGACGATTACAGCCGCATCGAGGCTCTGCGGAAACCCATTGAAAAAGGCTCTCATAGCCTCGATGCCGCCAGCGGATGCTCCAATACCGATGATCGGGAACCGATCCTGTGTGGTCATCGCCTATCCTAACCCCGCTACGTGTCGCCTCAAGGGACACAAAGGGCTTGGCGGATCAACCCCACGAAATCGAGGATGTTGATGACGTTCCTGCCAACTAAGCCAAACTAATTTTGCCGTTCGATTTCCCTTTTCACGAAATCCAGGCAACGCTCGCGAGCGTCGGTATCTTTCAGTTTGACAAAATTTCGAAGCATCTCCGTTGTCTGGGCGAGATTTTTTAACTCGGAAGCATTCAATGAGCCAATGGACGGCGAGGGTTGCGTCTTCGAAAAGAAAGTGGTGAGCGGTACGTCAAGTGTCTGGGCGATACGGGCCAGTATTTGAGTGGCGTGACGATCCATTGGATCTTCATCAAAATCCTGAGCCATCCCATTTTTCCGTTCCGCGATGATCAATGCAGGATCATTTGGGCCGCCTTCGGTCCAACCGCCGCAGCGATGCGTCCCCCCACATCATGTAACATGCTGCCTAGCAAGGCCTGTGTCTGAACATCATCCTCATCTATGGCGAGTTCGTAAGCCTGGATCAGGCAGCGGACGAGCTTCTCCGACGGGGGCTGGTTGGTGTGATGATCACACGGCTCAATCTCAGGCCGGTTTATCATTGCGCGCGTCTGCTCTTGCGATCTCTGTACGATTTCACGCGACGCCAGGATTGTCCGCCGCGCCTCCTCGGCCGCTGCGCGCAACGCCCGAGCCGTCTCGAGGGCGCGATCTCCTGTATTGGCATCACTCATTTTTCGTCCCGACCGAAATTTTTAGCGAACCTTCCAGTGTCTACGAAGCGACCTAGACACCTTCGTAGACTGCGCTGAGAAAAAGCATGACGCAAATTAATTCCCGGCGAGTGCCGTGGTTTGCGCTCATGTGGTAGCCGAGGTGGGACGCTTGTGCACTGACTCAGAGCCCGTCCGATAAGAGGCTGAGGCAGGGTTGAGTGGCCGGGATGGCGGTGATTTAAAGAGGGTGCTGAAACCTGACTTGGATCTGCCATGTGGACTCCGACCACCCGGCGGCAGCATAACCTTTTGAAGTCCGAAGCAGACTGAGAGCAGTTGGTTCTGCTCGCGGACAGTCCACGCACCGGCAAGCCCGAAGCCCTTGCGCAGCCATAGCATTGCCTCGAAACCTTGGATCGTGCGCCGCGCCGTGTTGAACGAGCGGAAGCCGCCGACCCGCGGCATCGACCGCTTCACCCGGAAGTGGTCGCTCTCGATCCCCTGCTGAGGTGCTTGGTCACGTAATGGACCGGCGTCCGAGGCAGTAGACCCGCCTTCCGGCTCTCGGCGATGGCCGGTGGGTACGGGCCGGCGCCATCCGTGCCGATGCGGACCGATCCGCAGTGCGGCTTGCGGAACTGTCGCAGTCGCTTCTCGATCAGGGGAGCGTAGGACAAGACCCAGCGGTTCAGGGTGGAGTGGTCCACCTCAAGCCCGCGCTCCGGAAAGATCTCCTCGATGTCGCGGTAGCTGAGCGGGTAGCGCAGGTACCAGGAGACGGCCTGCACGATGAGCGACGCCTCGAAGTGCCGGCCCTTGAAGTCGGCCTTGGAGCGCTGCCTCAGCTTCACAGCGATGGCGTGAAGGATCATGGCCGGCTCCAGGGCGGAGGCGACAAGCTGGTCAGGTATGCTTAACGACCCGTAAGAGGCAGCAGATTCGTGTTTGCGACAGGCCCAGGGAAACGCGCTCCGACTCGCGCGCCCTAAAAGACCCATTTTCGAGAGCGGGGGAGGGGGCGGCATTCGGTTTTGGGAGAGGACGACCCGGGCCGATTAGGCAGGCTCATCGCTCGGCCAGCCTCGTAGCCAGCACCTAGAACTGTTGCGTTGGATGGTACATTCCAATTGACGTCCTGTTGCATTGAGTGATACGTTGTATCAACGAATGCAACACAGACGGCACGATGATCCGCAGCTTCCACGACCGGATGACGGAGGCGGTGTTCCAGGGCCGCTGCCCGAGAGGATTCCCGGCCGACCTCTTCAAGGTTGCTCGTCGCAAGCTTCGCGCCCTCCACAACGCCGTTGACCTGAAAGACCTCAAGGCGCCGCCGTCGAACCGGCTCCACGCCCTGATCGGAGATAGAGCCGGTCAGCTCGCCATTTCCGTCAGCGACCAATTTCGCATCGTCTTCGTCTGGACCGATGCAGGACCGGAACGGGTCGAGCTCACCGACTACCACTTAGCTAAGGAGGGCTCTGTCATGTCCGACACGATCAGCATCACGACCCTTCGCCAGACCTTCGAGGCCGAGGAGGACGTCGTGCGCTTGGCGCCGCTCCACCCTGGGGAAGTCCTACGGGAGGAGTTCATGGTTCCGCTCAAGCTGAGCGCGGGGTCGGTCGCGAAGGCGCTCGGCCTCCCTCGCTCGCGCATCGAGCGCATCGTGAAGGAGGAAATCGGCATCAGCACCGATACTGCACTCCGGTTGGCCCGGTACTTCGGCACTTCGCACCAGTTCT
>NZ_LMNB01000016.1:0-14923 GCF_001422895.1 Methylobacterium sp. Leaf106
CCCGCTTCGCCGGGCTGATCAGGGGCGTCCCGCCATACCCATCCGGGGGGTCAAAGTTCGACGCCGATCCAGGGTCAATGTTCAACGCTGTTTGACATGCCGAGCGATCAAAGCGCTGGCGTGACGCTTTGAGGGTGTGCGCCATCGTGCCGCGAGGAGGATCCGCCGAAGCGATATCGGTTCTCCAGCGCGGTGTGTCGAGACCATCATTGCACGCACGGTGGACAGTAGGGCGGCGCAATAACTGACCTCAAAGTGCTGCTACATGAGGGGAAAATGCGCGCTCGTCTCAGCAAATTTCCGCGTCTTTGATCGCGACGAGAAAAGCTGCAATACGCGTAGAACCGCCCACGAACGGCTTACGTGGGCTCTGAACGGCATAAGACGCATACTGTGAAGTATCTGCGCCATACAAAAATGGAGCAGATCCGTGTCGCAAAACCCCAAACATTAGCGGCGAACCCGACGCCTTTTCTCCGCCGACAAACTTGAACTCATTGCCCGATGTGGCAGTCCAATTTCCGTGTTTGATGTCCGTCGAGGACGGAGCATGTCGGTCGTCCTCCTGTAGCACCTCGGAGCGAGCTTCTTTCCGCTGAAAGGAAAGAGCCACGCTCCCTATGAGCCCCGAGCCTCCACCGCTAACCAGGCGGGATGGGGAACGCCGGGTCGCAAGTCGAAGGGCATCGGCAGCAAGCGGTCCGCCCAAACGGGGCAGACTGCAGGATGGAGGGAACGGGTTGCCCCACACCTCCAGAACGACCCTGATGCCAGCGGATCGAGCGGGTAGGGTCCGTTCGCGTTGTCCGTCCAAGGTGGCGGGAAGCGGTGCGCAAAGGCCGACAGCACAACCCCGGCCTCGCCTGTTACAAGGTTGCACCTTCGATCCGCCGGTCGACCGACGGCGTGGCTCCGAGATCCGGCTCCTTCGGTTTGATGCAATGCTTTGCCAATGCCCGGCAAAGCATTGCCCCTCGGCAAGCCGGCCTCCCTCAAACGTTCACCAAGATCCAGGCGAAGACAGACGAACACGCCAATGGCTCCGAGCCGAAGATAGACACGCTGCCCCCGGCCCAACGACCAGGGCGACACCGCCCATCGTGAAGAACTACCGTGCAAGCGCCGTCTGTGCCAGCTAGAAGACGGGCGGTAGTGCCCCCAACGCACTCGTATACTCGGTCTTGCCTTCCATGATTCGCTCCAAAGAGAACCGCGATCTGTCGTGTGATGTAGTCGCGAGCGGACGAAACATCGCAGTTCGGATTGACAGTCGGCAAGGCGCGATCGTCACAAACATGTGGCCTAAGCGGATCCTATCCACTCCCTGATGGGTAGCCGAACCGGAAGGCCCGCAGGGCATTGAACGAGACAAACCTCGACGGCCGGTGCTTCGCTCCGATGGCACCAGACAACCGGACCTTCGTTTTGAGAGGCTGGCGCAACGAGCCGCCACTGAGACGCAGTAGCATCGTAGCCGGGCTGTAGCCCCGAACTATCGGGCTGAGCGACATATTGAGTTATGTCACTGAAAAAATTGGCGCACCCGACACGATTCGAACGTGTGACCTTTGCCTTCGGAGGGCAACGCTCTATCCAGCTGAGCTACGGGTGCTGACCGTGGACGACACCTAACCCAAGCCGTGGCCGCGCGCAACGGTGTCGTTGCGCAGGGGGAGCTCTCCTCGTGCAAAGGTCACACGTTCGAGTCGTGTCGGGTGCGCGGAGGGGGCTTTTTTTGGGCTTATGGGGCCGCCCATGCGCCGGCATTGTGCCTGCTCTCGACGCACCTTCCCAATTGCCTTTGAGGCTCAATTTTGGCTGGCGAATCGTGCCGCGTCTACGTCGCTACGGAGCTGCGTCGAATTGCACTTCGCATTGGCGCAGGTTGAGGAGAGTGGCTCACTAGGCGACAAAGGAACACCCAGACGCTCCAGGATCGAGAGCGCGTCTCCGGTCGCGGCAAAGGCGGCAGTGTTGTCGAAGATGCACCAGCTTTCGCATCCCCGCGCCGCGTCTGCAGCGAGGCGGTCAGCGATCGCGTCGAGAGCGTGGTGCTCGTAAGCGGAGTAGTAGATTTTCGGCGAGCCATGCAGGCGATAGTAGCGCAGGCCTTGCCAGCCACCGGGCTCGTCCGCGCCCGGCATCGGCGCCGGATCTGCTGCCACACGGGCAATACGAAGTTTCGTCAACAGGGCATCAACACTAGGCGCGAGCCAGCTGGCATGCCGCGGCTCGCAGACGATGCTGCCGGCATGAGCATGCCGAAACGCCTGCAGGAACGCCTTGCTCGTCCGATCGTCGAAACGAAGGGTCGGCGGCAGTTGCAGCAAGAGCGGGCCGAGCTTCGGGCCGAGCCCGGCGATCTCATCCATAAATTGCTGTAGCGGGGCGTCGGCATTCTCCAGCCGCAGCTCGTGCGTGATTGTGCGCGGGACTTTTACGGCGAAGCGAAAATGCTCAGGCGTAGCTTCGGCCCATCGCTCGTAGGTGGCGATACGATGAGGGCGATAGAACGAGGTGTTGATCTCCACCGCGGTGAAGCGCTGGGCATAGCGCTCGAGATGACTTCCAACGGTTGGGAACACACTCGCGAAGGCCTTCGGCACGCTCCACCCGGCAGTTCCGATGGCGGCCACGCTTCCCCACTCCTTATGTTTCAACCCGCTTTACTCACGCGTTGCGTGTGCTCAGGTTTATAGTCCGTCATAACGTTCTCCACGACGGCAAGACATCCCGGCGGTGTCGCACGTTCGGCAGCTCGATCACATTTCTAAGTTCGGGCCGCGTATTCAATTCACGTCAATCAGCTCAGACAACGGTGACACATTCGAATCGTGTTGAGCAGCGATAGCGTGACCGCTCCTAACACGAGCAGGATTCGCCTGGGCGACGAGAAGGTGCCGCTATAGCGCCGGCGTTTTGCGACTGCTACGCCTTTCAGGCCGGTGCTGTATGATGCATGGGCCGCCGCGGCACTATCGAGGCGCATCGAGGTCGACAGAGACTTTCAATGAAGAGAGCGCCTATCCCAGATCATCTAGAAACTCGGAGCCTGGTCGCACGCCGGTGATCAGGAGTCTGTCGCGCGCACGAGTGATGGCGACGTAGAGGAGGTGTCGCTCAGTCTCATAAACCTCCTCCAATTCCGCCTCATCGCTCACCGTGTCGATACGCTCCTGCAGGGGAAGGACACCGTCGTCGCATGCGAGCACGACCACGACCTTGAACTCCAGCCCCTTAGCGAGATGCATCGTGCCGACGGTCACGCTCTCGCCCGCTGCGCTCGGAGCATCACCCGGCTCAACGGGCACGAAGCCCGCGGCTAGAGCAACAGCGCGGGCGCGATCGAGCTGAGCACGGCTTCGCACGAAAAGACCGATCTCGTCCGAGACGACGCCATCGGCGCGGGCCGCTTTGAGGAAGCCGAGGATCGCCTCGCGCTCGGCGGCTTCGTCGTCGAGTTTCAGCACCTGGGGCCGCGGCCCGTCGAAGACCGAGACCGTGCCTTTGCGCCTCTCCTCGCGTCCGTCCATGTCATGGACGGCACCGGGCAGCAGGCGGTCGGCCGACTCGCGGATCTGGTGAGAGGTTCGGTAGTTCACCTTAAGCGTGGTCGAGCGACCGCGCACGTCAACGCCGAGCGCTTTCCAGGAGAATGGCGGCTGGAAGATGCGTTGTCCGAGGTCGCCTGCGAAAAACAGGCGGTCTTCGCCCTTCGGCGCCAATGCACTAAGAAGACGCAATTCTGGCACGCCGAGATCCTGGGCTTCGTCCACGACGATGTGGCTGAAGGGTTTTGTCGCTTCCGCATCGTAGTGCGCAGCCAGGCCAGTAAATACCTGCGCCCAGGTGACGAGACCCTGCTTCGCGAGACTGGCGCGACCAGCTGTGAAGATCGGCCATAACGCGGCTCGCTGCTTGGCCCCAAGGCGGCTGCGGCGCCCGGGACGCGGCGTGTCGGCATAGCTGGCTTCGTCAGAGACCTGCCAAGCGTCGATCACGTGCCGGAACTCGCTCACTAGGAAGCGCTCTGACCAAACGTCGCTCCCGCCGGCGGCCTGGACCAGAGCAGCCTGGATCTGGGCGAGCCCGGCGATGCGGGGGCGGCGCGCATGAACCAGTTGGTAGAGCTCTTCGGCAACGCCTTCCCATGGCGCGACGGTGATGCGGCCGCTGGCTCCAGGCTCAGCGGCGATGAGGAGATCGACCTTATGCTGGAGCGCATCCGCTAGCGGCTTCGAGAAGGTGGTTAGCAATACTCGCGCTTGGCTGTCGGAACGGGTAAGGCGCACGGCGCGGTGCAGCGCCACGACGGTCTTACCCGTGCCGGCCGAGCCGGCAACCCGCGCAGGCCCGCTGTAGCTCCGCGCGATCACCCCGGCTTGGGACGGATGCAGAAACACTGACCAACGCTCCCAGGGGGCGTCGAGCGCGGCGCGTAGCGCATCGACGTTCTCGATGACTCGGAAGCGACGCTGGGCGTCCGGATGGGCAAAGGGGTCGGCAGCGTTGGACGGCGCCGCCTTCGGCAGACGGCCGGTCGCTGCGTATTCGAGGAGCGCCTCGGCGGCTTCCGCCGGCAGGTGAGCAGCGAGATCGAAGAAGTGACTTTCGGTGGCCGCGCGCACTGGGTCGATCCAGTCCTTGGGCAGCCCGATTGACAGCAGATCTTCCTCCGAGAGCCCCGTGAATAGGGCGGGCTCCAGTGCCATCCTATCGGGGGGCGTATGTCTAAACCGGGCTGGCGTAATTTCCTCGACGCGAGCGCGGGACTCGACGATCTGAACGGCGCCAGTGCGCGGGTGCGCTTCGATGCGCCGTCGCTCGGCCCAGGCATAGGCCTTGTCGTGGTGATCGACATAGGCGAGCAGTAGGCTCGCGGCGGTCTTATGGACAATGATGCGGATGTCGCGGTTGACGCGGACCGACCAGAAATTTTGGTCCTTCGACGCCTCGATGCGATGAAAATGCAGGCCAGCACCGGCGGGGTCGAGCTGCATATCGAATGCCGAGGTCTTAACTGCCTTCTGCTCCTGGACCGGCAGGCGGGCGAGGGCGGCGGTGAAAGTGTCAGCGATACGGAAGTCCATCGTTCTGCTCTCTACACCTTTGAGTTGCTGCAAGACTAGCCGCCGCGCCTGAATTTCAATAGCAGATAAAACACGATTTTCGCTTGTTGCAGGGGATTGCTTGAGCCGAACAAGACTCCCTAGCCCAGGAAGCAGAGATGGCTCTAGCCTCTCTTTATTCAATGATACGACCGATATGCCAGATAAATCTTGACCATTTTCAAATTCAATCGGGCATAAATTTTGTGGGTCTATTGTTGCAACTAAAGGTCCTCGAACAGAAATTACGTCGCCCTTACTAACGACGCTTATCAAATTACGATATGTGAAATCTTCTATTATATTAGTTACAAAATCAATTCGCCTTGCTCGAAATTGATGATAAACGCCGTCTTGTGATGTATCTAGGATAAAAAATGGCACCCAATTAGACGATGGCTTAGATGTATTCACTTCCATTGAAGCTTCTGACGTGAAGATTTGCTTTGAAATCAGCCGCGATAGATCAAACGGTCTTGATTTGGGTTTTATTAAGGCCTTGATCCCCGGACCTGAGATCATACAAGGATGTTTTGTCCACGGGGGGCCGATTTCATCAAAGTAGACCCTGCTTCCTCGCTCGTTAGCGTAGAAAAATACAAGCTCCTTGCATTTTTGGCAGCGAGCATTCGGCTGAATGAAACAGGAGGTAATTGACCGGACCGGGCTACTACGTCTCAGGAACTCTATAGCTTCTGTATCACGGACGTCCCGATAGGTTGGTGATTGGTCACAAGTCTGCCACGAGCCGAACTTCTTGGAGTCGCACCATCCACATGTGCACCCTGGATAATGGTTGAATCCCGCCATCCTAAACCGATCATTTAATATCTTAGACGACATAAACTTTCATAACTTCGTCCCCGAAGTGATTGATCACCTTCACCGCGATCCGCCCCGTCGCCGGCCGCGCGAATGGCCGGCTTACGGCCCGGTAGAGGGTCGCCCAGCTGGCTTCGTCGATCTCAGCCTTCAGGGCGGCCTTCAGCGACTTGTAGGGATCGTTGGCGCCGAGGAAGTAGGATTGGCGGACGAAGAAGCTCTCCTCGTTGTAGTCGGTGTCGACGAACCATGCTGCGATGCCAGAGGTGTCATCCGAGCGCACGTCGCCAGTGTTGGGGTCGAATACGTCGATGCCCTTCACCTCTACCTCTATCCGGTCGCCGTCGAGGCGGCGGATCTCGATGTCGGGCTCGCCAAAGACCACGAACAAATTGCCTTTGCCCGTGGTCTTGAGGTCGTCGGCCATGTGCAGGTCTGGGTTCATCTTAGCCTGCAGGATGGGCAGCGGCCCCAGCCTTGTCAGCTCGCTCGCATGGGCGTCGTAGGCGAAGGCGCATGCCACCAGCACGTCAAAGCGGGAGTCGGCAGCCTCGCGGGCGGCGGCAACGAGGTCGGGGCGGGAAAGTGTGCCGAACTCGGGGCCGATCAGGATGCCGGCGCGGCGCTCGACACCGGGCTCGTCCGCGGTGCCGCCCTCGACGAACCGGCCTTCCGCGCCGATGAAGCGGCCGGGCCAGGGCTGGAGCAGGGTGAAGCGCATTCGGTCGGCCCGGTCGCGCCCCTGCACGCCAGCCGCAGCGAGATTCTCTAGCACCATCGCGGAAAAGTCCTGCGTTGGCGTTCCGGCCTTGGTCCGCTCGCGATGACCATCAAGCGCGTCGAACTCCGCATCGAGGTCGAGGCTGTCTGAGGGGATGATGCGGTGGGGCGAGAGGCTCTCGACGGTGAACGGGCCGGCGACCCTGACCTTTCCAGCATCGGCATAGGGCCGGTCGTAGAGCATCTCCACCTCCGCGGCCCTAGCGATCGAGGCGTCGATGGCGCGCTGGCAGGCAATCCGGGTCTCCCACCACGCGGCGTGGATCGGAACCGCATCTGGGTAGTATTCGGAAAGAGCGTCCACGGGCCGCTCCGGCAGGGTGTCGAGCGTGTAATCCCAGCCCCATTCCGCGTTCATGCGATCGACAGCACTCTGCCGAGCCTTCAAAGGCTGCTTGGAGTTCTTTGCCTGCGCGAGGAGCATCTGGAACTCCGCGTCCCAGGGCCGTTCGGGATCCCGCGGGATTTCCCACTCCTGCCAGTCCGTCTGGAGGAGCGCGTTCAGTTTTTCCCGCAGGGGGTCGAGCGTAGCCCGGAACTGCTCCCAGATCACGTCGATCTCGGCATTGTTGGCGATGGACTTCAAGGTTACATGCGGCGCGCGATCGTTGACGAAGCCCTGGCGGATGTCGCCCAGGCTCGTCGACATCGTCTGCGAGCGGCCCGAGACCGCCTGCTCTTTCGCCCTGCCCTCGGGACTATCGGCAAGGAGGTAGTAGGGATAGCGCGCACTCATCAGGCGCGTGCGGGCGAGCGCCAGGGCGACGCGGCTCGTGTCGATGGTGATCCAGCGCCGACCCCATTGCTCGGCGACGGTCGCAGTAGTGCCCGAACCGCAGGTCGGGTCGAGGACGAGGTCGCCCGGATCAGTGGCCATTAGGATGCAGCGCTGGACTATAGTGCTGCTAGTTTGCACGACATAAACTATGCCTGCCGCGCCAGCGACGTCAGTCCATACGTTGGAAATTGGATATGCGGCAAAATCATCAATAAATCTTACGTAGGCAATTGTGCTTTTTCGCTTTTCTATTCTATCGGCAAGCGCGAGTCTACCTAGACCCTTTAAAGAGGTTTTCCAGTTTGAGCTTTCGCCGGAGTGATAAGACTTCCCCTGGAAAGTCCATGATGTTGTTGTGTTTGCTCTTACACCACTCGATATCAAGCTTGTCAATTGGTAAGGCCGTGCCGTCAATGGCAATGCGGTTTTTCCCCCTTTTTCTTCCTTGTTCAACGGGCGGGATATAAATTCAGCAAGACGAATTCGATCGTAGCGAGCGCCGCTACCTTCTCCAATACCAACTTCTTTTCGAAAATAGAGCTGCCTATATTTTAACGAGTCAATATTCTTAGCAAACCATAGAATGTAGTCCGAAACATTGGGTATAAAAGATGTTTCTTGCCCACCAGTTTTTCGCAGGCATATCATTGATATTAAATTCTTTTCGCCGAAAACTTCTTCGAGGACGGATCTCACGCGATGCACGTTCTCATCGCCGATTTGCACGAAGATCGACCCGCTCTCAGTCAAAAGCTCCCGCGCCACGGTGAGCCGGTCGCGTAGGTAGGTGAGATATGAGTGGATGCCGTCCTTCCACGTATCGCGAAATGCCTTCACCTGTTCGGGCTCGCGGGAGATATCGGTCTGCCTACCATCCTTGACGTCGCGCGACTGCGTCGAGACCTGCCAGTTCGAGTTGAACTTGATACCGTAGGGCGGATCGAAGTAGATGCACTGCACCTGCCCATTCATGCCCTCGCGCTGCGTCAGGGAGGCCATGACCTGGAGGGAGTCGCCCAGGATCATTCGGTTCGACCAGTGCTGGTCGTGCTGGTAGAATTCGGTGCGCGCCTCCGGATCGAGGCCGTTGAAATCCGAGAATAGGTCGGGCGCCTCCTCCTCCGGCGGACGGGCGCCGGTGCGGCGCAGGTCGTCGATGATCGCCTTGGGGTGGATTTTTTCCTGGATGTAGAGGGGCGGCGCCTGGACGATGAGGTCTGACCAGTCCTGTTGGTCCTTACCGCGCCAGACAAGTTGCGTGTCGCCGATCGCGGTCTCGCCGGTTTCGACCAGGGAGCGCACCTGATCCTTAGTGAGGGTGATGCGGGCGCCGTTCCAGACGATTTGTGGGTCGAGGCCAGTGTCGCGTGGGCGGATCTCGCCTTCCGCCAGCTGCCGGGTGCGTTTAAAGATACCGGGCTCGAAGCCAGTGATCGCTTCCTCGGCCTCAGCGAAGCTTTGCAACTCCGCGGTGGGAATGTTCCTACGCTGGGCCTCGTCGTGCTTGAGTGCTTCGACGGACTTGGTCGTGCTGCGGGCGGGTCCGCGCGCCATTAGCGGACCTCGTCCAAGAGAGCGGCGTAGTCCGCGGATGCGGCGTTCTCGGACACTGCCTCGTCGTCGTCATCCGGGTCGAGCGGGGGCGCAGGGTCAGGATCGTTCGCGCTACCGGCACCGGACGGCGGCGGCACGTCCCGCAATGCAGGACGCTTGGTCGCGTCTTCGATCAGTTCGAGCAGTCCATTGAGGCGCGCGGCAAAGAACATATGGAAGTCGTCGGCGCGCAGACGGACTGGGTCGATGGCGTGGCTGCGCAGGTAGCCGTTGAGGTTCTCTGGGTCGACCGGCGGGGTCGCCGTCTCCAGACGGCTCAGATACTTGCTCGGGGCAACCCCGCCCAGCATGCGGTTCGTCTTTGCGGACAAGGGCGTCTTATTAACGATCGAGTCGAAGGCACTGTGATGCAGTTTCTGCCCCTGGCACCAGTCGCGCGGAAAGATGTGGTGTATGTCGACGCTCTCGTCGAAGAACACCGCGTAGTCGTAGTCCTGGCCAGACCGGAAGTCCGCCGCCCCGCTCTTCATCAGCAGGGCGTTGACGCCCTTGTAGGCGGCGGATTGGCGGGAGCGCAGCTCGCGGACGCGGCTCGCGCGCACGCTGGTGTCCTTGACCGTCGAGGGCTCCTCTGGGCTGCCGTCGATCCAGGCCAGCACCTCGACGAGATCCTTGGCAAAGCGCGATTCGCTCGCCGAGCCGTAGAGCTCTCCGAACACGCCGCACCAATACCAAGTGCGAACCCGCTGCTTGACCTGCTCATGCTCCCATCGGTCGCCAAGCGATGCGAGGATCGAAGCCAGCGGGACGATCTGGCTCTGGTAGGGTAGGTCGAACGAGCGGTAGATCCGCTGCGTGTGCAGGAACTTGGCTGCGCGCTCAAACCCGAGCTGCAGACGGTCCGCGTTGGCCTGGTAGGCCTCAACGGGCAGAGCTAGGAGCGCGTTGCGCGTGGCGCTCACCGGTGGGCGCCGGTCCTCGCTAGCCGCGGCGGCGTCACGTTGCGCCTTCGAGTGAAGCAGCGCGATGCCCTGAAGGAAGTCCGTCGGTGCAATCTTCTCCAGGGCCCGGAACTTCCTCAGCGCTGCGGCGCGCTGCGCCCAGTCCTCCCGCAGCTTGAAGCCCTTGCCAGCGAACATGGCGGTGATCAGCTCGAACGCGTCGAGCGCCTTGCCACCGGTGTTCACTTTCTCGAACACGAGACACACTGCCTCATTCGTGGTGGACTTGTCGAGCGAGATGACTGGGACTTGATATTTCTTGAATGATTCGACGACCTTCTCGCGAAATGCTTTTAAAATTTGCCGCTTAGGCTTGTTGTCGTCCCAATAGTCCCAAAAGTTTTCCTGCCAACTCTCGTGATCGAAGATCTTGTTTAATGGAAAACGGAGATTCTCGTATTCTTTGTCAGGGGTCGAGAGATCGAGGACAATGTCCTTTCCAAAATTAGTCCGCAGCACACGATCTTTGGGAAAAGCCTCGATGGCATCCTCGCGGTCAACGGAATCGTCGAGCGCCTTTTCGATGTTGAAATAGTAGAACACGTCAATCTTCTCGATGGGTGCCTGCCGCACGAGGGCCTGATAGAGCGACGTCATGCGCTGCTGACCGTCGAGGAGGAGCTCGCTCTCTGTTGCCGCGTCGGCAGAGGGCGGCGCACCTTGAATCGCGCGCGGCGTGAAGGTCTTTCCAGCCGACTTCAACGTCATCAGGGCCCCTACTGGGAATGCCTGCGAGAGAGATGCGATCAGGCTTCGAATGCGATACTCGTCCCAGACCCAGTTGCGCTGGAAATCTGGGAGCTTGATATCGCCCTGCTCGCAGCGCTGCAGGAGGGTCTGAAGCGAGACTGGGTTGGTGGTGAACGTGCTCATCAGGCAGCCCTGGAACGGTTGATTAGCTTGTCGACGAGTTCGCCAAACGTCGTCTCTATGGCGAAGACTTCGCGGAATTCGAAGAAGGCCCAGCGGCCCTGGCCAGCGAGAGCGTTGACGCCGGGGACCCAGGACACGTCCATCGTCTCCGCCTTGAGCTGGGCGTTGGTGCCGCGATAGCCCTTCGTCTCCAAGACCAAGTTGAGCGGTTCTGGCGTTCCGTCGTCGAGGCGGACGATGAAATCCGGTAGGTAGCGCCGTGGGACGGCTCCGTCGCGATAGGGCACTTCGAAGCCGATGCCCTGGTTCTTAACGTAGGACAGCACCCGCGGGTGCATCTCCAGCACGCGAGCGAGCTCGCCCTCCCAGTCGGAGTCGAGCACCACGTGGCTGACGTGGCATTTGCGCGGGTCGGTCTCCCAGACCGGCTTCGAGGTGGTGAAATTCACGAAGCGCGTCGAGCCCGCCGGGTTGTAGGGGTCGAGCACCGCCTTGATGCGCTTGGCCGCGGACACGGAGCGCTGGCAGGCGAGGTAGATGAACTCCACCGCCTGCTCGGCGAGCTGCGGATAGAGCACCGCGGCCCGCGGCACGCCCTGCGCGATGAGATATCCGCCGTCGAGCCACTCGCGGACCATACGATTCGCCTGCCCGAACAGGTGGACAGGCAGGTCACCGTCAGGATCACGCAGGCGCTTCTCCAGCAGGCGCTTGGCGAGCTCGAAGGAGAGGGCGCTCGGCCGCATATCCTTGAACGACTCCTCCGCATCGAGCGTCTCCTGCTGCCCGACGAGGCCGGACATCAGCACCTTTGCCGGGCCGACGGTCTCTGGGGTCAGGATCAAACGGCTGTCGTCCGTGAAGCGCGCACTCAGGCGCTCGTTCGGCAGATCGACCCGGTAACCCTCGACGCGGGGGAAGCCGATCTCTAGCGCGGCGCGCTCGCGCAGGGCTTGGACGCGGGTGAGCTTGCGGGGCGCTGCTGGCACCGAGACCACGGGCTCGGCCGTGAACGAGAACGGGATGCCGAGGATGTCGGCATACTCGACGTTGAAAAGCCCCTGATCGTTTAGCTCGTAAGATTGCCGGCGCAGGCCACGCCCGACCACCTGCTCGCACAGGAGCTGGGTGCCAAAGGCGCGCACACCGAGAATGTGCGTGACGGTGTTGGCGTCCCACCCCTCCGTCAGCATTGAGACCGAGACGACGCAGCGGATGCGCTCGCCAAGGCGGCCCTTGCGGCCAACGGTATTCATGACCTCGCGCAAGAGGTCGGCGTCCGTGGTCTCTGCGGCGGTGACCGCGTCGACACCGCGCTCAATGCGCTCGCGGCGGAACTGCTCGATCTCGGCGGCAGCCATCTCGCGGAAGGCCGGATCGAGCGCCTCGCCGGATTCAAGCTGCTCGCTGTCGATGAGCAGCGTGTTGGGCTTCGCGAGGCGCCGGCGGTTGTCATCGTAGTTCCGGAACAAGCGCAGGTGGCCGATGTGGCGCGTTTCGGGCTCGACATCAGCGTTGGGTCGCTCGAAGCCGGCGATCCATTCGTAGATGAGCTTGGACGTGGCGGTGTTGTTGCAGACCACGATGAAGACCGGCGGCACATCGATGCCGGCTCGCTCCCAGGCCTCGCTCGTTTTCTCGTAATGGCCATAGAGTGCGTGCAACGCCGTTTGGAGCTGGCTCGGGAAGACGTGGGAGAGAGGGTCGAGCGTGCCTGACTTACCCGCGCCCTTCTTCGGCATTGCCTTGCCGATGTGCTCCCACAGTTCGCGGTAAAGCGGCACCTCGCCGCTTGCGGCATTGTCGGCGATCGGCACACGCGGCAACTTGACGATGCCGCACTCGATCGCGTCGATGAGCGAGAAGTCGCTTACCGTCCACGGGAAGAGGGTGCCCTCGAGGTAGCCCGAGCCGCGCAGGAAGAATGGTGTTGCCGACAAGTCGTAGACTGCACGCACGCCCACCTTACGCTTGAGGGCCTCAATGCCGGAGATCCAGAGGCGCGCAGCCTCGGCATTGCGCTTGGCCTCTTCGCGGTCCTCGGCAGCGATTGCAGCCTCGTCGGCGCTGTCCGGCTTCTCGCGGTAACAGTGATGCGCCTCGTCGTTGATTACGACGAGGTTCTTGATCGGCAGCAACTCTCGGCAGACGCGCTGAAGCATCGCGCCCTCGGACTCCATCGTGTCGATTGGGGCGTGCCGGCCCTGCAGCAACGAACGCCCGACCTTCGAGATCTCGACCGTCTCGCGACGCTTGAACGAGTGATAGTTCGTCAGCACGATCTTGGCCTGCCCCAGATCGTGGAGCATGTCGGTCGGCACCAATTCGCGCTTGCTGTAGTAGGCGTCGGGGTCGCCCGGCATTAGAACGCGCAGGCGATCGCGGATCGTGATGCCGGGCGTCACGAGCAGGAAGCCGCGGGTGAAGTGCTTTGCGTTCGGACTGCGGACGGCATTGATGGTCTGCCACGAGATAAGCATCGCCATCACAGTCGTCTTTCCGGCACCTGTCGCCATCTTGAGGGCAAGACGCGGCAGGCCGGGGTTCGCGCCTTCATTGGCCCCCTCAATGTGGCGGATCAGGTGGGCATACTGCCGCTGCCGTCCGGCGACCTCCGTGAGCCAGATCGCGGTCTCGACTGCCTCGACCTGACAGAAGAATGGTCGCGGGCCGTGCCAGCCGTAATCGCGGCGCCAGTGCTGAAGCAGCCGCTGGGTCGTCGGCGTGACGCCCCAATCCGCCGGGTTTGGAAGCGAGCGCCACGATGCTACGTGACCCCGGATCTCGTTGATGATGGGGGTGGGGTTGTATGCCTGCTCGGCCGAAGACAGACCGGCCCCGTCGCCCAAACCAAGAGACGTCTGCTTGCCTTTGCCCCTCTGCTTTTTGGATTTTGGGACTGGCGTTATCAAAGATGAGCGCCGGCGACCCTGTGCTGGCTCCTGGTTAAGAGGCTGGCCCTCGCTGTCCAGCGCATGGTGCTGCGTCGGAACTTCATATGGCGAATTAAGGATCGGTCGTTCGAAGAACGGCGTCGCCATGGTGCCTCCCCGAGCGCAACCTTAAGGTCGTTTGACGAGAGGATAGCGAGCATGGGGCTCGCTTACGAGTAGCATGATCCTCTTATCGCCGCTGAGGCTGCGACCGTGACCGCTTTGCAACGTCCCTCGCGTTTGAGTTGGTTTCGACGAGATCGAGATTGGTTGATGTAGGCAGGATGGCGACGCGCGAGCAGATCGAATTCATCGGCCTCGTCGTCGATCACCTCATGGCTCAGGGCGTGATAGAGCCGGGCCTGCTCTACGAAAGCCCCTTTACGGATGTGGCGCCCCAGGGGCCAGTGCAACTCTTCGACAACGCTAGGACGACTCGGATTTTCGATGTGATCGAGGAGATCAATCGAAGCGCGATCGCATAAGATTGACGCAACGTGAACTCAGGACCGGACGAAGTTCAGGCGAGGGTCGAGCCAACGCTTGATGGCATCGCGTATAACTGCACGACGCGAGATAGCCCTTCAAAGCGACGACATTGGTTACCAGCGGCCAACTAGGCCATGAAGCAGCACCTGTGGCTTTTCCGGATCGTCCCGCCTGCGGGCCTGTTCTAGAAGCACTGCTTCACTCGGCGATTTAATCGAGACCCGACGCACCGCCGCAGCTGTCGCACAATTGCCGCCCCGGGCACATATCGCTTAGACGGTCGATGCCGAATCCACTACTATTATGGGCCTAGGAGCATCGCCGTCGCCTAGCGGGCAACTCTCATATCCGTCGATCTGGGTCGCCAACATCACCGGATATGTAACGCTTTCCGTTCAGTATTATATACTCTGAAAAAGCTCTCTAAGAGTATGGAAAGCGTTACATAGTAGCCAGCTTGTGTTTCGGCGTGCAACTTTGACCCCGTGAGGCGGGGGATCGGCGTCCAATTCTGACCCCCTAACCTCGTTCTCGCAGACTGCTCTCCGGTACGGCCGGAAGGGTGGTGTAGGGGGATGAAGGGCG
>NZ_LMNB01000017.1:0-16075 GCF_001422895.1 Methylobacterium sp. Leaf106
CTCGTCAGCCTGCCGACCCTGGCAGCCTGATCAAACCACCGGCCCTACCGGTGATCGGGGTGGCTCTATGAAGCTACACCACGCCAGGGGACACGACCTCGCAGTATCCGCGATCACTAGATACGCGCCGCTCTCACTGCCTCTGTCGAGGGCAAGCACCTGGAGTTCGAGACGGCCATCGCCACGTCCTTGGAAGCGGCCTTCCAGTCTCAGATCCGCGTGAGCGTTTGATGCGAGCAGAGACGCGATGGTTGCTAAACCGATGATGGACGGAGAGCAGCGAGCGGATTGGGCCCAGCGGGAAGTCGCGGCGCGGGCGAGTGGGGAAGGCATTGCGAGTGTCCTCTGCGGCCGGGAAAGCCGACAGAGGGGATTCAAGTTGGCCCGCCTGAAATTTACAGCGCCACGCTGATTCTTGGTGTGGCGGACCGCCGCATGCGGTTGATGGCGCTGCAAACTGAGCCCTTAGGTGTATGGCCCGGTACGCCAATGAAGGGAGCTCGTGAGCTTCGGGTTTGCGCCATAAGCAGAAGTTCGCCGCCTGCCCTTAAGCGGACGTGCCGCATCCGACCTAACCCGGGCGTTCATCAGACATTTTTAGTGTTCTCGGAAGTGGACCTAGGCGAAACGGCTCCTTCCGCAGGACTACACCTGATCTGGAGCCATTGAGCTGTTTCCAATACATAACGCGTGAAGCTCTCTCCAGCGCGCTTGTGTGTGCCTTCCCAGGACTCGAACGCACGGTAAAATGACTTCGTCTCCTCATAACCCAATACTGGCTTTCGGTTGTGCTGAACGGTGCCTCCGTTGATGGTCGACTGCGGGTCGACGACGGCAGTGAAGGTATGTCGTCGCAGGCGCCGACGGGTTAGGCCGGAGAAGAAGCCCTGGATCTTGTTAAGGAGGCGGTTGAGCGTGTCGTGGCGATGATGCTGTGTGCAGTGGCCGAGCAAGGTGCCGTCGAGGACGTTGAAGGCGGCAAACAGCGCTGCTGTGTATGCTCATCTTTTCATGAAGGAAGTCGTTCTGATGGCCGACTTACTTCCTCAAATGCACTGGCTATGCAGAGCAGCGCCCTGTCCTGTCCCGGCCTTCCGATGAGTTGCAGCCCCGATGATCGTCCGTCCGGTGCCCATGGACCTAACGGTAGGCAGATCGTGGGGCATCCGGACAAGGTCGCCGGTACCACCACTTCCATCCAGCGATGATACGTATCCATGGACGTGCCGGCTATGATCGTCGGCCAGGGCTTGGCCTGAGCAAACGGAAAGACCTGAGCGCTCGGCAGGGCCAGCGCGTCGAAATCGGCGAAGAGCGCAAGGAAGCGCTGGTAGAGGCGCGTCCGCGTCATCGACGCTCGATAGAGATCGTCGGCAGAAAGACCGAGGCTGCCTTCGATCTCCCAGATCAGTTCTGGCTTTATCTGCTCGCGTTTGATTAGATCGTCATAGAGCGGCCGGTAGCGGCTGCCGACCAGGACGTGGCGCCAGACCAGCCAGCATGCCCAGATCTCGTCCCGACTGATCCCGAGACGGGCCTCGTCGATGCGGCATCCCGCGGCCTCCAGGGCAGAGAGGCCCGCTTGAGACAGGGGCACGATACCGTCTTCCAGGGGAAGAGCACCGACGAAATCGCCGAGCCAGCCGATGCGGGCACCCTCCGCTCTGCCCGGCGGCAACTCGGCAGCGAGGCCCGGCTCCGCCAGGGAAAGGGGTGCGCGGGGATCTGGCCCGCTCATCACCGATAAAAGGAGGGCGAGATCGGCGATGGTCCGCGCCATGGGACCGTCCGTGGCGAGCTGCTGGAGATAGCCCTCCGGGCCCGGCAGCGATGGGATCCTGCCCTGGGAAGGCCGGAACCCGAAGATACCGTTCCAGCCGGCAGGGTTGCGGAGGGAGCCGGCGAAATCGCTGCCATCGGCCATGGGCACCATGCGGAGGGCCGTTGCGACAGCGGCGCCGCCCGAGCTTCCGCCAGCACTTAGAGCGGGATCATAGGCGTTGAGCGTGGTGCCCCAGACGGGGTTGTAGCTATGCGAGCCAAGGCCGAACTCGGAGACGTTCGTCTTGCCGATGAGGATCGCCCCCGCCGCGCGCAGGCGCTCGACGAATAGAGCATCTTCGTTCGGAACATGATCCGCGAAGATCGGTGAGCCGAAAGTGGTGCGAAGTCCGCGCGTCGGCGCCAAGTCCTTCACCGCGTGGGGCAATCCATGCATCGGCCCGCGCCACAGCCCGCGCCGAAGGTCGGCATCGGCCGCGTCGGCCTCGGTTAGAAGCTCCCCCCGGTCACGCAGGGACACGATGGCGTTCACTCGCCCGTTCACCAGCGCGATGCGATCGAGATGAGCCTCCATCACCTCCCGGCAGGAGATGTGTCGGTCGCGGATCGCCGCCATCATCCGTGTCGCGTCGAGGCCGACGATCCCGCCCTGCGGCAGACTCGGCATCGGAGAAGTCCCGCTCATCCCATCACTCCAGGTTGGCGCACGGCTTGCCAGCACGCCGAATACAGGATGGAATTGCATACATGATGCGTGCCGCAGGCCGACAACACTGTCCGAAGCCGCGCCGATGGAATCCGCGCTGATGGTGGCGCCACCGAGCTTGGACGGCCCTGCCTTCTCCATCGAAGGATTGGCTGCGCCCGCCGAGATCCGCCTCGACAGATGGGGCGTCGCCCATATCCGGGCGGAATCGCAGGACGATGCGTTCCTCGTGCAGGGGTTCAATGCGGGTCGCGACCGTCTCTGGCAGCTCGACCTGTGGCGCAAGCGCGGATTGGGCCTGCTCGCCGCCGATTTCGGTCCGGGCTACCTCGCCCAGGATCGGGCCGCGCGGCTGTTCCTGTATCGCGGGGACATGGATGCTGAATGGGCGGCATATGGCCATCCCCGCGCAAAGGGCATTGTCGAGGCCTTCGTCCGTGGGCTCAACGCGTTCATTGGCCTGGCGCGTGAGCGGGACGATCTACTGCCGCCGGAATTCGCTTCCATGGGGACGCGGCCCGCCTTTTGGAATGCGGAGGACGTGGTGCGGATCCGCAGCCATGCCCTCGTGCGCAACGTCGCCTCGGAAGTCGCCCGCGCCCGTGTCCTGGCGCGTTGCGGCCTTGCGACGGATGTCCTGCGCAAGGCATTGAGCCCGACCCACGATCCCGTGATTCCGGAGGGATTGGCGCCCGAGCGTCTACCCGAAGAACTCCTCACCGTCTTCCGTCTCGCCACTGCGCTGGTGAGCTTCGATCCGGCCCGCCTCGCCGCCCAACGCGCCGATGGCTGGGCATGGAGCGAGGTCGATGTGTTCGGCGCCGTCCATCGCTCGGGTCGCCAACCTGTCGTGGCGCCGGCGGAGGCCAGCGAAGGTTCGAACAACTGGGCGGTCTCGGGGACACGGACCGCCACCGGTCGCCCGATCCTGGCGAGCGACCCGCATCGCGCCTACCAGCTTCCCTCCCTCCGCTACGTCGTTCATCTGACCGCGCCGGGGCTCGACGTGATCGGAGCCGGAGAACCGGCGCTGCCGGGCATCTCCATCGGCCATAACGGCACCGCCGCCTTCAGCCTCACCATCGCGCCGATCGATCAGGAAGACCTGTTCGTCTACGAGACCCACCCGGACGATCCCGGCCTCTACCGCTATGGAACGGGCTGGGAGGCGATGGCGCGGGTCGTCGAGCGCATTCCGGTGCGCGACGGCCCCGACGAGGAGGTCACGCTCGCCTTCACCCGTCACGGGCCGGTGATCTGTGAGGATGTGTCCGGGCGCCAGGCCTTCGCCGTGCGGACGGTCTGGTCCGAGCCGGGGACAGCCGCCTATCTCGGCAGCCTCGCCTATCTCGCCGTCAGCACGGTGACGGAATTTCGCGAGGCGCTGCGCGATTGGTCGGCACCCTCCACCAACCAGGTCTATGCCGATACCGGTGGCACCATCGCATGGTTCATGGCCGGCAAGGCGCCGGTGCGCTCGAACTGGGACGGGCTGCTCCCGGTGCCCGGCGACGGCCGCTACGAATGGGCCGGTTTCCACGATCCCTTCGTGCTGCCGCACCATGTGGACCCCGAATCCGGCTTCGTCTTCAGCGCGAACGAGATGAACCTGCCGGCGGAGTATCCGGCCGAGACGCGCAAGCTGGGCTTCGAGTGGCATGAACCCTGGCGGGCCCGGCGCATCCGCTCCGTCCTCGAGGACGATGCCGGGCATACGCTCGACGCCTCGACCCGCCTGCAGGCCGACGTCTTCTCGGAACCCGCCCTCCGCCTCGGCCGACTCGTGGCCACCCTGCCCCCGGCCGACGATGCTGAGTCCCGCGCCGCCATCCACCTGCTCGTCGGTTTCGACGGCTACCTGCATGCGGGGAGCGCCGCCGCCGGCCTCATCGAGACGCTCTGGGTCCGGCACCTGCGCCCGGCCCTCGTCACCGCCCTGGCGCCCGAGCCGGCCGATGCAGACCTGTTCCGGCCCGGTGACACGGAGACCCTGCTCGACGCGCTCGACCATGGTCACCCGAACCTCGACGAAGCGACGCGCACGGCGCTCGTCACCCGCGCCCTCGCCTCGGCCTGGCTCGATTGCGAGGCGCGGTTCGGTGCCGATCCCGCCGGATGGGAATGGGGCCGGTTCCATCATGGATCCTTCCGGCATCCCCTCGCCGGCATCGGCGGCGCGGCCAGCGAGAATATCGGTCCGCTGCCCGTCGGCGGTTCGGCGGCTTCCGTGATGCATGCGGATTACCGCCCCCATGACGGTGCCCTCACCACGGGCGCTTCGTTCCGCATAGTCGTCGATGTGGGCGACTGGGACGCCAGCGTGTTCGTGAACGCGCCGGGCCAGTCGGGCCGCCTCGACAGCCGCCATTACGCGGACCATGCCGTGTCCTGGGCGGCGGGCGAGACGGTGCCCCTGCTCTATTCCCGCAAGGCCGTGGACGCGGCCACGGAGAGCATCATCACCCTTCGACCCAGCCAGACCCTTCGACCCAGCCAGACCCTTCGACCCAGCCAGGAGTTGCCGCGCACGTGAAGATCTTCATCGCCGGCCTCGCCACCGAGACGAACACCTTCGCTCCCCTGCCCACGGGCAGGGGAGCCTTCCTCGCCGATTACGCCCGCCGCGATGGGAGCCTGGGACCGCCGAGCCTGAGCAATATCGGCCTCAAGGCCTGGCGCGAAATGGCCGAGAGCGACGGGCACATCGTGGTCGAAAGCCTGTCCACCTTCGCCCAGCCCGGGGGCATTACCCTGCGCGCGGTCTACGAAGACTTGCGCGATACTCTGTTGTCCGATCTCGAAGCGGCGCTGCCGGTGGATGCGGTGCTGCTGTTCATGCACGGCGCCATGGTCGCGCAAGGCTATGACGATTGCGAGGGCGATACCCTGGAGCGGGTCCGCGCCCTGGTCGGGCCGAAAGTGGCGGTCGGGGTCGAACTCGACCTTCATTGCCATCTGACCGAGACGATCCGCCGAGCCGCCGACGTCGTCGTGATCTATAAGGAATACCCGCATACGGACATCGTGGCGCGGGCGCGAGACCTCTATCCGCTCATAATTGGCACGGCCGAGGGGACGATCCGCCCGGTCATGGCGATCCAGGATTGCCGCATGGTCAATATGTGGCGCACGACGGCGGAGCCGGTCGCCGGGTTCGTACGGCGGATGGAGGCGCTGGAGGGCAGGGACGGCATCCTGTCCGCCTCGTTCGGACATGGTTTTCCATGGGGAGACGTCGCCGAGGTCGGTGCCCGGATGCTCGTGGTGGCCGACGGCGATACAGCCAAGGCCGCGTCCCTCGCCCGAACTCTCGCTGCCGAGATCTGGGCGATGCGGGGGGATGCCGCGACAAAGGTCGATACGGTCGACGCCGCTCTCGACGCGGCACTGGCCTCCACCGATCCGCGCCCGATGGTGCTCGCCGACATCGCTGACAATGCCGGGGCGGGCGCTCCCTCCGATAACACTGCCCTTCTTGCCCGGATGGTCGAGCGGGGCGTCCGCGACGCCGTCACCGGCCTGTACTGGGATCCGGGCGCGGTGGGCATCTGCCACGAGGCCGGGATCGGCGCCACGTTCGATCTGCGCATCGCGGGCAAGTGCGGTGTCACCTCCGGCGATCCCCTCGACCTGCGCATCACCGTGCGCGGGCTCTCCGAGTCTCATAGCCAGGGTGGCCTCAGCGGCGGGCGCGCCCAACTCGGTCCCTGCGCCTGGATCGAGGCGGACGGTATCCATATCGTTTTGGCCTCGCAGCGCCAGCAGCCCTTCGCCCCGGATGCCTATACCGGCCTCGGCCTCACTCTCGACGACAAGCGCATCGTCGTGGTGAAATCGATGCAGCACTTCCACGCGGCCTTCGCCCCCATCGCCAGCGAGGTTCGCTACGTCGCCGCCCCCGGTGCGGTTCCACCGGATTACGGAGCGATCGCCTACACCAAACGCGACCCGGCCTACTGGCCCCGCATCGCCGACCCGTTCGCACAGGATTGATCGATGGTTCTCGATGATTTCGCTCTGAACGACCTTCCGTTCGATCTCGGCGACCTTCTCGCCGGCCTTCGCCCGTGGATCGAGTGTGAGAGCCCGACCCATGATAGGGCGGCGGTAAACCGAATGATGGGCGTTGCCGCCCGCGATCTCGCCATGGCCGGCGCGGCGGTGGAGTCGATCCCCGGACACATGGGCTTCGGCGATTGCGTCCGCGCCCGATTCCCACATCCGCGCCGGGACGAGCCGGGCATCCTCGTGCTCGGTCATCTCGACACGGTCCATCCCCTCGGCACCCTGGCCGCCCTCCCCTGGCGGGTGGAAGGCGATCGCTGCTACGGCCCGGGCATCCTCGACATGAAGGGGGGCAACTTCATCGCCCTCGAAGCCGTGAAGGCTTTGCGCAAAGCCGCCGTCGAGACACCGCTCCCGATCACTTTCCTGTTCACGAGCGACGAGGAGGTGGGAAGCCCCTCGACCCGCGACATGATCGAGGCGGAGGCGTCCCGGCACCGCTGCGTGCTGGTGCCGGAGCCCGGCCAGCCGGGGGGTGGGGTGCTCACGGGGCGCTACGCCATCGCCCGCTTCGATCTCACCGCCACCGGCCGCCCGAGCCATGCTGGAGCACGTCTCGGGGACGGCCGCTCGGCCATCCGGGCCATGGCGCAGCAGATCATCGCCATCGAGGCGATGTCGGATGCCGATTGCACCTTCAGCGTCGGCATCGTCCAGGGCGGGCAATGGGTGAATTGTGTCGCCACCACCTGCCGGGCCGAGGTGCTGAGCATGGCCAAGCGCCAGGGCGATCTCGACCGTGGCGTCCTGCGGATGCTCGCCCTATCCGGAGAGGCGGACGGCGTAGCCTTCACGGTGACACGCGGTGTCACCCGCCCGGTCTGGGAGCCCGATGCCGGGACCATGGCGCTCTACGAGACCGCCCGGACGATCGCCGGCGACCTCGGCTCGGCCCTCCCACATGAGAGTTTCGGCGGCGGCTCCGACGGCAATTTCACCGGCAATCTCGGCATCCCGACCCTCGACGGTCTCGGCCCCTGCGGCGCCGGCTACCATACCCTGGACGAGCATGTGCTCACCGCCTCGCTGCCGCATCGCGCCAGGCTGCTGGCGGGCCTGATGATGACGCTCGACGGACGGTAACGGCCTGCATCCTGCATACACTTCGTCATGAGAGCCGCATCGCGGCGTTGGGGAGGAATTCCATGGACAAGGTGTTCAGGACGGGTTTCCGGGCGGCGCTGGCCCTCGCTGCGATGGCGGGCGGAGCCGTCACGAGCGAGGCGATGGCGCAGGCCAAGCCGGTCACCATCCGCGCCGTGATGCATTCGGGCCTGCGGATCACCGACCCGATCATCACCACCGCCTACATCGCCCGTAATCACGGCTACATGATCTACGACACGTTGTTCGCCACCGATGCGACCTTCAAGGTCCAGCCGCAGATGGTGAAGGATTACAGCGTCAGCGACGACACGCTGACCTACACCTTCACCTTGCGCGACGGGCTAAAGTTCCACGACGGCACCCCGGTGACGTCGGCCGATTGCATCGCCTCGCTGCAACGCTGGGGCAAGCGCGACAGCATGGGCCAGAAACTCATGGCCTACACCGCCTCCCTCGACGCGGTGGACGACAAGACCTTCACCCTCAAGCTGAAACAGCCCTACGGCCTCGTTCTCACCTCCCTGGGCAAGCCGTCCTCGAACGTGCCGTTCATCATGCCCAAGCGCATCGCCGAAACACCGGCGGACAAGAACGTGCCGGAGGAAATCGGCTCCGGCCCGTTTCGCTTCGTCAAGGCCGAGTTCCAGCCCGGTTTGAAGGTGGTCTACGAAAAGAACCCCGATTACGTGCCACGCAGCGAGGCGCCGAGCTGGACCTCCGGCGCGAAGGTGGTGAAGGTCGACCGGGTCGAGTGGCTCAACATCCCCGACTATCAGACTGCCGTGAACGCCCTCATCAACGGCGAGATCGATTACATCGAGCAGCCGCCACATGACTTCTTGCCTATCCTGAAGGCAGGGGCGGGTGTGCAGATCATCAACTACAATACGCTCGGTGTCTCTGGAATGCTCCGGATGAACTGGGTCAACCCGCCCTTCGACAACGAGAAGATTCGCCAGGCCGTGCTGCTGGCCGTCAACCAGCAGGATTACCTCGACGCCCAGATCGGCGACCCGGACTACATGGTGCCGTGTCTCGCAATGTTCGTCTGCAACACGCCCAACGCCACCGATGCCGGTGCGCCCAAGACCGATCTCGCTCGCGCCAAGCAACTGCTGAAGGAGGGCGGCTATGACGGGAAGCCCATCGTCGTGATGCAGCCGACGGACCTCGCCATCGCCGCGCCGCTGGGGCCGGTGACCGCCCAGGCGCTGCGCAAGATCGGCATGAACGTCGATCTACAATCGATGGATTGGCAGACCTTGGTGGGACGCCGTGCCAAGCAGGATCCGGTGGACCAGGGCGGCTGGAACATCTTTCACACGACCTGGGTCAACGCCGACATGCTGAACCCGGTGAGCAATGTCGGCGTCAACGCGCGCGGCCGCAACGGCGGCTTCTTCGGCTGGGCCGAGGATGCGGAGATCGAGAAGATGCGCGACGCCTACGCCCTGGAGATCGACCCGGCCAAGCAGGTCGCCATCGCCAAGATGGTGCAGGAGCGGGCCTACGCGATCGGAATGTATTACCCGACCGGCCAGTTCATCAGCCCGTTGGCGGCCGGCCCCAAGCTCAAGGGCGTCCTCGAAGCCCCCGCGCCGGTGTTCTGGAACATCGAGAAGAAGTGACGTCCGCACGGCCTCCGCTCTCCCACGGAAAGGGAGGGAACCGCACCTCGATCCGAGAACCCGGAGATCTGAATGGGTCGCTTTCTCGCCGGACGTCTCGCCGCCACGCTTCCCGTCATGGGCGTGGTGGCGGTCATCGTGTTCCTGCTGCTGCGGCTGGCGCCGGGTGATCCCGCCGCCATCCTCGCGGGGGATGCCGCGAGCCCCGACCAGATCGCTGCGATCCGGGCGCGGCTCGGCCTGGACCAGCCGATCCTGACCCAGTTCCTGTCCTGGATCGGCCGTCTGCTTCATGGCGATCTCGGCTCGTCGATCATATCGAACCAGCCCGTCGCAAAGCTCATTCTGGAGCGGATCGAGCCGACGCTGGCGTTGGCCACCACCACCATCGTCTTTGCCGTCCTCGTGGCGGTCCCCCTCGGGGTGCTGGCAGCGTGGTGGCACGGCACCTGGGTCGACCGGGCGGTGATGGCGGTCTCGGTGCTCGGCTTCTCGATTCCGGTCTTCGTCCTCGGCTATCTCCTCATCTTCGGCTTCGCCATGCAGCTGCGGCTCCTGCCGGTGCAAGGCTATGTCAGCATCACCGAAGGCGTCTGGCCGTTCCTGTCGCGGCTGATCCTGCCGACCCTCACCCTCTCGGTGATCTACATCGCCCTCATCGCCAGGACCACGCGCTCCAGCGTGCTGGAGGTTCTGGGCGAGGACTACATCCGCACCGCCCGCGCCAAGGGGATCGGCGAGACGCAGGTGCTGTGGCGCCATGCCCTGCGCAACGCGGCGGTGCCGGTGATCTCGGTGATCGGGTTGGGCATCGCGCTCCTCATCAGCGGCGTCGTCGTCACCGAAAGCGTCTTCAACCTGCCCGGCCTCGGCCGCCTCACCGTCGATTCGGTGCTCGCCCGCGACTATCCGGTCATCCAGGGCGTGATCCTGCTGTTCTCCGCCCTCTACGTGGTGGTCAATCTCGCCATCGACCTGTCCTACCTGCTGTTCGATCCGAGGATACGCTATTGAGCGGCGAGGATCGGACGGTGCAATCCCCCATCCCCTCCCCCCTGGCCGCACGGCTCGCGATGCTGCCACCGGCGCTGCGCCATCCGGGCGTGCTCTTCGGGCTCGCCGTCCTGCTGGTCGTCGGGCTCGCGGCGCTGGCAGCACCTTTCCTCTGGACCGGCGACCCGATCCTGCTGCGGCCCCGCCTTCGCCTGAAACCACCTTCGAGCGTAGCCTGGCTCGGCACCGACGCGTTTGGGCGCGACGTCTGGACCCGTGTCGTCTACGGCGCCCAGGTATCGCTCACCATCGGTTTCTCGGTGGCCGCCGCCGCTGTACTCATCGGTCTGTTCATCGGGCTCGTGGCGGGCTACCTGCGCCGCCTGGACGCGGTGGTGATGCGGATCATGGACGGCATCATGGCGATCCCGTCGATCCTCCTCGCCATTGCCATGGTGACCCTGTCGGGAGCCGGCATCGGCACGGTGATCGTCGCCATCGCCATTCCCGAGATCCCGAGGATGGCGCGCCTCGTGCGCAGCGTCGTTCTGTCGGTGCGCTCGGAGCCCTATGTCGAGGCCGCCATCGGTGCCGGCACCCGCCTGCCGATGCTGCTGATCCGCCACGTCTTGCCCAACACCATCGCGCCGCTGATCGTCCAGGGCACCTATGTCTGCGCCTCGGCGATCCTGACCGAGGCGATCCTCAGTTTCCTCGGCGCCGGCATCCCCACCGAGATTCCGAGCTGGGGCAACATCATGGCCGAGGGGCGCCAATCGTTCCAGATCGCGCCCTGGGTGATCCTGTTCCCGGGCCTCTGCGTCGCCGCCACGGTACTCGCCGTCAACATCATCGGCGACGGCCTGCGCGACGCCCTCGACCCGCGCACCGCGCGCCGCTTCGGAGCCCTGCGATGAGAGAAATCTTGCGATGACGGGAGCCTCGGCGAGCGTGGAACCTGTCCTGTCCATCACCGGCCTCACCGTTCCGCTGCCTCGGGGCGCCGACCGGACCAACGCCATTGAGGGCCTGTCGCTCAGCGTCGGTCCGAACGAGATCGTCTGCGTCGTCGGTGAATCGGGCTCGGGCAAATCCGTCACCGCGAGCGCGGTGATGGGGCTCCTGCCGCCGAACCTCTCGCCATCCGCCGGGCAGGTCCTGTTGCAGGGTGAGGACGTGCTGAAGGTCGGCCCTGCGCGCCTGCGCGCCCTGCGCGGCAGCCGCATGGCCATGGTGTTCCAGGAGCCGATGACGGCCCTGAACCCTGTGCTGAAGGTCGGCGACCAGATCGCCGAGATGCTGGAAGCGCATTCCAGCCGAAGCGGCCGCGAGGCGCGGCGTCGCCGCGTCCTCGACCTTCTCGGCGATGTCCACCTGCCCGATCCGCCGAGCCTCGCGAAGGCCTACCCGCACCAACTCTCCGGTGGCCAGCGCCAGCGCGTGATGATCGCCATGGCGCTCGCCAACGACCCGGCCCTGATCATCGCCGACGAGCCGACCACCGCGCTCGACGTCACCACCCAGGCGCAGATCCTCAGGCTGCTCAAGGAACTCCAAGCCCGCCGCAATGCTGGCATCCTGTTCATCACCCACGATTTCGGCGTCGTCTCCCAGATCGCCGACCGGGTAGTGGTGATGCAGAAGGGGCGTCTCGTGGAGGAGGGCAGCGTCGATGACGTGCTCACCCGGCCGCGCGACGCCTATACCCGCATGCTCATCGCGGCGGTTCCCCGGGCCGAGCCGCCGCCTCCCCGGCCACGCCGGCAGCCTTCGGCGCCGATCCTCGCCGTGCGCGATCTCACCAAGACCTATGGCGGACGCGGTCTTTTCGGTGGCGGCCGCGCGGTTACGGCCCTGGACGGCGTCCGCCTGGCGCTGCAAACGGGGGAAACCCTCGGCATCGTGGGAGAATCGGGTTCGGGCAAATCGACCCTGGCGCGCTGCGTCGCCCGCTTCGTCGATCCGTCCGCCGGTCATATCCGCATCGGTGGCGACGACATCGCTCTGTTGCCGACGCGGGAACTTCGCCCCTATCGGCGTCGCGTCCAGATGGTATTCCAGGATCCCTACCGCTCGCTCAATCCACGCCGGACGGTGGGGCAGTCGATCATCGAGGGACCAATGAACTACGGTCTGTCGAAAGAGGCGGCTTGGGCGCGCGCGACGCGCCTCCTCGATCTCGTCCATCTCGATGCCGGCGCCCTCGACCGCTATCCGCACGAATTCTCCGGCGGCCAGCGCCAGCGCATCGCCATTGCGCGGGCATTGGCCATGGAACCCGATGTGCTCATCGCGGACGAGGCCGTGTCGGCCCTTGACGTCTCGGTGCAGCGCCAAGTGCTGGAATTGCTGGAGGATATCCGCGAGCGTCTGAACCTCTCGATCCTGTTCATCACACACGACCTGCGCGTGGCCGCACGCCTTTGCGACCGCCTCGTGGTCATGCTCGGCGGACGAATCGTCGAGGAAGGGGCAACCGCCGCACTCTTCGCCAACCCGCGCCACGCCTACACGCAGGCATTGTTCGCAGCGGCTCCCAAGCTTCGTTTTGCCCAGGGTTGATCGGACGTGTCCTCCGTGAGAATCCAACTGCGCCCTCACGGCGCAGACGAGGGTTGCCCAAGGTTCAAAGTGGAAGTTTGCTACGGCGCCTAGTTCGTGCCGGCGAGCGGAGAGCAAGAGGAGTGGCTCATCGTTGACACGGCGAGCGACACAACGGACCTCACCGTCCTCGACGCGCATACGTTCGAGGCGCCGCCCCTCGCCACGGTCCGTCTCGGGCACCGGATCCCGCCGGGCTTCCATGGGAACTGGTTTCCGAGCCCTAGAGTCGGCTGACGATCGTGGGGTGATTAGGAGGCCGGCGCGCATTCACGTGCCGCAGAACGTACGGTATTCCGCCCCGCCGCCCTCGGGCGCCTCGGCGTAGCGGGCGTGGGCGGGCTGGTCGTCGTAGGGGCGCGACAGCACCGCCAACAGCTCCTCGAACGGACCGAAGTCGCCTCGCTCGACCGCCGCCGCGATCATCGCCTCGACGTGGTGGTTGCGCGGGATGAAGACCGGGTTGACCGCGCGCATCGCTGCCGCCGTCGCGGCGGGGTTCCGTCCCCCCTCGGCCAATAGCTTCCGCCAGCGTACGGCCCAGGCGTCGTACTCGGTCGGGTCGACAAACAGGTCGCGCACCCCGACATCCGCCTCCGGCCGCTCGGCCGCGTCGCAGAGGCGGCGGAAGGTCAGGGTGAAGTCAGCTTGGTTCTTCGCCATCCGCGCCAGCAAGTCGTCCGCAAGCGCGACGGTTCCGTCCCGGTCCGCGGACAGCCCGAGCTTGTGCGCAAGGCCATCGTGATACGCTTTCTCGAAGCGCGGGCTGAACCCGGCGAGCGCCGCCTCGGCCGCATTGATCCCCTCCCCCTCGTCCTCGGCCAGCAGCGGTAGCAAGGCCTCGGCCAGACGGGTCAGGTTCCACAATGCGATCCCCGGCTGTTGGCCGTAGGCGTAGCGCCCGTGCGCATCGATCGAGCTGAAGCTCCTGCGAGGGTCGTAGGTGTCGAGGAAGGCGCAGGGACCGTAGTCGATCGTCTCGCCGACCACCGACATGTTGTCGGTGTTCATCACCCCGTGGACGAAGCCGACGAGGAGCCAAGCCGCCACGAGGTCCGCCTGGCGGGCGACGACGCCGTCGAGCAATGCCCGGTAGGGGTGTTCCGCGGAGGACGCCTCGGGATAGTGCCGGGCAAGGGCGTGGTCGGCGAGCGCCCGTACCGCCTCGGCGTCGCCCCTGGCGGCAAAGTACTGGAAGGTGCCGACCCGGATGTGGCTGGCCGCCACGCGGGCGAGCACCGCCCCGGGCAACCGGGTCTCACGCACGACCAACTCGCCGGTGGCCACCGCCGCCAACGCCCGCGTGGTGGGGATACCGAGCGCGGCCATGGCCTCGCTCACGAGGTACTCGCGCAGCACCGGCCCAAGCGCCGCCCGGCCGTCGCCGCGGCGTGAGAACGGGGTCGGGCCCGCGCCCTTGAGCTGGATGTCGCGGCGCTGCCCGTCACGGTCGACGACCTCGCCGAACAGAACGGCGCGCCCGTCACCAAGCTGCGGCACGAAGTTGCCGAACTGGTGCCCGGCGTAAGCCATGGCGATCGGATCGGCGCCTTCAGGGACGCTGTTCCCCGCGAGCATCCCCACCCCATCGGGGCCGGCGAGCCAATCCGGGTCCATGCCGAGGTTCGCCGCCAGCGCGCGGTTCAAACGGATCAGGCACGGGGCTGCGACGGGTGTCGGGGCGCGGCGGACGAAGAAGCGGACCGGCAAGCGGACGTAGCTGTTGTCGAAAGGGATCTTGGTCATAGTCGAGAGCTATGAGTGATCGCGCCGGCGGACAAGCGCCTTCCAGGAACCCGGTGGGTCAGTGTGCGCGAGAAGGCGCGTGTCCGTGTCGCCTCCTCTACCTCATGGCCAATGCCAGCATGGTCGAGCGACAGCCATGGCCGTGATCGGCCTAACGGCTTCGGAGACCCCCTCAGCATTGCCGCCGAGGTGGCCAGCTCTCTGATTTCGCTCCCTTCTACTAGAGCGAGCGCGTCTTCGACGTACATATCGAGGTAGCGTACCGAACTTTCGATCTTCGAACGCCCGAGCAGAATCCGCACCGCGCGCAGGTTGCCAGTTCGCTTGTAGATCAACGATGACTCTGTTCGGCGCAGCGACGGAGCTCCTCGTGCGCTTCGTCCAGGCAAAGGCTGACGGCGATCTGCCGGAGGACGCGGATACTGCGGCGCTAGCGCGATTCCTGTCGACGGTAGCCTCCGGCATGGGCGTCATCGCGTCGTCCAAGGCCAATCGCGAGGCCCTGCGAGAGGCGGCGCGCGTCTCGCTTAGCCCCTTCGCTAGGAGCGGTAGGGACTGAATGTTCGGATGATCAGGGCTGTAGGCAGGCGCCGTTGCGCTCAGACCGCACCGCCGTTGGCACGTAGAATCGGGCCGTTCACCCAACTGCCGTCCGGTCCGACCAGAAACGCGATAGCGGCGGAGATGTCGCTGGGTTCGCTCAAGCAACCGAGCGGGATCATTCTCGTCCCTTGTACAACCTGCTCCTCGGTCTGCCGCTGAGGAACAGTTCGATCGCCTCCGGCCCCGGGTCGACCGCGTTAATCGTAATTCTCCTTGGGTCTGGTTCCTTGGCAAGGGCATGCGTCATCGCTGAGAGCACTCACCGGCCCCCGTCGAGTGGCTACGATGGAGTGTTACGGCCCCTTGTGGCCCGAGCCACCGTCTGTTTCTTGTGTTTTGCGCTCCGAGACCGGGCAGGCAGAAAACCACCCTGTTCGGTCGTAGAGCGGACGGGCGGATCTCGTCCCTTGCCGGTCGTCCGACCAGCCTTGGGTCCTTCCCGATAGCGGCCATTCTTGATGAAGACGCGGGATCTTCATCGTCTAACATGGGTACCTCGAACTCGCGTCCGGCAACGACGCGAAACTTCACGTGGAAGCAGCAATGCCCCTGAACGGTCTCGAACTCTCGAAGCAGCTCATCCAGTTCCGATCGATCAATCCTCCGGGCGAGGAGAAGGAATGTTCCGAGTTCATTGCCCGGCTGCTGACCGAACACGGGTTCAACGTCACCAGCTACGAATTTGCCAAGGACCGACCAACACTGGTCGCGCGCATCCCTGGGACGGCCGGTGGCAAGCCGCTCTGGGTCGTGTCCCCTGGCGTGGTGTAGCTTCATAGAGCCACCCCGATCACCGGTAGGGCCGGTGGTTTGATCAGGCTGCCAGGGTCGGCAGGCTGACGAG
>NZ_LMNB01000018.1:0-20146 GCF_001422895.1 Methylobacterium sp. Leaf106
CCGCATCGCCCACGCTCACGGCGTGCCGGTGCGCCAATGTCGAGAATCTCGTCCTGACGGGAACTCGCAACTTCAGCGGTTTCGGCAACGACCTCGACAACAACATCACAGGCAACGACGGCCACAACCGTCTGAGCGGCGGTGCCGGCGACGATGTCATGACGGGCAACGGTGGCAACGACACCCTGCTCGGCGGCAGCGGAGCCGACACCATGCGCGGGGGCACCGGCAACGACACCTACCTCATCGACAATGCCGGGGATCGCGCCATCGAACAGCCGGGCGAAGGCTTCGATACGATCCGCTCGACCGTCAGCCACACGATGGAAGCCAATACGGAGAAGATGGTTCTCAGTGGAACCGCGAATCTCGTCGCCAACGGCAATGCCGGCAACAACGAGATCTACGGCAATGCCGGCGACAACACGATCTACGGCGGCGACGGCCGAGACCTCCTCTACGGCCGCGCCGGGGCCGACACCTTCGTGTTCAAGAACGTCACCGACAGCGACGTCGCCATCGGCGGGCGCGACATCGTCAAGGACTTCGACTTCGCACAAGGAGACCGCATCGACCTCAGCGCGATCGATGCGAATTCCGGGCTAGCCGGGGACCAGGGCTTCCAGTTCGTCGGAACCCAGGCGTTCTCCGGCGAGGCCGGCGAGTTGCGGATGAAGTTCGGCGGCGGCAACACCCTCCTGCAGGGTGACACCAACGGCGACGGAGCGGTCGACTTCGCCGTCCTCCTCCAGGGCCATCATGTCCTCGACAGCGGGTCGTTCATCGTCTGACGCGGGCCTCCCCGGCGGTCGGTCGCCCTCCGGCACCGGATGGCCCGACACGCCGACAAAGACCACATGACGAGCGGGGGGCCGACGGCTCTCCGCTCTTTTCCGGGGATCTCGGCGCAGCAATGACGCGACGATTCTCTCGGAGAGGCGCTGGAGCCGACGAGATGGCGGTTTCCGCCGACCCGGTGACCTTCCGGGCTTGACGCTGGTATACCAGAAGGGCCAAGATGCTGGCGCTCCTCTCGGGGAGCCTTCCTATGAGCAAAACTTCACCCGCCCGGCTTCGGCCGAGGCGGGCTTTTACGTGTTTGGGCAAAGGCGTCGAGACCGCCCCCCTCGACGCGGCCGTGATCGCCCGCTTCACGCAAGCCGCGAAACCGGCCGTCCGCCCAAAAGCTCTCACCCTCCTCAACGCCATCTTGCGGAGCAGCACGCCATGGCAGCCCCAAGGCGCCCGACCGATAGGACAGTCGCTCTCCCGCAAGGAGCGAGGCAACCTCATAAGCGGGGATCGGCGTAGTGCTTGATCACCGCGAGGGGGGCGACAGGGGCCGGCCACAGGACGAGGCGGTAATGGTCCTCGCCGTCCAGGCGATCGTCGGTGAGGGTATCGAGGCCGCCGAAACAGGCGCGGACGCGATAGGTGCCGGGTGCCACCGACAGGATGTCGATGGACCCGCCCGTGCATTCATGGATTTCGAGCCGGCCCGAGGGCAGGTCGAGGCTCGCCTCCACCACATGGTCCCAGAGGTCGAGGGCCTCGTCGGGCGGTGCGTCGAGGAGGTCGAGTTCCACCGGCACGGACATGTTGCGCTCGGGCTGGATCACCACGAGGAACGGCGCCGTCTTGACCCTCCGCCGGAGGTCGTCCTCGCTGTAATCCAGCGCCGTGTCGGGCATCTCAGCCTGATCCCAGAGATAGAACTGGTGGTAGTCGGCGAAAATCTCGTAGCGCTTCTGCATGGCATCGCTCCCGCTGGCGCGACCGGAATAGGACGTTCGCTCAGGTTTCGCGATGACCCCGTCCGATGGCGGTGCGAAGGCCGGTCGCGTGGCGGTCGGCCCCGCGTCATCCCGCCGGGGCGAGGGGCCGGGAGCGGTCGTTTCCCGTGAGGCCGAAAAAGCCGACCGCCGAGGCGACGATGACGGCGCCGCAGGCCGCCGCAATCCCGAGCACGAGCCCGAACCCGCCCCTCTCGTGCAGCAGGGCGATCAGCGGCACCGCGAACCCGCTCACGGTGAAACCGAGGAAATAGCGCACGCTGTAGGCCCGCGCGCGGTAGAGCGGCGGCACGTAGCGGGCCACCATCGCGTCGTTGATCACCACCTGCCCGTAGAGCGCGGCCATGGTCAGGACGAGCCCGGCGAGGAGCGGGAGGCCGGTGCTCAGCGCAGCGATTCCCAGGCCCAGGGGCTGCAGCACCGACAGGCTCAGGAACAGCGCCGGCAGGCTGTAGCGGTCGATCAGGCGTCCCATGACGAGCTGGGTCAGGGCCCCCACCATGAAGACCAGGGTGGCCACGGAGCCGATCAACGCGAGGGGCAGCCCGTCGCCGACCCGCTCGTCCACCACCTTCGGCAGGGCGATGGTGGTGATGTTGAAGGTCATCCCGCCGGCCACGATGGCGCAGGCGAAAACCACGAGCAGGGGGATGGGCCGGGACACCGCGAGGACCGCCTTGCCCCTGTCCTTGCCCTGCGCGCCCTCGCCGTCGCCGGGGACCATGGCGAGAAACGCAATCCCACAGGCGAGGCAGACCAGGCCCGGCACCAAGAAGGCTGCCTGCCAGCCGAACCCCGTCGCCAGCAGCGCCGTGACACCCGAGGCCGTCGCGGCGCCGACATTGCCCCAGACGCCGTTCACGCCGAGGTCGCGCCCGAGGCGGCGCGAGTGGGACACCAGCATCGTCGAGCCGACCGGGTGATAGATCGCCGAAGCCAGCCCGAGCACGCAGAGCCACAGGGCGAAAGCCGTCGGGCTCGCGGCACTCGCGACCCCGAGGCACGACAGGCCGTAGCCGAAGAAGAACACCGCCAGGAGGTTTCGCCGTCCGAACCGGTCGGCGAGCCAGCCCATCGGCAGCGCGCAGAGCCCGAAGGCCACGAAGGCGCCGGTGGCGAGCGCGATCAGCTCTCCATAGGACAGCCCTGTCTGCGCCGCGATGGCGAGCACGGCCGTCGGGTAGATCAGCAGGACGAAGTGATCGAGGGCATGCGCCACGTTGACGAAGCGCAGGGTGCGGCGGGACAGGGTTTCGGCGTCCATCGAGAGAGGATCTCCGCAGGCAGGCCCCGCTCTACCTGACCCGTTGAACGCCGTCGGGCCGAAGGTGTACGCGTTCGGGCCAAGGCAGACCGTGCCGACGGGGAAACCATGCGCTCCATCAGGGCCGAGGATTATCAGGACGTGCCCCGCGCCGTCGCGGTGATGCCCAAATCCTTCGCGGCCGGCAGCCGCACGGAACGGCACTCCCACAAGCGGGCGCAACTGCTCTACGCCACCGCCGGATTGATGATGGCGACCGCCGAGGACGGGACCTGGGTGGTGCCGGAGGGCCATGCCCTGTGGATCCCTCCACGCCTCCCCCACGCGGTCGTCATGCATGGCGACGTCGCCATGTGCTCGGCCTATCTCGCCGTCGAGGCCATTGCCGGCTTCTCCGAACGGGCGCGCGTCATCGAAGTCTCGCCCCTCCTCGCCGCCGCCCTTGTCGCCCTGACAGGCGAGCCCATTCTGTATGACGAGAGGGGGCGGGGCGGGCATCTGGCCGCCCTGGTGCTCGACGAGACCAGACGCGCGCCCGAAACCCGGCTGACCCTGCCCTTGCCCCGCGATGCCCGCCTACGACGGATCTGCCTCGGGTTGATCGACGATCCCGCCTTGGCGCTCGGTCTCGACGCCTGGGCCGATCAGGCCGGCGTGAGCCGCCGGACACTGACGCGCGGGTTTCGCCGGGAAACGGGCCTCAGCTTCGGGCAGTGGCGCGCGAGGGCCAGGATCGTGCGGGCCCTGGCCCTTGCGGCCGATGGCCGGGCGGCACGCCACGTCGCCGCCTCGGTCGGCTATCGCAGCATCCAGGCCCTGAGGGGCAGGATCGAAGCGCTGATCGGACGGGAGGGGGACACCCGACCGGGCTCGGCGACCGTCGCTCCGCCGGGTTGAAGAGCGTCGCCCGTCCCGGCAGGATCGGTCATGCCTTAAGCCCGAGGAGAAGGCAGAATGCGTCGATATCCACGACGTCCCCGGCATCGCGTTCGGAACCGTCCGGGGTGGACGGGGATGCCGATGCGCCTGCTCGCCGTGTCGCTGGCGGTCTCCTCACCCGCCCGCGCCTTCGAAGAACTCATCGTCCGGCCGCCGACGAGTCTGGCGGACGAATGCGTGAACGGCCTCGTCGAGCATCGAACCGGCGAGTGGAAGCGGCGGGACCGGCCGCCCCCCTCCGGCGCGTTCGGAAGCGTCGAGGAGATCGTGGGGGACGTCGACCCGCCGGCCCTGCGCGCCCTGGCGGAGCGCGGGTGCAGCCGGCGCTTTCGGCATCTCTTCCTGTCCTGCACACGGGTCGATTGGCCCGAGAATACCAGTCCCGCCCTCCGGCCCATGGGCGTTTCGGCCGAAACGGAGGCCGAGATGATGCGGGTCATGGGCGGATGCCTCGCCGATCTGAAGAAGGCAAGCGTGCCACCGGTGGGCACGCGATGAGCGCGGGGCCGGACGACTGGAAGCGCCTGCCGTTCGGGGAGACGTCTCCCATTCCCTACCGGGCCTCCTTCAGCGACACGGATTTCGAGAGGATCGCGCGGGGCCTGGTTCCGAAGGCGATGGAGGACAAATGGTTCGCCTATCTCGATGGCCCGGTTCTCTGTTTCCATCGAAGCTGGACGGGGAAGGCGGCTTATCGCGTCACCTTCCGAGGGTCGGACGGGCGCCACATCGTGGCCGAGGCACTGTGCGCGGTGGAGCTGATCGAAAAAGGTGAGGCCGCCTATCAGGCCGAGCTGCTCGACTTCCTGATCCGTACCCTCCTGTTGGGCGCGCCGCGTCCATTCCCGCTTCCCAGTGACCTGAAGGAACCGGCGCCGGGCATCTATCAGCATAGGGTCGCGGGAACCGGCTATCGGGAGGTCGCGGTCCCCCGAAAGCCATGATGGAAATTCTGGGGCTGGCGCCAGGTCGCCGGTCTTCCTATGCTTCGGGCTCGATGAGGAACGCGACGCGGCGGTTCCGCTGCCGTCCGGCGGGGTCGTCGCATCATCGGGATGGGCGTTGGGCGCGACCGGCATGGTCTCGCCCCTGCCCGCCGCCGACAGGCGCCCGGCGACGATGCCGCGCCTCACCAGCCAGGCGCGGACGGAGACCGCCCGCCGCAGCCGATTCCCTCACACGATGCCGCTGGCTTCGAACGGCCACGGCTTGCCGAGCCGTTCGGCGACCTTCGCCGGATCGTGGCCGACCTCCGCCACGGCGGCCTCAACCTCCTCGCTCGGGGTCTGGAAATAGCGGGCCCAGTAGGCTTTGTCCCGTGGCTCCTTCAGCGTCACCGTGGCGGGCGCCTCGGGCGTGGATCCATTCATGCTCATCGGGCGGCTTCCTCTGCTTCGGTGCCGGGCCGGTCGCTCGGATCGTCCGGCGTTTCCCGAACGGTTCCGCTCACGGTATCCTTCGGGCCGGTCGCTGCGCCGTTCTGCTCGGGCTCGCCGGAGCCGCCGCCGCGCGATCGGTCGTAGGAGGATGCGGCCAGATCCTCGTTCACCTTGGTCGGTTCGGGCGGTTTCGTCGTCTCGGACATGCGTCGCTCCCTGATCTGACGGGCCAACGCTCGAAGCGCGATGCGGGTTCGGGCCGGCCTCAGTCGAGGTAGCTCAGGGCCATGCCCGTCCGGGGATGGGGGATGACCCCCATGCGCACCCCGTAGATCGCCTCCAGCCCCTCCGGCGTCACGATCTCGGCGGGCGTGCCGCGCGCGATGAGGCGGCCGCCATGGAGCGCGATGAGGTCGTCGCAGGTGCGGGCCGCCATGTTCACGTCGTGCAGGACCACGATGACGGTGAGGCCGCGCTCCCGCGACAGCTGGCGCACGAGGGAGAGCACCTCGATCTGGTGGGCGACGTCGAGGGCGGCGATGGGCTCGTCGAGAAGCAGGCAGCCGGCGTTCTGCGCCACCAGCATGGCGAGCCAGACGCGCTGGCGCTCGCCACCGGAGAGGCTGTCCACCATGCGCTCGGCGAAGGGCGTCACCGTGGTGAGCCGCATCGCCTCGGCGACGGCCTCGCGGTCGGCCGCGCCCATCCGGCCCAGCGCCCCGTGCCAGGGATAGCGGCCCATGGCGACGAGTTCCCTGACCAGCATGCCGGGCGCCTGCGGCGTCGTCTGCGGAAGATAGGCGACCTCGCGGGCGAAGGCGCGGTCCCCGAGCTGTTCGATCGGGGCGCCCTTGAACAGGACGCGTCCGGCGCTCGGAGCCTGCTGGCGGCCGAGCAGCTTGATCAGCGTCGACTTGCCCGACCCGTTATGGCCGATGAGGCCGATGACCCGGCCGGCGGGGATGGTCAGGGTCAGCGGCTGCAGCAGCACGCGCCCGGGCACCGAGAACGTGACGCGGTCGAGGCTGTAGACCGCATCGTCCGGGCCGGAATCTCCCCTTGGTCCCGCATCGGCTCGGATCATGGATTTCGTTCGCCCGTTCGACGCTGCAACGCACGCCATGCTGGTGGACCGAGGGCCGCGTCAGGCCCGCGCGGCCGTCGTCTGACGGTCGGCCAGTAGCGATTGGGCGATCTCATGCCCCCGCATGACCAGGATGGACAAGAGGGTATCGCTCAGGCCGTGGGTGGGTTCGCTGAAACCCTGGAGATAGATGCCCGGCTCGAAACCGGGGCGGGTGGCGAGACGGTAATCGCGGCCGATGGTGCCGTCGGTGAGATGCGGTGCGAGCGACGGCATGATGGTCTCGAGGCGGTCGCGGCGATAGCCCGTGGCCAGGATCACGACGTCGTAGGCTTCCTGCGCGGTGAGCCCCGTGGCGGCGTCCAGGGTTTCGAGGACGATCTCGCCGGCCTGCTCTACGGCCCCGACCACGGTGGTCCTCGGCCGCAGGGCATGGCGATGCTCGCCGCAGACCTTCTGCTGATAGAGGATGTCGAAGATGCGCGTCAGAAGGTCGGTGTCGATCACCGAGTAATTGGTGCCGCGGAACTCGTCGATGATGGCCCGGCGCTGGGTCTCGGGCTGGCCGTAGACGAAGTCGGTGAAGTCCGGGTTGAAGATTTCGTTGACGAAGGGGCTGTCATCGGCGGGCTTCAGCGCTTGCCTGCGGAAGATCATGGAGATGTCCGCGGTGGGAATGCGGCTCTGCAGGTCGAGGAAGAGCTCGGCCGCCGTCTGGCCCGCGCCGATGACGGCGATGCGCGGCCGGCGTGTGGCGCCGTCCGGCAGGGGAACGCCGTCGATCCGCGACAGGTAGCGCGACGAGTGGAAGATCCGGGCGCTCCCCTGCAGCTCCTCGAAGACCGGTAGGATCCGCGGCTCGCCTCCGGTGGCGAGGATGACGGCGCGGGTGCGCCGTCTCTGCTCGCGGCCATCGGCCTTGCGCGAATGGACGAGCAGGTGGCGGATCGTGTCGCCGCGCCCCTCCGGCTCGACGGCCAGCACGGTATCGCCATAGTCGCAGCGATCGGCGAAATGCCCGGCGACCCAGCGCAGATAGGCGTTGAACTCGATCCGGCTCGGAAAGAACGACTTGCGGTTGATGTAGTCGATCAGCCGGCCGTGGACATGGAGGTAGTTGATGAAGGTGTAGGGGCTCGTTGGGTCACGCAGGGTGACGAGATCCTTCAGGAAGGAGATCTGCATCCCGCTGTCAGGCAGGAGCATCCCGCCGTGCCAGACGAACTCGTCCTGGCGCTCGAGGAAGCGCACCCGGGGCTGGCGGCCCCGCCGCCGTCCCGCCTCGTCGAGGGCGATGGCCAGCGACAGGTTCGACGGGCCGAAGCCGATGCCGAGCGCATCGTAGACCGGCGCGTCGTCATCGTCCCCGCGCCTCAGCCCCTCGTCCCGGAATACCCCGCGCAGGGGGAGGGACGTATCCGAGTGGTCGTAGGATTCCGTCATCACCGAACCTCCATTCCTGCGCCGAGCGACACGGATCACCGCGGCGATCCGCCGGCGGTCGTCAGGCAAAGGGACGTTCGGGCAGGGGAGGGATTTAGGAGCCGGCCGGAAAAATTGTGCGCCGCCGCTTAAATTTCGGCGATCCGCCACCGTCTCTGGCTGCAAGACCGACCAATTTCGCGGAGCGCGACGCCATGGCCATCGACGACAGCGAAGCGACGTTCCTCGTCGTGATCAACGGGGAAGAGCAATATTCCGTCTGGCCCGCCCATCGCCCGGTGCCGGCCGGATGGAGCGCCACCGGCTTCTCCGGACCTCGCACCGCGTGCCTCGATCATATCGACACGGTCTGGACCGACATGCGGCCCCTGAGCCTGCGCCGCGCCCTTGCCGGCGACGCCCGCGCCTGAACCCCGGCGCCCGGTTTCGATGACATCCCCGTTCTAGACTTACCAGGACACATGATGACCGACGGTTTCCCGCGCGCGTCGTTGGCGGTCCCGCCCGCCACGGACTTCGTCAGTCACCTGCGCTGGCTGGCCGAGGCCCATGGCGAGGTCTCCGCCCTTCATTTCCTCGACGACCCGCAGCGGGGCGAGGTCACGGTCACCTATGCGGAGCTCCACCGTCGGGCGCGCGCCATCGCCGCGCGGCTTCGGCAATCGGCGAGCCCCGGCGACCGGGTCTGCCTCCTGCTCGATACCGGGCTCGACTACGTGGCGGGCTTTTTCGGTTGCCTGCAGGCCGGCCTCATCGCCGTCCCGGTGTTCCCGCCCGAGCCGCGCCGGTCGCAGCATCAGGCGCGCATCGCCGCGATCATCGATGACGCCGAGCCGGCCCTGATCCTCGTCCATCGCGACGACGCGGACTCCGTTCACGCCATGCTCGCCACGGCGGGAATCCGCAGCGCGGTCCTGCCGGTGGAGGACATCTCGGCGGACGAATCCGGCGACGCGGATCCCGCCGGTCGGCTCGAGGCGGCGCCGTTGCCGGAGGACGTCGCTTTCCTGCAATACACGTCGGGCTCCACGGCCGTGCCCAAGGGCGTGGTCGTCAGTCACGCCAACCTCGTCGCCAACGAGCGGCTGATCCAGGTCGGGTTCGACTTCCGTCCCGACGACGTCATGGTGAGCTGGCTTCCGCTCTATCACGACATGGGTCTGATCGGCGGCATGCTGCAGCCGATCTACGCTGGCATCCTGGGCGTTCTCATGTCGCCCAAGCATTTCCTCGGCCGACCGGCGCGCTGGCTTGAAGCCATCCACCATCATCGCGGCACGGTGAGCGGCGGTCCCGATTTCGCGTTCCGCCTATGCCAGGACAGGGTCGACGACGAGACCGTCGCGCGGCTCGACCTGTCCAGCTGGCAGATCGCCTTCTCGGGCTCGGAAATGGTCCGGGCCTCCACAATGGCCGATTTCGCCGAGCGCTTCGCTCCCGCCGGTTTCGACGCCCGCGCGCTGAGGCCGTCCTACGGCCTGGCGGAAGCGACGCTCTTCCTCACCGCCGGGATGCGCGGCGAGGGCATGCGGTCCCTCGACCTCGATCCCGCCACCCTCGCGGAAGGCCGCGCCGTCGCTGCGGCGGACGGCACCCGGCTGGTGGATTGCGGCTTCGAGCAGCCCGGGCATCCGATCCACATCGCCGGTTCCGATGGGGAATCGCTGCCGGACGGGACCATCGGCGAGGTCGTCGTCTCCGGTCCGAGCCTCGCCCAGGGCTATTGGCGCAACCCGGACGCGACGGCGGCCGCCTTCGTCGAACGGCACGGCGTGCGCTGCCTGAGGACGGGCGATCTCGGCTTCCTGCACCGGGGCCGGCTCTTCCTCGTCGGGCGCGAGAAGGACCTCATCATCCTGCGTGGCCAGAACGTCTATCCGCAGGACGTGGAGCGGGTGGTGGAGCAGGGCGTCGACATCCTGCGCCGAGGCCGGATCGCCGCCTTCGCCATCGAGCGCGACGGCCGCGAGGGCATCGGCGTGGCGGCGGAGGTGTCGCGCACCGTCCAGAAGCTCGCCGCGCCCGAGGCGATCGCCTCGCTGGTATCGGAGGCCGTCGCCGATGCCTTCCTCGAGACCGCGCGCGTCGTGGTCCTGCTCAATCCCGGCGGCCTGCCGCGCACATCCAGCGGGAAGATTCAGCGCGGCGCCACGCGGCGCGGGTGGGAGACGGGCGCCCTCGACGCCTACGCGGTGGTGGAGGACGGTCGGCGCATCAATGGGGAAGGCGCGCCGAAATCCGGTGAGGCCATGGCCCTGGCCGGGCTGGATGCGCGCCTCGCCGCGATCTGGTCCGTCATCCTCGACCGGCGCGACCTCACCCGCGACAGTCATTTCTTTGCCCTCGGCGGCAATTCCATCGCGGCCATCGGGATGCTCACCGAGCTACGCGCGGCCATCGGCATCACGATCCCGCCGCAAACCCTGTTCGCGCATCCCCGGCTCGGGGCTTTCGCCGATGCGGTCGGGGCGGAGATCGCGGCCGGTACGACGGCTCTCGTGATCGCTCCGGCCTCCCGCGACGGAGTGCTTCCCCTTTCGCTGGCGCAGGAGCGGCTCTGGTTCGAGGCCGAATTCGGCGATGACGAGCGCCATCATATCGCCGGCGGGATTCACCTCCACGGCGCCCTCGACCGGAGTGCCCTGGACCGCAGCCTCGCTGCCCTCGTGGCACGGCACGAGGCCTTCCGCACCCGTCTGCACCGCCGCCCCGACGGCCGGGCCGAGCAGGTGATCGTGGCCGGCTGCGAGGTCGCGTTGCCCGAGACCGATCTGACCGGGTTCGACGCGCATGAGCGCGAGGAGCGGTTCGCGGCCCTCTGCCGTGAGGCGGCGGAACGCCCCTTCACCCTCGCCGGCGGCCCGCTCGCGCGCTTTGCCCTGGTCCGCCTCGGCGGGGCCCATCACGTTCTGCTGGTGACCCTGCACCACATCGTGTCCGATGGCTGGTCCATGGGCGTGATCCTGCGGGAATGGCCGGCGCTCTATCGGGCTGAGGCGGAGAGCCTGCCCACCGGTCTGCCCCCCCTTACGATCCAGCCGGCCGATATCGCCGCCTGGCAGGCGAGCGAACCACGCGCCGATGCCATGGAGTCCGACCTCGCCTGGTGGCGCAAACGCCTCGGCGGGCCCGAACCCGATCTGTCGCTCTCCGATCGCCAGAGGCGGGTCGGAATACCCGATCGCGTCCTCCGGCACCGTTTCACGATCGGCGAGGGGGTGAGCCGTCGGGTCGCGGCCCTGGCGGGTGAGACGGGCACCTCGCCCTTCACGGTCCTGCTCGGCGCCTTCGCCCTCTTCCTGCATCGCTATGGCGACACCCGGAGCCTGCGCATCGCCATGCCCGTGGCGGGTCGCCACCTGCCGGGCGTCGAACACCTCGTCGGGGTGTTCGTGAACACACTGGTCTTGCCTGTGTCGATCGACCCGGCGTCGCCGGGACGCGACGTCATTAGCCGGCTTTGGAACTCGGTGACGGACGCACTGGCCCATCAGGATCTGCCCTTCGAGCGACTGGTGGAGGCGCTGCAGCCGGAACGCATTCCCGGCCGGGCACCCCTTGCCCGCGTGATGATCAGCCAACAGCCGGCGACCCTGGGCGATCTCGGTACCGTCGCCGGCCTTAAGCTCGAAGCATTCGGGCAGGATACCGGCACGCCCGCCTACGATTTCGTCCTTGAGGTAACGGAAAAGGACGGCGGCCTGTCCGCGACCTTCGCCTATTCCGAAGCCCTTTTCGACCCCGCCACCATCGCCCGGTTCGAGGAGGGCTATCGCGCCCTGCTCGATGGCCTGACCGGCACCCCGGCCCGTCGCATCGACACGCTCGAACTGGTCCCGGCCTCCTCTCTCGCTTCGCTGTCCTCGCCCTACGCGGATGGGATGCCGCTGTCGGAGGCGCTGGTGCCGGCGCTGATCGGCGAGGCAGCGCAGGCCGATCCCGACGCCCCGGCGGTGATCTGCGGTCCGCGCACCACCACGTTCGGCGAGCTCGACCGGGCGGCCAACCGCCTCGCCCACCGGTTGATCCGGGAGGGAATCGGCCCCGAGACCGTGGTCGCCGTGGCCCTGCCGCGTGGGCCGGACCAGATCGCCGCCTTCCTGGCCATCCTGCGGGCCGGGGGCGCTTTCCTGCCCCTCGATCCGGCCCAGCCGAGGGCGCGTCTGGCCGCCCTCCTGCGCGATGCCGGGACCCGCCTGCTGCTGGTGCAGGGNGCGGGCCGGGGGCGCTTTCCTGCCCCTCGATCCGGCCCAGCCGAGGGCGCGTCTGGCCGCCCTCCTGCGCGATGCCGGGACCCGCCTGCTGCTGGTGCAGGGGCCGGCCCTCGACGGGCTGGCGCAAGAGGCGGGTATGGGAGAGGCCGGGATGGGGGAGGGCGCGACCCTGGACCCCTCCGCCCTCGATCTCGCCTCCGAGCCCGAGACCGCGCCACCGCGTACCGCTCATCCGGAGCAGCTCGCCTACGTGATCTACACCTCCGGCTCCACAGGGACCCCCAAGGGCGTCGCCGTGGCGCACGGGCCGCTGGCCCGGCACGTGCGGGCCACGGGGGCCGTCTACGGCACGAACCGGGAGACGCGCGAACTCCACGTCCTGTCGATGAGCTTCGACGGGGCGCAGGAGGGCCGTCTACGGCACGAACCGGGAGACGCGCGAACTCCACGTCCTGTCGATGAGCTTCGACGGGGCGCAGGAGCGCTGGATGGTGCCGCTGGCCTTCGGCGGCTGCGTCGTGCTCAAGCCCGACGGGCTGTGGACCCCGCGCGAGGCGTTGGACGCCATGGAGCGTCACGGCGTCACCCATGCGGGCTTCCCTACCGCCTACATGCACCAATTGGCGCTCGAGGCCGCCAGCGGCCCGCGCCCGAGCCGGCGCTCCTACGCGTTCGGCGGCGAGGCCCTGTCGCGGGAGAGCTTCGCGCTGATCGGCCGGGCGCTCGACCCCACACTGCTGATCAACGGCTACGGCCCCACCGAGACGGTGATCTCGCCCCTGGTGTGGCGGGCCCGGGCCGGGGACGCGGTGGAGGGGGCCTACGCGCCCATCGGCCGGGCGGTGGGGGACCGGCGCGCCTACATCCTCGACGCGGCGTTGCAGCCGGTGCCGGTGGGGGTGACGGGCGAACTGCATCTGGGCGGCGACGGTCTGGCGCGGGGCTATCTCGGCCGGGCCGGGCAGACGGCGGACCGGTTCATCCCCGACCCGTTCCCGGACCTGTCGGGCCGGGACGGCGGCCGGCTCTACCGCACCGGGGATCTGGCGCGCTGGCGGGCGGACGGGACGGTGGAGTATCTCGGCCGGGCGGATGCGCAGGTGAAGCTGCGCGGGTTCCGGATCGAGCTCGGCGAGGTCGAGGCGGCGCTGCTGGCACAGGAGACCGTGGCGGGCGCGGCGGCGGCTTTGCGNGCAGGTGAAGCTGCGCGGGTTCCGGATCGAGCTCGGCGAGGTCGAGGCGGCGCTGCTGGCACAGGAGACCGTGGCGGGCGCGGCGGCGGCTTTGCGGCAGGGTCCGGCGGGTCCGCTGCTGGTGGCCTACGTTGTCACTGCGGCCGGGGCGGAGCTCGACGCGAGCGCGCTCCGGGCGGATCTGGCCCGGCGCCTGCCGGACTACATGGTGCCGAGCCGGATCGTGGCGCTGGATCGCTTGCCGCTGACGCCCAACGGCAAGCTCGACCGCGCGGCCCTGCCGGAGCCCGCGCCCCTGGTCGAGGCGACGGGCGGTCCCTCGCGTCCGCTCACCGCCACCGAGACCGTGGTGGCCGAGATCTGGGCCAAGGCGCTCGGCCTCCCCGCCATCCCACCCGACCGGAACTTCTTCGAAGCCGGCGGCGATTCCATCCTCAGCCTGCAGATCGTCGCCCGCCTTCGCGAAGCGGGCTTTGCCGTGACGCCGCGCCAGATCTTCGAGCATCAGACCGTCACCGCCCTGGCCCGCGTCATCGCCCGGCCCGATGGGGCGGAGACGACGGTGTCCGTGCCGGAAGGCCCTGCGCCGCTCACGCCCATCCAGCATTGGTTCTTCGAACAGCCAATGGCCCGCCGGGACCATTGGAATCAGTCCCTCGAACTCGATGCCCGCGTGAGGCTCGACGCCGATCGCCTCGGCGACGCGCTGGCGGCCCTGGTGGCCCATCACGAAGCGTTGCGCTACGCCTTCGGCCGCGATGCGACCGGAGCCTGGATCCAGGAGCCGATATCGCCCGCGATGCTCGCCGAGCCCCTGTCCATCGTCGAAGTGGAGAGCGACGACGAGGCACGGGTCTGCTTCCTCGCCGCCGAGCGCAGCCTCAACCTCGCCGATGGCCGCGTCTTCGCCGCCATCCTGGCGAACTTCCCCGATGGGCGTCAGCGCCTGCTTCTCACGGCCCATCACCTCGTCGTGGATGCCGTGTCGTGGCGCATCCTCGTCTCCGACCTCGACCTGCTCTACCGGGGAGACGCATCGGCGCCCGCCGTCGCGACGCCCTTCCGGGCCTGGGCTTACCGTCTGCGAGATCACGCGGCGGAGATCGCCGGTCGCAGCGAGGCTTGGGCGTCCGCGCCTTCGGCCGCGCGCCTTCCCATCGACCGACCCGAAGGCGCGCGTGACCAGCATCACGCCGCGACGAGGACCCTCGTCCTCGACCCCTCCCTCATGGCTGGGCTCGATCGTCTGCGCACGGCCTACGGGATGCGGCTCGACGAAGTCCTCCTCGCCGGCCTGTCCCGCGCCGTCGCCGCCTGGTCGGGGCACTCGACGCTGGGCGTCACCCTGGAGCGCCACGGCCGGGACGGGGACGCCACGAACCTTCCCCTCGATCGGACGGTCGGCTGGTTCACCACCCTGGTTCCGATCACCCTGTCGGTATCAGGCGATGTCGGGCGCGATGCGAAGTCGACTAAGGAAGCGGTGCGAACCCTCCCCGGGGACGGCTCCGGCTACTCGGTCCTGCGCTACCTCGGCCCGGAATCATTGCGTGCGAAACTCTCGACCCAGCCCTGGCCGGAGGTGACGTTCAATCACCTCGGCACCGTGACCGCCATCGATGCCGGTTCCCTGTTCTCCATCGATGCCGAATCGATGCGCCTGTCGGCGGATCCCGCCGCACCTCTCGGCGCCGAGCTGATCGTCGACAGCTTCCTGCGGGACGGCGCGGTCACCCTGCGCCTCGGCTACAGCGCCGCCCGTTTCGACAGGGCCACCATCGACCGCCTCGCCGAAAGGCTCGGTGCCGCCTTCTCCGCCCTCGCCGAGCACGGACTTAACCCCGAGGCCGGCGGCGCGACACCGTCCGATTTCCCGCTGGCCGCCCTGACGCAGGACCGGATCGACGGCCTCGATCTGCGGGACGTGACGGACATCTATCCGTTGACCCCGACGCAGGGCGGAATCCTGTTCCACGCGCTGGCCGCGCCGGAAGCGGGTCTCTACGTGAACCAGCTCGGCGTCACGATCCGTAACCTCGACCCCGACCGGTTCGCGGCGGCCTGGCGCGCGGGCGTCGCACGCCATCCGATCCTGCGCACGAGCTTCCTCTGGACCGGCGACCTCGCCGCTCCGCTCCAACTCGTGCATGCCTCCGCCGAGCTGCCGGTCACCCGACTCGACCTGAGCGACCGCGCCGACGCCGATCTCGACGCGCTGGCGCGGGCCGAGCGCGCCCGCGGCTTCGACCTCGCGCAGGCACCGCTCATGCGCCTCCTTTTGGTCGATCTCGGCCAAGACCGGCACCGGCTGATCTGGACCTGCCACCATCTTCTCCTCGATGGATGGAGCAATGCGCGCCTGATCTCCGAGGTGCTGCGCCACTATGCCGGAGAGGTGGTCGAGGCACCGACCCGCCTGTTCCGCGAGCACCTGACCCGGCTGTCGCAAGGCGACCGCGGCGCCGACGAGTCGTTCTGGCGCGAGGCCCTGGCCGGGCTGGACGAGCCGAGCCTCCTCGCCCCAACTCTGTCCGGCGAGACGGGGGCGAGCGGGCACATCGCCATCGACACCGCCCTCGGCGAGGCGCGGACCGACCGCCTCCAGGCTTTCGCCCGGCGCGAGACGGTGACGTTGAACACGGTGTTCGAGGCGGCCTGGGCGCTCACCCTGAGCCGCTTCACCGGGCGCTCCACCGTGGCCTTCGGCACCACAGGATCGGGCCGCCCGCCGGATGACGGCGGGATGCACGGGGTGCTCGGCCTGTTCATCAACACGGTCCCGCGCTGCGTCGGCCTGCCGGGACATCTGAACGTCGGGGACTGGCTGCGTCGGCTGCAAAGCGGGGCGGCGGCCCTGCGCGAGCACGATCTCGCATCGTTGGCCGACATCCAGGCCTGGGTCGGGCGCGGCGGGCAGCCGCTGTTCGACAGCCTCCTCGTCGTCGAGAACTACCCCCTCGACGCCGTGGTCCGCGACCGCAGCCTCGGCGGCCTGGAATTCGGCCCGGTCGCGACCCTCGAAGCGACCGACGTTCCCCTTACCCTGTCGCTTCTCCTCGACGGCGCGCCGCGCCTGAACTGGAGCATCGACCAGGCCCGCATCTCCTCCGCCGAGGTCCGGCGCCTGAACGCGCAGGTGCTTCACATCCTCGATGCCCTGATGGATGCGGCCGACACGCCCCTCGATGCCCTCACCCTCGTCCCGCCCGACGAAATCGAGGCGGCACGGCATCGGGCCGCCGTCCTCCGGCCATCGCCGGCCGAGCCCGCGATCCATCTCCGAATCGCTTGGCAGGCGGGTCGGCGACCGCATGCCGTGGCCGTCACGTGCGAGGGTGAGCAGGCGACCTATGCCGACCTCGAGACCAGAGCGGCCCGTCTCGCGCGGCGTCTCGTCCGCGAAGGGGTGCGGCCGGGCGATCTCGTCGGTCTCTGCGCCGAGCGCTCGATCTCCCTCGTCGTCGGCATCCTGGCGATCCTGAAGAGCGGAGCCGGCTATGTTCCCCTCGACCCGGCCTATCCGGCCGACCGCCTCGCCTTCATGCTCGCCGATTGCGGGGCCCGGCACGTGCTCGCCACGGCCTGCCTCGTCGACAGCCTGCCGGAGGGCGGCCCGAAGCCGATCCTCATGGACGGTCCGGCGGCGTCCGAAGACGGAGGCCCGCCGCTACCTCCCGCACCCCACCCCGAGCAGCCGGCCTACGTGATCTATACGTCGGGCTCCACCGGCCGGCCGAAGGGCGTCGTCGTCACCCATGCCAACGCGGCGCGACTGCTCACCACCACGCAGGACGATTTCGGTTTCGCCGAGGACGACGTCTGGACGCTGTTCCATTCCTACGGGTTCGATTTCTCGGTCTGGGAGATTTTTGGCGCGCTCTGTCATGGCGGGCGCCTCGTCGTGGTGCCGCGTGAGGTGGCGCGGGCGGCGGACGCGTTCCTCGACCTTCTCGTCCGCGAGGGCGTGACGGTGCTGAACCAGACCCCGTCCGCCTTCCGGCCGCTGATGCAGGCCGCCCTCGCGCGGCCCCGGGGACTGGCGCTACGCCACGTTGTCTTCGGTGGGGAGGCGCTCGACGTATCCGCCCTGCGGCCGTGGTTCGAGCGTTTCGGCGATGCCTCGCCCCGTCTGGTGAACATGTACGGCATCACCGAGACCACGGTTCACGTGACCTATCGACCGCTCGTAGCCGACGACGCGAATCGGGCCGACAGCCCCATCGGCGAGGCCCTGCCGGATCTCACCCTGCACCTCCTCGACTCCAACCTCGACCCCGTGCCGGATGGGGTGGCGGGCGAGCTGCATGTGGGCGGCGCCGGTCTGGCCCAGGGCTATCTCGGGCGGGCCGCGCTGACGGCCGAGCGCTTCGTGCCGGACCCGTTCGGGCCACCGGGGGCGCGCCTCTATCGCAGCGGCGATCTCGCCGTGCGGCGGCCGGACGGCACGCTGGCCTATCTCGGACGGGCCGACGGGCAGGTGAAGCTGCGCGGGTTCCGGATCGAGACGGGGGAGATCGCAGCGGCCCTGCGGGCGGAACCCGGCGTCATCGATGCCGCCGTCATCCTGCGCGACGCCGCCGGGGACAGGCACCTCGTCGCCTATGTGGTCGGCGAGGGGATCGACGCGGATGCCCTCCGTAGCGGGATCGTTCGCCGGCTACCCGCATATATGGTGCCGGCTCACATCCTGGTCGTCGCGTCTCTGCCGCTGACCCCGAACGGCAAGCTCGATCTGCGCGCCCTTCCGGTGCCGCTCTCGACCTCGCGAGGCTCGGACACGCCCGAGGGGCCCATGGAGATCGCCCTGGCGGAGATCTGGGGCGAGATCCTGGACGTCGAGAATGTGGGCCGGGACGACGACTTCTTCGCGCTCGGCGGCCATTCCCTCACCGCCGCGCAACTCGCCATGCGGGTGAAGCAGCGCCTCGGTCTCACCGTGCCGATCCGTGCCCTGTTCGAGGCGCCGACCCTGCGCGGCTACGCCCTGGCCGCGACGTCGAGCGAGGGGGCGGGGGACGGACGGGACGACGCCGCCGACCTGTCCGACATGGACGCTCTCCTCGCCGATCTGGAGGCCTGAATGTCTGGCCAAGCCGCCGATCTCAGCCGCCGCTTCGCCCGGCTTGCCCCCGACAAGCGCAGGGTCTTCCTCGACGCCCTGGCCGCACGCGGCATCGACTTCTCGCGCCTGCCGATCGTGGCGGGGGACGAGGATGCCGGCGGCGAGAGGGTCGCTCCCCTGTCCTACGCGCAGGAGCGGCTGTGGCTGATCGGGCGGATGGGGGGGGACGCGGCCCTGCTCCATATCGCCGGGGGGCTCGATCTTTCCGGGCCGCTCGACCGGGATGCACTGGCGCGGGCGCTCGACGCTCTAGTGGCGCGGCACCCGGCGCTGAGGACGGGGTTCCGGGCCGGGGAGACCGACGAGGTCGAGGCGGTCACCGCTTCATTCGTCGCGGCGAGCCTGCGGGAGGTCTCGCTGGAGGCCGAGGACCGGGCCTTCGCCGAGGAACGCCTCGCGTCCCTGTCGCGGGAGGAGGCACGACGGCCCTTCGACCTGGCGGCACCGCCCCTGTTCAGGGCCGTGCTGGTGCGGATGGAGGCCGAGCGCCACGTCCTCCTCCTCACGATGCACCATCTCGTCTCCGACGGCCGCTCGGTGGAGATCCTGCTCGCCGACCTGATGCGCCTCTATGTGGCGGGGGAGAGCTCGGGCCTGCCGCCGCTGCCGATCGCCTATGCCGATTACGCGCGTTGGCAGCGCGACTGGCTCGAGGCGGGCGAACTCGAGCGCCAGCTCGGCTGGTGGCGGGACCGCCTCGGGGCGACGGAGTCCGTGATCCCCCTGCCGGCCGACCGCCCGCGCCCGGCGGTCCAGAGCTTTCGCGGGGCGGCGGTGGATTTCGCGGTCGATGCCGATATCGCCGCCCGCCTCGAATCCCTGGCGCGGCAGGCCGGCGCTACGACGGCGATGGTCCTGCTGGCCATCCTGTCCCTGGTGCTCCGGCGCTATACCGGCGAAGCGGACCTGCGCATCGGCGTGCCGGTGGCCAACCGCAACCGGCCGGAGACGGAGGCGCTGGTCGGCCTGTTCGTCAACACCCTGGCGATCCGGGTCGTCGTCGATCCCGGCGCCAGCGTCCTCGACCACGTGCGGGCCGTGCGCGACGCCATGGTGGATGCGCAAGGACACCAGGACCTGCCCTTCGAGCGTCTGGTGGAGGCGCTCCAGACCCGCCGGACCGTGAGCCATACTCCCGTCGTCCAGGTCATGCACAGCCACCGGGTCGAGGGGCCGTCCCGGTTCAATGTGGGCGATCTCGTCGTGTCGCCCTTCGGGCGGGGAACCGGCAACGTCCAGTTCGATGTCGTTCTGGAAACGGTGGCCGAGGCCGGCGGGGCCTTGCGCGGGGCGTTCGGCTATGCCCGCGACCTGTTCCAGCGGGACACCATGGAGCGGATGCGCGACGGCTTCCTCACCCTGCTGCGCGGCGCGGTGGAGGAGACCGGCCGCCGCGTCGATACCCTGCCGCTGGTCCCGGCCTCCTCTCTCGCTTCGCTGTCCTCGCCCTACGCGGATGGGATGCCGCTGTCGGAGGCGCTGGTGCCGGCGCTGATCGGCGAGGCGGCCCAGGCCTATCCCGAGGCGCCTGCGGTGATCTGCGGTCCGCGCACCACCACCTTCGGCGAGCTCGACCGGGCGGCCAACCGCCTCGCCCATCGGTTGATCCGGGTCGGCATCGGCCCCGAGACCGTGGTCGCCGTGGCCCTGCCGCGTGGGCCGGACCAGATCGCCGCCTTCCTGGCCATCCTGCGGGCCGGGGGCGCTTTCCTGCC
>NZ_LMNB01000019.1:0-10962 GCF_001422895.1 Methylobacterium sp. Leaf106
GGAGACGGGCCGGGGTTTGGACCCCCGACCCTGCTGCGTGCCCCAGGRTCTCGGTCCGGGTTGGAAGCGGACCGCCTGAAGGAGACGGGCCGGGGTTTGGACCCCCGACCCTGCTGCGTGCCCCARGATCTCGGTCCGGGTTGGAAGCGGACCGTACTTGCGCTGCTGAAGAATGTCTATTTCAAAAGCTGTTTGTTTTCAATGACTTAGACATTGTCTCGCAGGAGTTGAGTTACAGGGATCGTGCCTCCCAACCCCATGAGATGAAAGATCCATTGCGACTCGCTCGATCTCACGCAAGATTCATATCGCGGCAAGACAAATTCATCATTCCGATCAAACACTTGACCCGGCGGCGTCTGTGCTGACCCGTACTCATGTGATCGCTTATCCTCCCTGTCCTCTGCGTGCTCACGGGATGGAGGAGAGGAAGGGGTGGCGGATTTCAGATTTCCCCTGCTCGTCGAGGAGCCGCTTCACCTGTGATGCCGACCAAGCACCGCCTCGTACTGCAGGGATCCCTCGCTCATTCAGAGCGACTGCGATCGCCCTCAGGCTTTGCGCGCCATTCCCTTGGATCTCTTGGATGATTGGCATCAGATCTGACTGCCTACGGACCGCCTGATCCTGCCGCACCTTGAGGCTGACAGCGCGGCCTCGGACGTTGTCGGAGGAGAGATTACCGCGGTCGCCCCCGAGCACCTTGCCCCGTGCCTTCGCTGCCGCCAGCGCCTTCCGGGTTCGCTCCGCGATCATGCCGGCCTCCAGCTCAGCGACGCTGAGCATCTGCCGCAACATGAACTTGCCGACTGGCCCCTCGACGTTTGGAAGATCGCAGAACTCGACCTCGACGTCGGCCGCGACGAGGGTGCTCATGAAGTCAGGATTGCGCGTAAGGCGGGAGACGTTCGCCACGATCAGCTTGGCGCCCATCACCCGGCAGAAGGCCAACGCCTTCGCCAACTCCGGTCGGTGTGAGATCCGTCCGCTCTCGATCTCCTTGAACTCACCCACGAGTACCCAGTCGCCGCCGTTGAGCCGGTCGCGCACAGTCTGCTCCTGCGCGTCGAGACCAAGCCCCGACCGCCCCTGCTTGCCCGTACTGACTCGGTAGTAGGCCACGTACTTGCCGGTCGCCATCGCGTCGTTCCATCTGAAGCATCGTTCGTTGCTTCAAACGTAACACGGACATTTGGGCGTCGCCAGACATATTTACGGATCCGCCCAAGATTACACCAGGGTAAATCTGTAGCGTTACATAAATCGAGAAGTGTATTTTTTTATTCGACACCCCCCCGGCCTGTTGTGTAGGGGGATTACTTCCGAGAGTACTAAAAGACCCTATTTCGACAACTAGGTTTGTGCTTGACTTTGCTTGTTCCGCCACAGAGCGGTAATCAGGCCGATGTTCGCCAGAGCAAGCACCAGCAGAATGACCCAAAGGGCATCAGCTCCTGCGCTTGTCAGCACATAGGCGCCGAGTAAAGGAGCGAGAGCTTGCGCCACCAGCCCTGGCCGAGCCAGACGACCGACCAGAGGAGCGTAGCGCTCGGGTCCGAACAGCACGAGCGGCACCGTGCCCCGTGCAATCGAATAGATGCCGTTCCCCGCCCCGTAGAGCACAAGAGCCAAGCCGACACCCGGCGCTCCGAAAGTCAGAAGGCTGAGACCCAAGGCGATCAGTCCGAAGGCGGCGGTCAGCGTCCAGAGCGGATGGTGCCGCCCCTTGAACGACATCTCCACGATGCGGGCACCGACCTGCGCCGGGCCGATCAACGCCCCGTAGGAGACGGCTGAGGCGAGCGCTACGCCCCGCGCCTGTAGCAAGGTGATCAGATGCACCGACACCAGCGCCATGATGGCACCGCCGAGGATCAGCACTCCAGCGAACAAAAGGAAGGCTTGCCTCTCGCCGAATGATAGCGGGCCGGTGCTCGTCGTGTGGGTATCCGTGGGTGCTGACAATGTAGGAGCCGACGGAATCAGCAGCAGCACCAGCGGCAGGGTGACCAGCAAGTGCAGGCCAGCGTAGGTCAGGCACGCCCCGCGCCAGCCGACCTGCGCGACCAGAAACGCTGACAGCGGCCAGCAGACCGTGCTGGCGAACCCACCCCATAGGGTCAGCGTGGTGATCGCCGGCCGTGCCTCAGCGCCGTAGAGCCGGCCGAGTGTGGCAAAGGCTGGGTCATAGAGGCCGCAGCCCATGCCCAACCCCAGCAGCAGCCAGCCTGCCAGGTAGACCGGCAGCACGGGCGCAACAGCCAGGACCGTCAGGCCCGCCGCCAATAGCAGGGCCGCCAGCGCGAGAACCGGCCGCCCGCCCTGACGATGGATCACCGTGCCGACGTGCGGCGAGGCAAACGCGGCGACTAGCAGGCCGAGAGCCAGGCCGCCGACCACCCAGGCCAGCGGCCAGCCAGTGTTCTCCGCAATGGGACCAGCGAGTACCGCCGGCAGGTAGAACGACGACCCCCAGGTAAGGATCTGCACTACGCCCAGGGCGGAGATCACCGGCCAGCGTCGTGCCTCACCCATGGTGTGGCCTACTGCGTGCCGAGCATGGGCAGCCAGGCCGCGAGCGCCAGGAGCGTGACCAGCAGCACGGGCGGAGTGATTACCAGGCCGACCTTCATGTACTGGCCCCAGGTGATGTGCTGGCCCTTGGTGTCGAGGACGTGCAGCCAGAGCAGGGTCGCAAGACTCCCGATGGGCGTGAACTTCGGTCCGAGATCGCAGCCAATGACGTTGGCGTAGACCATCAGCTCACGCATCAGCGGCGACAGGTCCGGGGCCTGCTGGATGGAGAGCGCACCCACCAAGACGCTCGGCATGTTGTTCATCACCGAGGACAGGATGGCGGCAGCGAACCCCGTCCCGATGGTGGCGACGAACGGTCCATGGCCGGCGAGCCAAGCTAGTCCCTGTGCCAGGTAGTCCGTCAGGCCAGCATTCTTCAGGCCGTAGACGACGAGGTACATGCCCAGGCTGAACAGCACGATCTGCCAGGGGGCGCCCGTCAAGACCTTGCGGATGGGGATCACCCGGCTCTGGTTGGCCAGGGCCAGAAGGATGAGAGCGCCAGCGCAAGTCACCACCGAGACCGGCACCCCAAACGGCGCGGTAACGAAATAGGCGACTAGCAGCAGTCCGAGGAGCGGGAACGCTGCCCGGAAGACGAGAGGGTCGCGGATGGCCTGGCGCGGCGCCTCCAGTTCGCCAACGGGATACGTGGCCGGCAGGTCGCGCCGGTAGAACAGCCAGAGCACCACCAGAGTCGCGGCGAGGGAGACGAGGTTCACCGGCACCATCACGGCGGCGTAGCGGCTGAAGGAGATGTCGAAGAAGTTGGCCGAGACGATGTTGACGAGGTTCGAGATCACCAGCGGCAGCGAGGTCGAATCCGCTACGAACCCGCAGGCCACGATGAAGGCGAGCGCTGCCGCCGGCTTGAAGTCGAGGCGCAGCAGGATCGCCAGGACGATGGGCGTGAGCAGCAGCGCCGCTCCGTCGTTCGCGAAGACCGCCGCGATGGCCGCGCCCAGGAGGATGACCAGCGGAAACAGCAAGCGCCCGCGACCGCCGCCCCAGCGGGCTATGTGGAGCGCCGCCCAATGAAAGAACCCGGCCTCGTCGAGGAGCAGCGAGATGATGATGAGCGCGACGAAGGTGAAGGTGGCGTCCCAGACGATGTGCCAGACCAATGGGATGTCACCCGCGTGGATGACGCCGGTGGCCAGCGCCACGGCCGCGCCGATGAGTGCACTCCATCCGATGCCAAACCCCTTGGGCTGCCAGATGACGAAGACCAGGGTGACCACGAAAATGGCAAGTGCGAGCATCGGGGCCGTTTCTTGTTTTTGATGTCGGGAAGGCGGGATCAGGCGGTGGCGACGCGGCGCCCGTGCTCATCGACGACGCGCTCACCGTCTTCCTTGACGAACTCTCCTTGCTGAGCCGGCAGGAGGTCGAGCACCGCCTCGGAGGGGCGGCAGAGGGCAACGCCCTTCGGGCTGACCACCAAGGGACGGTTGAGCAGGATCGGGTGCTCGGCGATGGCATCCAGAAGCTGGTCGTCCGTCAGGGTTCGGTCGTCGAGACCGAGTTCGGCGTAGGGCGTTCCCTTCTCGCGGAGGAAGTCGCGGACCGTGAGCCCAGCCCGCTCGGCAAGCTGGCGCACCAGGATTCGGTTCGGCGGCGTCTTCAGATACTCGACGACGTGAGGCTCGATGCCGGCGTTACGGATGAGGGCCAGGGTGTTGCGCGACGTGCCGCAATCCGGGTTGTGGTAGATGACGACGTCCATCACGCGACCTCCGAACGGGGCGAAGTGGCACCAGCCTGCTGGCCGATCTCGCGGACCTTGGCGGACAGGGCTACCTGGTCGAGGCTGGAGAGCGGCAGGGAGACGAAGGCCGAGATCCGGTTCTTCAAGTAGCGCTGCGCAGTGACGAAGGCCGTCTTGCGCTCTAGGTCGGTGCCCTCGGCTGCGGCGGGATCCTCGATGCCCCAGTGAGCCGTCACCGGCTGGCCGGGCCAGTACGGGCAGGCTTCGCCAGCGGCGTTGTCACAGACGGTGAAGACGAAATCCATGACCGGCGCGTCAGGGCCCGCGAACTCGTCCCAGGTCTTCGAGCGCAGCCCCTCGGTTGGGTACTCTGTCTCGCGCAGGACCTGCACGGCCATTGGGTTCACATTCGGCTTGGGCTGGCTGCCAGCGGAGAAGGCCCGAAAGCGGCCCTGGCCCTCCTTGTTGAGCATCGACTCCGCGAGGATCGAGCGGGCGGAGTTGCCGGTGCAGAGGAACAGGACGTTGTAGACGCGGTCAGGCATGGGCGGTCTCTCCGGGAAGGCAAAGGCAGGCAGCAAGGGCCTCAACCGCCGGGGCACAGACCTCCGGGCGGCCCTGGCAGCAGTCGCGCATCAGGAACTCGATCAAGCCGGACAGGGCCGGATAGGCGGCGCTGTAGATGATCGACCGGCCGTCGCGTCGGGACCGGATCAGCCCGGCATGGCTCAGTTCCTTGGTGTGGAACGAGAGGTTGGTGCCGGACACGCCGACCTCCCCAGCCAGCGCGCCGGCGCTCAACCCATCTGGGCCGGCGGTCACGAGGGCGCGGACGATCCGCAGCCGGTTCTCCTGACCGAGCGCGGCGAAGGCGGCGACGGCTTGCTGTTCATCGATCATGATGTCAATGTCTCAATCATTATTGAAACGTAGAGGAATGAAGCTCCTTGGACAAGCCCCAGCAGCCTTTCGTCGATGGCCTGCCGAACCTGAGCCAGGCGCATTTCGAGGCGCCGACGCAGGACAGCCTTCAGGTCGCCGCACCATTCACCCACGCCCCCCGCTTCCTGATCCTGTACGGATCGCTCCGGGAGCGGTCGTTCAGCCGCTTCCTCGCCCATGAGGCTGCCCGTCTGCTGGAGGCCATGGGTGGTGAAGTGCGGATCTACGATGCGCACGGCCTGCCCCTGCCCGACGACGCCACCGCCGACCATCCCAAGGTCCAGGAGCTACGCGACCTCTCGATCTGGTCGGAGGGCCATGTCTGGGTCAGTCCCGAGCGTCACGGCAACATGACCGGGGTGATGAAGAGCCAGATCGACTGGCTGCCACTGTCGGAGGGCTCGGTGCGCCCGACGCAAGGGCGGACCTTGGCGGTGATGCAGGTGTCGGGCGGCTCGCAATCGTTCAACGCGGTCAACAGCCTGCGCCTCCTCGGACGCTGGATGCGGATGATCACCATCCCGAACCAGTCCTCGGTGCCGATGGCCTACAAAGAATTCGACGATGCCGGCCGGATGAAACCGGGACCGCTCTACGATCGGGTTGTCGACGTCTGCGAGGAACTGTTCAAATTCACCCTGCTGACCCGTGAGCGAGCCGCCTACCTCGTCGACCGTTACAGCGAACGCAAGGAGCGGGAGCCCGAGCGGCTCAAGGCAGTGGCTGCCGACATTGGCTTCGTGAAACGCTGAAATGCTACGAGGACACCGATCCAGAGAAGGAAATCACCCGATGAAGAAGCTGATCGCAACCGCTGCTGCCCTCATGCTCCTGAGCGTTGCTCCTGCCCTTGCCATGGGCTGTTGTGGCGGCAGCAAGGGCAAGTCCGGGATGTGCGCCAAGGGCGACATGGCGGCGATGAAGCACGGCACGAAAGGCAAGAAGGCGGCCTGCTGTTGTGAAGGTATGGGCGGCAATATGAGCAAGCGCGGCTAAGCCCACTGGCGGCCCTCATGCGTGCCGCCAGACCTTCACCGACGAGGTCAGCAGGATTGCAGTGAGCACGTTCAGCAGCCTCCCTCGTGGCCCGCTACAGCGAGCGCAAGGAGCGGGAGCCCGAGCGGCTGAAGGCCGTGGCCACCGACATCCGCTTCGGGAGGCGGTAGATCATCGCTGCTTGTCGCCTCAGGCACATGACTTGACGCCGTCGGAGCCAGGGAGCAAAAGTTGTTCGCTACGTGTTCCAGGCCAACGAAATCCGCTCAGAAGTTTCCAAGGATCTGCAGAGGCAGCTGGCTGAGCACGCTGGTCAGATCCTCCTGATCTATCAAGGGTTTGACTACGAGCCTCACCCTTGCAGCAGGCCGAACGAGCCCAATCTCCCTCTTATATGGTTTAGGATCTGACTCCTGACATGAGAGCGAAATCCACGTCAGCCCCGAGCTGGAACGGCTGGCAGAAGAAACCGAAGATCGGAAAGCGAAAGGTCAGCAGAAGCATCGCACCGGTGACTGTCGGCCACATGTTCAACGCATGGCATTTCGCCAAAGACTTGAAGCTGCCGTTCAATCGCTTCGTCACGATCAGACCAATCATCATCGATAACCTCAGCCCGGCTGAGCGAATCGTGCTGTGGGACGACTACAAGAACAAGATCGCCCAGTTCGCCCGCGACAACCATTTCGAGCACATCAACGTGTGGTCGAGGGAGAGCACCCGTGACACCGGAGAGGCGGAGCATCTACATCTCCTCACCCACATTCCTCCCAGCCTACAGGAAGCTTTCGCCGACAACGTCGCCAAATGGTGCGGCGACACGGACGAAATCGACGTTCGGCCAGCTGACTACCGACTGGCCCGGCAGCCCTCAGGGCGGCTCCACAGCGCCATCACCTACCTCGCAAAGAACTCACCCTCAGCGGCCAAGTTTCGGAACTTCACGTACCGTCTGGGTGGCCCGATCCTGGGGAAGCGAGCGGGCTGGTCACGCAATCTCAGCCCGGCAGCTATTGCGCGAGCTGAAGCCCGCCACCTGATCAAGACCGAGTTCGGGCACGACCGTGCGATCCGTTCTGACCTTCGGTGACAGGTAAGATTGCTCCCCCTTGCTTGACAGTCCATAAAAAAGGTAAATTCCTAAATAGGGATTAAATCATAACTCTTTGATGTCGTTGAGGTTTCTCCGCTCAGAAATGGGAAGAGAAATCGGCCAAATGCCGTTAAATCCATTCAGGAGCCCCGTGGCAGCCGTTTCGGTGAAACCGCCCCGAAGTAGCCCTTATGCCTGCAAGGGGCCTGGGCGGCTTTCTCTGGCGCTGGAAACTGTATCGTAGAGGCATAGCTCCCTTGCCCGCCGAGAGAGCTTGATCCCCGATAACCCGTCTGCTTCTCCCCTCCATTTCTTCCGGATCCTGACTCCGATCTGAAGTTGGAATCCGAGCCCTTCACAGATTTGTATCCTCCCCCTCGGCCACCTCGGGAGAGCCATGTATTCCATTCGGCTGAGACGATCGTCACGACGTTCGCGTCGTTCCGCCATGCAGTCACCCGTCGGATCTCTACGACCACCAAACCGAGCTGCTTCGCTTCGCGCAACGCGTTCCGCACCGAAGTCTCGCTGACCCCTGCCAGAGCCGCGATGTGCCCGATGAACAAGGTACAGCGCCCGTGCTTCATCACCTCGCCGGCGACAACGGCCAGAGCAGCCTGCTCGGCAATTGAGAACCTGGACGCCAGCCCTACCGGCATGGCCCCCGACGCAGCCCATCGGCGTCGGCGCTCGATTGAAGCCGGTGACCGAGGCCGCGATCCTGCACTTCTTCGCTGGGTACCAGTTGCAGACACGACCCGCCGCGCCTCGATCAAAGCGGAAAGCTCCTCGGCCTGGCCTTCCGTGAGGTGCCCCTCCCCGAAGGCCTTCCACATGATGGACAGCACTTCGGGCAACTTCGAGCGCAAAGCCGTCTGGGCCGCGCATCTGATTTCGTCAGCGAACATATCTCTCCCCGGACCATGCAGGCCCACCGGAGGGAGGAGTCACAGGATCACAGGACCGCTTGCAGATTTGCGCGATTGCAAGCCACACGCAAACGAAAGCGACGTCTTCATTTGCGCGATTGCAAACGGCCCGTAGAGGGAAGCCGCTTGCAATCGCGCAAATGCCCAGCCGAAATCGCCCGGCGGCGAAGTGCACCCCGTTGACATCGGCAGGGGGGTGATCGATGATCTCAACGCCAATTGAAGATCTGATCAGCCCCGGCTGTGAACCTGGAACCCGCCCTCACCGGCGGGTTTCTGCGTTTTGGTATCTCGTTGTAGTCGACCCCGACTCTGGCCACGACGGCCAACCCTTATCTCGCCTGAAGCGCCTCCCCGCGTCAAACTCTCGTTAAGCAAGCTCACCCGGTGCCTGCCCGAGAAGGAGCCCACCGTTCCAGACGATCTCCTATTGCTCGCCCTCGCAGCCGAGAACATTGAACTCCGAACCCAGCTCGCCGAGGTGCAAGAACAATGCATCGAGCTGGCCGTTGATGCTGGCGAACTTCATGCTGAGATCGAGGCGTTACAGCGCGAGTTGGCCGAGGTCCGTGCCGCCCATCGATCTGGCTCTACTCAGATCCCCGAGGACTGTCTGAACGACTCATCCGCCTCCAACGGCGCAACTCAGCCAGCAGGGCTGTGATCGCCCCAAGGACTGTCGCAGTGCCGGCGGCGTAGGCGGCGATGACCTGCGGGTCTGACATCGAAGCCTCCAACAATGATTCAGCCTCATGCACCCATAAGGCTATGGCTCTAAGCCGTTTAGTTCGTCGAAGTCCTCCAACTTGTGCGTCTTGAAGTAGGCTCGGAGGGCGTCGTCGTAGATCCGGTGTGGCCTGACCCCCTTCTCGGCCGCATGCATCCGAATTGCCCTATGCGCTGCTGGAGTGAGGTACAGCGAGGTCGAAGTGCGCTTCACCTGGGATGGCTTCTCGCTCGAAGCAGGAGCAAGAGTGGGAACAGGTGCATCAACTTCATGAGGCTGTAGATCCAAGACGCTATCAGTCTTTGAGGCTTTGGGTCTTCCGAGCTGTCGGCCCTCTTCGGCGATCTTTGCGAACTGGCCGGTGGCCTCGCTCCATCCCTTCGACTTCTTATTCATGATCACCCTCCCGAAGCTGCTTGGCGGTCCAGTCCCACAGCTGCCGCACCTCGTCGGCGGCCTGACCGCGTGGTCGAAATTCCGTGACCCCTTGTCCCTCTAAGATTGCGTCCTGGTGATCCAGACGCAGCCCAATCAAGCCTGGGAAGAGGGGGCCATATTTCACCAGTTCACGCGCCGGAGCTTCGGCCCTAGCCGGGCTTCCCGGTGGCACCTGGGTAAGCACGAAGGCGAAGGCGCGATCCTGTAGATCCAGTTCGACGGCGGTACGGATCGCGGCCTGGGCATCCATGATGGCGGGGCGGACGGGAAGGAGCGTGATGTCGGCCGCGTCCATGCCGATACGCGCTGTATCATCGAGGATGCCGGGCGTGTCGATCACCACCAGCGTGGTTGGCTGATGCCCTCGGATCTTGCTCAGCAGGACCCCAAGACCCTCAGCTTCGACAGCGCGGTAGATCACCCGCGTCTTGTGCTCGATGCCGCGCCGCCGTTCCTCCCACGCTTCCAATGAACGCTGCCGATCCAGATCGATGACGACAACGCCTTCACCGGCCTCCGCAGCAGCTACAGCGAGGGAGGCAGCCAGCGTCGTCTTGCCGGAGCCGCCCTTCTGCGTAGCGAGCGTTATCACCTTCATGGGCTCAAAGCCTTTTAGATCCACAGCCTCGTAGATCTTTGAGGCTGGAAAGCTACATGAATTTCACATGACGAACAAGAGGTCATGAGCTTTTGAGCCTATGAGGCTACGGCCTTAGCGCCTACGTCTACCGCGCTGGTCGCAGGAGCCGCAGATGGCGGTTCAGCAGCTGCTGCTGGCGGTGGTTCAGCTGGTGCTGATGCGGCCGCTGGCGCCGCGTAGGGCGTTGTCATGTCCCCTGCGCCGATTTCCAGGGCCCACTCGACAAGCGCATTGTAGCTGCCAGCAGCCAGCCCAGGCGTCTTTTGCGCATGGTGCATGCGGATCACATGATGAGGGTTCCAGATGATGGCGTGACTCATCGGACCGCTTTTACCATCTGCGATGGAGATGAAGTTCAGCTTCGCCAACAAACGCATCCGGCTGATCCAGGTGCTCTCCCTGCGCTGACCACTGAAGCCGGAGGCATGGGCCAACTCCTTCGGTTTCGAGAGATTGACGAAGGAGTTGTCCCAGGTGGAACACCACAACGCCATGTATGTTCGAGAGACGGGCGTGTCCTTCGTCATCTCATCCATGATCTGAAGGATGAGAGGAAATGTCTTAGGGATGGTAGTGAAGCCCTTGTTGGCTTTGCGTTGCCAAAGCCAGGCATCCACATTAGGCCACAACTGTTCACGTAAAGCTATTTGCTTGGCAGCAATTGCGCTCTTCTCACGGACGCTCGTCATCCAGCAGTTCCTATTGAAGGAGACGGGCCGGGGTTTGGACCCCTGACCCTAGTGTGTATTCCAAGATCTCGGTCCGGGTTGGAAGCGGACCGCYYGAAGGAGACGGGCCGGGGTTTGGACCCCCGACCCTGCTGCGTGCCCCAGGRTCTCGGTCCGGGTTGGAAGCGGACCGCCTGAAGGAGACGGGCCGGGGTTTGGACCCCCGACCCTGCTGCGTGCCCCA
>NZ_LMNB01000020.1:0-7419 GCF_001422895.1 Methylobacterium sp. Leaf106
CTCGTCAGGCTCATAACCTGAAGGTCACAGGTTCAAATCCTGTCCCCGCAACCAAACACACCAGAACACCAAACGCAAAAGCCCGCAGCGTCAAACGCTGCGGGCTTTGCCGTGTCAAATGACATAGAGAGAAAACAAACGTTATCGCTGTCGAACTGCTCAGGATCGGGAAGAGCCGGCCCGCAAAGCGCAGACTTGACAGCGCAGTCATTCGGTCCGAGCAAACAGGACTCGAAATAGTTCCTCCGCTTGACGCAGCCCCTCGTCGGTCAGCACGACCGACTTCGCCTTGCTCGCCGGGTCGGAGATCATCCCCTTCCGGTGAAGGCGTTCCATCGCGTTCCAGTCGAAGCCCTTCCAGGCACGACGCTCATCGTGAAGCGTCAACCGCAGGAGCGCTAGAACAGCGGCGTCGATTTTCTCCTCGTCGATGTCCATCTTCACAAACCTCGTATGCAAAGCCCGAAAGCGCTGTGGTCTTCACCGGATGCATAGGATGAGCCTCATCGAAAGAGCAGGTAAACGCCCTCTTTTCGAAATCCGCCAAGGCTGATGATACCCCAAACCGCTATAAGCGCGAGGTCACGGCCGCCTTGTGCGGATAAGTCCGATCACGGATCTCATCACCGAAACCAATCGCCCATACTCTGCTGGATGGCAGCACCATGGATTTGGCGGTCTACTCGCCAAAAATACTTTCACTCTCCCCAACGGTCGTTCCGAACGGAGGCGGTCATCGAATTCTCCAGTTCACATGCCAACCTGCAGGAACTCGACGGCGGGGCCGGCTTCAGGAGTGAACACGGCTGCGGTGAGGAGGCATCCAAAGACACAGGCCGTGTCGACGTTCGTTCGGAAGGGATGAACGTCCGGCCTGCCGGTCTTTTGCGGGGTGTGGCCGTGGACGACGTGCTTGCCGAAATCGAAATCCTCGGTGAGGAACGGCTTTCGGATCCAGAGTCTGGCCTCCACGTCCGGGTCGATACCGGGCCTTCCGGGGCGAAACCCGGCATGGACGAAATAGCGCCGCTCATCCTCATGGACCGTGTCGAGGCCCGACATCCAGTTGAGCGCATCCCGCGGCAGCTCCTCCGGATCGCGGATGCCGAATGACGCCAGCGTGCTTCGACCGCCATTCTCCAGCCAGGCGGTGACGCCGAATGGCTTTTCGTAGGCATCGAGCAACATCCGCTCGTGATTGCCCATGAGAAACGTGGCTTTCTCGCCTCCCGTCCGATCGAGATCTTGAAGGATTCGCAGGACGCCGGCACTGTCCGGTCCGCGATCGATGTAGTCGCCGAGAAAGACGAGGCGGTAGTCGCGACCACCGCAATGACGAGCGATCTCCGCCAGGAGTCGCTCGAGGGCATCGGCGCATCCGTGGATGTCGCCGATGGCGTAAGTCAGACGAGTCATCGCACTCCCGGCCGCGACCGCCGACGTTCGGCCTTGCGCGTCGCCGTCTCTCGTAGATGTTTCTCGATGACGGCGTTGGCCCGGCCGCGCATGGCACGGATCTGCTCGTCGTCGTCGAAGGTTTCGGGGAAGCGGCGCGACAGCCAGAGATAAGCACTCGCGAGCCGCACCGTCCGTTCCTGATAATCGAGTTCCCCGCTGAGATTGGCACGCAACGCCGGAACGGTCGTGCGCGTGGCCCGAGCCTGCGCCCAGCGTTCCAGCATGGCGATGGCGATCTCATCGCGACGATTGACCGGGCAGACCGAGAAGGCGAACTTTTCCTCGATCGGCAAGGCAGCGCGGTCGATGACCTTCGCGACATCGAGGATTTCGTCGAGGGCGGAGGGCTGGAACGGCGACCCGGCATAGAAGGTGGACCGCGCGAAATGCGTCATGACCTCTCGCAGGCTCGCCGTGCGCATCTCCTCCGCGACGGAGCGGATCGCGATCAGATCGGGCCGCACGAAGAATCGCGTATCGGCGGCCGGTGCCGTCGGCGCTCCGGCGAGCGCGGCGCGGATCGGTTCGATGCCGATGGCGTCGGTGGCGGCGACGTAACCGACATCCTGATGGCCGAAACGCCCGGCGCGCCCGGCGATCTGACGAATCTCGGAATTCGTCAAGGCACGCTCGCCGACCCCATCCCATTTGCGGGTCGCGGAGAAGACGATGCGCTTCAGGGGCCCGAGGTTGAGACCCATGCCGATCGCATCCGTGGTGACCAATACGGTGGCTTCGCCGGTGCGGAACCGTGCGGCTTCCGCTCGCCTAACTTCGGGAGACAGGGCGCCGTAGATCGTCGCCACGCTGTGACCGGCGGCGACCAGGATCTCGCGATTCTCATGCACCGCGCGCCGCGAGAAGGCGACGACCGCGTCCCCTGGCTCGACGTCCTCGAGGGGGACGGGTTTGTCCAGAAGGACGAGGGGCGTCTTGCGAACGAAGGTGATGACTTCGAGCGATTCGTTGGCTGCCTCCGCCGCGCGCCGGACGGCGGCGAGCGCATCGTCGGACCCGCAGACGACGACGGTCTTGGCCGGGATACCGAAGAGGGCGTTGGTCCAGGCCCAGCCGCGGTCAGGATCGGAGAGCATCTGGATCTCATCGATCACGGCGACATCGACGGGCCGGATCAGATCCGCGGTCTCGATAGTCCGCGATGTGTGGGTCGGCCTGTCTTCGCCGAGGACTTCCTCGCCGGTCACCATCCCGGCCTTGAGGCCCCGCTCGGCGAGCCCCTCGTAATTCTCGAGGGCAAGGAGCCGCAGCGGCGCGAGATAAGTCCCCGTCGGGGCCGCTGCGAGTAATTGCAGGGCCGCGTAGGTCTTGCCCGAATTGGTCGGCCCCATATGGAAGATGATGCGACGGCCGAGGCGCCGGGCGACCGTGAATTTCTCGATGTAAGCACCGAACCCGACCTGATCGCGCAGACGGCGCAGGCGGGAATCCTCTCGCGCGACGACCTTGGCGCGCTTGCGCACCGGGGCCAGGGTGTCGCTCATGGAACGGCCGAGATTCGGCCCTGCATGGAACACCCGCGAGCGGAGGGAACGGTCCATGTGATCGATATAGGTGACGGCGTCGGCGCCGACCTCGCGCAGATCCCCGGTGATCGCGTCCCTGAGGCGTTCGATGGAGGCGTGGAGCGTCTGTCCGGTCCGTGCGATGATCTCAGCCACGGCGGGTCGCAACGTCTCGATGCGCCAGGTCGGGTCGTTGCGCTCCGCCATGCCGGCGACGATCTCGGCCGCGACGCCCTCCAGGGGAACCTCGACCCGCACATCCAGACGGTTGCCATCGAGAAGCGGCAGCAGCACGCGCACTCGCCACAGGAGGGTATCGTTCTCGGCGACCGTGACCTTGAGCCCGGGCACGCTCTTGCTCACCGCCGCGGCGCCTGTCCTCGCGAACGCGCTTTGCGCCTTCATGCGCCGCAGCGCTTTGCCGACACGCGCATCCTCGACATAGCCACCGAATTCCGGAAGATCGAGGTGAAGCCGCAGTGCCTCGATGTCCACCGACCGTGGCGGAAGCCCGAGACGGGCGACGACGTCCCTCAGGATATCGACGGTGGGCTGAGCGCGCTTTCGCGCCATGGGCATCGATCCTGGACAATCGTTCGTGGAACCGCATCGACCCGGTATCGTCTCGTGGGTCTACACGAGGCGAATGCGGAGCCATGGCGACGCTGCCCGATCTCAGGCCCGCCGCCTATCCCGCAGATGTGGATAAGGCCGCATTTTTACGCGGCAGATCGAGCATCGCGACAGGAATGCACGATTTGGCCGCGTGGAGTTGAACCGGCCCAAGGTTTCGCTGGTTGTCGAGACAACTCACTGCTTCCTCGATGACCGAAGGCAAGAACCTGCGCGCGTCTATTCTCCTTTTCGATCGATCGATTCTGATCTTTTCGTACCGGAACTCGGATCCCGCCACGTGCGACGAGGAGGAAGCGGACAAACGACGGATGTTCGCGTTGGGGTGTCGTACGATCGAGTGCAGGCCGAAATCTGTCCGGCCTCTTGGTCCCATGTCATGAATGGTCGGTATCGAGGCGCGACGGCCGCACGGAGAGGATGAACAGCGTGGACCAGCCGATACGGGTCGCCCACAGCATTGTCGATGCCGCGAGGGTGGTCGCACGGGCCGCCGCCGCGCGGGCGGCCGAACATGACCATGATGGCGGGTTCCCGGATGCGGATATCGAGCATCTGCGTACGCTCGGCCTGCTCGCCGCGCCGATACCGCGGGACGAGGAAGGCGCCGGCCTCGGCGAGGAGCCGGGCGCCTCGGATCTCTGCGATGTGCTGCGTATCATCGGGAGCGGAAGCCTGGCGCTCGGTCGACTCTACGAGGGCCATGTCAACGCCCTTCAACTGGTTGCCCGATATGGCGACGCCTCCCAGCGCACCCGTCTTTTCGCCGATGCGCGAGGGGGGCATCTCTTCGGTGTCTGGAACACCGAGCCCGCGGATGACGGGTTGAAGCTCGTCGAGCAGCCCGGTGGCTATCGTCTGAGGGCAGGCAAGATCCTCGCATCCGGCGCGGGCTTCGTCACCCGTCCCCTGGTCACCGCCCGCACGATCCCCGGCGACCGCGCCTTCATGGTGGTGGCCGAGCTCGCATCCGGCACGCGGGCCGATCTCTCCGCTTGGCGGGCCCACGGAATGCGCGCCTCGGCGACGGGAAAGGTGGATCTCACCGGGCTTGAGATCGCACAGGACGGTCTGCTCGGCGAGGCGGATTCCTATTCCAGGCAGCCGTATTTCTTCGGTGGCGCCTGGCGTTTTGCCGCTGTCCAACTCGGGGGGATCGAGGCCGTGCTCGATATCTGGCGCGACCATCTGCGCCGGACCGGGCGAGGTCACGATCCGCATCAATCGGCGAGGCTGGGGGAGGGGCTCGTCGCCACCGAGAGCGCCCGCCTCTGGGTGGAGCGCGCCGCGCGCATCGTATTCGAGGACGACCTCCGCCCTGAGCGAATCGTGGCCTACGTTCACCTGGCGCGAACCGCCGTCGAGGCCGCAGGGCTGTCGGTGCTGCAGCTTGCTCAACGCTCCGTGGGGCTGCAGGGCTTCCTGCGCGATCACCCCCTCGAACGGGCCTCACGCGATCTCGCTACCTATTTGCGACAGCCGGCGCCGGATTTCGCGCTGACATCCGCCGCGCATTATGTCCTTGGTGAGACCGGGTCCGCCGGTGATCTCTGGCGCGACTCCGGAGATGTCCCATGACGCGTCACTCGCAGACGATGCCGCCGGATTATTTCGAGAACCGCTACGCCGACGATCCCGACCCCTGGCAGTTCACCACCAGCACATACGAGGCCGCCAAATACGCGGCGACCTTGGACGTGTTGCCGAAGCCGCGTTTCGCGTCGGCGCTGGAGATCGGTTGCTCCATCGGCGTGTTCACCGAGGCTCTGGCGTCCCGATGCGATGCTCTCATCGGCCTCGATACGGCGGAAAAGGCCCTCGAACAGGCGCGTGGACGCTGTGAATCGATCCCGCATGTACGGTTCGAACGTCTGCACGTTCCCGGCCAATGGCCGGTGGGCAGGTTCGACCTGATCCTGATCTCGGAGGTGCTCTACTTCCTCGATGCCGACGATATGTCAGACCTAGCCAAGCGCATTCTCGATGCCCTCGACCCCGGCGGGATCGTCGTCCTCGTTCACTGGACCGGTCTCACCCATTATCCGCAGACGGGGGATGAAGCCTCGGAGATGCTGATCGGCCTCCTCGATGGGGCCATCCGCGTCGACCATCATAGTCGCACCGATCGGTACCGACTCGATGTCCTCACCCGCATCACCTGAACTCGTCCCAGTGGAACCGGGCGCCGGGGCGAAGAACGGTCCGACCGTATTCCGGCATCCGGCTTGGCTGAGGTTGACCCATTGGGTGAATGCCGCGGCCTTCCTTGTCCTGCTGGTCAGTGGAATTGCTATCCTTCTCGCCTTGCCGCGCCTGTTCTGGGGAGAGACTGGGGCCAACGACGCGCCGTCATGGATCGAACTGCCGCTGCCGGTGAACCTGGAACAGACCGGCTGGGGTCGGAACCTCCATTTCCTCGCCGCCTGGATCCTCGTCATCAACGGGCTCGCTTATCTGATGTTCATTCTGGCGAGCGGACATCTCCGCAGGAGCTTGGTGCCGGATCGGGATCAACTGTCCGCCCGTCATCTCGCCCAGGAAATCGGCGATCATCTCAGACTGGAGAAGGCGCGCGGCAGAGAGGCGCTCCGCTACAACGCCTTGCAGAAATTCGCCTATCTCGGCGTGGTCCTGATCCTGTTTCCCGTGATGGTGCTGAGCGGACTCACCATGTCGCCGGGGTTCACGACCGCCTTCCCGGAGCTCTTCAGCCTGTTCGGCGGCCGTCAATCCGCTCGGACGATCCATTTCCTGGTCGCCAGCCTGCTCGTCCTCTTTCTGATCGTCCATGTGATGCAGGTCTTCGTCGGCGGCGCCGGTAATCTCCTGCGCTCGATGGTCACCGGGCGTTTCACCATTCCCCCGGAGACGGAACGATGACCGATTTTTCCCGACGGCGCGTTCTGACGGGGTCGGCCGGTCTCATCGGCGCTGGTTTTCTCGGCGGCTGCGACGCGCCGGCACTGAGCCGCCTGGCGACGCCCTACGATTGGAGCAACGGGCTGACCTTCACCGTGCAGCGCTGGCTTCTCAGACGACAACCCCTCGTCCGGGAATTCGGGCCCGAAGCGATCTCCGCCGTTTTTCCGACCATCAACACGACCGATCCGGACGCTCCTGCTTACAGAACATCCAAGGCCGTCGGTTTCACAGATTGGAAGCTGCCGGTGACGGGACTCGTCGACAAGCCGGGGGCTTTTTCCCTCTCCGACCTCAAGGCGATGCCGGCCAGGACACAGATCACGCTGCACAGCTGTGAACAGGGGTGGTCGGCGATTGCGGGTTGGACGGGCGTGCCCCTGGCCCATCTCCTCGCCCATGTGGGGTTGAAGCCCGAGGCCCGTTTCATCGTGATGCGCAGCGTCGACGGCTGGTGGGACAGCTACGATCTGTTCGATGCGCTGCACCCGCAGACGATCCTCGCCTACGGCATGAACGGAGGAGACCTGCCCATCGCCCATGGCGCGCCTCTCCGCCTGCGGGTCGAGCGTCAACTCGGCTACAAGAGCCTCAAATACCTGACCCAGATCGAGGCCGTCGAGCACGTCGATGGCTTCGGGAAGGGGAGTGGGAGCATGGTCGCCGAACTGGATTTCCCATGGTACGCGGGGATCTGAGCGGCCCTCGAAGGCGGGCGGCTCGCGTCGGGTTTCTGCGGCCTTTGTCATCGACGTGTCGTTTTAGGTGTTGACGCGTCGGGTCGGTCTCCGTATATCCCTGTTCATCGGCGGCGGCCAGCGGGGACTTCGGTTCGGCGGGCTGGCGTTTGTGTCTTCTGGACGATGATCGGATGGATGATCCGGCT
>NZ_LMNB01000021.1:0-6359 GCF_001422895.1 Methylobacterium sp. Leaf106
GTGACCAACCGAACCGCCTCGAAAGCGCCGGTCCCCGCCACAACAGCCAACATCATCCATTCAGAGAGCCAGACCAGACTTCTTCAGCGGCCTGTTAGGTCGCGTCCTAAGGAGCGCAGAAGCTCCTCGGGCACGTCCACTATGAGTTCGGGAAATTCGGGAGGTATGCCGGCATCGCGGTCAGCCTCGAAAATCTCTTCTAACGTCGTCGTCGTCCCTACCCTGCAAGCGGCCCTCACCCCGGAGCGAGAGGCTGGACCCAGTAGGCAGGATATGGGGCAATTCTCGCTCAAGTTATGGGGTAAATTTCAGGTTATAGGGTGTTGCACACTCGTAGCGGTTCTTCTCGCAGTCGCCGCCGCGCGGATACCTTCGAACGCATGCGGCGGGCTCGCCCGGCTCTAAAGCGCCACCGCATCGATCCGTCTTGCGGAACGTTGCCCTTACGTCATCTCATCCGATGCGGCGGAAAGTCGTGCAGTCGCCGAGAGCGGCCGGATGGGGGAACGGAAGGAAACAAGATGCCCAAGCCTATGTTCGACGAGAGCAACATCACATGGCGGACGCTGGACTGGCTGCCGCACATCGCCTTCTTCGTCTACAAGGTCGATGAGGAGAACCGCATCGTCGACGTCGTCTTCAAGTTCGCGGCGAACCAGAAGGTGATGCTGCACCGGCACAAGAGCCCCTACGTGACCCTCGTGATGCAGGGGGAGCTCAGGTTCTACCGTGAGGACGGGACCCTGAAGGAGACCCGTCCGACGAGTAGCTACGTCTCGGGCGTGGCGAACGGCGACCCGCATATGGAGGGCGGCGGCGACGAGGACGCTATCGTGTTCTTCAGCAACCGCAACATCGAGGACGCGCTGTACGAGTTCCTCGACGATGCGGGCAATCCCGTCCAGGTCCTGGGCATCGCCGACTTCAAGGCCCAGCTCGAAGACCAGATCGCGACGGGGACCTTTGCGAAGGTCACCGCCAGGGTTGCGTAGCAATCCAGAACACCGGGAGTGCGGAGGCAGCCTCGGTGTTTTCGCTAGCGATCACCCGGCGTTGCAGGCGATGCCTATCGCATACCCATGACCACCGCCGGGGCATGAGCTCCTGGTCGGTCGGAACCACCACATCGGCAGGGGGATCGCTTCCGACCCGACCATGGCTCGCGAGGCCCTACAGATCTTCAGCCCAATCCACGATCCGGGCGGCAACGGCTTCCCATCCCCTCTCCAGCATCATGTCATGAGCCATGCCGGGGATGAATTCCGCCGTGGTCCGATGCGCCCTCGCAACGGCCTCAACATGTCGCCGGGTGAAAATTGCGTCGTCCTCCGCACCGAGAACGAGAATGGGAGTGGTGACGCGGGACGGTTTGCAGAGGTCGAGACACATCACGTCCAGGTAGGACATGAACGCTTCGTCCTGGAGGCGGACGAAATGGCGCTCGACGTCATGGTCGGGCATCCTGGCCGAGAAGAAGAGGCGGCGAGCCTTGCCGGGGGTCGAGATCACCGACTTCAGGCTGCCGCTCAGATTCGCCTTGAGCACGCCGATGGGGTCATTCAGGAGGAAGCGGACAGCCGTCGATGCGAAGCCATAGTGGGGCATGGGCGCAAGCAGGATCGCGCCTGCCGCGTGCCGGGTTTCCAGGTACTTCTGGACAACGAACGCCCCCATCGAATGCCCGACCAGGATCGGCGGCCGTGACAGGCTTCCGGCGACCTGGGCGACGTCATTCACGTAGTCGCGCACCCGCGTCCTGCGCAGCCGGTCATGCCCGCCGCTGCCCCCATGCCCGCGCAGACTAAGGGCATAGACTTCCCGCCCCTGGGCGGCGAGGTGATCCAGGAAGCCCTCGTCCCAGCACCAAGCCGCGTGCCAGGCACCATGAACCAGGAGCAAGGGCGGGCGAGCACTATCGGTGCCGCGGGACAGAACCTCGATCCTCGGACCTTGGGTGTTGGTAGGTGACAGCGAGAGAGCATCAGCCATGGGGATTCGTCGTTGCACGGGCATGCCCGGTGATGCGTCAGAGTTCCTTGATCCATGCCATCAGCGTGGCGCCATGCTCAAACCGGGCCTGGGTGCGGTAGGTCGCATCGACCATGCTCGGATTGATCCCGTACTTTCTCGCAAAGGCGCGACTGAACATTTTTTCGGTCTCGAACCCGCACTCGTAGCCTATGGTCGAGATCCTGCGTTTCGGTCCTCCTTCAAGTCCGGCGAGAATGCGCATCGCCCGCGACAAACGGCGGTCGCGTATGTAGGTCGCGATGCCCCCGTCCTGCTCGAACAGCCCATACAGGGCCGTCCGCGAAATGCCGAAGCGGGCGATGAGCTTTTCAGTCCCCAGATCGAAGGACTTGATGTCGGCCTCGATGAACTGGCGGATCGAGATGCCAAGGATCGTCTCCCGTTCGTATGGGCTATCCCTCGTCGGATCGGTAAAGACCGCGTTGGCGAGCGCGATAGTGGCTATGGACAGGCTGTCCTGCTGATCTGCCGTCGCCGTCTCGATGCAATGGGAGAGGCTGCGAAGGTGGTCCGACATCAAGCGGGTGATTGGGTTAGCGTCAAACCTGAAGGACGTTCCATGCCGCGGAGACAAGTCACCGAGCCTGCGCTCGAACGACCGCCGGGGTATCAGGAGATTGATGCTGGAAACCTCGGTAGCGTCCGACACCATTCTCTGTGAAAGGTCGAATACCGTAAACCGTCCGGCCTCGACATCGATCTCGCTCCCATTGCGCCGCAGGGAGGCCTTGCCGGAAAGGTAGATACGCAAAAGGATATGGTCGATGCCCTGCTGCGAGATTTGTTGAGCAGATCGCTCAATCCTTTGCTGTGGCGCTGTCAGAAACCCAAAAAGACAACGCTGAAGATTGTAGTTTTTCATCTGAACGTTGGGCGAAACCTCCACGTCATCATCGATGTAAGCATGAAAAACAGGCGAAATTGCATCGCGCCACGCCTGCTTACGCTTCGCGGGATCTGGGATAGTGCCGGGCTGCTGATCGACTTTCATCGTAGATTTAGATCTATATTTAGCATTTATATCTAATGCAGGCACAATAACGATTCAACTAAATTTGCTATGATGCAACCCCAATCGGTGGTCAACAGCAATTTTCGTCTCAGTGCAAAAAATCGCCGTGTGTCAGGCAAAAATAGAATCGTCGGACGAAAAGTACCTTGATGTGAACGTTAGATGCCAAATAGCTTCCTATACTAATCCTGGATTTATTCTCCCATAAACCAAATGAAACCACCCTTTGTGGGTCGCGAGTTCAGCGCCCTTAGCATTGGTTGGATCCACTCATGTCTTCCGGCATCACTTTGTCCGCAGCCACGCGCCAGAACCTGCCGTCGCTGCACGACACCGCCGCGCTCGTGGCCACGAACACGGCGCTGCAGAGCATCCTCACGCTTCTCCGCCGACAGCGTCCCAATCGCTCCTGACGCTCCTTTCGTGTCGGAAAACCCAGCCCTCAAGCGCCGGCGATGGCCTGTGGGCAGAACTCACTTCTACGATGTACGAGAACTCCCAATGAGAACCATTCTGATCGCGTGCCTGCTCGGCGCGGGACTGACCGGGGCGGCGGCTGGCCCGGCACGCCTGGAAAAGGGCGCCGTCCCAGCCGGCCCATCACGTGCTGCCGTCGAACGATGGTTCACCGCGGGCCGAGAGTTGACCTGCTTCGACCGGAATCTCGACGAAGGCCCTTGCGATCTGAGCCGGGCCATCACCTTCTCGACGTTCTACGATGCCAACGAAGCCAACGCCTTGGTGTTCGTCATCTACTCCGCCAGCGTGAGCAACGCCGTCTCTCATAAGGTCGGGCAGTTCCGTCGCTCCGATGACGGATGGGTCCTCGTGCGCAACATTCGCGGCGTGTGGGGCGAAGGTCCCGATAGCCTGTCCTTCGAGGGCGGACGAGCCGTCTTCACCATGGCGGCGCTCATGCCCGGGGATGCCCGGTGCTGCCTGTCCGGGACGCAACGGTATGAGCTCGACCTGGCAACGGGAGCGGTCAAGGAAGGACCGAAACTTCCGGGCTTGGTCAAGGCACAGCCGGCATCCTCGAAAAGGTTCGCTCCCCGGCCCGAAGGCTACCAGGGCGCATCGTACTTCCACAACGGCAGCGAGGTGCTCGTCGACGAGCGAGCTGGCGTGATCCGCTACGAGGTCCCGAAAGCGTCGATCCGCAAGGCTGTAGCCAAGGGCACGGTCCTCTTCAGGGGGGCTTTCGCCACAGACGGCAGTGTCTCCGGGATGGCCTACGTGTTCAAGGCCGACTGCGAACCGGCCCCGTACCCGGTCATGGGTTGGTCGAAGGGCTCCACCATCGAACTGCGAGGTCTGGCCCCGCATCGCGATCCGAATTCCTGCGCCATCGTCGCCTCCTCGAAGCGGAGCGCTCACTCGACGCTGCGCTTCGAGGAATTCTCCGATTTTTGACCTTCAACCCGCAAGCGAGGAGCCGGGACAATGGCACATTGGAATATTCGCGCTCGCCTGATCGATCTCGGCGTGATGGAGATGGGAAGCGACTTCGTGACCTATAACGGCGTCAAGGTCGTCATGCCCGATGGGAAACGAGAATTCCTCGGCAAATTGACCATGCACAACGAGGTGAACTCGGTTTTCACCGAAACCCAGGGCGAATATGTGCAGCTTTACCTATCAGGACGACGCAACAAATATCCCGCGGTTCTCTACGGCATGAAAACACAGAATGAAGGTGTTTATTCAAAGGCATCCCCGACGACGCCCTTGAAACTTAAAATAATTCAATGGATAATTTTATCTCTATTTTTATGTTTCTTCTTGATAGGATTTATTTTGATTCCACTTCTAATTATATCTTATAGGTACGTGGCATCTTGGGATCCACCGCGCCGTAAGGTGTTTGACGCCCACATCCCGAAGGAAGTTGGCTTTGACCATCCACCGAAAGACCTTTCACAGCAAAAGGCTGCCTGATTGTCGAGAGTGAAGCATCCCCTCGCAAGCCTCGCGACAGGTAGAACCTGCGAGGCATCCCGGAATTGATCCGTTCACCAACGACCGCGAGCTGCGACCGTTGGTGCTATTCCGCATGGATACCGTATCGTGACGGGCCTTTTGACCAATGCTTCCGCCTCCGTCGCCCTGCACACATTGCGCTTGATCGGTCGGGATCTGGACGCGACGGCCCAGCGGGTCGCGACGGGATTGCGGGTTTCCTCGGCCTCGGATGGAGCAGCCTATTGGGCCATCGCCACGACGCTACGCGCTGATAACGGCTCGCTCGACGCACTGACCGATGTGATCGGTTTCGACAGGACCGTCCTCGACACCACGTCCTTCGGACTGGGTAAGGTCCTGGAGCAACTCAACGTCATGAGCGCTACGCTGGTCTCGGCTATGGGCGGGCAAGTGGACCCAGCCAAGCTGCAGCACTCCCTTGCGAGTGCCCAAGGCCTCATCCGGACCATTGGTGACAGCACCGTCGTGAACGGAACGAACTGGTTGTCCGTCGATACGGGAAGCGCCGGCTTCACGGCGCGTAAGGACCTCGTGATCGGTCTTTCCCGCCAAATTGCAGGAACGGCGCTCGGAACGATGGCGCTCGACACCTCGGGTTTCATCCTATTCGATGCCAAGCCCCGGGAGGGCGATGGTAGCGAGTTCAGCCCCGTACCGGCGGCAGGATCCCTGGCCGCTTCCCTGCGTGAGATTGCCAGGACCGCATCGACGCCATCGCCCGGTGGTTACCAACTTCAGACCTGGGACGGCGTGAGCCATCGTGGCGGCCAGACCCTCTGTCTGACCTGGAACTATGGCTTCATGGACACGCGATACTACGTGCAGGACGGCCCCCAGGCGAAGCAGCCGTTCTCCATCGCTTCCATCGACCTTTCATCGGGCGGTGCCGACAAATCTATGATCCTCGCCTACGCAAAAGTCGTAGACGCCACCCGCCAGAAACTCCTCGACGGTGCCGCGAGGCTTGGGGCCACCTCTGTAATGCTCGGGGCGCAGCAGGACTTCGCGCGTCACCTCATGGCCATCAACGCCTCGGCCATTGGCACGCTGGTGGATGCCGATATCGAGGCGGACTCAATCCGGCTGAAGGCCCTGCAAACCCAACAGCAACTCGGGCTGCAGACGCTCAACGTTGCGAACAGCGCCTCCCAAAACGTCCTTAGAGCGCCTAACAGAACCGTTTGATCTGGTTGAGAGTGATAAGACTGTGTTTCGGCGTGCAACTTTGACCCCGTGAGGCGGGGGATCGGCGTCCAATTCTGACCCCCTAACCTCGTTCTCGCAGACTGCTCTCCGGTACGGCCGGAAGGGTGGTGTAGGGGGATGAAGGGCG
>NZ_LMNB01000022.1:0-6102 GCF_001422895.1 Methylobacterium sp. Leaf106
ATCCTCACGCCCACGCATCGCCCGACCTCACACTGTCTCGGACAGAGTGAATCATCTCCGGGACAAGCCCGCCAGCGACTTCTTCAGCAGCCTGCTAGAGCGCACGTTTGGGCAGCGCTACGGCGACCGGGCCATTGATGGCGAGCCTTTCGTTCCCCTTGCGCTGCTGCAGGAGACCGCGGCCAGGGAAAAGCTGTTCACAATCTGGCAGTCGTTCGTAGACCGCATCCAAGCAGGTGTCTAAAATCTAGGTGGTCATGGGACCCATGCGGTATAGGATGCTTCTGCTGCAAGCATTGCTGCTGCGAGGCTTCAAGCCGGCACTAGCTATTTGAATTAAGGCCCAGTTCATGCGTATTGCACTAGCCGTTACTCTCGCTTTCATCGGATCTACCGCAGGAGGGTGCCAGATACGGGAGGAAAATATCCGAAAGATCAACAGCGTATGGAATGAAGCACGCATAGCAACTCCTAACCAACGCGCTGCAATCGCGTCTTATGTTCGCTCGACATGGAAAGACCCCTATTCGATACGCGACGTAGAAATCAGCCAAGCGCACCCGGACCCACTGTCGAGCACACCAACAGATTGGGCCATATGCGTCAGGATGAATTCCAAAAATAGCTACGGAGCCTATACGGGTCTACAAACAACGCTATTTATAATAACGGAAGAAAACACAGTGCGTTCGGCTCAAGAAAATGGTGGCAGAATTTGCCATGATAACAGAATTCAATTCACGCCCTGGAGTGGGCTCTCACAACCTTAGTGAGCGACCGGAACCTAGCCCTGCATCTTCAAATACCAGAGTGATAATATGCAAGTAAATGTTGCTTCATTCCCCTCTACTTAAACCTACTTGGCATCTATTTTGTCTTAAGCGAGCTTCGCGGTGATGTGAGCTTGCTGGATGATAGGCGGCGACGGCTCGTGGCAGCGCTTATATCTTGCTGTGCGCAGATGTAGCCCTGGGGCTTCGTTGCCTCTGGCGAGGCCGTAGCGAAACCGCGCGATCGCGACGTTTCCTTCTGGATCGTTCCGAGATGATCTACCATCTCGGCAATCATGAGACGGTGTCTAAGACCAGCAAGACGGTCCGTCGGTTGTTCAGAGTGAAATGGTGGAGGTGGGCCGGGGATCGCGTAGCAGAGGCGCCTGATGCGGTCCCGCCAACCACTCTCGCAACTTCGTCCAGCGTCGCTTCGCGCTCCCGCCTCGAACTGCCATTCCGATCGCCTTGCGCTGGCCGATCAGCACAACGAGCTCCTTGCCGCGCGTAACGCCGGTGTAGAGCAGGTTCCTCGCCAACATATTGAAATGCTGCGTCACGATCGGGATCACAACGGCGGGATACTCCGAGCCCTGGCTCTTATGAATCGTCGTGGCAAAGGCCGGCACCAGCGTGTCGAGTTCGCCGTATGGGTAGACGACCTCGCGCCCTTCGAAGATGACGATGACGGCACCTTCTTCCTCGTCGATACGCACAACCGTGCCGAGATCGCCATTGAAGACATCGCGGTCGTAATCGTTCTGGGTCTCCATCACACGGTCGCCGGGGGCGAAGCGCCAGCCAAAGCGTTCGATCTGCTGGGCCGGGCTTGGGTTCAGCACGCGCTGGAGTTCGTGATTGAGATTGCGTGAGCCGAGGGAGCCGCGCAGCATCGGGGTCAGAACCTGAATATCGCGGGTCGGATCGAGCCCGAAGGAACGCGGAATGCGTTTGGTTACGACCTCGATTAGCTTAGCGACGCCGACGTCCGGGTCGTCAATCTCGATTAAATAGAAGTCCGACTTCTCGCTCGCCTTCGGCCACTCCGGCATCTGGCCCTGGTTGATGCGATGCGCATTCACGATGATCCGGCTCTCTGCCGCTTGCCGAAATACTTCGGTCAGGCGCGCTACCGGCACGCGCGCCGAAGCGATGATGTCGGCAAGCACTTGGCCTGGACCAACCGAAGGAAGCTGGTCGACGTCGCCAACGAGCAGGAGCCCAGCATGCTCTGGCACAGCCTTAAGCAGCGCATTCATCAGAGGCACGTCGATCATGGAGCACTCGTCGAGGACAAGCAGATCACAGTCGAGTGGGTTCTCCTCGTTGCGCGAGAAGCCGCCGCGCTTCGGGTCGATCTCCAGGAGACGATGGATGGTCTTGGCTTCGAGCCCAGTTTGTTCCTTCATACGCTTGGCGGCACGACCCGTCGGCGCAGCGAGCAGGACGTTCACGCTCTTCGCCGTGAGAATGCGCAGGAGCGAGTCCAGGGTGCTGGTCTTGCCAACGCCGGGACCGCCGGTGATGACGCTCAGCCTCGAACCCAGCATCAGTCGAATGGCCTCCCCTTGAGAAGGTGAGAGTGTCTTACCTGTCTTCGCCTCGACCCACGGCCGCGCCTTATCGAAGTCAATGCTTGGCCAGGGTGGTGAGCCGCTTGCTCGGTTGACGAGTCGCTCGGCGATCGCCCGCTCGGCCGCGTGCAGCCCCTCGAGAAAGACGCAGGGTTCGTCATCGACCGTATCCGCAATGACCTCCTCGCCGCGTGCTAGCTCGTCGGCAACGGCGTTGCGGACGAGGGCGACTTCGACCTCAAGCAGCTTCTGGGCGAGCACGATCAGCCGCGCGTTTGGCAGGCCACAGTGGCCTTCGTCCATAGCCGTCTGGAGCGCGAACGACACACCTGCCCGGAGCCGCTGCGGTGCCTCCTTCGACAGCCCAAGGCGCATCGCGATCGCATCCGCCGTGCGAAAGCCAATGCCCCGGATGTCGCGAGCGAGCCGGTAGGGGTCCTCGGTCATTACGACGATCGACTCGTGGCCGTAGGTCTTGAAGATCCGCACTGCCCGCGCCGTGCCGACGCCATGCGCGTGCAGGAAGATCATGATCTCCCGCACAGCCTTCTGCTCAGCCCAGCCGGAAACAATGCGGGCAGCGCGCGTCGGGCCGATGCCCGAGACCTCCTTGAGACGCTCGGGGGCGGCCTCGATGATCTCGAAGGTAGCTTCGCCGAATAGTGCCACGATCCGCTTGGCCATGGCCGGCCCGATGCCGCGCATGTAGCCCGACGCCAAGTAGCGCTCTATTCCCTCGACCCCAGTCGGTGGCGTGGCCTTGAGCGTCTCAGCCTTGAACTGGAGGCCGTGCTGCCTGTCGGTAAACCAAATTCCTGTTGCCGTAATCCACTCGCCGGCACCAATCGCTGGTGCGTGTCCGATGACCGGCACAAGGTCTCGCTTGCCGCGTGCCTGGACCTTCAGAACGCAGAAGCCAGTCTCGGCATTATGAAAGGTAACGCGTTCGATCGTGCCGGCCAGCGTTTCCACAGGTGCACTACGGTCGAAAGACTTCGGCACCGTGCTGCTGCTCTAACTATTGGCTGAACCAATACGTCGAGATATCACGGCTACCGGAGAACTCCGACTCGATCGCTACCGGGGCCTGATCGAAGGAAACAAGTATCGCTGGGACGAAGGTGCCTTGTCTTTCTCGATCGATCCGGATCTCACTCGGGATCGACCTGAGGTAGGACACCGCCGTTCGCGTGCCTCACGTCAGGGCGCCGGCATTCATCAATCCGTTCGGGTCGAGGCCGTGCTTTAAAGTGGCGATGAGGTCGAGGCGGGTCGGATCAGCGTAGCGGCGCAGCAGGTCGCGCTTGAACCGGCCAATGCCGTATTCGGCGCTGAAGCTGCCGCCGAGGTCGATCGCCAGGGCGTAGAGGTCGTGGGCGATGCCGGTTTCCACCTCGCGGGTGAAAGCGAGCCGGTCACGTCCCTCGGGCACCACCAGATTGTAGTGGATGTTGCCGTCGCCGACGTGGCCGTAGAACGATAGCCGCACGCCGGGCAGCTGCCGGCCGACAATCGCGCCGCTGCGCGCTAGGAATTCACCTAGCGCTGAGATCGGCACGGAAATGTCGTGCTTGACCGACCCGCCAGCGTGCTTCTCGCCCTCGGGAATGGTCTCGCGCACTGCCCACATCGCCCGACGCTGCCCCTCGGACTGGGCGAGCGCCGCATCTGTGATCCAGCCGCGTTCCATTAGTGCTTCGAGGCTGGCCATCAGGACGTCGTCGAGGGGAATGTGCGCCGAAGAGGCCGAGAGTTCGAGCAGCACGGCGCCGCCGGGTCCCGTGGCGAGACCGGTCTCGGCCCTGCGCATCGCGGAGACGAGGCTAAGCGATGTGGCCGAGATAAGCTCGAAGGTCGAGATCAGGTCGGAGGTCTCTCGGCGCATCAAGGCGGCGATCTCCGGGAGCGGCGCATCAGCGGCGAGCTGGAGCCAGGCGGTGGCCCGGTGGCTTTGACTCGGCCACAGCTTGAGGACTACGCCGGTGATGATGCCCAGGGTGCCCTCGGCGCCAATGAACATCTGCTTGAGGTCGTAGCCGATGTTGTTTTTGCGAAGGGCGCCCATGTTGGAAAACAGCTGGCCGTCGGGCAGAACGACCTCAAGTCCCAGCACGAGGTCGCGAGTCATACCGTAGCGCAGCACCTGCAGGCCGCCGGCATTGGTGCCGAGGTTGCCGCCTAGGCGACAGCTGCCTTCGGAACCTAGGCTGAGGGGCAGGAGCAGATCGTGCCGGGACGCCGCGGCCTGGGCGTCAGCCAGGACGATCCCCGCATCGCAAGCGAGGGAGAAGTTCAGCGGGTCGACAGCGCGCACCCGGGTCATCCGCTCCAGGCTGACCACCAGCTGGCTCCGGCCGGCCTCTGGCGTCGCGCCACCGACATAGCCGGTGTTGCCGCCTTGGGGCACGAGGCCGAACCCATGGTTCCGGGCAAGGCAAACCAGCGCCTGAACCTCGTCTACCGAGCGCGGGCGCAGGACTGCAGGTGTCTCGCCCTTCATCAGCTCGCGATGGTCCAGGGTGTATCGCGCGGTCATGTCGGAGCCGGTGAGCACCCCGCCATCGCCAAGGAGAGCCGTAAACGGCGCGAGTGAATCGGTGATCGCCATCGATGGGTCGCCTGTGGGGGGGGGATGGAGCTCAACCTTGTCGCGCAGGGCCTCCGATGGAAAGGGGCGGTCGACCGGAAAGCTCATGGTAGATCCATGCCGAGCTTGCCGGTCATGCTAGCGGGGATCGCGTAGGCATCCTCGCGCTTCATCAGCGCTTGTGGGGCGGCCCTCGATCGGCGCCCCGCAGTTAATGCCAAGGATCTTGCCTATTCAACGCAAGCCTAACGAAGGCACACATCAGCGAAATGATACTCAGGATTGCGCGGCGTTGGCGCCACACGGCAGCGACGACGTTTCAGTCACGCTACGCGCCGAAATTCGTCGTGCCCTTCAGTGAGGCTCTGCGGCGAACTTCGTATCCTCGTCACCCAAGGGCATGGACCGAATCCTGGCTGCAGCAGAAGCCAAGGTCCTCGAATTCTTCCCCGTGGTGCTGGGACTTCGCCCCCTGGGTTAGCACGTCGAACTTGTTCGATTCTGAAGCGCCCTTGCGTCGGCGGCGTGGAGAGAACTACGCTTTCTCTCCACCGGCATTCATCCCGGTCGGATATCGCGGTCCAAAGAAGTTGTGTCCTATTGGACACGGCACGCCACTGCGAATGCCTAAATTGATTTGCGAATGCTGCGCAAAAAACGCGCTTCTTAGGATCCGCAAACCATAGGAGTTGGCGGGTGCAGAATAGCCTTCCTATTCCGTTGCGCCCCTTTTGCACCGGCAGATCAGGATCAGCATAATCTCGAGGCTTATCTCTCGAACTAACCGACTGTGCGGACTAGGAGAAAATAAAGGGCAAGATGGCAGGGTCCTCCACCTTCGGAGGGCAACGCTCTATCCAGCTGAGCTACGGGTGCTGACCGTGGCTGACACCTAACCCAAGCCGTGGCCGCACGCAACAATGTCGTTGGCCATGGGGGCCACCTTCGGCAAAGGTCACACGTTCGAATCGTGTCGGGTGCGCTAAGGGAGGCTTGCAGGTCGTAGAAAGGCGCGGATGCGCCGGCATTTCGCGAACCCTTGATGAGCCTTTCTGCCTGACAGGACTGCGGTCTAGCAGGCTGCTGAAGAAGTCGCTGGCGGGCTTGTCCCGGAGATGATTCACTCTGTCCGAGACAGTGTGAGGTCGGGCGATGCGTGGGCGTGAGGATC
>NZ_LMNB01000023.1:0-787106 GCF_001422895.1 Methylobacterium sp. Leaf106
GGTCGTGTCCCCTGGCGTGGTGTAGCTTCATAGAGCCACCCCGATCACCGGTAGGGCCGGTGGTTTGATCAGGCTGCCAGGGTCGGCAGGCTGACGAGAGGATCATCGCCGATCGGGGCGATGCTTTCCAGCGTCATGTAGCGGGCCCGTTGCACGGCCCACTCGTCGTTCTGTTCGAGCAGGATCGCGCCGACGAGGCGTGTGATGGCGGCCTCGTTGGGGAAGATGCCGACGACTTCGGTGCGGCGTTTACTTTCGCCGTTGAGGCGCTCCAACGGGTTCGTGGAGTGGAGCTTGACCCGGTGGACGGCCGGAAAGCCCATATAGGCCAGCACATCGGGCTCGGCCGCGTCCATCAGGGCGGCGAGCTTGGGCACCTTGGGCCGGAGTTGGTCGGCGATCTTGCGCCACTGGACCTTGGCGGCCTCTGCGTCGTCCTGGGCGAACGCGGTGGCGATGAAGGCCGAGACGACCCGACGGCCCGAGCGGCCGGCGTGGGCCAGCACGTTGCGCATAAAGTGGACCCGGCACCGCTGCCAGGTCGCGTTCATCACCTTGGCGACGGAGGCCTTGATGCCTTCGTGCGCATCCGAGACCACGAGCTTGACCCCGCGCAGACCGCGCCGGGCGAGTTTGCGCAGGAACGTGGTCCAGAACGTCTCGGCCTCGGACGGGCCGACGTCCATGCCGAGCACCTCGCGCCGGCCGTCGGCGTTCACGCCGACCGCCACGATGACGGCGACCGAGACCGGGCTCCCGTCGCACATGTGCGATGGGGACCCTGGATGCGGCCGTCCTGGCGCACCTTCACGTAGGTCGCGTCGATCCAGAGATAAGGCCACTCGCCCTCGATGGGCCGGTCGAGGAATGCACCGACCCGCTCGTCGATCTCCTGGCACAGCCGGCTGACCTGGCTCTTCGAGACGCCCGTCCCACCCATCGCCTGAACGAGATCATCGACGGACCGGGTCGAGATGCCCTGGATGTAGGCCTCCTGGATCACCGCCGTGAGCGCCTTCTCGGCCATCCGCCGCGGCTCCAAGAAGCCGGGCAAGTAGCTGCCCTTGCGCAGCTTCGGGATACGCAGTTCCACAGTGCCGGCCCGGGTCTGCCAGTCCCGGTCGCGGTAGCCGTTGCGCTGCACCAGCCGCTCGGCGCTCTTCTCGCCGTGAGCCGCCCCAGTCAGGCCGCCCACCTCCAACTCCATCAGCCGCTCGGCGGCAAAGCCGATCATCTCCCGCAGCAGATCAGCGTCGGCACTCTTCTCCATCAGCCCGCGCAGGGTCATCATCTCGTCGGTCATCGGGGGTTCTCTCGGGTTCGGGGTTGGTCGTCGCAACCCGACCCTACCCGGCAACCGCCGATGACCACCCTGAAGCTACACCACACCCTGGGACACGACCAGGGGGTTCTCTCGGGTTCGGGGTTGGTCGTCGCAACCCGACCCTACCCGGCAACCGCCGATGACCACCCTGAAGCTACACCACACCCTGGGACACGACCGGTATAAGATATTAGACTTCGTCGTTGGCGCCGATAACACCGTTCCAACCCCTCATCAGGGTCGCGTCTTGGGCATCGAGTGATCTAAACGCAGCTCCTCGCTGACGCAAAACGTAAGAATCTTTGAATTGCGTGTTAGCAGTGAAGAAGGTGGCTATGCGAATCTGACTTCGCCTCGCGCCTTACGCGGTGGCCCGCTATTCAACCGCATCCTCTCGGACGGGGATCAGTGCCTCTGGGCAAAAAAGTCGCGTTGATCGAAAGGCCGCCATGCACCCCAAGCGATCGGCCTCGCGCGCGCGAGACGAAGTCCAGCGCGATCCAGCTTTAACCGACACAAGCCGATACAAAATGTGGGGTAAATTGGCGGTGGTCGCCGGTCGTCAGGCCAAATTCCGCAACAGCTACAATGGTTTGGCTTATTCAAATGGCGGAGAGGGGGGGATTCGAACCCCCGATGGGCTTGCACCCATGCCGCATTTCGAGTGCGGTACAATCAACCGCTCTGCCACCTCTCCGCGGGGCGCCTCGATGAGACGGAAGCTCGTTAACACGAGTTCGGTCGACATCACAAGTCGTGAGCGCACAAAGAATGCGCTCCCGTCGAACGTCGCGGGGTCAGCCGCCGGAGGCCAGGGCCGCGGCGACCTTGCGGGCGAAGGCGACGGGGTCGCGTGGAGTGTCGCCGTCCTGAATGCGGGCGAGGTCGACAAGGGTGCCGGCGGGCTCCGTCACGTCCTCCCCGGCCTCGGCCTTCGCCGCGAGGGAAGCGATCAGCGGGTGGCGCGGATTGATCTCGAGGATCGGCAATCCGCCGGCTCCTCGCCCGGCCCGGCGCAACAGGCGCTGCATCTGCAGGTCGGGCCCGCTGCCCGAGGCCGAGAGCACCACGGCACTCTCCACCAGCCGCTCGGTGGCGCGCACGTCGGCCACATCCTTGGCCAGTGCCGCCTTGAGGGCGGCGACGAGGGACTCGACGGAGGCGGGTGCCTCGCCGGTTTCCTCGGTGGCGGCGATCTTCGAAAGGTCGAGGCCGCCCTGGGTCACCGAACGCAGGGGCTTCTCCTCGAACCGGCCGAGCTGCTCCGGCCAGAACGCGTCGACATGGTCGGAGAGCAACAGCACCTCGACGCCACGGGCGCGGAACCCCTCGAGCTGCGGCGAGGAGGCCAGGGCGTCGGCATCGTCGGCCACGAGGTAATAGATCGCCTCCTGGCCGTCCTTCATGCGCGAGACGTAATCGGGCAGGGAGGTCCAGCCTTCCACCGCCGAGGAGCGGAAGCGCAGGAGCGGAGCGATCTCGCCCCGGCGCTCGTAATCCTCGTAGATGCCCTCTTTTAGGACGGGGCCGAAATTCTCCCAGAAGGACTGGTAGCCCTCCGCATCCTTGGCTCGGGTACCGAGTTCGGAGAGGACGCGACCGGTGACGGCGCGACGGATCTTGGTGAGGACCGGCGTCGCCTGCAGCATCTCGCGAGACACGTTGAGGGGCAGGTCCTCGGTGTCGACCACGCCCTGAACGAAGCGCAGCCAGGTCGGCAGCAATTCGGCCTCATCGGTAATAAACATGCGCCGGACGTGAAGCCGAACCTTGCTCGCGCGCTCCCCCTCAACCGCCTGGAACGGCTTCATGCCGGGAATGAACAGCAGGGCCGAGAATTCGAGCGCCCCCTCCGCCCGCCAGTGCAGGGTCGCCCAGGGCTCGTCGAAATTCATGCCTACATGGCGGTAGAACTCGGTGTACTGCTCCGGGGTGACCTCGGATTTCGACTTGCGCCACAGGGCCGTGCCCTGGTTCGCGATCTCGGTCTTGCCCTCGGAGACGATGGCCACCGGCACGGTGATGTGGTCGGCCCATTTGCGCACGACGTGGTCGAGGCGATAGCTCTCCAGATACTCGTCGGCGTCCTCCTTGAGATGGAGGACGATGTCGGTGCCCGGCTCGTCGCGGGTCGCCTGTTCCAGGGTGTAGCTGCCCTGGCCGTCCGAAGCCCAGGTCCAGGATTCGTCGGAGCCGGCGCGGCGCGAGGTGACGGTGACACGGTCCGCCACCATGAAGGCGGAGTAGAAGCCGACGCCGAACTGGCCGATCAGGCTGGGTTTGTCCTCGGCCTTCGCGTCTCCGAGCGACTGGCTGAAGGCGCGGGTGCCGGAGCGGGCGATGGTGCCGAGGTTCTGCGCCAGTTCGGCCTTGGTCATGCCGATGCCGGGATCGGAGATCGTCAGCGTGCGCGCGGTCTTGTCGGGGGTGATCGTGACCTTCGCGTCGGCCGGCGGGGCAGAGACCGATTGCGTCAGCGCCTCGAAGCGACGCCGGTCCATGGCATCGGCGGCGTTGGCCACCAATTCGCGCAGAAAGATTTCGCGGTCGGAATAGAGGGCGTGAACCACGAGGTCCAACAGCCGGCCGACCTCGGCACCGAATTCGTGCCGTTCCAGGGTATCGCTCAAGGGTTTGCCTCCGGGGATCGAACGGTGCGCGATATGACCCTTGCGGTGCGGAAATTCAATATCGGCAAGTAGAAGCCGGGTCCGTCATGCCGCCGCCGGGGGCAGGCGCCCGGTCCATGCAACCTTGTCCGCTCTCGGGCGTAGCCGTGTCTGACTCACCACGTTCGAGGACGACGATGGAACCGATGAAGCCTATGGAACCCATGAAGCCCATGGAGCCGATGAAGCCCATGTCTGGCGGCGAGGCCTGGTGGCCCCAGGAGCTGGGCCAGCCTTCCACCAGCGGTGGCCAGAACGGGATGCGCTACGCCTTCTTCCCCGACCCGCGCCGGCTCGTCATCGACACGGACGGCAAGCGCACGACCTACGATACCGGCGATCACCAGATCAGCGGCGTCTCCCAGAGCAACGGCTCCGCGCCGACCTTCTCGTCCCGCCAGGGCGACGTGTCGGTGAAAGACCTCAAGACGGTGGATTGAGCCCAAAAGGCGGCGCTTGCGAGCGCCGCCATTGCGCCCGGCCTGACGCACCGACATACTCCTCCGACATGACGTCGAGGCGCAAAGCCGACGCATGACGCCGAGGGGACGGGACGGTGAAGGAAGGCACGCGGATGCGCGGGCATCTGTGCGGGATCAGGACCGCCTGGACGGTTGCCGCGACGGCGGCCGAGGCGGTGGCGGACGTCGCCGCCGGCATCGGTCCATCCCGTCTCTCGCATCTGCTGGCCTTCTTCTCCCCCGATTACGTCGTCGATGACCTGAACACCGCCCTGGCAGGCGCTTTCCCCGGCACACCCATCACCGGATGCACCATGTCGGGCGGCATCTGCCCGGCGGGCGGGCTGGATCGCGGCCTCGTGGTGGTCGCTTTCCCCGAAAAGGGTTTTCGCGTTGTCTCCGCGATCCTCGATGCCATCGACCATCTCGACGTGACGCGCACCGCCTTGTCCGTCCGTGCCCTGCGGCGGATCCTGGAGACGGAATCCCCCGATGCCGCACCGAACCGGCGCTTCGCCCTGTCCTTCATCGATGGCCTCGCCAATGCGGAGGAGACGGTGGTCTCGGCCATCGCATGGGCGCTCGATGGCATCCCCCTTGTCGGCGGATCCGCCGGCGACGACCTGAATTTCCGCGAGACGGTGCTGCTCCACCAAGGCTCGATCCATCGCCGGGCGGCGGTGGTGGTCCTGGTGGAGACGGATTATCCGTTCCAGATCTTCAAGAGCGATCATTTCGAGCCGACGACCACGAAGTTCGTGGTCACGGCCTCCGACGACGAGCAGCGCATCGTCCACGAGTTGAACGCCGAGCCCGCCGCCCGCGAATACGCCATGGCGGTGGGGCTCGACCCGGAAGCGCTGACGCCGATGAGCTTCGCCGCCTATCCCCTCGCGGTGAAGGTCGGGGGCGAGTATTTCTGCCGCTCGATCCGGCGCATGAACGCCGATGGCTCCCTGAGCTTCTTCTGCGCCATCGACGAGGGCGTCGTCCTCACCCTGGCCCAGCCGCGCGACATCGTGGAGACCACCCGGAGCGAACTGACCCGTCTCGAAGCGGCACTCGGGGGGATCGATCTCATCATCGGCTTCGATTGCATCCTGCGCCGCCTCGATGCGGAGAGCCGGCAGGTCCGCCAGGGCATCTGCGACCTCTATCGCCGCTATGACGTGGTGGGGTTCGAGACCTATGGCGAGCAGTACCGGGCGATGCACCTCAACCAGACCTTTACCGGAATCGCCATCGGCCGGCTGGCCGCTTCATGACAGCCGGCTCTCCCAGCGTCGGCGACGAAGAGGCCAGCCGCCGTATCGCCAAGCTGGAGCGTATCAACGCGGCGCTCATGGCGCATGTGGAGCGCACCATGGACCAGCAGGGGGGCGCCTATTCGCTGTTCCAGACTGCGATCATGCTCGAGGGCCGCGTCCGCTCCCGCACCGAGGAACTCACCGGCCTGATGCACAGCCTGGAGCGCTCAAACGCCGCGTTGGTCGCGGCCAAGGAGGAGGCCGAGACCGCCAACCGCTCGAAGACCCGTTTCCTCGCCGCCGCCGGGCACGACCTGCTGCAGCCGCTGAACGCAGCGCGCCTCTCGGCCTCCGCCCTGTCGGACATGCCACTCGGCTCGGAAGCCCTGGCGATGTCGGCGCAGGTCGAACGGGGGCTGCAGACCATCGAGGACCTGATCAAGACTCTTCTCGACATCTCCAAGCTCGATGCCGGCATCGTCCGCCCGGTCATCCGGCCGGTGGCTCTCGGCGATCTGCTCGACGGGATCGCGGCGAGCTTCATGCCGATGGCCGAACGCAAGGGCCTGCGCCTCGCGGTCCGCTGCCCGGAGATCCGGGTGGACAGCGACCCGGTCCTCCTTCGGCGCATCCTGCAGAACCTCGTTTCCAACGCGATCCGATATACTGGCCGGGGCGGCGTACTGATCGCCGCGCGCCGGCGTGGTCGGCTGTGCCGCATCGAGGTGATCGATACCGGCTGCGGCATCGCGGAGAGCGAGCGCCATCTCGTCTTCGAGGAATTCTACCGGGGCGGCGGGGCGGGTGACGAGGGCGAGCCGGGACTTGGCCTCGGACTCTCCATCGTCCAGCGCATGGCCGCGGCCCTCGACCATGCCCTCGTCCTCGATTCGCGGCTCCGCCACGGCACCCGGGTCAGCCTGTCCGTCCCCATCGGCGCCTCCCCGACCGAGACCATGGCCGGCCCCGCGCCCATCGCCACGCGGTTGACCGGGGCGCGCGTCCTCATCGTCGAGAACGACCCGGCCACCGCCGATGCGCTGAGGCGTCTGCTGCAGAACTGGGACGCGGAGGTCAGCGTCCATCGCGACCTTGCGAGTGTGGCGGAGCGCGTCGCCGCCGGGCAGCCCCCGCCGGACGTACTGATCCTGGATTATCACCTCGATCACGGCGCCTGCGGCCTCGATGTCGCGAGCTACCTGCGCGGCGTGGCTCGTTCGGCCCTGCCGGTCATCGTGACCACCGCCGACCATTCGCCCGGGATCGAGGCGGACGTGGCGATGATCGGCGCCGAATTGATGCACAAACCGATCAAGCCGGCGCAGCTGCGTGCCCTCCTCACTCACATGCTCGCCTGATCATACGACCGGGCGGGGGCGCCGTATCAAGCCGGGTCGGCGTCGATACGCATTCGGAGGATGGCGTAGGGCGGCTGCCGCATGTCGCGGCCGTTGTTGTAGTCCGGGCTCCGATTGACCTGCGCGGCGGTGATGTAGAGCCAGCGGTCGGGGGTGATCCAGAACGTGTCGGCCCAGATCAGCCGGGGATCGGTGGCGAGGATGGTGACGGTGCCGTCCGTTTCGCGCCGGCCGACCGCATTGTGCTCCTGCAGGGCGAGATACACGCGATCCTTGGAATCCGCGATGAGGCCGCCGGTCATGCCCTTCTCGCCGAGATCCTCGACGGCGGCGGCGACCTCGGCATCGGACACCGCCGGGTCGAGGAGCGAGGCGGTCTCCACCGCATAGAGCCGCCGGCCCATGAGTGGCGCGTAGTAGAGGCGGCGGCCGTCCGGGCTCAGGGCGATGCCGTTGGCGCCACCCTGCACCGGGCGCGGCGGTCCCTCCGCCTTGCGCTGCAGGATCTGGCGGTTCTCGACGACCTTGACGATGCCCTTCTGGGATTCGGTGCTGGCATGCTCGGCGAGGCGCCGGACGACGCGGCCGCTGGCGAGATCCACCGCCAGGATCGCGCCGTGCCCGTCCTGGCCCTGGTCGGTGATGAAGGCCACCGCCCGGTCGTCGCGGATATCGATCCGCAGGTCGTTGAGCGAGGAGGTCGCGGTGATGCCGGCCTCCAGCGGAACCACGCGGACGATGCGGTTTCCGGCGAGATCGATCTGGACGAGCTTGGCACCGCCCGGCATGGGCGGGCCGGCACCGTCCGGCAGTCCGGCATCGAGGACCCAGAGCGTGTCGTCCCGGTCCATTACGCCATTGGGGACATGCAGCAGGCGGGTCTGGGCGTGTGTGGCATCGGGCTGGTTGGTGGTCTCGTCGGGATAGGGCGTCACGCTCCCATCCGGCATGACTTCGCCGAGGGTGAAGGGCACCTTGGCGTTAAAGCGCGGCATCATCACGAAGATGCGGCCGCTCCGCGACAGAGTGAGGCCAGTGGGGTTCGAGGGCGCATCCGCCGCCATGGCGAGTTCAAGTCCCGGCACCCCTGGATCGCTGGCGACCGTCTTGCCGGATGCCGTAGGGGGGGAGCCTCCCTCAGCTGCAGAGGCCTGGCTGCTCAGGCAGGCAAATCCGGCGAGGCCGGCCGCCAGCATGTCACGTCGTGCGAAAGTCATTGATGCTGCAATCCTGAAGAAATGACGTTGGTCAGCCGGCTTTCGCCGCGCCCCGGACCTTGAGATCGATCGCGGCCACCACGGAGCCGGCCGAGATGAAGAGGCGATGCCCGTCCGCCCCACCGAACTCGACGTTGGAGGCCGGCGTCGCCGTGGCGATCCGGCCGAGCAGCGTCCCGTCGGGTAGGTAGATGCGCACGCCGTCGGCACAGGCCGCATAGATCCGCCCGGCCTCATCAATGGCGAGACCGTCCGGAGCGCCGGCATCGAGCGAGGCGACGACCCGTGGCTTGCCGAGGCGCCGATCCTCCACCGGGAAGGCGAGGATGGCCCGGGCGCCCTCCGCATTGTCGAGGGCGGCACTGGTCTCGGTGACGTAGAGCGTGTGGCCGTCCGGCGCGAAGGCGATGCCGTTGGGCTGGCCGACGGCATCTGTCATGCCCTGGACTTCACCGGCCGGATCGATCCGGTAGACCCGCCTCGCGGATTGGGCCGGCACCGCCTGAATGCCTTCATCCGGCACGGTGATGCCGAAGACGGGATCGGTGAACCAGATCGCTCCGTCGGGCGCGAGCGCCGCGTCGTTGGGTGAGTTCAGGGGCTTGCCGTCGTAGGAATCCGCCAGCACGGTCATCGTCCCGTCGGGGTCGCGGCGGACGACGCGACGGGTCCGGTGCTCGCAGGTGACGAGGCGCCCCTTCGCATCGAGGATGTTGCCGTTGGCGTTGTTGGAGGGATCGCGAAACGGCTTCACCTCGCCGTTTTCCCCGATTACCAGCATGCGGTTCGACCGCACGTCGCTGACGATGAGGCCCCCGAGATGCGGCGCCCAGCACAAGCCTTCGCACCACCGACCCTCGCGGTAGAGGGGCATCGGCCGGGCGGACGGATCGACCAGTTCGGCGAACCGGGGATCGTCTGACCGGAGGATCGGAGCCGCCGAGGCGTGACCGTTCCAGAGACCGGATGCGGCGAGGCCGCAGAGGATGTCGCGTCGGCGCATGGGAAAGCTCGCAGGGGAGGGCGGGAATGCCCGGCCGGTCTCGCCGACCGACCGGGCCTTCGGTCTCAGCGGGCGGCTGGGATCGTCGTCGATCCGGTGGCATCGCTCGCCGGGGGCTTGATGCTCCACAGGTCGGTGGGCAGGGCCGCCGGTGCGTCGGGCTTGTAGAAGGCCGAATCCTGGATGCGAGAGGTCGTCACGTAGAGGGTGCCGTCCGGTCCCTCGGCGAAAGTGTCGGGCCAGCGCAGGCGCTTGTCCTGGATCAGGGTCGTGAGGGCAGAGCCCTTCGCGGACAGGTCGCGGACCTTGATCGAGTCATCCTGGGGCGAGGTGACGTACATCCGCCCATCCTTGCGCGAGATGATGAGGCCGTCCGCAGGGCCGTTGTCGCCCACCGTCTCCACCTTGCCCGACAGGCTCCTGTCGCTGAGCGCTTCCGGCACGAGCGACGACGTCATCCAGCCGGTGAGCGCGGATGTCGGCAGGCTGTAGAGGGTCCGCCCCTTGATCGCCTGCCAGTACAGGGTGTCGCCATCGGGCGAGAGGGCGATGCCGTCGGCGGCGAATTCCACGCCGCGTCCATCGGGCCGCCGAAGGGGCCTGCCCTCGTAGGTCACGGTCACCGTCTTGTCGGGCTGGGTCGTCGGATCTCCGTCGAGGAGGCGGCGGGCCTTGCCGCTGGCGAGATCGACCACGACGAGGGCACCACTCGCGCCCGAATCGGTGATGTAGGCGGTCTTTCCATCCGGCGAAAAGCGCACGTCGTTGAGGTAGGAACCCTGAGGGGCCACGGCCTCGTCGAAGGCGATGGTGCGGGCGGGCCTGTTGGTCTTGAGGTCGATCTCCACGAGCTTCGGCCCGTTCTTCACCACCGCCGCCATGCCGGGCGCGGCCGGATCGAGCACCCAGAGATTACCGTCAGGGCTCGCCACCACACTCTGGACGCAGATCCAATGGTCCCCAGCCGAGACATCGTCCTTGCGCGCATTGCGCCAGGCGTTCCACTCGGCGTCGGGAAAAGGTGTGATCCGGCCGTCTTTTACCTCGGCGACGGAGACGGCGCTGTCTTCGGTCCAGCGTGGGAAGTTGACGAACACGCGACCATCCTTGGAGACGGTGACGCCGGTGACCTGATGCTCGAAGCTGGCGACCTTGGTGAGTGTGCCGGCGGCGGGACCCGGCTGGGCTTCAGCCGCAGCGGCCCCGGTGGCGATCGTGCCGGAGAGAAGCAGCGCGGCCAGGGCGGCGCGGGTCGTCGTCGATGACGTCATGGGGCACTCGTCGCGAGAAAAGGAGGAATCACTCCCTTCGGCAACGCAATGACCGGCGGCCAAGCTTCATCGAAATTTCGCGGACGTGCGGCCCGTTCAGGCGGCGAGCGCGCGTTTCACCGTCGAGCGCAGGTCGGCCAGGGAGAAGGGCTTCGTCAGCACATCGGTGACGATGGCGTCGAGGCCACGGGCCCGCTCGCGCTGGTCTGCGAACCCCGTCATCAGGAGGATGGTCAGGTCGGGAAAATCGCGCTTGGCCGCGAGAGCGAGGGCGATCCCGTCCATCAGCGGCATACGGATATCGGTGAGCAACAGATCGAACCCGCCATCAGCCTCCATCAGCCGATCGAGCCCGTCGCTCCCATCCGACGCCGTCACGACGGAATGCCCGTCGATTTCCAGGCCCCGTTTCAGGAAGCCACGCACGGGCTCTTCATCGTCAACGAGGAGGATTCGTGCCATCAACTCTTTGTCTCTGCTGGATCGTCCAGACTGCGCTTTTACTCAGCTTCGATGTCAAGGGCCGCTTTGCATCAAATGATATGCAAATGTCCTGCGTAACCCGACCGCGCGCAATTGTCGCCCTAAAGCCACGGCTGTGCCTGATCGTCAGCTTCGCGTGCCTGCAGGACGGGCTCAGGTGCCGCCGAACAGGTCCGGCTCGCTGCTCACGTGGTCGACCAGGCCGACGAAGGGGAGCTGACGATATTCGTGGGCGACATCCATCCCGTAGCCGACCACGAACACATCGGGGCAGGTGAATCCGACGAAATCGGCATCGATGGTCACCGCCCGCTTGCCCGGCTTCTCGAGCAGGACGGCAGTCAGGACCCGCTTGGCGCCACGCGCCATGAGCAGGTCCTTGGCGAAGACGACGGTGCGTCCGGATTCCAGGATATCGTCCACCAGGAGGACGTCGCGGCCGCGAACCTCACTCTCGACGTCGCGCAGGATCTCTACCTGTCCCGAGGAAACCGTGCCGCTGCGATAGCTCGACAGGTGGACGAACTCCACCTGCGGTGACAGGCCGGACCGGTGCAGCGCCCTCAGCAGGTCGGCTGCGAACATGAAGCTTCCCTTGAGAACCGCCACGACGAGGAGGTTCTCGGGCTTGGCCGCGACGATGGCCGCGGCCAGCTCCTCGTTGCGGTTCGCGATGGCGGTTTCGTCGAAGAGGACGCGCACGCGTCGGGTCGGGCTGGTCATACGATCTCTCTACCACGAGCGGGCGCGGGTGGCACCGTTTTTTGCCCTGCGCGAGAGGCAACGTCCGGTGTCAATGACCGAGATCCGTCTCCGGCACACCGCGCTCCGGTGCGAACCCGACCTTGATCGTGCGCCCCTGCGCCGGCGGCGCCGACAAGCTTGCCCTGAACCGGGCCGTCTCGCGATCCTCGAGGCTGGAGCGCGGCGGCGCCACGGTCCAGCGGTAGATGGTCTGGTCCTGCGCATCGCGCACCTCGACTTCGATCGGCGGCACCGGGACGGGGTTGCCCGCCACGCCGACCACGTCGCCCTCGACGACGAGTTGGGACGCGGCGCCCTCGCCCTGGGTCTGGAAGGCCGAAAGATCGCGGATCTCGATGCCGCGCAGGTTCACGGGCATGCCGATCCCGGCATAAAGTGCAGCGCTCTGGGGCATGGCCCGCACCACGGTGCTGCGGGCAAGTAGCGCCAAGGGTATGCCCGCCAGCAAAGCGAGCCCGAAGGCGGCGACCGGCGACATAGCGCCCCATCGTTTCGGAGGGGGCGTGCGCCCGCGGGGCTTGCGGACCGGCTTCTCCTCCGGCATCGGATCCACCGCTGCGGCCTGGGCCTCCTCGGCCAGTGCCGCTTCCCATGCATCGAGATCGGCCTGCGCTTCCCCGCGCCCCTCCACCGAGCCCATCGCCGCCTGAATCTCGGCCATCTCCTCGGCGAGAGCAGCAGCGACCTCATCGGGTGAGATGAACCAAGTCTCGCGACAGGCGGCGCAGCGCACCGAGCGGCCTTCGACGCCGACCCTGTCGGTGGCGATGTCGTATTCGCTTGCGCAGGCCGGGCATACGATCAGCATGGCGAATCGACGCCTCGAATTCTCGATCGGCGGTTGCCGGTTCGGTGAAAAAGACTCACACCATCATCGCCAAGAGCGGTTAATCCTCCGTGAAGCGGCAGAATGGGAGCGCAGGCTTGTCAGCAGAATCAGGCATCAACGGATCCGGGCATCTCGCGTGACCGCTGACAGCCTCCTGTCGGGCGTCGAGGAGCCCGTGGTCCAGTTCGAAAATGTCGGCATGCGCTACGGCCTCGGGCCGGAAGTGCTGAGCGACGTGAGCTTCCAGATCGCCCCGCGTTCGTTCCAGTTTCTCACCGGTCCCTCCGGCGCGGGAAAGACCACCCTGCTGCGCCTGATCCTTCTCTCGGTCCGGCCGACGCGGGGGCTGGTCTCGGTGTTCGGAGAGGAAGTCAGCGACATCTCCAACGAGGCGCTCACCGGTTTGCGCCGGCGGATGGGCATCGTATTCCAGGATTTCCGGCTGCTCGACCACCTCACCACTTACGAGAACGTCGCCCTGCCGCTGCGCGTCCAGGGCAGGTCGGAGACGAGCTACCGTGCCGAGGTGGTCGAACTCCTGCGTTGGGTCGGTCTCGGCGAGCGCATGCACGTCCTCCCGCCGCTTCTGTCGGGCGGCGAAAAGCAGCGCGCGGCGATCGCCCGGGCGCTCATCGCGCGGCCGGACCTTCTCCTCGCCGATGAACCAACCGGCAACGTCGATCCCGGTCTCGGCCGGCGGCTGCTGCGGCTATTCATCGAACTCAATCGGCTCGGAACCTCCGTCCTGATCGCCACCCACGACTTCGCCCTGATGGACCTCGTCGACGCCCCCCGGCTCGTCCTGGGTCAGGGCCGGCTGCAGATCGAACACTGATGGGTCGTCAGGCAAGCCCACCGCCGCATCCCTCGATGCCCATCGCTACCGACCAGGAAGCCCTTCCGGCGACCCTGCGACGCAACGCTCCCCTCGTCCCCACCGACTCGGCCGCGAGCCGGGCGCTCGCGGCCGTCATCGCGATCCTGACTTTCCTGGCGGCTCTTTGCGCCGGGGCGGCCGAGATCGTCGCCTCCAGCGCCGATCAGTGGCAGGGCAGCGTTGCGCAGGAGGTGACGATTCAGGTGAGGCCGAGCGCCGGTCGCGATATCGATGCCGATGTGGCCAAGGCCGATGCGCTGGCAAAGGCGACGCCCGGAATCGCCACGACGCGGATCTTTTCGAAGGCGGAAGCCGAACGCCTACTCGAGCCCTGGCTCGGCAGCGGCCTCGATCTTTCCGACCTGCCGGTTCCGCGGCTCGTGACCCTGAAACTCGCGGATTCCCCCGCGCCGGATCTGAAAGGACTCCGGGGCGCGCTCGGCGAAGCACTGCCGGGGGTGGCGAGCCTCGACGACCATGCCCTATGGCTTCAGCGGCTCTCGACCATGGCCAACACCTTCGTCGGTGTCGGCGTCGGCATCGTCGCCCTCGTCCTGATCGCCACCGGGCTCGCGGTCGTGTTCGCCACGCGCGGCGCCATGGCCGGCAACCGGGAAGTGGTGGAGGTGCTGCACTTCGTCGGCGCGAACGACGATTTCATTGCCCGCGCCTTCCAGCGCCGCTTCTTCGGCCTCGGCCTACGCGGAGGCGTCATCGGCTCGTGCCTGGCACTTGCGGTCTTCGCGCTAGCGGGACTGCTCGCCCGGCTCTGGCGATCGGGGCCGGCCGGAGACGAGATCGAGGCGCTGTTCGGCGCCTTCCATATCGGTTGGCGTGGCTACGCCGCCGTCCTGCTCATCGGCGTGATCGCCTCCGTGGTGACCGGTATCGTTTCGCGGCTCACGGTCAGACGATTCCTGCGCTGAAGCTGGGTTCTCGACTGCGGGACAGGGCTCTTCGCCACCTTGCTGCATGACATCGCACGGGGTTCCGAGTTCTCGGAATCGCGTTAACTATTCGTAAACCCTTAGGGGCGGAAGTATCGCCTCGCGGATGCCGCATTCGGCACTACCTTCGGAGAATGGCCACGCGGATGTCAGGACTCGGCACCACTCGCCCGCCGGAGGCGTTCGGTTGGGTCTGGCCACGCGGTCGGGCGGAATTGTCGACGCCTCCCGCACGGATCGCAAGGGTGATGTCTCCAACACTGCAGCGTATCGGCTATGTCACCCTCGGCCTCGGTGCCATCGCCACCCTGGCGCTGGTTGCCGGGTTCCTGATCTTCGCCGAATCCATCGCCCGTGACGAGCGCACGCTCGACGGCCGGGCGGACGGGATCGTGGTCCTAACGGGCGGCGCACAGCGTATCGGCGACGCAATCGATCTTCTCGCCGGCGGTTATGGCCGGCGCCTGCTGATCACCGGCGTCAACGAGCGAACGAGCCGCGACGAGATCGCCCGCCTGAATCCGACCCAGCGCCACTGGATCGAGTGCTGCGTCGATCTCGATTACCGGGCGCGCAACACGATCGGCAACGCCATCGAAACCCGTCGCTGGATGCGCCAGCACCGGTTCAATACCGTCGCGGTGGTCACCTCGAACTACCACATGCCCCGGACCTTGGTGGAGCTCGACCACGCGTTGATGGGCAAGGACCGGGTTCTGCCCCACCCCGTGATCGCGGAAGGCTTCGACGCCGATCGCTGGTGGCGGCACCCTGGAACGGCAAGGCTCATCGGCTCGGAATACCTGAAGTTCCTCGTTTCATGGCTGCGGACACGGTTCGAATCCGATCCGGAGCAATCACGAGCGGCGATCATGATGGGGCGCGGAAAACCCATCAAGCTCGTCTCCGAATCGATCATGCGCGCGCAATACTGACACCGCGCTCTCAGCGCGAGGCGTGTCGCCCGATAGCCACCGTCACAATCCTCGCTCCGTCCTGCATCGGCAGATTTATGGATGTCGAAACCGGATTCCGTCTTCCCCGAGACAGTATCCTCGGACCTTGGCTTCGGGCCTTGCGTCTCGCCTCGGTGGGCGTTTCGATCACGTATAGGGTGGGCGTTCCGACGGGTGCGGGGCGGATGCCGGTGGCGGTGGGAACATCGTATGTTCCATATCCCCAAGCGCTCGGGACAAGCTCGGTTGGGCGGGGTATTGGCGGCAACAACCCAGTACGAGAGGCTGCAACGACATAAGGCCCGGCGTAGCTCTCATCGAACCGCGGTCGGAACGTATCGGGATGGCCGTAGCCCGAAGCTGTGACGTCCTGTGCATGAGCTACTGGCGCCACCACGAGGGCAAGCGCCAGGGTGCATCCCGGCATCATCCATCTCAGCGTGGCCGACATACGAACCTCGTCGTATCGAGACGGACCTCGATAGACCGGCACGACGAGAATGATCGTGCCAAGGTGAAGTCTGATAGTAGGGGCGAGGGGTAAGGTGCGGCAGTCCCTAAGTAGCTGCAAGGCATCGAAGTCGACGCCCACATGCCGTCATCCGAAAGCGGAGGCATTGCCTCAGCGGCAAGTGGTGACACGGCGGACGATCCAGCCCTCGCCATCGACGAACAAGCGCTTGCGCGATTTGGTGCAAGCGAGAGTATCGTCCTCGGCCTCGACCGTCAGGGCTACCTTGCCAAGCTCCGCATCCCGGTGAGGAGTACCGGTCGAGGATCCCTCAGTGCCAGGCATTGCCTCAGCGGAAAAAGAGGACACGCCGACGACGAGCGCAATGCCCATCGCACTGAAAAGCCTGAACCGTTTCGTCATCGCAACCCTGCCCGCGCTCCGTTTTACGAAGCACCATCCAGACCCAAGCCATTGCACTTACCGCAGCGCTTGGTTTGTAAATCGCGGGAGGGCGAAACGGTTGCAGCGCAATGAAGCGCCACACGCGAATAGTTGGGTTTGCCACACTGCTTGTGTGACATCACACCGTCACGATCGTGATTGCGCGTCGAGAAGCCTCTCCGCCGCCGCCGACGGCGCGCCACGAAATCCCGTGGGGTGGCTTCAATGCGCAGCGGTGACACTGAGGAGCGGCAGGGTCACGGCAAGTTCCGGGGCGCCGAGGATCCGGGGCGTCAGGGAGGGAAGGGCCAGGGCTGCGATGCCGAGGACGAGGGTCAAGCCGAGAAGAGACGTTTCGAGCCCGCGGTAGATCACATCCATTCCCACCTCCACCCTGTAGGGACGAGTGGATCATGAGCGGGAGTGGGTTAACCAATCCCTCACGTGTACTTCGCGGAAAGGAGACGCAAGTGCAGGCCGAGCCCCGAATCATCGCGATCCATCGTTCAACTGAGGCTGGCACGCCCAGCCGTCACGCTCTTCCGAGCATTGTCATATGGGCGAGGTCGGCTTCCGGCGGCTTGAGCAGGGCCGCCGCCAGATTGGCCTCGAGCACGATGAGATCGCTATCAGGATCGGGCTCCCACCCGCAATTGCAGCCGCCTGGGCCTTCATGGGCCTCGGCGACCTGTCGATACAGCGTCCCGATGGTGCGCGCCGCTACCGCCAGCGCCTGGAGCGCCGGAAGAGGTTGTCGGTGCAGACTGGTCCAGAACGCGCGTCGCAGTGCCTCGTCCAGTTCGCTTCCCTCCTTGGGCGGATCGATACAGGGCCGGGAAGAACGGATAACACTCACGCGATCTCTCCTTTTACGATCGGGATCGGTTTGTGCATCAGGCCCGGCTCCTTTGCGGCAGTCAGGAAATCGACGAAGTCTGCGATGCGGTGCAGACGCATGTCGACGGTGCAACCATCCCACCATGCCAGCCGTGCATAACCGCGGATCAGTTCCAGCACCCGTTCCATCTCGTCCGACCTCCAAATTCTGCAGTGCCCCGACAGCGGGCATAAAGAAGCAAGCTGATCGATCAAGCAAGCGTATTGGCGAATATTGGAAAGAGTATAAAACTCACGCAAACCGTTCGAGCTACAATTTAGATTTAGATCTATTCTACGTTGCCTGGCCTTAGTGCCTCATTTTGCGGGGTTGAAACAAAAATGGCGTGCCTTCGTATCTGCGTTCCCCACCCTTGAGCACCTTTTACGAAATGGCGATCGAGGCAGGCCGCCAACGCGTTCGGCAGTCATCGCCAGCGGCGGAGAATGCCCCGAAATCTACGGTGATGCCGCCGTTCTGCTACCGGAGGTGGATGTGCCCAAGACCCATAAGATCAGCATCATTTTACACGTATTGAAGGACGCGATGTTCCGGGCCGCCATCGAGAAGCTGGGTGCGGATCACATCAAGCTCATCTCGCTGCGATCGGTTGCGTTGGACGAGATCGAGGGCGTGATCGGAGACATCATGAGCTGCGAGGAGATCGTCTCCACCTCGCTCCACGGTGTCATATGTTTCCCATGCCTACGTTATTCCCTGTCAGTCGCTCCGCGTGACGAGCGACCGGGAAAGCGCTCGGGATTCGTTCAAGATACGAGATTACAAGCTCTCGGTCGGTCTCGATGATCCAACTTTCGGCGTCCCGCCGAGATTTATCGACCTGAAGTGGCTCGAAGCGCGCGAGTGCGTCCTGCTGCCGTCGCCGATCGACACGAAGGCTCTCCGGGCACCGTTCCCCTTCCCCGGCTGATTGAAGGCCTGAACGGCGAGGCCGGTTTCCGGCCCTAGCACCACCCGCCTCAGGGCCGCGGAGCTCTCTTCCCGCACGCCGTCTCGAGGGCGTTTCGATGCGCAATCCCAACGGGCGGGTCGCCTTATCTATCGCTCGTCAATATGAGCCCAAGGCGCTCTTGCCCGACGCGGAAATAGTCAGGCGGGAGCCGGCTTTTCGCAGAATCCGGTCTTCTAAGCTGTGTGCGTGGCCGCACATCGATGTCGAAACGGGCTGACTACCTCATGGTCAACCCCACTTCGATCCTGGCAACCTGATCGTGGCCGCTCTCGCGAGGAACGGATCGCATCGGTGCGCCGAAAGGCACCGGATCTCAGATGGATCGGGCAATCGGTAGTCGAACGATGACCATGACGCACACGACCTCGGCTGAGGACGGCCTCTCCCTACGCTTCTGGGGCGTTCGAGGTTCCACGCCTGTCAGCGGGCCGGATTATGCCGAGTTCGGGGGCAATACGCCTTGCATGGAGGTCCGCTGCGGCACGCGCCTGTTCGTGGTCGATGCCGGGTCCGGCCTTAACGCTTGCGGTCTCCATCATCGCGAGGCGCTACCCAAGGAGATCGATCTCCTGTTCAGCCATCTCCATCTCGACCACACCGCTGGGCTGCCGTTCTTCAAGCCGGTGATCTTCAACCCAGAGCGAACGATCAACACCTATTGCGGGAACCTCGACGGGGACAGCGCCAAGGCGGCCCTGGACCGGCTGTTCTCGCCGCCGCTGTTTCCGGTGACGCTCGATGTCATCCCGTGCACCTTCTCCCATCACGGCTTCAAGGCGGGCGAGTCGCTGAGGTTTGCCGACGGCGCGCGGGTCGACACCATCCTGCTCAATCATCCACAGGGGTCCGTGGGCTATCGCTTCGACCATGCGGGCAAGCGCCTTTGCATCATCAGCGACATCGAGCATTCCGACCCCTGGCCCGACGAGGCCCTTCGTCGCTTCGTGGAGGGGGCCGACCTGCTCGTCTACGACGGCATGTTCACGGAGACCGAGTATCCCCGCTGCTGTGGCTGGGGGCACTCCACCTGGGAAAAGGGCGTCGAGTTGGCGCGGGCGGCGGGGGCGAAGGCTTTGGCGATCATTCATCTCCACCCGTCGCATGGCGATGCGCAGTTGCGCAGCGTGGAGGCCGAGATGCAGGCCGTGATGCCGACCGCGTTCATCGCGCGCGAACGTCAGATGGTCGCCGTCGGCGAGGTGACGGAGCCGGTCCGCGACGGCCGGCACCTGTCCCTGATCAAGACGGCCTGACGGCCTCGTCGCGGCCGAGGCGGCTGTTGCGCCGGCTCCAGGCGAAGTAGATCACAAGTCCTACCACGAGCCAGGCAAGCAGTCGCAGCCAGGTCTGGCCGTCGAGGGACACCATCATGGCGAGGCAGCTGACGATGCCGAGGATCGGCACCAGCGGCACCAGCGGCGTCCGGTAGTCCCGTCGCGCATCGGGCTGGGTCCGGCGCAGGATGATGACCCCCGCACAGACCAGGATGAAGGCCAGCAGGGTGCCGATGCTGGTCATGTGGCCGAGCTGGCTGATCGGCAGGAACCCGCCGAGCGCGCTGGTGAACACCATGAAGAACAGGTTCGAGCGGTAGGGCGTCTTCCAGGTCGGGTGGATCTTCGAGAAGAAGCCCGGCAGCAGCCGGTCCTGGCTCATGGAATAGAACACGCGGCTCTGGCCCAGCAGAAGGACCAGGATCACGGTGGAGAAGCCGGCGATGACGCCGAGGGTCACGAGGCTCTTCAGCCAGGGGAACGGGGTCTGGGCGATGGCCGTGTTCACCGGGGCGGCATCGCCCTTCATGGCGTCGTAATGCACGAGGCCGGTGAGCACGCCGGCGAAGGCGATGTAGATCACCGTGCAGATGGCCAGCGAGCCGAGGATGCCGATCATCATGTTGCGCTGGGGGTTCTTGGCCTCCTGCGCCGCCGTCGAGACCGCGTCGAACCCGATATAGGCGAAGAACACGACGCCGGCGCCGCGCATGATGCCGCTCCAGCCGTACTCGCCGAACGTGCCGGTGTTCTCGGGGATGAACGGCACGTAGTTCTGCGCCTTGATGTAGAACAGGCCGACGCCGACCACGACCGCCACCACCGCGAGCTTGATCGCCACGACGACGGCGTTGACGCGGGCGGATTCGCGGATGCCGATCATCAGCAGGGCCGAGACGGCGACGATGATGAGGATGGCGGGCAGATTGACGATGCCATGCGCCGTCACCCCGTCGACCGTGTAGGTCTCGAAGGGGGAATTGACGAGGCTGGGCGGCAGGTTGATGCCGAGCGTGTCCCGCAGGAACCGGGTGACGTAGCTCGACCAGCTCACCGAAACGGTCGCCGCGCCGACAGCGTATTCGAGCACGAGATCCCAGCCGATGATCCAGGCCACGAACTCGCCCATGGTGGCGTAGGCGTAGGTGTAGGCCGAACCCGCCACGGGGATCATGCCGGCGAGCTCGCTGTAGCACATGCCGGCGAAGGCGCAGGCGATCGACGCGATGGCGAAGGAGATCACCACGGCGGGGCCGGCATGCTCGGCCGCCGCGATGCCGGTGAGGGAGAACAGGCCGGCTCCGATCACCGCGCCGATGCCGAGGGCGACGAGGCTCCAGGGGCCGAGGGTACGTTCGAGCTTGTGCTCACCCCCTTCGGCGTCGGCATTCAGTCGCTCGAGGGATTTCGTCCGGGTGAGATCGCCTGCGAGGCCTGATGCCATTGATCGATGCCCTTCATGGTTGGAGCGCGGAGGTCCGGCGTCCAGCGCATGGCGACCATGCAGCTTTCCCGCCAAGGGCTAAACCTTGGCCATTCAACGAGGTTCCGGCAAAATGACGCGCCGTCTCGCGGGTCGCGGAGGCCGCCCGAGGCGGCAAGCTACGGCTCCCCGACCCTCAGCCGCAGCGTCTACCGCGTGGCTGCCGCGAGACAGCCAGCCGCCAGATCATTGAGGATCGCTCCGGCGCGGGCGGAGATGTCCCGCCCGGCCGTCTCGGGCGTACCGGCGGAGAAGGGCGGTTCCGGCGCATATTCGGCCACGAGCTGGCTCGTCCTGGCATAGTCGTCGCCACGCAAGCGGGCCGCCAGGACGAGGGCGAAGTCGAGACCTGCGGAAATGCCCGCGGCCGTGATCCGGTTGCGGTCCACCACCACGCGCCGGTTCACCGGAATGGCGCCGAGGCGGGGCAGCACGGTCTCGCGCACGCACCAATGCGAGGTGGCGCGGTAGCCGTCGAGCAGCCCCGCCGCGCCGAGGATGAGCGAGCCGGTGCAGACGCCGGTGACCCAGGATGCGCGTGGAGCCCGGTCGCGCAGGAAGGCCAGGGTCGCCTCGTCGCGCATCTGGGCGGGGGTCGCGTCGCCGCCCGGCACGAAGAGCACGTCGATATCGAGGGGGCAGGTCTCGAAGGAGGTGTCGGCAATGAGGGTCAGGCCCGTATCGCTCGGAACGGGTCCGGCTCGGCGGGAGACGAGATGGAGCCGATCGCCCGCCAACCCGGCCAGGATCGCCTGCGGGCCCACGAGGTCGAGCGCCGTCATGCCGGGGAACATCAGCATGGCGATCCGCACGGGCGGCCGCTCGGGCGCCGCCGCGCGAGCGGCCTCGCCCGGACCGGACAGAACGGCCGCGGTCAGGCTCGCGGTGAAGGCGCGACGATCCATGGACGATTCCTCCCGATGGCCACGCCCTCCCGATGGCCATGACCGGATCATATAGACCACCGATCACGCCAGCAGAGGCCGCTGCGCTTTGGGACATGACCAAGATGTCGCTGCCTCCGGCGCCATCCGCCGCATGTGGACGCGAAGGGCGTACTTCGCCATATGCGCAGCTTGGCGGGATGCGTGACCGGGTGGGATGCGCTACAACCCCGTGACATGCTACGGGCTCGCCATCGACGTCAGGCGGACCGATCCGATACGGCCGGCCCGAACCGGACGATTTCCTGCCAAACGATCAGAATACGACGAGCCATGACACGCGACGTCCTTGACACCAGCCCCGACCGCTTGAGCGATACGAACGGCGACGGGCGGCCGAGCCTGACGGCGACCATTCGCTCCCATCTCGGAGACCAGCTCCGCACGGTCTACGACCGCCTCGGCACGGACGAGCCGTCCACGCGTTTCGCCGAGCTCATCGAGAAGCTGGAAGCCGCCCTGAAAGCGCGCGGCGAGCAGGTGGAGCCCGAGTTCCGCAACGGTCTGCTCGCGGCGGTGCCGTCGCTGCGGGCTTTCGCGCTCTCGCTCACCAGCAATCCGGCCCGCTCGGACGATCTCGTGCAGGACACCCTGCTCAAGGGCTGGCAGCATCGCGCTCGGTTCCAGCCGGGCACGAACCTCAACGCCTGGCTCTTCACCATCCTGCGCAACATCTTCTACTCCGACCACCGCAAGCGCGTGCGCGAGGTGGAGGACCAGGACGGGTCCTACGCCGCGCGTCTCGCCACGGCACCGCACCAGGGCGACCGCCTCGATGTGGAGGACCTGCAGACGGCTCTCGCCAAACTGCCGCCCGACCAGCGCGAGGCCCTCGTCCTCGTGGGCGCCGAGGGCGTGTCCTACGAGGAGGCGGCCACGATCATGGGCTGCAAGGTCGGCACGGTGAAGAGCCGCGTCAGCCGCGCCCGCGGGCGCCTCGCCGAATTGCTCGGCTACGACGAGGAAGACCTGAGCTCGGACCGGCTGATCCAATCGGCCATGCCGAAGGACGCCTGATTCCGGCCGCCGAGCCGTCGGGATCGGCGCTCCTTCGCGCTCGCCAAGCGACATCGTATCGCGACACCGGGGGCATGAGGAACGTCGTCCCCCGTTCGGGGACATGGTTGGGACAATCCGGCAAAATCGATTTTCGAGGCATCCCTTTCCGGAGATCGGGCGTTACTGCCCCGAACCCCGCTGAGCGTCACCGTTCGCGGGTCATCGGATACGGAGATCTCGATCATGAACATCAAGACCCTTCTCGCCGCTTCGGCGATCGCCCTTTCCCTCCCCCTCGCGGCCCAGGCCCAGGGCCTCGTGCGCGGCGCGGAGCGTGGCGCGCAGGACGGTGCTGACGCGGCCGGCCCGCTGGGCGCCATCGTCGGCGGTGCCGTCGGCGCCGCGACCGGAACCGTCGGTGGCATCCTGGGTGTCGACGACCGCCCCCGTTTCCGCCAGTACGTCACCCGCGAGCGTCACAGCTCCTACGCCTATGACGGCGATGTCCGCGTCGGCGCGACCCTGCCCGGCACCGGCGTGACCTATTACGACGTGCCGTCCGAGTACAACGCCCGCGGCGCGCGCTACACCATCGTCAACGACCGTCCGGTGCTGGTGGACCGCAGCCGCCGCATCGTCGAGGTCATCGACTGATCGTCGACATCGATCGACGCTGACCATTCGGCAGGAGCCCCCGGTGCCACGGCACCGGGGGCTTTTTCGTGGATCGGAGAATCGTCAGGGTTCGCAGGAGAAACACCTGAAATACCGGCGCAGGATCGGGTACCATCAACATTTGTGAGTCGGTACGCGCAACACTCGCCGCCCCGGCCGGTTATTGCTCTTGACTGAGAGAAACACCCGATATGGCAAACGATCCGATTCTCCGCATTGATCAATCGGCCTCCGGACAGTCCGGCGCCGCGGATGTCGATCCGTCTCTGCCCGAGCCGGTGCGGGACCATCTCGGCCAACAGCTGCGCTCCGTCTTCACCACGCAGGACGATGCGCCGAAATTCCTCGGTGAACCTGCCGTGCCGGAGGAATTCGCGCCGCAATTGCGTCGCCTCGAGACTCGGCTGAAGACGCATGAGGAAGGCACCGGCGCGGTCGAGCAGGCTCTGGATGGCCTCCTCGACGACCTGAACGCACCGCCCGCGACGTCGATCTGACTCGGACCTCGGGACCCTAGACCTTGGGTTTGGCCGCGAGGATATCGCGGATCTCGCCCAACAGCTTCACGTCCGCTGGGGTTTCGGGAAGGGGCTTTGCCTCTTCCTGGGTTTGAAGCTTGTTCATGGCCCGGATGACGAGGAACAGCACGAAGGCGACGATCATGAAATTGAGCGCCACGGTGATGAACTGGCCGTAGCCGATCACCGCGCCCTGCTTCTTGGCATCGGCATAGGCCGCGCCCTTCTGCACGCTCGACGAGAGCGCGATGTAATAGTTCGAGAAATCGAGGCCGCCCGTGATCGCCCCGATGATCGGCATGAACACGTCCTGGACCGCCGACGTGACGATGGAGCCGAAGGCGGCGCCGATGATCACGCCCACCGCCAGGTCGACGACATTGCCGCGCAGCGCGAATTTCTTGAATTCTTCCAGCACCGTCGCCTCCAAAGCGTGAGCCCAACGGGCTTCCGGCAGAGACGTTAGGCGAGCCGATCAGCTTTCGACAGGCGCCGGTTCGATCTGTCCACGGCCGGTTGCGTCGAGACGCTCCTCGATCTTCGCCCGGCGCCGGTACTGCGCGGCCCCGATCGGCAGGGTGACGAGGTAGCCGCCCGCCATCACCACCATGGCCTCGAACGGATAGCTGATGAACAGGCCGAAGGCTGCGACCACCACGAGGAAGATCGGCAGCACCCATTCGCGCGGCACGCGTTTGCCCATGGTCTTGCCGGAGAAGGTGGGCACGGTGGAGACCACGAGGAGGGCGATGCAGAGCGTGTAGCCGAGCACCACCGGCGCGGCCCAGCGCTCGAACGGCAGGCCGAGGAAGTGGAGATAGAGCGGCAGCATCGCGGTCAGCGCTCCGGCCGGCGCCGGCATGCCGACGAAGAAGTCCTTCTTCCAGGCGGGCCGGTTGGGATCGTCGAGCATCGCGTTGAAGCGGGCGAGGCGCAGGGCCATGGCGATGGCGAAGATCAGGGCGACGATCCAGCCGAGCGAGCGCAGCTCCTTCAGCGCGAAGCCGTAGAGGATGAGCGCCGGGGCGCAGCCGAAATTGACGAAATCGGCGAGGGAATCGAGCTCGGCCCCGAAACGCGACGTGCCCTTGAGCATGCGGGCGACACGCCCGTCGATCCCGTCGAGGAAGGCGGCCGCGACGATGGCGATGACGGCGGGCTCGAACTTGCCCTCGAACGCGAGACGGATGGCGGTCAGCCCGAGGCAGACCGCCATCAGGGTGATCATGTTGGGCGCGATCATCCGGAACGGCACCGCCTTGAAGCGGCGCGGCTTCGGCTCGTTGGCATCCGGCTCGAAGGGCGGAAAGAGATCGTCCATGACGCGCCTTTTCAGAAAGACGGGCGAACGGGCCTATGGGGCACCGTCCGCGAAGGATCGCGACCCCGCCCGGGCGGGGCCGGGCGGGATCAGATGCGGCGGAAGCTGCGCTCGGGGCCGCCGCCGAGATCGGCGAGCACGGTCTCGCCCGCCACCGCCTTCTGGCCGAGGCCGACCAGCACGCGCGTGCCCACCGGCAGGTAGACGTCGACACGCGAGCCGAAGCGGATCAGGCCGAAGCGCTCGCCGACATTCAAGGTATCGTTCGCCTGCACCCAGCCGACGATGCGGCGGGCCACCAATCCGGCGATCTGCACGACGCCGACGCGCAGTGGGCTGCCGCGATGGGTGGTCTCGATGACGAGGCCGTTGCGCTCGTTGTCGTCGCTGGCCTTGTCGAGTTCCGCATTGAGGAACAGGCCGGGCGTGTAGACGATCTGGCCGATCTTGCCGGTGACGGGGACGCGGTTCACGTGGCAATCGAACACGTTCATGAAGACCGAGATCCGCGTCATCGGCTCCTGCGGCAGGTCGAGCTCGGGCGGCGGCAGCACGGTGGAGATCAGGTTCACCCGGCCGTCGGCCGGTGAGACCACCAGGCCGTCGGCCACCGGGGTGACCCGCTCGGGATCGCGGAAGAAGTAGCAGACCCAGAGGGTGAGGATCAGGAAGATCCAGCCGGCGAACTGGGCGAAATAGCCGAACAGCACGGTCAGCACGATGCCGATCAGGATGAAGGGGTAGCCCTCCTTGTGGATCGGCACGAGGGTTCTGCGGATCGTCTCAAGCAGATCGGACATGAAGATTCGGTACTCCTGCGGACCGAGGGATCGGCCGCGCCCGCAATGCGGCCGGGTTGGCAGTCCCGACGGCCTGCGTCAACTCTCGGAGCGGTTCGGCGGCGCCCGCAGGGCATCCCCGGCACAGCACCGGCCTTTGCGCATTCCGTTTGATGATGCCTTAAGCACCGTGCCGCTAGACCGGGATGGGATCGGGCGGGGAGCGGGGATCGGATGCTGGGTCGGGCGCTGATGCATGTGCGAGCGGCGATCGCCCTGCGGGACTGTGCCGCGAGCGCGCCTTCGGATATCGAACGCCACCTCCTGATGAAGGTGGCCGCGATCCACGAGGCACGGGCCCGCAAGGTGCTCCGCGCGAGCCAGAGCCAGGGCCGCCGTCGCTGAGGCCGGCGCGTCACGGGAGCCGGTCGCTCCGTCACCAGAGCGGCACGGCCCCCGCGCGCCGGACGAAGGTCCGGGGTGCGAAGCGCCAGAGCCGCTCGGCGCCCGGAAAGCGCGCGATCTCGGGGGAATCGAGGAGCACCTCCGCCCGCCCCGTCATCTGCAGCAGGTCGCCGGTGGTGAAATCGATGATTGCGAGCCCGGCGCGGGGATTGGCGCGGATGTTTCCCAATGTGTTGAAGAAGCGGTTGCCGGAATAATCCGGGACCGTGAGCACGTCGTCCTCGCCGACGCGCACGAAGCCTTTGGGGCCGCCGCGATGCGAGACGTCGACCTGCCGGTCCCCGTCCTTCCCCTCCGCATAGGTGGCGACGAAGAGCGTATCTGCCCCGGCGATGAGCGCACGGGCGCTTTCGTCGAGGCCATGGCCGGTCTCCGGGGCCGCCGCAACGGGATTGCGCCAACGCTTCGCACCCTGCCGGACGTGGATGTATTGCGGGCAATTGCCGAAGCTCTGCTGCACCCGGACCTCGAAACCGTCCCCCTCCCGGCGCTCCACGATCCCGTTCAGGCGGTTCCTCCGCCGCGTCGCCAGATCGATCCCGAGCAGCCCCACCGCCGCACCCTCCGTCAGGCCCGCCTCGGCCGGATCGCCGAGTTCGGCGGCTGCCCGAACGCGCAGCCGGAAGGGGTCAGGCGCCTCGACGAAACCCGGTTCGCCCGTCCGGACCGTCGCCCAGACGTCACCTGCAGGGTCCACCGCCCCCAGCACCACGAAGGGCAGGTGACGGAAGAAGTCGCGATGCTGCTCGATCATATGGTCGCGGATCACGCGGGGGCCGATCTCGGCCATGCGCTCGGCGACGCCGGCATGGTCCTGGATCGCGATCTCGCCCGGGTGCCAGGGCGAGGCGGGGTGATGGTCGGATGAGGACATGGGTGATCTCCCGTGGCAGGATTTCGTCTCAGGCCGTGCGCAGGCCGGCCGCCGTCGTCGGAAAGGCCACGAAGCCGGGCAGTGCTTCGATCCGGCCGAGCCAGGCGCGGATCTCGGCATAGGGCGCGAGGTCGACATTCCCCTCGGGGGCAGCGGCGACGTAGCTGTAGAGGGCGACATCCGCGATGGTCGGGTGGTCGGCGGCGATCCAGGCGCGACCGGCGAGCTCCGCCTCGATGCGGCCTAGGATTTGATGGGCACGGGCAATCACTTCGGCCGTGTCGAAGCGAGCGCCGAAGACGGTGATCAGCCGGGCCGCGGCGGGGCCGAAGGCGATGGGTCCGGCCGCCACCGAGAGCCAGCGCTGCACCTGCGCCGCTCCATAAGCATCCTCCGGCAGCCAATCCGTGCGCCCGAGCTTTTTCGCCAGGTAGACCAGGATGGCGTTGGAATCCGGAACCACCACGTCGCCGTCCACGAGCACCGGCACCTGTCCGAACGGGTTCAGGGCCAGGAAATCCGGCGTCCTGTGCGCACCGGCGGCGAGGTCGACCTCGACGATCTCGCAATCGGCACCCACCAGCGACAGGAACAGACGCGCCCGGTGCGCATGCCCCGACAGGGCCATGTGGAACAGCTTCATGATGGATCTCCGCGACAGCCGGACGAGGGCGCCGGCCACGGACACATCAGAGACCCTTGCCTGGAACGCGTGAACCGGCATTCTCCGCAATCGACTATTCCGCTAGATGGAATAATCCGCGGGTATGGAGGAGGCCAGTATGGATCGGTGGCAGGCGATGCGGGTCTTCGTGCGGGTGGCGGAGAGCGGGGGCTTCGCTGCTGCGGCGCGCCAACTCAACATGAGCCCGCCCGCCGTGACCCGTGCGGTGGCCGCCCTGGAGAACCGGATCGGAACCCGTCTTCTGACGCGGACCACGCGCTCGCTGATGCTCACCGAGGCGGGCGGACGCTATCTGGAGGATTGCCGCCGCATCCTCTCGGACATGGAAGAGGCGGAAGCACTCGCGGCCGGCGCATACGCGACACCTTCCGGAACCTTGACGATTACCGCTCCGGTGCAATTCGGCCGGCTTTATGTCTTGCCTGCCGTGACCGAATTTCTAGCGCGCTACCCGGCCGTCAGCGTGCGGGCGCTGTTCCTCGACCGGGTGGTCAACCTGATCGAGGAGGGCGCCGATGTGGGAATCCGCATCGGGCACCTCGCCGATTCCGGGCTCGTCGCGGTCCGGGTCGGCACGGTCCGCAGGGTTCTCTGCGCCGCGCCGGACTATCTCGACCGGCACGGGACACCGGAATCGATGGGGGATTTGCACCGCCACGCGACCATCGGTTCGACCGCCACGCGACTGCCCTTCGAGCGCCATTCCCCGGCCGAAGGGCCGACGCGTGGCGCCACGCGATGTCGGTTGATCTGCAATACCATCGACGCGGTCCTGGCGGCTGCCATCGCGGGCCAGGGGATCGCATCTCTGCTGTCCTATCAGGTGGCGCCGTCGGTCGCCGAAGGCCGTCTCAGGCTGGTCCTCGACGATCCGGAGGCGGTGCCGCTCCCGGTCCATATCGTGACCCTGGAGGGAAGGCGCGCGCCGGCCAAGGTGCGCGCGTTCATCGATCTGGCGGCGGCAAGGCTCCAGGCCGACCCGATGGTCAATCCCGGTCGTGGCTAAGAGCCTGTTAGAGTTGTTTTTCCAAGGCGTTACCTCATCCTGAGGTGCCGCATAGCGGCCTCGAAGGAGCGCTCCAGATATCGCAGTAAGCTCTGGAACCCTCCTTCGAGGCCCTTCGCCGAGGCGAAGGGCACCTCAGGATGAGGCGGACTGCTGGGAGCAGCGGCTTTGGCACGAGCATCCGCTGAGACATCCGATCAGACGCTCGTAGAGCCGGTCGGAACGCATTCCTTCCCTGCACCTGAGCGCCGGGAGCGTGGCGATTCAAGAGACCGGGGGAAGGCGCATCTGCTTGCGGTAGCTCTTGTCGAACTGCTTGGCCGGCACGAAACGGCGCAGGAGGCTGGCCTGCCGCGCCATCGATCCGGCGGTGTAGCGCAGATGCGGCGCCGTCGCGGTGGCGGCCTTCACCACCACCTCGGCGACGATCTCGGGCGCGTCGGCCGTGGCCATGACCTCCCGCGTGAAACGCTCCCGGCCCGCGCGATCGGAATCGTAGAGGCTCAACGGGGCATCGGGGGAGACCAGGTTCGCGTCGAAGGCCGTGCGCGTATAGGCCGGCTCCACCAGCACGACGCGGATTCCCTGGCCGCGGACCTCGTGGTCGAGGGATTCCGAATAGCCCTCCACCGCGTGCTTGCTGGCCGAATAGACCGCCATGTAGGGCGCCGGGACGAGCCCCAGGATGGAGCTGATGTTGACGATGCGGCCGCCCGCCTGCGTCCGCATCAGCGGCAGCACCGCCCGGGTCGTGCGGATCACGCCGAACAGGTTGACGTCGAAGAGCGCCTGCGCCTGTTCGGCCGTGGATTCCTCCGCCGCGCCGTTGATGCCGAAACCGGCATTGTTGACGAGCAGATCGATCCGCCCGGTTTCGCCGTGGACCGTCTTCACCAGGGCCTCGACGGAGGCCTCGTCGGTCACGTCGCAGGCCAGCATCGTGACGTCCCCGTCCCGCCCCGGAATGGGTCTGCGGCTCGTGCCGTAGACCCGGTAGCCCGCCGCTTTCAGGGCCTTGGCCGTCGCCAAGCCGATGCCGGATGCCGCTCCGGTGACGATGGCCGTCTTGATGTCCGTCTTGCCCACGACGCTCTCCCACGATGCGCCCCCTCGGGGGACCGCTTCGGCTCATAGATTATGATTATAATCTATAATTGCAAGACGTATCGGGGGAGCCGGCCCATCCGCGATGGCGTGCGTCGACTTCACGTGGCCGCCGCCCGAGCCGTCGGCAGGCGAGGGGCTGAAATTTCACGGTTGGTACCGTTCGCGCACGACCCCTTGCCGACCCTCGGAAGGTCCGCTTCCAGGCTGTTCAGGCCGCTTCCGGGCGAGAGTGGGTGGAAGCAGGCACCGCCTTCGCGCCCGCTTACAACTCGAAGCTTGCTCCGGGAGTGTTCGCGTTCGGCATGCTTGATGAAACATCGAGCAGGACAGGGTTGGGTGGCTCTGCCAATGCCGACTTACGAGCGGCAAGAGCACCGAAGTGAACGTCGCCCCACCGACCCGCGACCCTAAAGCAGGCGCGCCCACAACACATTTCAAAATATGAGTAACTCCAATGCTCGCTTGCAAATTTCAATGGCCTGCATTGGATGTGAATGTCTAACCACACCGTAGTGACTTTAATATCCCGGAGAGCATGTCGTGAAACAGCGCCTCGACGGCTTGACGGGTCTTCGAGGTATTGCAGCATTCAGCGTCGTCATTTTTCATTTCAATATTATGCCGCTCAGCTCAATGGAAGTGGCGACCTGGCTGCCATTTTTTAAATTCGGAAATACGGCCGTCGACATCTTTTTTATCATTAGCGGATTCATTATTTCATTTGTTCACCTGAATGATTTCAAGAATTTGAGTAGTAGGGGTATCGGACGATTCATACTTTTGCGACTCGCCAGGATCTACCCGCTTTACGTGCTTACTGTCATATTTATGGTCGGCATGACGGCCGGCGCGATCATGCTCCACTTGCCGTACAATCCCAAAATCGCAGATTTTGGCCGATTACTAGACTGCTTGCTCATGACCCAGGCATGGCATTCAGACGGCATGGCCTGGAATTATCCAGGGTGGTCGCTCAGCGCTGAATGGTTTGAATATCTTATATTTCCCCTCATCGCTTCTGGGGTCGTTGGTCTGGGAAAAAAGCAGGGCGCTCTCGTGTTGGTAGTCGCCGCCGGAGCCCTTATCGCCTATGGCGGATTGAATTATTTCGAAAGTATGCCTTTGATAAGAAGTACGGCTGGTTTTTTATTGGGAATGCTCTGCTTTCAGCTGACTTACTTAAATCTAGTAAAGAGCATTCCGTTTGTCCCCATCGCTTTGCTTGCAATTCCCATTTTGACATTCACATGGGGCACCATTGCCGGACCACTCACGCTTCTAATGTTCTATTCAATTATCGTTTTAGCATGCGCCTATCCAGGCAATAGAATTGAGCGCGCTTTCGTGTATAAACCGTTTGAATATTTGGGGCAAATATCATATTCCCTTTATCTCATCCACGCGCCCATTCAAATGGTTCTTGGGCGTATCCTGCTCCAGCGTTGGCAGTTTGGTCAGTCAAAGATCGCGGACATCATAGTCAGCGGCGCATTCATCTTTCTGACGGTTCTTTTGGCTCACCTTGTCTATCGGTGGTTTGAGTTGCCAACCAGACGTTGGTTGCGGTCGCGCATATTGCCCTATTATCAGTTGGAAGAGGGGGCGCCTCCTGGGGTTACAAGTGCGAAGACATGACGATGCCCATCGTGTTGTGGGGAAAGGTCGGCTGAGAGGCGAAAGGTCGGGGGCTTTTTTCCACACATCGCGGACGTTCAGGGGGCGGTACCAAGCGTCGGATGTCCACCACGAGGAGCAAGCCGCCGTCACATCGCCAGCGACGGCGCCCTCCGTCGGGTCTCGAAGACCCCGACCCATGGATCAGAGGCAGCGCGGCTCGGTTTGAGAGGCCGCCGGAATGCGGCCGGACACGGGGCCGCTGCCGAAATCCCTATCTCCGGCGTCGGCGGCGGAGCCAGCGCCGGATTGCGATGACGAGAGCCGCCGCGAGCACCAGCAATCCGAGAACCGGATGCACGATGGCGCCGGCCTGGAACAGGACGAACACGCCGAGGACCGCCATCCAGGGCTTCAGCGGAGTGTCCTCCTCGACATCGCCGCCGCGCGGCGATCCGGGACGCGGCTGGTCAGTCGCCGGCGCGGGGCGACGGCCGATGGAGGGCAGGCCGCTGCGTCCGGGTACGCTTTGGGCGGGCCGCTCCGCCTCCAGCAGGATGGGATCGGGCTGCGGCGGCGGGCGTTCGGCCGGGCTCCACCAGCCCTCGCGCGGCGGCACGCCCCGGGCGGATTGCGCGCGGAAGGGGGTGATCCGGGGCTGGGCCGGCTGATGCGGGGCCCCGTGTTTCTCGGCGAGCCTCCGCGCCTGCGCGACCAGGGGAGCGCCGGCTTCGGGCGTGACCATCCGGACGAAGCGGGCAAAGCCCAAAGCCGCCCCGAGCACCGCTAGCCCCTCGCTTCGGCCCCAGCGGCGGCCGGCGGGTCCGTGCCCCTCGATGCCGTGAAGGAGGGCGCGGAACCGGCGCAGGGTCTCGCGCGGCACCGCGACCCGTTCGTTCACCGTGAGCCCGGTGACCTCCTGGTGCCGCCCCCGCCGCATCACCCGCGTCTTGTCGGGATGGACGGTGAAGCCTTCGCCGGCGACGATCTCGTGCACGTATTTCAGGAGCGCGCCGGTCTTGCCCGCCGCTTCGCCCGAGGCGGAGAAGGTCATGTCGTCGGCGTAGCGCGTGTAGGTGAAGCCGAGCGAGGCGGCGAGGCCGGTGAGGCGCGCATCGAGGCGGGTGCAGACGAGGTTGGTCAGCGCCGGGCTCGTGGGCGCCCCCTGCGGCAGGCGCCGTGGTCCGCGCGCCGCGTAGAGGCGCTGTCCGTCGATCTCGACCTCGTCCACATCCGGCTCGGTGCAGAGCAGGGCAAGGACGGTGGCGACCGGCTCGGCATAGCCGAGGCCCCGGAACTTGCCCTTGATCCGGCGGTAATCCAGCGTCGGGAAGAAGTCCTTGAGATCGAGGTTGACCACCACGTCCCGCCCCACATGGAGGGCGGCGTTCGTCAGGATCGAGCGGCCCGGAACGAAGCCGTGGGCGGCCTCGTGGATGCCCGCATGGGCCAGCACGGCATCGAGGATCCAGTATTGCGCCCGCTTGAGCCGGGGCATCGGCGCCGAGATGGCGCGCAGCCCGCCGGTCTTCTTCGGGATGGTGAAACGCTGGTAATGGCTCACCGTGGCGAGCGCCCGGTCATAGGCGAGGAAGCGCAGCTCGCCGAGGCCGATCCCCATGGCCTCGGCCACCGCAGCGGGGCTCGCCAGTTCCGGCAGGCCGTCGGCTCGCGACGCCCCGGCGTCTCCCCCCGAGAGACCCGCCGAGACGCCCTCGCCGAGATAGAGGATCTCCCGGTTCCGGCGCCCGTGCCAGGCGAGCGCGCGTTCGTGCCGCCCGCGCGCGCCGTTGAGCTTGGTCTCGCGCCGCCGTTCCAGGGCCGCCTTCTTCCGGCGCTTGTGCATCGCCTTGAGGGCGGCGTCCGGATTCTTCCAGAGCGCCTCACTCCGATGCAGCTCCGTCAGTTCACGGGTGAGCTCGCCCCGGCGGCGGATGAGATCCTCGGGGAGGTTCGGCTGATCCTTTCCGGCCGGCCAGTAGCCGAGCCGGATCATCTCTTCGAGGACGACCTCGTCCTTCGAGCTCTCGCGGATGCGGTCGTAGAGCTGCTGGCGGGTGAGCGAGCCGGGCTGGACGCTCATGGGCGGCTCGCCCGGACGGGAAGATGAATGAGGGACGCCGGCCGGAAAGCCTTCGTCAAGTCTCGGGACTGGTCCGGTCCACTCGATGCCGGCACGACCCCTACCGCGCGTTTGGGTTCAAGGAACCCAAACAGAAAGCGCGCGGTAGGGGTCTGTGCCGGCCCAGTGAAGAGCGGGCCAGTGACGCTTTGCCGGGCAGGGTGCAGGGACGGCGAAACGCCGCCCAGGTTGCAAGGTCCGCTCCGCCCGACGTCCCTCAGGGGCTGAAGCTTAAAGCATGCCGGGGACGGCATCAATCGGTTCCGGACGCGGTTCCTCACGCCTGACTCCTCATCGGCTTGCCCTCGACCTGCACATGGACGATGCGGCGCAGGGCCAGCATGTGCTCGCAGGGGCCGCGCATCAGTCTGTTGCGAATGTAGAAGCCGCAGGTGCAGTGGCCGCCGACCATCCGGTCGTCCGCGTCGATCTCGACGGCGGTCGCCATGGCCCGGCCATCGTCCAGCACCGAGCCGGTGAGGCTGCGCCGGCCCTCGGCGCGGGTGATGGGGCCGAGGGTCACGAGCCCGGCGGCGACGAAACGGTCGGCCTTGGCCTCCTGCTCGGAGGCGAAGCGCAGGGCGCCCGCATCGAGGTGCTCGCGGGTGAGTTCGCGCAGGCGGAACACCCGCTTGTCGAGGTCGAACATGACGCGGCCGGCCTGGACGTAGCCGCCGAGCGCCGACTCCACCGTCGCCCGGTCGAGGCCGGTCTCGGCGGCGAGGGTCCCGGCATCGGCGAAGAGATGGCGGCCGAGCGCCGCGAAGACCCGCACGGCGGTGCCCGTATCGACATCCGTGCGGGGCGCGAGGAGGTCGAACTGGCCGGCGCGGGACCAGTCGTTGGCGGTCCAGCCGGACAGGCCGAGGGTGAAGCGCAGGCCGCCGTAATCCACCACCGCGAAGGAGGGCAGGCCGGTGCCGAGGAGATGGAGCCGCACCGATCGGGCGAGGGGCAGGGCGCGGGCGAGGATCGCCAGCCGGCGCCGGCCCCAGAGCCGGATCTCGGCGCTCGCCGGCCCCCGGTAAATCGAGCGCCGGAAGGTCAGCCGCTCGTTCCAGGGTTCGATCAGCACGCTCACCGGCCGGTCCGGCTCGAGCAGGAAGCGCAGGGAGCGCGGGCCGTGCCGCTCCCGGCGGGCGGCGAGCCGCGTGAGGATCGCGTGCATGTCGACGGGGTGCAGATCGACCACGCTGGCGGGCTGCGTCATGGCGCTCGAGACCTGCAGGAAGCCCCGCATCCAGGAATCGGGCAGATCGATCTTGTCCTCGCGATACGCCTCCGTGCCGGTGGTCTGCACCGAGAAGCCGGTGGGGTCGATGGCGAGCTCGGTGTCGCGGTCGCTGCGGATCTTCTGGAACTCGTCGTACAAAGCGTGGCTGTAATCGATGTTGGTGGTGCCGAAGGCCATCTCCCCCATGCGCGCGAACACGTCATGGTCGCAGGAGAGGCGCCCGTAGGTGGATTCGTCGAGGCTGAAACACTCGAAGAAGATCTCGTCCGGATGCACGGTGATGACCGGGTCGAGGACGATCCAGGCGTCGAGATCCTCTTTGTAGAGGCGGTCGAAATAAAGCTGCCGGGCCTTGTAGAACGGCCGCATCACCGTCTGGTACCGGATGCCGATGTCCGTGAGTTCGCGGCGCAGGGACTCGATCTCGGCTTCCAACTCGTCCCTGCCGGCCAGCGCTTCGGCCAGGAGCTGCTGCTCGTTGGCCTGCAGCCAGGCGAAATAGGCGCTGCGGTCCTTCGGCTTGAAGCGCAGATCCGACACCACGACGTGGTGGAGGGCCGAGATCGCCTCGCGGAACGGCAGGTGGCGGGAGACCCGTCCGTTGAAGAAGGTCGGCGCGCGCAAGGTGTCGGGGGCGAAGCCGAGCCGCGTCGTGCCCCCTTCCGTGACGGCGCGGCTCTCGCCGAGATAGCGGTGATGGAGCTTCATCGGGCACCCTCCGACAGGGATCCGGGGGAGGGCCGTGCCGCGGACGGTCGCCGGACGAGGGGCGTCTCGAGATCCGGATAGGCGTCGGCGATGTCGCAGAGCGCCAGGATCGCGGCGTTCCGGTCGCGGGCCGTGCCGCTGAGCGACAGGTCGGCGAAGAAGGGCAGCAAACTTTGAGCCCGTTCCCGGCTGCGCAGGGCCTCCCCCTTCAGGAAGGCGCCCATCCTGTCCTTGGCGGTCCGCCCCGTCAGCACCTGCAGCATGACGATGCGGGCCAGCGGCACGAGACGCGCGAAGGCGTCCTCGCTGGCCACGGCCTCTGCCGTCAGCAGCTCCGTCACCAGAAGGTGCATGGAGGGCGAGGGATGTTCGAGGAGGCGCAGGATCTGGGCATCCGCCTCCCCCGGCCGCAGCCGGCTGCGCAGGATCCGGCGGGCGAAGGCCAGGACCTCCGGCTTGACGCTGTCGGTGACGACGGCGAGGGCATCGGGCGTCCAGGCCTCCTCCGGCCAGGCCGCGAAATGGCTCTCCGCGAAGGCGAGCGTCTCCGGCCAGTCGCTCTCGACGAGGAGGACGGCCTCGGCCGCCTCGGCCTGGAAGCGGGCCGGCTCGGCCAGATAGGCGGCCATCGCCCATTGCCGCACGGAGAGATGCGAATGCCCTCCGAGCCGCGCGATCTGGCGCACGCTGTAGAGGCCCGGCTCCCGCTCGGCCAGCACGACGGCGCCGAGGCGCTGCGCGCCCTTGGCCTGCGCCTGGAGGAGGCGCCACAGGGTGCCGGCGTCGAGGGCGGCGAGCTCGCGGGGCATCGCTTCGCTCAGGAGAGCGACCACGTCGGCGACGAACTGGTCGTCCGGCGCGGTGCGGAACAGGCTCCCGATGAGGGATTGCGCCAGGGGGCCGGCGCTGTCCGGGTCGGCATCGACCAGGCGCTTCACCAGGGGCCGCGCCGCCTTTCGCAGGACGGGCGAAGGCCCGCAGGCGAAGGCGAGGATGTGGTCGGCGTGCCGGCGGAGCCGCTCATCGTCGAGGCGCGACAGGAGGCCGATCGCGGCGTCCCGCACGTCCAGGGAGTCCGATCCGATCAGGGCGTACCATTGCTCGGCGGGCAGGCCATCGGCATCGGTGCCGGACAGGGCCAGCAGCGCGACGCCCGCAGCGATCATCTCCGGGGCCGGATGCGCCATCAGCGCGCCGATGTCGTGCCCGGCCACCGGCATGTCGTGGTCCGGCCAGAGCAGCGGGATGCTGCCGCGCATGGCCCGGATCGCCGCCTTCGCTTCCTCGTCGAGGACGGGCGGCATCGCCCGCAGCCACGCCACCAGCCGCTCGGCCAAAGGCCCGGCCACGCCCCCCGGAAGCCCGCGCTCACGGGCGAGGGGGAGGAGCGCGGCCCCGACCTCCGGCGCGGCACTCGTGAGCAGGGCGAAGGCCAGCGCCACGGTCGACCAGGGCAAATCCGCCTCGGCCTCGATCCGCCGCAGGGCCAGCATCCGCGCCTCAGGTAACCGGGCCTGGACCAGGACGGCGAGGAGGTCGGGATCGGCCCCGCCCCGGGCGAGACGCTCCCGCGCGATCTCCAGGCCGAGGGCGGCGACGGCGGGCAGAGTCGCGCCGAGCAGGCGACCGATTGCGGCGGCATCCAGGGCCGCGCAGGCCGCGGTGTCGGCCCGCAGGACGCGCAGGCCCAGCATCGCCACGGGTTCGATCCGCCCCTCCGTGGCGAGCCGGAGCGCGAGGTCGGGCCGGGCGCTCCAGAGGTCGGGGAAGGCCTCGTCCCGCGAGTCGAGGTCGGTGTCGGCATCGAGGAAGAACGTGGCCGAGCCCGAGCGCGGCCGTGCTTGGCGCGCATGGCGGAACAGGAGTTGGCTCGCCGCCCAGTGGGTCGCGAGCGGCCCGCGCAGGCGGGCATCGCGGCCCCAGGTGCCGTCCGCCTGACGCCGCCACAGGGTCGAGACCGTGCGCGGACCCAGATCCTCCGGCCGCACCCTCAGCAGCAGGCCGGCGGCCATCTCGGCGAAGGCCGGATCGCCGACCTCGCCGCGCTTGCGCAAGGCCCGCCAGATCCGGCGCTTGAGGTAGAGCGAGGTGGCCGAGGACAGGCCGATCCGCGCATCCGGACCGCCCCGTTCATCGCGCACCACGAATTGCCGCCGCAACTCGGCCGAGTAGACCAGGGGGGCGCCGGATTTGTACATCGCCGTCGCGGTCTCGAGCCGCAGCGCGGTGGCGCCGAAGAGGCCGGCATCGTCGGCCATCTCGGCATGTTTGAAGAGGCGGCGCAGGCCGATGAGGTAGGGCGGCCGGGCGGGCAGATGCGGGAGCGCGGCGCAGAGGCCCGCATGCAGCACGGCATCGTCCTGCACGCAGCGGCCGAGCGCCACCAGCGCCGGCCCGACGGCGAGGGGCTTGGCCCTGGCAAGGGCGGTCAGCGCGGCGACGAGGCCATCCGCGTCGCCGGCGCGGGCCGGTCGGGCGATAGTGTCGGGGAGGTCCGCCTCTTCACCCGAGGAGCGTCGTTGCGCACCCATCAGCGGCGAGACCACAGCGAACCGGGCGAGGTCGCGGATCACGACGCTGCTCGTCTCGGCCGCCACGGCCTCGAGGATCGGTGCCGCCTTGCCCCCCACGGCGCGGGCCAGCGCCCAGACCAGGGCGTAGCTCGCCCCCGCCGGTCCGACGTCCCGCACCAGGGCGACGAGGTCCGGCTCCGCTTGCGCGATGCGGAGCTGGCCGATGCGCCAGAGCAGGCGCTCGCGATCCTTCTCCGGCCAGAGCCCGCGCCGGCAGGAGGCCAGCCGCGCGAGAAGGATGCCGTCGCGGCCCTCGGCCGGGGTGCCGTCCTCCCGCGATTCCGCCTCGACCGTCGGTCCGGGGAAGGAAGCGGCCGGGTCGATCCGGCGGTAGCCGGCATTGACCTTCGCGACGACGACACTGTCAAACACCTTCGCGGCGGCATCGGCGGTGATCGGCTGCGCCGTCTTCGATCCCTCGCGCAGGATCGTGCCGCGTCGTCCGTAGCGGATATTGACGAGGAAGCGCTCAGGGGCGGCGACCGCGTCGTTCTCCACGAGGTCCACCTCGTAGACCTTGTCGGAGGCCCCCTCCTTCAGGTGGAGGCGCGCCGCGCGGACGACCCTCATGCAGCGGACCCGGTCTGGGCAACAGTGCGATCCTCGGGTCTCTGCATCGTGGCTCCTCGCGAAACGGGGAAGAGGCGGCGACCGGCGCGGTGACATGCGGCGTTCCGGTCGCAGGGATGTCTAGCCGCCCTGGGATCGCGGGGGCAACCCTGGCGGGCCGGGCCACGATATTCCCATACCCTGCGGTCGCCACGGATCCTCTCGCCTTCCAAGCGACGGTGGTCACCCATTTCGCGGGATGCGCGGCTCTTCTCCCAAGCGGATCTCGGGCCTGACTTGGGATCCGTCGAGCGTGTGGGGCGACCCTGAGCTGCGGCGGCTGGCGGAGCCCCCCCCGCTCCCGGCCTGTGCTCGCAAGGGGAGGGGGCACGGTCTGCGCGGAAGAGCAGAGGGGTGGCTCCGCCCCGGTGGTCGCACCCGAATTAAGTGTCTCTCACAAAACTCCCCCTGCGCTGTCGTGCCTGGAGCGAGAACCGGCCGTGATCGGAAGTTTTGTGAGGCATTCTCACGGCGCCCGCCGAGGCGCCGGGCCCCCGCCCGCCCCGGCCGTGGGGCCGTTCCGACGGTCCTTCCCGACCAGCCCGTCCTCCGTGAGCGTGACGTCCCGGAGCGTCGCGGGCGGAATGAAGTCCTTGGAGAGTCCGGCGACGAAAGCCGGCACCGTCCCAAGGCGCCGGGCTGCCTGCCACCCGGCATGGTGCAGCACGGCGCGCAGCTTCACCCGTTCGGCGAAGACGGCGCGCTTCGCGGCCCGCGACAGGGGCGGCTTGCCCGCCAGGGGCTCCACCATCCGGCGGCGAATGGCGCGGAGGGCAGCGGCGCTCGGCTCGACATTCGTATCGTTGGCCACCATCCATTGGAGAACGATGAAGGTCGTGAGCACGTCGCCCGCATCGTCCGCGCGCAGGTCGGTCCTGGTGAGGAAGCCGCGAAAGATCGTGTCGTAATCGTGCCTGGCCATCTCCCGCCCGACCTCCCGGGCCGCGGCGGGATCAGTGGCGCTCAGCTCGCGAACGTACCGGGCCACCGTCGTGGCGCGCAGCTCCGCGCTCGCGATGAAGGACAGGTCGCCCGCCCTTCGCGGCGGGTCGGCCTGCGTCCGGGACTGCCGCGCCGTGTCTCCCACCGACCCGGCGCCGATGGCCGCGTCGAGGGTCTGGAACTGCTGCTGCTGGAGCCCCTGCAGGATGCTCGCTCCGACATCCTGGGCCGGGGCCGCGACGGGAACGAGCGCGGCGAGGGCGCAGACGCAGCGGATCGTGGCGTTCATGGCATGCTCCACCTTCGTGAAGGCCGACGGACGGCCCTCCACCAGGGCACGCCCAATCAGCGCGGAACCACCGAGGCGGCGACGCGCTCGGCCCGCGCGAGGGCGTCCGGCTGGTCCGCGCCGGCGAGACCGATGACGCGCAGGTAGCTCTTGCCCTCGAAGCGGATCGTCTGGGTCACCCCGACCTTTCGGCCGGACCGCACGTCCTTGCCGGTGGCGCGCAGGCGGATGAGGACCGCGCCGCCCTCGCTGGTGCGGCTCTCGTCGGTGACCGCGATGTCCTTCACCTCCCGGATGGTGCCCAGCGCCTTGCGGGCGAAGGCGCTCTGCTGGCCGGTCGCGACCGGGGCCTTGCCCAGGGAGGGCGCCACGATGACGAGCGGCTGGGTGCCTTCGGGATCGACGTCCTTGGGGCCGTCGGTGAGCAGGAGGGTGTTTCCCATCAGCGTCCGCACCGGGCGGAACCCGGCCAGGTCCCCCACCGAATAGGGCATGGCCGCGATCTGATCCGCCACGCTGCCGGGGGAGCGGAAGGCGATCGTGCCCAGCGCGGCTTCCACCGCCTGGTTCGGCACCTGTGCACGGGCCGCTTCCGGAACCTGCACGGTGACGAGGCCGGTGCCGTCCCCGCCCCGCACCACCGCGACCCACTTGGTGTAGGCGATCCCCCTGGCCGACTGGCTGCCGCGCAGGACCCGCCCCTCGCCGCCGGCGACCGGCAGCGGCTCGGCCGCTCCCAAGGCGGCAAAGCCCGTCGAACGCAGGGAATCGGGGGTGAATTTTTCGGCGAGCTGCCCATACGCCTCGGCCGGCATCGCGACGATGACGATGGAGGCGCCGGAGGGATGCTCGAAACCGGCGAAGCTCTTGGCGGGCGTCATGCCGGCGGGCGGAACCAAGCCGATCCCGCCGGCGGGCGGAAAGACCGCCTCGGCGGCGAGGGCCGGCAGGAGCGGGGCGGAGAGGAGCGGGGAGACGAGGCCGAGGAGGGCGAGGAGCCGGCCGGTGGCGCGGCGGAAGCGGGGAAGACGCATTCTGGAAGGGTCTCTCGAGAGTGGGACGCCGGCGTCGGCGGGGCTTGCCCCGACGCCGGCTCGCGGTCTGTGCAATGTCTCGGGCAGCGGCAGCTTGGCTGCCGAGCCCACCGGACCGGACTCATCGACGGTCCGAACATCCGATCCTGGGGATTCCACCGCCCGAAGGGGTGGGTTCACTAGCGCGAATTTACGACCCCTGCCGATGGCGGTAAGACGGTCGGTCGCGGATGCGGAGATAAAGAACTATTCGATTCCGACCTCAGCTAGCAATTCCTCCCTATCTTGATGGGCGAGCCAGATTAAAAAGCTGCGATCTACGACTGTAAGCACCCGCGTTGTCTGATCATAATCAAATATGATTGGGCGAATACTCTTCAAAACTTGCAAAGACGCCGTATTTTGAAGTGCCTGCGTTATATTCCCTTCATTAAGTTTGAGGCCCTCAGGATGCTTATTTTTAATGATTAGGGCTACTTGTTGCCGCCGCAAGCCACTTTCCAAAGCCTCAATGGGTGACACCAATACTGCATAAGCAACCCATTTATACATTTCGAGCGGTGTCGGCTGGAAACCTTCAGAAAAATTAGTGATGAAAGCAGAGTACCGGCCTGCCTGGTCGTTTACTATTTCCCGTACAATCTTCTCTGCATCTACGCCCCTGCCGACATCTGTAAGTTCGTCGCAGGTTTGCAAAATATCCGCACTTTTGCAGATACGATAACAAGCTTCTTGAACAAGGGCAACACTATCACCGGAGTGATAAATTACACCTCGAATAGCCTCTTCGTCGATTTTTATATTTAGCAATGCTTCACTAACAGAAATCACTTCCCGAAGATGCTCATTCGACCAAACATCAACATCAACGCTGACAACTCGGTTTGTGAGATCGCCATTGTAATATATGAGCCTGTTTTTATCTCTCCACACCCCGACGATCACAAAGCAAAGCTTTGAATTTTCATGATAAGCCTTCAGAGCAAACGAAAAAGATTTCTGTACATCTGCAGAGAGATAGTGGAAATCTTCAAGTATGATAAACTTGGAGAATTTTATCTCCTGCAATGCCATGATTATGTCATTGACGTCACTGATATCTATTTCCAGCTTTCGCGTAGTTTCAGCGCGCTGGTCGGTAGTTTCGCGCGCACCGGTGGTTTTGGCCGATGCTTTCGCGAAAAAAGGTACTTTGCCCTCCCCGACAAATTCCGCACCGAATTTCCAAGCGCCTCCAACCGTCTTAGTGAAAGTCTGTTGAATACGATATCCTGCGGCCTTCAAAATAGCCCCATTCAAGTCGGCAAGGCTCATGGTGTTGACGCAACTTATAACAATATAGTCAGCATCATCGAGACAGTGCCGTCGCAGGGTTGTTTTTCCTTGCTTAGAAGATCCATAAATAACTACGTGCTTTTCACGAGTAAGACTGTCTAGAAACTCACCGTCAACATTAGGCCGCGCAACATAGTTTAATGGGACGTCTCGCCCGACTCCGAATGCCTCTTTCAACAGCACGACTTGTTCAGGCATTTGGTACCTCGTTGCCACGTTCATCGGCCGCTTGTGGGATCGGACCATAATCAATCGCTGGGCGACTTCGCAAGAAGTTGCAGCGTGCACCATCCAGCTAAGAGCTCAATCTCACCTCCGCTACCACGCAATGCGAGCGCAAATCGGCAAAGCGTTCGTCAGCTCGTCAGTGCGCCGACCGAATTGATATTTTCATCTTAGTGTGCCTCACAAAACTCCCGGTCGCGGTCCGTTCTGGCTCACGGCACAACGGAGCAGCGGGAGTTTTGCAAGAGACACTTAATCGGCGCACCGGATGAAGCCTCAGGAAGCAGCGTAACAATGGGCTGCCGGTTCGCAACAGTCATCCAAGCTGATATCGCCCGTGCGATTCGAGCCGTCCAAGCCGCTGAGCAGTCAGCTATGCGTGTGATGGTCAGAGCCAACGGCGTCGTGGTTGAGACGGTGCGCCTCGTCGGCCCACGACAATGACGACAAGGCGCACGCCGATATGGACAGAGAAAGTACCCAGCACTGCGCATAGCTTCAGGAAGGCTGGAGCCCGCCGAGCGGCCGAAGCGGGAGCCGCTGAGGCGCAGCTTAATGCCCTCGACGGATGGGCGCCGGGAAGCCGTGAGAGTGCAACCTGTACGAGAACCGCGGATAATGCCCGATTGGCCCGCGAGGCTCCGATTTATCCCGCACCGGTCGAAAAGGTGCGAAAAGCGGGGCCAAAAACTAAGTCAACATCAGTCACTTAGTTTTTGCTTGGTGCCCAGGAAAGGACTCGCTAGTCCTACCCCTAAATCATTGAAATCGCTAGACTCACCGGATAGACCATCGCTGATTTGTGTACCGGTCCTGTGTCCCGGAGTCGAATAGTTTGCGGGTAGAAAGAGGCTTTCTGATGTGTCGCTTCGCTGGGTGGCCTGTGGTCGCCTATGGGCGGCGACCGATGCAAGAGCGCAGGTAGAAGTTCTGCCTTAAGGACACGCTTTCGCTAGACCAGCCCATCGATATTATCGAGAAGTGACATCCAGCCCCTCTCGATATCGTCGATCGTCTGCACCCTGCCGTATACGTCGCCATGCCGTCCAACATGGTAATGGGCACCGAGGCGGCGCGCTCCTTTCGAGAAATGCCCCACACGGACCACCCCAAATGCGCCTCTATAGAAGAAGGAGCGATAGGTCGAACTCCGGCTTCCCCACGCCGAACCTCCGCTGGCACTCTCGAAGATGCGGCAACTCACGCCTGATTGTGGGCGAGTCACAAGAACCAAATCGAAAAGTCGAGCAACTGTCTGTCGCATCTCGTCAGTCTGGCCAGTGCGCGGAATGTCCTTGCACTCGTAGGCTGCAACGGGCAGCCCACGTGGCCGACCTCCTCCGTTGTTTCTCAGGGCTGAGGCAATCTCCTTCGGCAGGACTGACACGTCACATTCGTGCGTTGCGTTGCTTCGGCCCATCCACTGGAGGCTTCCATGCAATTCCAGCGAAAAGCTATCGCTCTTCCTTTCCATAAGAACGTGGCACCGGCCCGTGGGATGAGATTGCGGGATCCCGGACTGGGATACCGGTAGGCCGAAGCTGGCTCCGGTTGGCAGAGGCGTTTCATCGGCTCGTCTTAAGGTCACGTTCCATTTGTTTGAAAGGCGGGCTTTGTCCGCCAAGCGCATCAAAACCCAAGCCTCCAGTGCCTTTCCGGGCCCGTTCGGCACCGCCGCAATGCCATGGGCGACACGGTAGCGCGCCAGCATCGACCGAAGCTGGGTGACAAGTGCTGGATCTAACGGCATTAGCTACTCGGCCTCCGGCGAGATCGCGGCAAGAATACGAGCAAGCTCGTCTGCGTCCTCTTGGTCGCCAGCCGGAACTTTTCGGATAGATTCCTCTGGATCTCCGTCCGCAACTGGTATGAACGCGACACGAACTGACGAGCCTTTGTCTGATGGTTCCATTGAGTCTTGAATACGGCCTGCGATGCGCTCAGCCTCAGCAAGCCGGCGTACCGGCTCAACTAACCGAAGCCGAATGAGACGCACGGCATGTCCAAGTTGCTCGTCGCCGGGGATAGCCTCGCGGCGCGTAGGGAGATCAACAAGCGGATCTTGAGCGTGGGTGTCATCCGGAGGGGCGCCGAAATCTCCCGGTTCGCGCACTTCACGACCGAGGCCGATCTCGCTTAGTAATTCTCCAGCGAGCACCTCAAAGCCTTCGTTATTGAGGATCGTCACCAACTCCATAACGTCCGCGCTTATGGGCATTTAAGGAACTCTGCTCGCTTAATCACCCAGACACACGTCAGGCCGCTGGGCAAATTGATTTGGAAAGAGGCGAAGCGCTTGCCCTGCGACAACGTAGCTGAACCTAGATGTCGAGCAATGTCGGCCGTTCGCAGCATAAACACAAAGACGGAGCTTGCCGCTAGGCGACTTACCCACAAGCTAGGTTACCGTTTCCGCCTACACAGAAAGGATCTCTCTGGCAGGTCTAATCTCACCTTTCCAGGAAAGCAAAGAGTTATCTTCGTGCATGGTTGCTTCTAGCACCAGCACCCCGCTCCGAGCTGTCGCCCTGCTACTCTTCCGCGCAAACAACAGGGTTATTAGCACCCTAAGCTCGCGCAACGTGGAAAGCAATGCTCACAATACAGTCGGTCTTATGGATTTTGGCAGCAAGGCACTTTTATTATAGGAAAGCGAATTGCGCGACCTTGAATCTATAGAAAGAAGCTTACTATATTTTCTTGGCTCAACAATATGGATAGATGTCAAAGTGGAGAAACAGACTGCTGACATCCTGCCGACGCACTAACCTGGCATTAGCCCTTGAAGCGACGTGCCTTGAAGCAAGACTGGGGAAACGGCTGACGCTTGCGACAAGTCGGATTGAAACCGGAGGCCACTGACACCCGGTGGGAGGTCCCCCCTGATCGCAGGTATATCCCGTAGGTCGAACCACTGCAGACTTTCACGGCACATCGGCTCGTCGAACGTTGCGTCGAGAGCCGCTGGAAGGGATTGCCCCATAGTTGAGGCAACCGTCTCTCTAAGTCGAACAGCAGCGTTAGGCGCTGATGGCAGGCGGTCCTCAATGCGCTGAAGCAAGTTGCCGACGCTTGTGCCGCCCCCAGCCGCCTCGACCCTAAACGATGCGACAAGAGCGACGCCCTCTGGAGGGTGGCACTGCTCCCACGAAAAGGAGTGCAGGCGAAACTGCATGGATGTCGCCTTGCACTCGACACGGGCGTCCGCGCCGGCGAAGTCAAAGCTGTCGGTTGGAGAAATCCGCCAATTGCTGATTGCTTGCTCTGCGTCTGAAGCGAGCAACAGCAGCATCAGTTCTCCGATGAGGCCGGTCACGCTTTGCCTTGAGGACCGCCCCAGGGCTGAGAAGATCGAGGCAAACCTTGCTACTGCGTGCGCCGCTTCCGCCATGGTCGGCCGCGCGCCGAGGAGCCGCAGGAAGCTCCCCGCCGTCTCAGTGAAGAGTGGCAAGGCATCCGGATCAGCGACGCACTCGATGACGCTAATCCGCCGCTCTTCAGGCCCCTCATCACCGACAGCTATCGAGCACGCCACGTCGAATGAAGCAGTTAGCCCAGATAGGCGTATATCCGGAGGGCGCGGGCCGCCAGCGGCGGTGCAAAGAAGGAGGCTTGGCCTGCCTGCTGCGGAGAGCGCCACCATATGGCCAGCATATCCCGGCAGGGGCAGAGCCGAGAACGCGGCTCCTGGCCTGCCGCCCTCAGCGGACAGCCGCGTGAACAGCGTATGGAGAACTTCGGCGATCAAGCGCCAACTCCGTCATCGCTCTGCTCTGGCTGCCGCTGCGTGACTGTAGGACGAACGCCACCGGACGGAAACTTCACGGCGAGGAACGGCACGTTGCGAGCAATGATTTCAAGGTCCTGCCGCCTCGGACGCCTGACTTCCAGATCCTTTGCGCGCGTAAGGTCAAGGCGGTGCACTTGTACCGTCACGCACCGATCGTTGTAGATTGCTCGGTCACCAGGATACACAGAGCCGCGTGCGGCTACCGGCTGCACCGGAGCCTCGCCCTGGAAGAACTGCTTCACACGGCCAGTTTGCTTGGTCCCACGTTCGCGAGACCGCCCCCCGCTCATGAGCACAACAACCGCCCGCGCGTCGCTATCTTGCTCAAGTAGGTTCCCCAGCTCCGCATTCAGGCTCGTCCAGCTGCTGATCTCACTCGGGTCGCGTAGCCGGAAGCGCGCGGTCAATTCCTCGACGACTTCACGGAGAGGAAGTGGATCGGTGATGAGGTGCTTCTGCGCGTCGGTCCGGCTCACATGGCCAGTGTCCTGATGCCACTGGTGCGAAGCTACGAATCCGTCCACCACATCTCGGTTGTGCTCCTCGAACCCCAGATTGCCGAGAAATGCCTGTGTCGTGATCCACCCGTCGGGATCGGCAAAGCTGCGGCTGTAGGCGTCTCTCAGGACGTCGTCCCGACAAGGTTTCAGGTTGGGGTCGAGGACGAACCTGCGTGGCCAGTCACTCAGAGGCTCCCGCTGGTCCCTCACTCGCAGAAGCTCCCTGCGCATGAATTCTTCATGCTCGACGTAATCCTCAAACCCGAAGTTAACCCCTTGCTCCAGGAATACCCTGCAATATCCGAGATATGGCTCCTTATAGCCGAAGAACCGGGCACGCTGCTGCATGGTGTCAGCGTTACCTCCACCTAGCCCGCGCGGCATGTATGTGACCGTCAATCCTTCAACGGTGAACCCGCGGTCCATTGCTTGGCCCCCAACTAGGATCCATCCGTAACGCTGGCTCCAGTCGATGATCACGGCCTCTCCTTGCCGTCGATTTACCTCCTTCATGTCCGTGTCATTGAATGCAACTCTGAAGTGTGCCCTCACACTCTCGAAGGACGGCATGCCGCTGCTTACCGTCACCGCGAGGTCATCGTAGGCAGCCCGGAAGGTATCTGCTAGCGTGTCCGCGGCGCTTCGGTCGGCGTCATTTCGCCTGAATGTTGATCTCCAGTCGTGAAAGAGGTCGTTGATCCAGTTCAAGTAAACTTGGTGATCTGCGGTCTTGACTGATGGATGCACGAGCATCGAGCGGTTTTTGCCGTCGGTATCCCCCCGCGCACAGGCTGCAGCAACACCCACCATGAAGAGGCGTAGGGCGTACTCGAGTGTCGGTGGAACAGCGACTAGGGGAGCCGTGGGTGTTGGTATCTCCCCTGCCGGTATTCTGCGTACGATCCGCTCATGCTGGAGTGGCCTCAGAGGCAATGGGGTAGCTTGGCCACGGTTTCTCGCTGGCCCGAAGAACGTGATCCCACCGGTGTAGCCAGCGCCAGGCTGAAGGACGTCAACCCACCGCGCTGAGAGGCTGTCGATGATATTGATGAGTAGAGGCGCCTGGGGGGTAGCGGTGTACTGAAGATAAGTATGCGCGGGCAGAGCGCCCCGCAGGTCCATTAGCCTAGCGTAGGTCGTGCTCTGTCGCGCACGCTGAAGTTGGAGCTGAGCTGATCGCCTCGCTTGAGTATTAAGGCTCGCTTGGTCTGCCTCATCATCGATGATGAGAGCGGAGACGCCCGTCAGGTCGAGCCGCTGCAATAGCCGGGTTAAATGCCTCAGATGCGTGTGCTGCTTCATCACTGTGATGATGACCGTCTGGCGCTGCCGCGGTGGGACATGGGGGTCGCGCCACTTGTCCAGCAATCCTTCAATACCGGAAGCGTCTGTGACCTTAGGATTGTGGTACGGTGCCCATGCGCGGCGGCCGTCCGTTCCGATCTTCAAGTCCTCACGAATTCTTCTCTGGGATTGATCTGCTAGCTGCGCCGAGGATCCGGCGAGCACCACAACCAACTGGAAGCCATTATCCCGAGCCATCGCCATGACAGCGGTAAAGGAGAGCGTTTTTCCGCTTTGAACGTAGCCGACGATGAGCCCCGTGTCTGATCCGGCTTGTCCTGGTGGTAGCCCGCGGCCCAGAATCGCGCGAGTTGCCTGCGAGACCTGCGCCTGGGCTTCTGGCTTATCAGCGAGCTTATTTGCCAACAGGCTTGTCAGTTCAGGCCCAGTTGGATCCGGCTCCCATTGCATGTCCTCCGGGAGCATGCGTGTGTCCACGTCGAGCGTAACTGCGGCGATAGGGGTCTGATCGGTCATGATGACTGTCGCTAGAGGGTACTGAATACGTCGCGCAGCAGTTCGTTGGCCGTGCGACGGATAGCTGATGGGCTCTCTCTTCCGAGGCTCCGGAGCAGGGCCTCAGCGATGCCGAGCGATGCCGCTACGCGCACAAGCGCCTGCATGACTTCCGGCTCTCTTTGTGCGAAGCGGGTCATGAACGGGTGGCGGCTTGAGAGTTCGATCTCGAGCCGCCGGCCACCTACGCCAGCGCGGACGAGTTCGGCATCCCTGACCACGAGCCACTCGCCCAGACCCTCGTCCTCAGCCACCTTGACGACGACGGTCCAGCGCGAACCCTGGAAATCGAAGGGCAACTCGGTACCGGCCAACGCCAAGACCGGACTCGCGCAAGGAGTTGTGCAGGATGCCGGCTCGGGAACCGCGGCCTGCTGCGCGGCTGGGGGCATTGCCCCCTCCAGGTTGCCCCGCATGTCATCGGCCGTGGATGAGACCGCCGAGATAGCGCTGCGCTGCATGGCTGGCCGCGGCGCATTCTGCCTGTGCCCCTCTCCTTGTCGCAAGATCTGGATTTCGCCGCCATCGAGTTCCTCGGCAAGGAGTTGTGCGAATGCATCCTCGTCCGCCCAACGGAAGCCATCCTTGGTATGGCTGACGTCGAAGCCCTCAAGATGAAGCTCGCCGAACAGGCGCTGATGTCGGTAGCTGTTGGGGCTCCCGAATACCTCTGGATGCTTCCAGCCCTCATCAGCGCTCCCCTGGATCAGGCGGTTCCTACGGAACAGTGCGAAGCCAGCCTCAGCTCCCTTGCCTTCCCTGCGCAGGGCCGCGAACCCATGTGCTCGCTGCCCTCCGCCGAGGTCGATGTTAACATCTTTTTTCCAGGTGACAGCTGGGCCGGCCGGTTCCCTGTAGTAGGGCGCCGAAAGGATCTCGGGCGCGCGGTAAGAGAGCTTCACGCCACCGACCCAGAGATCAAGCGTCCCGTCGCGCAGGTAGCACCTGTATATGTCTCGCAGGTGGTCCCTGACTTTGCCAAGTGTCCTTCCGGCGACTTGGACGTGCAGATCCTCCAGGATGACCTCGGTGAAGTGATTGTCTGGAGGGCACGGCATTGTCTCAACGTCGAGCTCATCAAGATTCTCGGCGACAATCTTCGCAACGTCGAAGCGAACAATTCTTTGCGTAGGCTCGCCGAGTGCACTTGTCTTTACCTCCCAGCGGCTCGCAAACCAGCATGAAGCGCTCTTCATGCCCATGCCGAACTCACTGAGCCCTGACGCGTCCGGCGGGACCTCGGCAGGCCTGAAGGCGCGCTCGAAATCAGCCTCGGAGATACCCGCGGCATTGTCTCTGATCGAGATGCGGCCCGGTGCATCCGATTGTACCTCTATCTTCACGGTAAGCTGCGGCCGCGCGCCAACCGCGATTAACCGCTCGCGGTTAGTCAGGAAGCTCTGGAGGGCGTTGTCGACGAACTCCGCCAGGGCGAACCAGGCGCGATAGTTTAGGTGGCGCAGGGAGCCGAGGATCTTGATGCCCGGCCGTATGCTGATTGTCTGGAGGCGTCCTGCACGTTCAGCCACTGGTCACCTAGGCTGCAAGAGTCTCGAGATGGCTTGGTTCTGGAGCTGAATCCGAATCGATCAGCGCCCGCGCGATGGCCTTTACCACCTCGACGTTCACAGCGTTTCCAAGCGCCTTGAACGCCGCGGACTTCGTGCTCGGTAGGTGCTCAAGGCTACCCATACTCTGGAGGCGGCTGCACTCGCGCTCGGTCATGTACCGCCGCTCCCACGCCACCACCGGGACCTGGCTCGTTGTCATTGCCACAAGGGATGGCGCGCGGCGCGGGGACTTCACACGGATGCCGGATGCGCGGAACTGGATGAGCTTGTTCCAGACGCTCCGCTCCTCGTCTCTGCAGTTCCACTCAAGCTTCTGGAAACTCGGTGCGAAATCCGCGATCCGCGGCATCCAACTATCGATCAGCTGCTGGTTCCGCCTATAGAATTCGCGGTTCTTACGGATGAACTCGATCTTCCACGCTGGAAACCGGCTAGATTGCTCACGGGCGTAGGAAGGCAGCGCAGCCGCGACTTGGTCAGCAAGCATCCAAGACATGCTGCGCCCAAGTGCACCATTATACTTCGTAAGACCTCGAAAGCCTTGAGAGTAAGGCGTCGAGTCAATGTAAGGGTACGTCGCACCCCACTCCATGGCCCACATCGGCCAACTCGGAAGCACTTCGTGTGGAGGCAAGGAGCGAATTAGATCCTCCCAGGCCGTCAAGTAATCAATGAAGCGCGGCTCGAGGTACCGTGCCTCTGTGGGATTTACATCCAGCACTGAGCGTACCGAGAGATCCTCGTAGGCGCGTCCTGTTGGCCATTTAAACGAGCCGAGACTCACCCGCCGACCTACAATGAAGCAGCGTTCACGCGTCTGCGGCACCCCGAACATCTCAGGGGACAAACGCTCCTCGGAGATGTCGTAACCCACCGCCACTAACTGCGCGCGTATCTGACGCCAAGTTTCGCCTCCGAGATGCCGCATGAGGTTCGGCACATTCTCCATGATCAACAGACGTGGCTTATGATGATGCAGAATTTCCAGAATGTACCCGACCAGATCACCATATTGCGGGCAGTTGAGGCCTAGCTGGTCGCCTGCCTTAGAAAAGTTCTGACACGGAAAACCAGCGCAGAGAATATCATGTGGGGGAACGTTCTTGGGATCAACTAATCGAATATCACCGTGAGGCAATATCCCAAAGTTTTTTTGATAAAGCTCCGCAAGTGCTTGGTTTGCTTCACATGCAAATACGCACTTAGACCCTAATGATGAAAGTGCTTGATGGAATCCACCGAGGCCGGCGAATAGGTCAATAAATCGGAGGCGTGACGAAGCATCTAGCACGGCCTCCTCGGTCAGGGATGCATTAGGCATGCCTGACGCATCCTATCCGGTGTCCGTGTGGCATGTTTGTTCCCGTCCCTACAATTCTCAGGCTCTAATGCCGGTCCATTGGGTTGCATCATGACGGGATTCTGACACCGGGGTAAAGTCATCACCCTCAATGAGCGGCGCACAACTTTCAGAGCGTTGCGTTCACGCATCGCCCAGCCCCCATACGGCCCCTCCAGCGCTCCATAACGTGCTGAAGACGCCCACCAAGGGAAAGAAGCCTGAGAAGATCCCGGAGCTTGAGAGCGGCATGCTCCTTATCGATAGCGACGACGAGGTCGACAAGAATTAATCAAGATCGTGGAAGACCCGTCTCTGGGCGACCTAGCCTCGGCCGATTGCGCTTGAGCCCATCCACGACGCAACTGGTGGCCTCAATCTCCGTGCCATTAGCCGCCCATATCCGCGACATATTGACGCTAAAACCGCCTGTTGTTGCATTAAATCATGAAATATGCGAGAACAAAACGAGCACATATGAGTTATCCACAGGATGCTCATGCGTTGCCATGTGGGCGGTGCGACAAGAGATTAGTAGGTGGGTCTGCTCGTAGGTTCCCGCCACCTACCTCACCGCCCCATGCACAAACAGAAGCGGTCTCTTTCCGGTGATCCTCCGCTTCGGGCCTTCCAGGGCCGCCATGATAACCGTTAGGGTGCTGGCACCCCTTACAAACCAGACATTTCCCGGCGGAACTAGATTTCTCCTTCAAGGAGAATGACTCCGACGCCTCGACTGCCCGATGCAGGCTGAGAGATAACCCGCACAACGATGCCCTCAGGCGCAGTCAGCGCCATGCTGTCCCGGCAACGATCAGGGAGGGGGAGCGACTGGTCCACGATACGGATATGCGGGCTATACGGGAACGGAAGCATTATCCCTCTACCGCATCCTACACCCAAGGGATTCCTTGGAGACGGGGGGAGTAAGCGGAGGTGGAGCCTTGCCCTCATGCATCCGGGGGCCGTCGCCACCAACCCACCATGAGAGAGCAGACTCATAAAGGAGAGAGACCTTCCCACCATGGAAGGCGAGACCTCCTGCCACCTGCTGTGCTGATGCATAGAAGACACACCACGACAAGCTTGTGCTCACACAGGAAGCCTTCAAACCCGCCCAGGTCCGACCGGGCAGAAACAAAAAGAGATATTATTATTTATCTCTTATAATCCCAGATACAGACAAATAAATTCCTTGTTTCCCTACGGAACCGAGGCCACACCATCAAATCTAGGGCGCCTGAATTACTGCCTATTTATCAGGCAATTATATTGCCCAGGTTGTGATATCTGATCGGCCCTTCAAACTCGCCTCGCCATAACACGTGACACCTGTACGGCACTCCATGATCCGCCTCGGACAGTCGGCACGCTACGGGCATTTAAGGCTGCTGCAATATCGCGCAGACTGACGGCACCAGCCCCCTTAATCTCCTCGATGACGCCAGACAGGTCGGATGCACGGTCATTCGCCTTAGCCTTGGAAACTGCTGTTCCTTTTGCCTTGGCCTCTGCTGAGAGGGTGACACCCCGATCACCACCCAAGCGGACGCCTCGCGCCTTCGCTGCCTGTAGCGCAGCTTTCGTCCTGGCCGAGATGGTGCGCCTCTCCTCGTCTGCCACAACAGCCATGATGCCGATGGTCATACGATTAGCATGTGGGTTGTCAGCGGCGACGAACTCGATGCCGGTCTTCTCCAGGCCCAGGAGGAAGCCCGCATCACGAGAAAGGCGGTCAAACTTCGCAATAAGAAGCTTGGCTCCATAGATGCGGCACGCCTTGATTGCTGCCTGTAGCTGCGGACGGTTCGAGTCGCCCTTGCCTGACTCCGTTTCAGTGAACTCGCCGCACACCTGCCAGTCGCCTCCGTTGAGATAGACTGACACAGCTTGGCGTTGAGCCTCAAGACCCAAGCCGCTATCACCCTGCCGCTTGGTCGATACTCGCGTGTAGACGACGAACTTGCCCTGAACCATGCCTGATCCGCCCGTGTGACAAGTCAACCTACGCTCGTTGATTGGAATGTAACAGGGTCATAGGTATTGGCAAGCGGTATCCGCACGGCTCCCTAATAATATTCGTCCAGTATCAGACCTTCACTCCCACGACTAGCATATTATGCATCGAAGAAGAAAGAGGGGGTAGTGTCTTTTTTGTAACAGATAGCCGCCCTGGTCGGCCGACCATAACAGTAGTTGTACTATTTTTGTTCGGATTTACATTCTTCCACCCCCAAAAGGAATAGCCAATGGATGATGAAAGCTATAGAGCACGAACAACTTAGATACCCAGGTAAACGGCGAAGACCAGATCACATCTCTAACCGCGAAGCAAAGCGCTTTAGAAGCTCGGGTCTAGTCGATTAATGCGGACATGAAGGCCATCGGCCGTGTCCAATCTGGAGATCATCCGCGCCAACTATAACGGCCCCGCCTATCCGAGTGGGTCATTTAGGTACGGGAGCTTTTAGGCATCGACCTCGGTTCCTCAGTGACAGGAGAACAGGACGAGTTGGATGATACGTATTTTCGACCCGCGTACTGGCAGGCTCGTTACCATCGAACAGCCGAAGCCGAGTCCGCAACTGAGCCCCTCGGCGGACCAACCTCAACCGAAGTCTAAGGCGTCATTGGGGGGACTGGCATAGTACTATCAAGTTCATTAGCGACGGATGGAACGGGCATCCTGGCGATTTCTGCGGCAAGCTGCTCAAGCCCGAAGTGCCGATACCGTCCAGCTACAGAGGCTGCCGCATGGCCCTGGATATGATCAGCTACGGAGTCGGATAGACCGATCCTGCTGGCCTTCGACTTCCACCAATGCCTCGTAGCATGAGCCGGACTCTTGCGGTCATCATCGAAACCGCGAAGCTCTCGTATCCACGAAGATAGATGGTTGCGAGGGCCGACGCTGGCGTGGCGCGCGGAGGTTGTTGTCGCTCGGCCATAGAACAACGGGCTCTCGCCCTTCTCCTTCACGAAGTCGAGGAAGCCGCTCTCAAGCAGGACGGGATGCATTGGAATCGTCCGCTCACTCGTCGCATTCTTCAAGCTCCCGCCATCGGAAGCCGGTTCGATGACGATGCAGGGCACACCATCCACAGTCCGCACACGATCCCCTGATAGCTGAGCCATCTCGCCGACCCTTGCGCCTGTCGTGACGAGAAGCAGGGGAAGCCACCGGCGGTAGGCCAGCGTCTCGCGTTCCGCCGCTTGTAGCAGCCTTGCAATCTCATCATCGGTGTAAGGGAGCTTCGATGTCCCCGCCTTGGCTTTGGCCGAGACCCTTATGCCATCGGCAGGGTTCGTTGGGACGAGCTTGTTGGCAAGGGCGAACCGATACAGCGCTCGAATGCAGGCGAGATCGGAGTCATTCACGGTCTTAGACGACCGACCGGCGGCAACACGCGAATCTTTCCACTTCACCACGTCATGGTCGGTGATACGGGCCGCGTACTCATGGCCGACGCTACCCTTGAGGGACGAGATGATTCCCCGCCATGTGGTGACGGTGGAGCCCGATGGTTTGGTCTCCCGCTCCCAACGTTCGAAAAGGTTGGACAGGGTGATGCCGGACACTCTCTCTTGGAAGGGAGGAAACCTCAACGCATCCGGGTCCGGCCTGAAATCACCTGACGCGTGGCGCTTCAACTGCCATCCGGCCTGCAACGCTGCCCGAGCGATCTCCTGCAACAAGGCGAGGTGGGTTCGACTATCGACTTCGATCCCGTGCCGCCCAAGGGTCCAGTACGCCAACCTGCCGCAACGCTGTTCTAGAGCTTCCGTCTCATTAGTTCTGGGAAGCTCGTTGACGCCCAGGGTGAGGGCCGAACCATCATGGGCACCGAAGATGATGTAGGCCGCACCCTGCTCATCGGTTCGGCTGGTCAGTGCTATGGGAGGGACGCCATCTATCCGGCCTTCAAGCGCCGCTCTAGTGAAGGCTTTCCAGCTTTCCCATTCCTGAGGCGTGCCCGGATCGTCGCCATACTCGGCTATCAGATGCCGGTAGCATTCGCCTGCCAGTGCCGTGACCTGACGCTGAGAAAGGGGCACCGGACCCGTGCGAACTGCGCTGTAGAGCTTGGAAAGGGTGGCGATAATCGCAAGGCGGCGCACGTCGGCTGTCGCGGCATCCCGTGTTCGAAGCGAGACCTTCGCAAACTCGCCCAGACGGAAGCTAACGAAACAAGCCGGGTCGGCGGCCGAACCTGGAAGCTCAACCGTGACGATGCGACCGCGAACCAATTGGACCACGTCAGCTGGAACACGAAGCTTGAACTGGATGTGTCCCGAATCCGCTCGGGTAGCGTGCCGTTTCATTGTGAGGATCATGTGGGAGTGTGACCCGGTTTTGTGTACCGGTCTGACCCAAAAAATCCAATAATATCAACGGAGCAACGACTTAAAGTCGCTTGGTGCCCAGGAAAGGACTCGAACCTTCACCTCTTGCAAGACTGGTACCTGAAACCAGCGCGTCTACCAATTCCGCCACCTGGGCCGGTCGGCAGATGTTTGCCGACGCGGAGGTTCGTTTAGGCGGACGGGCCGGCCGCGTCAATCGCGATTCCGGCCCGTTTCGCGGATTCCGCCCAAGCTGGGCGCTCAGGCCTCGCCGCGCCACTCGCGGATGTCGACGAAGCGGCCGGCCACGGCGGCGGCGGCGGCCATGGCGGGGGAGACGAGGTGGGTGCGCCCGCGATGGCCCTGGCGGCCCTCGAAGTTGCGGTTCGAGGTGGAGGCGCAGCGCTCGTTGGGGCTGAGGCGGTCGGCATTCATGCCGAGGCACATGGAGCAGCCCGGCTCGCGCCAGTCGAACCCGGCCTCCTTGAGGATGAGGTCGATGCCTTCCGCTTCCGCCTGGGCCTTCACCACGCCGGAGCCCGGCACCACCATGGCCGAGACCGACGGGTGGACCTTGCGGCCTTCCACCATCTTGGCCACGGCGCGCAGGTCCTCGATGCGGCCGTTGGTGCAGGAGCCGATGAAGACCCGGTCGACGCTGATGTCGGTGATCTTCGTGCCCGGCGTGAGGCCCATATAGTCGAGGGCCTTGGCCTTCGATTGGCGCTTGTTCTCGTCGGCGATGGCGGCCGGGTCGGGCACGAGGCCGGAGATCGAGACCACATCCTCGGGGCTGGTGCCCCAGCTCACCAGGGGCGGCAGGCTCGCGGCGTCGAGGCGAACCTCGCGGTCGAAGAAGGCGCCCTCGTCGGTGGCGAGGCTGTCCCAATAGGCGCGAGCCCGCTCGAACGCCTCGCCTTTGGGGGCCTTGGGGCGGTCCTTGACGTAGGCGTAGGTGATGGCGTCCGGTGCCACCAGGCCGGCGCGGGCGCCGCCCTCGATCGACATGTTGCAGATCGTCATGCGCCCCTCCATCGAGAGGGCGCGGATCGCCTCGCCGGCATATTCGATGACGTAGCCTGTGCCGCCGGCGGTGCCGATCTCGCCGATGATGGCGAGGATGATGTCCTTGGCGGTGACGCCCGGCGGCAGGATGCCGTCCACGGTCACGCGCATGTTCTTGGCCTTGCGCTGCAGCAGCGTCTGGGTGGCGAGCACGTGCTCCACCTCCGAGGTGCCGATGCCATGCGCCAGCGCCCCGAACGCGCCGTGGGTCGAGGTGTGGCTGTCGCCGCAGACGATGGTCTGGCCCGGCAGGGTGAAGCCCTGCTCCGGGCCGATGACGTGGACGATGCCCTGGCGGCGGTCGAGGGCATCGTAGAACTCGATGCCGAAATCGCGCACGTTCTCGGCCAGGGTCTCCAACTGGAGGCGGCTCTCCGGATCCTCGATGCCGAAGCGGCGGTCCGAGGTCTGGACGTTGTGGTCCACCACCGCCAGGGTCTTCTCCGGGTGGCGCACGCGCCGTCCGGCCACGCGCAGCCCCTCGAAGGCCTGTGGGCTCGTCACCTCGTGGACGAGGTGGCGGTCGATGTAGAGGAGGCTGGTGCCGTCCGGCTCGACATCGACCACGTGGTCGTCCCAGATCTTGTCGTAGAGGGTGCGCGGGGCAGTCATGGCGTGGCTGTTTCGGTTTTCGTCGTTGATCGGATCGCGGGCGGATATGTGACTCTCGACCTCTTTAGTAATGTTCGAAAGGCCCGCTTGGAAGTAGGCCGGCGCACACGGCGCATCGGGCTCATGACTGCCGCCCACGCGCCGCATGGCGGCCTTGGCCGATACGGCCCCGCCGCCATGGCTGGACCCTGCCCGGACGGGGGATTACAGCCGTATCCTCTCATGGCCACTCCTTCCATGGCCGGTTCCGGGGACGGATGACGAGCGCGACATGCAGCCTGCCGACCTGTTGCTCCTGAAGCCGATGCAGCCCAGCGTGATGGAGGCGCTGGCTGGCGCCTTCACCCTCCACCGTGCCGACACCGCGCCCGATCCCGACGCCTTCTATCGCGAGATCGGACCGCGCATCCGCGCCATGGCGATCGGGGCGCAGGCCCCCGTCGACCGCGCCCTCTTCGAGCGGCTGCCCCATCTCGAGATCGTGGCGAGTTACGGCGTCGGCTACGATACGATCGATGTCGGCGCCGCGGCGGAGCGGGGCATCGTCGTGACCAACACGCCCGACGTGCTCTCCGACGAGGTGGCCGACCTCGCCCTCGGGCTGCTCCTGGCGACAATCCGAGAGATTCCGCAGGCGGACCGCTACCTGCGCGCCGGGCACTGGCCCACGCGGACCTACCCGCTCACGGCGACCCTGCGCGGCCGGCATGTGGGCATCCTCGGCCTCGGCCGGATCGGGCGGGCCATCGCGCGCCGCCTCGAAGGGTTCGGCGTGACCCTGTCCTATCACGGCCGCCGCCGGCAGGAGGACGTGGCCTATGCCTTCCACCCGACCCTGCTGGAGATGGCGCGGGCGGTGGACGTCCTCATGATCGTGGCGCCCGGCGGCCCGGAGACGAACGGCATCGTGAATGCCGAGATCCTCGGCGCCCTCGGCCCCGACGGGATCGTCGTCAACGTCGCCCGCGGCAGCCTCGTCGACGAGCCGGCGCTGATCGAGGCCCTGCGATCGGGCGCGATCCACGGCGCGGGGCTCGATGTCTTCGCCGCCGAGCCCCACGTGCCGGAGGCCTTCCTCGGCCTGGAACGGGTGGTCCTGCTGCCGCATGTGGGCTCGGGCTCCGTCCAGACCCGCGAGGCCATGGGCCGGCTCGTGGTCGACAACCTGCTCTCTTGGTTCTCCGGCAGAGGGGCGCTGACGCCGGTGCCGGAAACGCCGGCGAACGGAGCAGCCCGATGATTTGTCTCGCACGGTCCCGCGCCGGATTTCTCGCCGGCCTGGTGACGATCGCGGCCCTGGCCGGTCCGGCGCAGGCCCAGACTATGACCCAGAATGGGGGGCAGGGGATGGCTCAGGGTGCTCCCCAGACACCCTCGACGCCGACCGCGCCCCCGTCCGCGTCGCCCGCCCCGACACCTTCGGAGCCCCCCGCCGCCGGCGGCCCCTCGGAGACGCCCGCCGCGGCGAGCCCGCCCCCCGGCTTCGTGGAGACCCTGCCGCCCACCATCGAAGGGGTTCCCGGCACCTGGGACCTGTCGCGGGACGGCAGCACGCGGCGCTGCGTCATGACCCTCGCGTCGCAGAGCTTCGAGGGCGGGCGGCGCCTGTCGTTTCCCGCCGGGTGCCGCCGCGCCCTGCCGATCCTGAACGAGGTCGCCGCCTGGCTGTTCGTGGACGGCGTGGTCCGCCTCGTGGACAAGAACGTCCGGCCGGTCCTGATCTTCAAGGCGCGGGACGACCGGCGCAGCCTCATGGCCAAGACCGAGGGGGGCGAGGTCTACAGCCTCGTCCCGCTCCAGATCGTGGCGATGGCACCGCCTCCCGCGCCGGCACCGGATGGCGGCGCCGGGTACAAGCTCGAACGGGACGATCCCACGGTGGCAGGGGGCCAGAATACCGGGGCGCAGACCAGCGCAGCGACGCCTGCCGGCCCGCGGCCGACGGCGGGCGTCTATGCCCTCGACCGCTACCGCGAGCAGGACGTCTGCCGCCTCGAACTGAAACCTGCCGAGGGTGGTGGGACCGCCCCGATCCGCCTGCTCGAGGGCTGCCGCGACAGCGGGCTGACGACCTTCGATCCGGCCGCTTGGCTGGCGGCTCCCGGCCGGCTCACCCTGGTGGCACGGCGCGGCCATGTGGTGGGGCTGGTGCCGGCGGGGGAGAACCATTGGCGGCGCGAGCCGGAAGTCGGCACCACCTTCGTCCTGCGCCGGATCGAGGGCGGGGCGCCCAGCGGTTCCCCCTAAAGGCCACGCCTGATAGACCCTGCCGCCGATGCCCTACACCGTCGCCGCCCTCTACCGCTTCGTTTCCCTGCCCGACGCCGCAGACCTGCGCGACGCGTTGGAGCGGCGTTGCGTGGAACTCGGCATCCTCGGCACGCTCCTCCTGGCTCGCGAGGGGATCAACGGCACCATCGCTGGCAGCGCGGCCGGCATGGCCACGCTCCTGTCCGACCTGCGCGACGGCCCGCTTTTCGGCGAGCGCTTGAGGGATCTCGACGTGAAGCTCTCGAGCGCGGAGGCAGCGCCGTTCAGCCACCTCAAGGTGCGGGTGAAGCGTGAGATCGTGACCTTCGACGACGGCGCCACCGATGCGGGCGAGGCGGGAATTCCCGTGCCGCCGGAGGCGTGGAACGCGCTGCTCGATACGCCGGGCCTGCTCCTCCTCGACACCCGCAACGCCTTCGAGGTCAATCTCGGCACGTTCGAGGGGGCCACCGATCCGCATCTGTCGCGGTTCTCGGATTTCCGGGCCTATGTCGACGGCCTCGACCCCGCCGCGCATCCGGCGGTGGCGATGTTCTGCACCGGGGGCATCCGCTGCGAGAAGGCCGGGGCCTACATGCGCGCCAAGGGGTTCGGCACGGTCCACCATCTCGAGGGCGGCATCCTGCGCTATCTCGAGACGATCCCCGAGGTCGAGAGCCGCTGGCGCGGCGACTGCTTCGTCTTCGACCACCGCATCGCGCTCGGACCCGGCCTCGTCGAGCGGCCCGACCACGATCCCGAGACATTGCGATGAGGCGGGGCCAGCCATGACCGACGACGATACGCTCTCGGCCCGCATCGACGCACTGGAGATGCGGCTGACCGAGCAGGACGTGGTGATCGACGACCTCAACGCGACGATCACCGCGCAATGGCGCCAGATCGATGCCCTGACGCGGCATCTGGCCAAGCTCGTGGAGCAGGTCGAGGAGGCCGGCGCCCGCACCGGCACCGGCGCCCCGGAACCGCCCCCGCCGCATTATTGAAGCCCCCCAAACACGCTCCGGCCGGCGGTGGAAGGCCGGCGTCGCGGTCCTCGTGACAGGACGCCGTTATCGGGTCCCGCCCCGAAGGACTAGGGCGGCCGGATTCTGGCCTTCACCTCAAAGGTGGACGTTCCACCGTCGACTCGACGGGAACATCGTTCGTTGCCAACACGGCTGATGTGCCCGGGGATCGGGAGGCCTCCCCACCTATCCCTGCCCATTGATGAGTGCCTTCAGACTGCGTTGACGCTTCCGCGGTAGACGAGCTCATCACCGAGGCAGTCTTCATGCAGCCACCTCAACCGATGACGACTGTCACGATGAGCCGCCGCGATCCCGCCCGCCCTTTCAGCCCTGATCGACGTGTGGTTGCTCTCGACGGTCTTCGAGGTCTCATGACGATCTTCGTTGTGATCTCGCATTACTTCGGCGAAGTGCCGAGGGGCCTTTCCGTTTTCATGGTGGGCTGGCTTGCGGTGGACATGTTCTTCGTGCTGAGCGGCTACCTCGTCGGCAAGCTGATCCTCGACAAGAGCCATGCGCGGAACTTTCTGACCGTCTTCTACGTGCGTCGGGCCTGCCGCACGCTGCCGATCTACATGTTGTGCGTTCTTGCGATCTTCGGTCTCGTTGGCTTGGTCGATCGGCCCTGGGCACACGCCGACACGACCTTCCCGCTCTGGTCCTACCTCACCTTCAGCCAAAACGTGTTCATGGCGGCCCGCAACGAGGTTGGACATGAGTGGCTCGGTCCGACCTGGACGATGGGCCTCGAAGAGCACTTCTACCTTGCGCTGCCACTCTTGTGCCTGCTCGTGCCGCGTCGCCGCCTCGCTGCAGTACTCTGCATCATCATGCTCGCGGCGGTGTGCGCTCGGGCAGGCATTCTTCTTTTGGCGCCGGACTGGCGGATGGCGACACTCGTCTTCCTGCCCACCCGAGCCGACGTACTCATCTGCGGCGTGCTCGGCGCACTCGCGATAGCTTCGCCGCGAACCTTAGGAGCACGCCTGGAGTTGCCGCTGCGGCTGGCCGCGCCGCTGCTTCTCCTCGTCACGTGCCTGTTGAAGCTGATGGACAGCGAACAATGCATCGTTTTTCAAGTCTTCGGGCCGCTCGCCGTTTCACTGGGATGCACCGCCTTTCTCCTGACCCTCGTGCGCGGCGCACCCGAAGCGATACGCTTCCGTTCGCCGATCCTGTGCTTCTTCGGCACGACCTCCTACGCCGTCTACCTGACGCACATGCCGGTTCTGGGCCTGATGCACGGGCTTGTTCTCGGCACAAAACCCGATGTCGGAACGGCGGCGCAATGGGGGGTCACCGTCGCGGCCCTGCCGGTCTGCGTTGCCGTAGGCTGGCTTCTGACGCGTCTCGTGGAGGCGCCGATCAGCGCATATGGGCGCAAATGGTCCTGGCACGAGCCGGCCTCCGCGCACCCTCGAACGGCGGTATCGGCCGTTTGAGATCAATCGCGCGGAGCGTGCGCCCGGCGAGAGCTGCGCCCGACCACGTCGGGTCGGAGCACATCTCTCGGCCTTTGTTGTGCCGCGCTCTTCTTCGCCGAACCGGCATCCACCTCGACGTCTCGGGCGAGGTTTCCGCAAAGGATCCGCCGCACGCTTCGACCAACTCGCTTGTCCCCCGGTCGTCCATGCCGGTCGGACGAGCGCCGTCCACGACGAATCATGACGTCCGCGAACGATCCGCCTCCTCCGGAGCAACCACAATTTAACGGCCTCTTCCGTTAATCGGCAGGCGGAAACGGAGTGGGCTCGACCAATGACCATGGCAGCGGACGGAGCCCGGCATGCCGGTTTGAGCGGATCGTCCCGAGCGACGGCGTTTCTCGCGCTGTTCGTCGCCACGATCTTCCTCTCGGCCCTGCTGCTCTTCGGCGTCCAGCCGATGTTCACCAAGATGGTGCTGCCGGTCCTCGGCGGCTCGCCCTCGGTCTGGTCCGTGGCGATGGTGGTGTTCCAGTCCCTGCTTCTGGCCGGCTACGCCTATGCCCATGCCCTGGCCCGCTACCTGCCGCTGCGCGTCGCCGCCCCGCTCCACCTCGCCGTGATGGGCTGCGCCCTGGCGGCGCTGCCGATCGAACTGGGTGCGGGCTGGGGCAAGCCGCCCGCCGATGGGGAAGCCGTCTGGCTGCTCGGGCTGTTCCTCGTTTCGGTGGGCCTGCCGTTCTTTGCCCTGTCGGCGAACGGGCCGCTGCTGCAGGCCTGGTTCTCGCGCTCGAACCACCCCCATGCGCGCGACCCGTACTTCCTCTACGGGGCGTCGAACATCGGCTCTTTCGCGGCCCTGATCGCCTATCCCCTCGCCATCGAGCCGCTCCTCACCCTGCGCGACCAGAGCCGGGTCTGGATGCTGGGATTCGCGGTTCTCGCCGGGCTGATCGCGATCTGCGCCGCCGCAGCCGCGCGCAACGCCTCGGCCCCGTCCCGGATCGCGGCCGGCGTCGCGACGGCCTCCGCCACCCGGCGTGAGATCTGGCGCCAGCGGTTCGGCTGGATCGCCCTCTCCCTGGTGCCCTCGGGCCTCCTCGTCTCGGTGACGGCGCACATCTCCACCGATGTGGCGGCCGCGCCCCTGCTCTGGGTCGCGCCCCTGGCGCTGTTCCTCCTCACCTTCGTCCTCGCCTTCCGCGAGCGGATGGTCCCGTCCCAGACCGTCCTCGCCTGTATCCAGGTCTTCGGCACCGCGATGGCGCTCCTGCCCATGACGGCGGCGTTCCCGCTCGGGATCGGATTGGCGCTCCATCTCGGCCTTTTCTTCGTCAACGCCATGATCTGCCACGGGGCGCTCTACACGCGCCGCCCGGATGCGTCGCGGCTCACCGAGTTCTATCTCTGCCTGTCCTTCGGAGGCATGCTCGGAGGCATCTTCTGTGGGCTTCTCGCGCCGCGCATCTTCTCCACCGTCCTCGAATACCCCATCCTGCTCGTGGCCGCCCTTCTGTGCCGCCCGGACCTGTCCATCCTGTCCGCCGCGTCCTGGCGCGAGAACCGGCGGTCGCTCGCCATCCTGGCTGGGCTGATCGTGCTGGCCCTCCTGATCAACCTGACGATCCTGCCACGCTCCTGGCTCATCGTCGGCGCCCTCTGCCTGATGGGGGCGATGATCGCATTCTGGCGCAAGCCGCAGAACGTGGCGCTTCTGGCGATGGGCCTCGCCCTGTTCTCGGCCACGGTCAGCGGAGCCCTGACCTCGGGCGCGTCGGTGCGCTCGTTCTTCGGGGTGCACAAGATCGCCACCTCGACGGACGGACATTTCCGCACCCTCAGCCACGGCACCACCCTGCACGGCGCGATGCGGATCACCAACGAGGACGGTACGCCGTTCACCGGGCGGCCCGAGCCGGTGACCTACTTCACCATGGAGGGCGGCATCGGCCGCGCGATCGCCGCCGTCCGGTCACGCCAAGGCGGACGCCTCGACACGGTGGCCGTGGTCGGGCTTGGTGCCGGCAGCCTCGCCTGCCATGCCCAGGCCGGCGAGGCTTGGACCTTCCTGGAGATCGACCCGGAAGTGGTCCGCATCGCGCGGAATCCCGCCCTGTTCCGCTTCCTCGGCGCCTGCGCCCCCGATGCGCGGATCGTCCTCGGCGATGCGCGCCTGACCCTGGCCGACGAGCCCGGCGGGAAGAGCCTGATCGTGGTCGACGCCTTCTCCTCCGACTCGATCCCGAGCCATCTCATGACGCGGGAAGCACTGGCGCTCTACGCCGCGAAGCTCGCGCCCGACGGCGCCCTCGTCGTCCACATCTCGAACCGGCACCTCGAACTGCGCCACATCCTCGCCCGCGCGGCAGCCGACAAGGGCCTCGTCACCTTCGTCCGCGACGGGCGCCTGATGGACAGCATCGACGGACCGCGCTTCCGTCAGGCCTCCATCGTCGTCGCCATCGCCCGCGACGAGGCCCATCTCGGGACGCTCGCCGAACCGGGCGAGTGGACGCGGGTCGTGCCCGACATGGGCCGCCGTCCCTGGAGCGACGATTTCAGCAACGTCGTCGAGGCCATGCTCGACGAGATGAGGCGATGAGGGGAAAAGCCGCGCCTATTCCGCCGCCGGCCGATCCAGCCTGAGGAGACGCGCGGACCGCGTCCGCAGGGGCCGGCGCTCGGGCTCGGCGCCCGTGACGAGGGACCGGCGGGCATCCGCGATGGCGCCGTGCACGGCGTCGATGGCCAGGATCAGGGCGTTCATCGCGCGGGTGTCGACGTTGCGCTCGCGGGCGTGCTGGACGACGTCGGTGACGAGGTCGTCGGTCTCGCGCACGAGGCCGTCGAGCTGCTCCCTCGTGGTGGCCGAGCGGATGTCCCTGAGGATGTCGAGGAGCCGGTCGAGGACCACGTCCACCCGCTCGCGGCGCTGGCGGGCGAGGCGCTGGCCGAGCCAGGCGATGCCGGAGCCGATGGTGCCGCCGAAAAAGGCGAGGAGGTAGACGTAATCCTCGTAGCGTTCGAACAGGGTCTGCTGCTCGCGCTCGAAATAATCGACCGCCCCCGGATGGTTGGGCAGGCGGGCGCTGGTGGCGGCCACCGACGTCTCGAAATCCGGGGCCTTCATCAGGTTGGCGATGGGCGCGCCGGGCGCCAGCTTCGAGCGCCATTCGAACAGGTGCTGGGTGACGGAGGCCACCGAGTAGCGGCTCACTCCGCCCCGCGCCATCAGCCGGTAGGAAGCGCCCACCGTCTTCACGTCCTCCTCGGGGCGCTTGGGCCGGCCGCCGAACGTGCCGGCGGGGATCGTCGCCGATTGCAACTCGGGCATCCGCTGCACGATGGCGTCGCCATCGGGGACGGAGACGATGGTGATCTTCTTCTCGTGAGAGGCCATCTCCACCGCCCGGACCGTGGAGATGGCGGCCTTCGAGGTCGGCGCCGCGATGACGGCGACGGCATCCACGGTGCCGGCCAGCAGCGCCGCGGTCACCTCGCCGGGCTTGAGCGGCACCAGGGCGATATGGCCGGCGGCGAGGGCCTGCCCGGGCTCGGGCGTCGGTACGGCGGTGAAATCGTAGAAGCCGAGGAGGTTGGTGACGAAGGGCCGGTCGGCGGCGTGCCGCTCGACGATGCCGAGGCGCTTGGTCGCGAGGTCGGGGAAGCTCTCGATCGCGCTGGCCTCTGGGGTGGCGATGAGGAGCGTCTCCTCGTGAAGGAGCGCCAGGGTCAGGCCGTTATCGGGCAGGAACACGTCGGGCCGGACCACGGCGAGATCGGCGCTGCCGGCCTGCAGCGCGGCGGCGCTGTCGCGCACGTCGTCATAGGTCCGCACATTCAAGCGCACGTCCTCCCGCGCCCGTTTGAGGGCCTGGGCATAGGTTTCGAGCAACTGCGCCTCGGCCCCGTCGCGCGGACCGACCGCCACGGTAAGCACAGTCGGGCGCGACAGGTAGACCACGGCGGCCGCCAGCACGGCGAAGCCGAGGCCGAGCGCGACCAGGAGCCACTCGCGCTTCAGGAGGAATGCCGGCATGACATGCATGCGTCCTCTCGGGGTAAGACAGGCAACCGGTTCACGGTCGAGACGATGCGCCTCATGATCCTGAAACCTGTCCGAAGCGTGATGAACCGATGAGCGCTCGAAACGTTGCAGCGGGACGTACTGTGCCCTTGCGACAGGCAAAATCCACGCCCCGCGCGGCAAAACCTACGCCGCCGATCACGGCTGCGTATCTGGAGCGCGTCGCCCTGCAGTATCTGGAGCGCTACAGCGCCTCTGTGGCGATGCTGCGCCAGACCTTGGAGCGCCGGGTCGCCAAGCGGTGCCGGCTCCGGGACGAAGACCCCGCCGCCTTCGCCGAGACCGTCGCCGCCATCGTGGAGCGCGCCCGTTCCTCCGGCCTCGTGGACGACGCCCGCTTCACCGCCGCGCGGGCGGCGACCCTGCGCCGGCGCGGGGCCTCCGCCCGCGGCCTCTCGGCCAAGCTCGCCGCCAAGGGGGTCGACCGGACGCTGATCGCCGAAACCCTGGAAACCGAGCGCGACCGGGGCGAGGAGGAGGGCACCGATGCCGAGGAGGTGGCCGCCCGTGCCTACGCCAAGCGCCGCCGGCTCGGCCCGTTCCGCCGCCCCGACCTCCGCGCCGCCCACCGGGACAAGGATCTCGCCTCCATGGCGAGGGCCGGGTTCTCGTACGGATTGGCGAAGACGATCGTCGACGAGGAGGTGAATGCGGAGGACGGGCTCGGCCGGTGATGGCCGTCCCTCCGTGAGCCGAGTCATGCTTCCCCTCTCCCCGCGTGCGGGGAGAGGGCTTCATGCCCCCTCGTCGGGGCATGAAGCGAGGCGGCAGCCGAAGGTGAGGGGGCCGAGCCGTACACGCCTCATCCGGATTCGCCCCCTCACCCCCGCTCACCCCCGCTTCGGCTTTCGCCTGCGCTCGCCGCATGGACGACAAGATCCATGCGGCCCTCTCCCCGCCCGCCGGGGAGAGGGAACAGCACCCTGCGACATTTCCGACTGGTCGCGACAAAAACTTGAACGAAACACGAACGACGCGCATGTCCCTGTCATGGACGAGACCCTCGCCAAGAAGCTGCGCATCCTGGCCGATGCCGCGAAATACGATGCGTCCTGCTCCTCGTCGGGGGCGCCCAAACGGGTGGCCGGCAAGGGCGAACTCGGCTCGACCACCGGCGCCGGCATTTGCCACGCCTACACGCCGGACGGGCGCTGCATCTCGCTCCTGAAGATCCTGCTGACCAATTACTGCCTGTTCGACTGCGCCTATTGCGTGAACCGGCGCTCCTCCAACGTCGCTCGCGCCAAGTTCACGGTCGAGGAGGTCGTGACCCTCACGGTGGAGTTCTACAAGCGTAACTACATCGAGGGGCTGTTTCTCTCCTCGGGCATCATTAAGTCGCCCGACCACACGATGGAGTTGCTGACGCGGGTGGCCAAGAACCTGCGGCGCGACCACGGCTTTCGCGGCTATATCCACCTCAAGTCGATCCCGGAGGCGAGCCCGTGGCTGGTGGAAGAGGCGGGGCTCTATGCCGATCGCCTCTCGATCAACCTCGAACTCCCCACCGATGCCAGCCTGCACCGGCTGGCGCCGGAGAAGAACGGCCCGGTCATCCAGAACGCGATGAAGCAGATCGGCGCCCGGATTACCGAGGCGAAGGCCGAGAAGCGCCGCTTCTCGCCCGCCGGCCAGTCGACGCAGGTCATCGTCGGCGCGGACACCACGACCGACGAGGCGCTGATCCGCAAGAGCGCTCTCCTGTACGGCTCGTTCAACCTGAAGCGGGTCTATTACTCGGCCTTCAGCCCGATCCCCGACGGCTCCGCCATCCTGCCGCTGAAATCCCCGCCGCTTCAGCGCGAGCACCGGCTCTATCAGGCCGATTGGCTGATCCGGTATTACGATTTCTCCGCCGACGACGTGGCGGAAGCCGCCGAGGACGGCATGTTCTCCCTCGACATCGACCCGAAACTGGCCTGGGCCTTGAAGCATCGGGGGCGCTTCCCCGTGGACGTGAACCTGGCCGACCGCGAGATGCTGCTGCGGGTGCCGGGCCTCGGTGCGCGTGCCGTCGACAAGATCGTGAAGGCGCGCCGCCATACGCGGCTGCGTCTGGACGACGTCGCCCGCCTCACCTCCGGCCTGAAACGGGCCCGCCCGTTCCTGATCGCTGCCGATTACCATCCAGGGGCCGGCGGCACCGACCGGCTGGACCTGCGAGCCAAGCTCGTCGAGCCGGCGCGGCAGCTGAGCCTGTTTTGATGGACCGTGATGGTGAGCACCACCCTCCCCCCTCTGCGGGGGAGGGTGCCTGCGGAGCAGGCGGGAGAGGGGGCGACCTCTCCGGAGATGGCGCTCCCCTCTCCCGACCCTCGCTCACGCGAGGGCCACCCTCCCCCTCGGAGGGGGCAAGGTCGGGTGGATCACTCCAAACGATCACCCTCCACGAGGGCGCCGATCTCGATGGGTTCCGTGCCGCCGTGCGCCGGCTTGCAGCGTCATCGGTCCCGCCCGACGCGGTGGTCTGGTCGATCGGGCAGGCTCCCGGCCTTTTCGGAGAGGCCGCTCCGCCCGAATTCGGCCCCGATATCCCGTTGAGCCTGCCGCGTGCGGTGGCCGACCTGATCCGCATGGTCGTCCCGCACCGCGACCCCGAGCGCTACGCCCTGCTCTACACCCTGATCTGGCGCGTCACCCATGGCGAGCGCGGGCTGATGGAGGTGGGCAGCGACCCGCTGGTCCATCGCCTCGACCGGATGCGTAAGGCCATCGCCCGCGACCTGCACAAGATGCACGCCTTCCTGCGATTCCGGCGGACGGAGTCCGACGGCGCCGAGCGCTTCGTCGCCTGGTTCGAGCCGGACCATCACATCCTCGAGGCGGCGAGCACCTTCTTCGTCACGCGCTTCCGGTCGTTGCACTGGACGATCCTGACGCCGGACGGCTCCGCCCATTGGGACGGGGAGACCCTGACCTTCGGCCCGCCGGGACGTCGCGAGGATGCGCCCGAGGCCGACGGGTTCGAGGCCGGCTGGCGCGATTATTATGAGAGCACCTTCAACCCGGCCCGCACCAACCTTGCCGCCATGCGGGCGGAAATGCCGAAGAAGTATTGGCGCAACATGCCCGAGACCGCGGCGATCCCCGGCCTCGTCCGCGCCGCCTCAGCCCGCACGGAAGCCATGATCGAACGGGAGCCGCAGATGCCGACCAAGCGCAATCCCGCCAAGGCCGTCGCCGCGATGTCCGACCAGGATCCCGCCTCACTGGAGGAGCTCAACGCCATCATCCGGCGCTCCGAGCCCCTGGTGCCGGGCGCGACCCAGGCCGTCCTCGGCGAAGGCCCCGCCCATGCCGCCATCGCCTTTGTCGGCGAGCAGCCGGGCGATCAGGAGGACCGGCAGGGGCGGCCCTTCGTGGGACCGGCCGGGCAGCTCCTGTCCCGCGCCATGGCGGATGCCGGGATAGAGCGGAACGCGGCCTACCTCACCAATGCGGTCAAGCATTTCAAGTTCGAGGAGCGCGGCAAGCGCCGCATCCATCAGAAGCCCACCGCTGGCGAGGTGAGCCATTACCGCTGGTGGCTCGACCGGGAGCTGGATTTCGTGGCGCCCAAACTCGTCGTCGCCCTGGGCGCCACCGCCGTCCTGGCCCTGACGGGCAAGGCGATTCCGATCACCCGCGCCCGCGGCCCGGCCTCCTTCGGCAAGGCCTATGAGGGCTTCATCACCGTGCACCCCTCCTATCTCCTGCGCCTGCCGGACGAGGCCAAGGAAGACGCCTACGCGGCCTTCGTGGCCGACCTGAAACGGGTGGGCGACCTCGCGCGCGAGTTGGGGGCCTAGCAAGGCGACGGCGCCGCTGTGCTCGCCGCACCCGTCGGAATGCTATTTCGTCCGAGGGCGAAACCCTTCGTAGGTCATGTAGATCAGGATTCCGGCCGACACGGCGCTGGCCAGACTGTCCCAGAGTCAGTCCGTCGACGACCAGGGCCATCACCAGGCTGAGCAGGGTCAGGGCGGCGAGGATCGATGGGATGGCCCAGATCCGGGACCGGAGGAGCGGGCGCGTCTTCATTCCGTGGCTCCTGCGCCAGACGGCCTCGCGCCGGGCAGCACCTGCTCGCCTGGCGTCCTCCATCGCCTGCGGGCGATCCAGAGATAGAGCCCGCTGCCGAGGACGACGAAGATACGCCGCCTCTGCACGAGCTGCGGCGGTCGCCTGCTTCGAAACAGCCGGACCCAGAAACTCGACGGCCTGTTCGTGCCGGGACGCGTCGGCCTGGGGGCACCCTATGAGGGAGGCGAAGGGTTCGGGCCGCGCATGAGGCTGCTCGCTCTCGGGATCTCCGGGTCGATCCAACCCCGACCCGTGGTAGCGTTCGACGCCGTCGGGAGGGGATTTCCCCATGGCATCCGATCCGACCGGATACGGACGCCATGGGCCGGCACGGCTCTAGTTCGGGATCAGCTCGCGGGCCGGGCCGCCGGTCTCCTGGCCACGGGCCTGGGCATAGCCCGGCAGCGCGGGGTTCTTGGCGTTTCCGCTGTCGGTGTCCGGCCCGCCGAGCCAGTACGCCGACTGGGCAGGCGCCGGGATCGAACCGGTGATCGTCGGGCTTTCCGTCCGATGCGGGGCGGGCCGGGCCTCAGAGGCACCGGTCAGGGTGGCGAGCGTGCAGGCGGACGCGAAAACGACGGCCGAAACGGTCTTGATCAACGTCATGTCAGGTCTCCGGTGGTTGCTGCTCGATCCGGTCTCGTCGAGCAGCGATGTCGGACAGACGACGTCTTCGGCTGCTTATTCCATGCCCCTGTCGAAAAATTCCAACGCTATGATCGGGACCAAATCGCGTGAACGAATACGCGATGCCGGGTGCAACGTTTTTTCGTGGGAACGCGGAATAAACACGATTTCGCGGCGTCCATGCCCCTGTCGCCGGCCCCGAAGCACGTTCGGTCCGGCCAGCGTACCGACGGGAGCCCCGCCCATGCCAGGAGACAGGAGATGATGGACATGATGCGCCTCATCGAGCCGCTGATCCCGGCCCTGCGCCGCTACGCGCACGCCCTCCTTCGCAATCCGACCGATGCCGACGATCTGGTGCAGGATTGCCTCGAGCGGGCCGTCACCCGCTGGCACCAGCGCCAGGCCGACGGCGACGCGCGGACCTGGCTCTTCGCCATCCTCCACAATCTCGCCGTGACGCAGATGCGCCAGCGCGCTCGCCGTGGCGCCCACATGCCGATCGAGGACATTGCGGAGGCTAACCTCGCGGTGGCGCCGACCCAGGAGAGCGGCCTGCGCCACCGGGACCTGATGACGGCGCTCGACGCGCTGCCGGAAGAGCAGCGCAGCGTGCTCCTGCTGGTGACGGTAGAGGGCCTGTCCTACGCCGAGACCGCCGACATCCTCGCCATTCCGACCGGGACCGTGATGTCCCGCCTGTCCCGGGCCAGGGACCGGATGATCCAGTCGATGGACGGTACCGAAGCCTCCGTCCCCGCCAAGCGCCCGCTCCTGCGGAGGGTGAAATGACCATGCGTCCGATCGGTGACGACGATCTACAGGGCCTCGTGGACGAGCGGCTCGACACCGCCCGGAAGCGCGAGGTCGAGGCCTATCTCGATGCCCATCCCGAGGCGCGGGCACGGGTGGCGCGGATGATCGCCCTGCGCGAGGAGATGCGGGCCGCCTTCGCGCCCATCGCCGCCGAGCCGGTTCCGGCCCGGCTCAACCTGGCGCGGATCGTCGAGGCGCGCCGCCGGCCGGCACGTCCGATCTGGCAGGTTTTCCCCATCTGGCAGGCGATGGCGGCCGGGCTGCTCCTCCTCGTCGGAGGCGCCGGTGGGTGGGGCCTGCGCGACGTGGTCGCGCCCGTGCCCACCGGCATCGAGGCGCTGGCCCAGTCCGCGAGCATGAATTACGCGGTCTATGCGCCCGACCACACCCGCCCCGTCGAACTCGCCGCCGCCGACCGGGACGAACTCGCCGGCTGGTTCACCGCCCGGATGAAGCGGCCGGTGGCCGTGCCGGACCTGAGCGGCTCCGGTTACCGCCTCATGGGCGGGCGTCTCGTCGCCACGCAGCAGGGACCCGCCGGGCTGCTGATGTACGACGATGGGCACGGCGCGCGCTTCGTCATGTTGATGCGGCCCATGAGCGTTCCCGGCAACGCGCCGATGCGCGCCCACACGACGGAGACGTCGAACGGCTACGCCTGGGTCCAGGACGGGCTCGGCTACAGCCTCGTGGGGGCGGCCGACCCTTCGATCCTGCACCCGCTCGCCAACGAGATTCGCCGCGCCACCGCGAAAGCCATCTGAAGGCCCGCCATGTCCCTTCTGAACGACCTCACCGGGGCCGATTCGGCCTTGAGCCCGCGTGCCGCTTGTCTGCGCCTCGCCGCCATTGGGGCGCTCGTCGCCGGCACGACGGGGGCCTTCGCCTATGCCGGCGGCTGGCTCTCTCCGGGGGACCTGACACAGGCGCGGATCGTCGACCGTTTCGAGCAGGTGAATGGCCCCCATCCGGGCTTTCGGCGCAACCACGCCAAAGGGCTCTGCCTCGCCGGGCGCTTCGTGAGCAGCGGCCGGGGCGCGGGTGTGTCGACGGCGTCGCTGTTTACCGCGGGACGGGTGATGCCCATCACCGGCCGCATCGCGCTGGCCGGCGGCCAGCCCTACGCGGCGGACGCGGCCACGACGGTGCGCAGCCTCGCGCTGCGCTTCCACCTGCCCGACGGCGAGGAATGGCGCACCGGCAACAACGACATTCCGGTCTTCCCGGTCCGCAGCCCGGAGGGGTTCTACGCGCAGCTTCTCGCCGCCAAGCCCGATCCGGCCACGGGCAAGCCCGATCCCGAGGCGCTCAAGGCGTTCTTCGCCGCGCATCCCGAGAGCGCGACAGCGGCTTCCCTGATCAAGGCGCGGACGATCACCTCGGGCTTCGCCGACGACACCTTCCGGAGCCTGAACGCCTTCCGCTTCATCGCCGCGGACGGGACCCGGACGCCCGTCCGCTGGGCGTTCGTGCCGGAGCAGGCCGCGACGGCGGAGAGCCCAGCCCAGAGATCACGCGCGGACAAGAACGTTCTGTTCGACGACTTCGAGTCTGCCGTCCGTCGGGCGCCCGTGCGGTGGCATCTCGTCGTCACCCTGGGGCAGCCCGGCGACCCCACGGCCGATGCGACGCGTCCCTGGCCGGTCGAGCGGCAGAGCCTGGACGTCGGGACCGTGATCGTCGCGGACACGCAGTCGGAAGCGGACGGCAATTGCCGCGACGTCAATTTCGATCCTCTCGTCCTGCCCGCCGGCATCGTGGGATCGGACGATCCGCTGCTCAGCGCCCGTTCGGCGGCCTATGCGCAATCCTTCACGCGCCGCGCCGGCGAACCGAAAACGCCGAGCGCCGTCCAGAACACGCCCGCAACGGGAGCCGGATTGTGAGCCACACCGCGCGCTTCAATCGGCCGGCCCGGCTGCTGCACTGGACCATGGCGGCCCTGATCCTCGCCATGCTGTTCATCGGCGTGGCGATGGTGACCTCGCTGGCGCATTACCACACCCTGGTCGCGCTGCACCGCCCACTCGGGATCGGCATCCTGGTCCTCGCGCTGCTGCGTCTGCTCAACCGCTGGCGCCATCCCCCGCCCGGCCTGCCGTCGGACCTTCCGGGCTGGCAGCGGCGGGCGGCCCATGTCTCGCACGTCCTGCTCTATGGGCTGATGCTCGTCCTGCCGCTGGTCGGCTGGGCGATGCTGTCGGCGGCCGGCTATCCGATCGGGCTCGCCGGCTCCCTCGTCCTGCCGCCGATCCTGCCGCGCGATCCAAGTCTCTATGCGTGGCTCCGTCCGCTTCACACAATCCTGGCCTACACCCTGTTCGGTCTCATCCTCGCCCATCTGGGGGCGGCCCTGATGCACGGTTTGATCCGCCGGGATGGGGTTTTCTCCAGCATGGTCCCGGCTCGGCCGTCCCGTGTCCGCTGATGTGGCACGAAGCGGCCCGCGAAACCGTCATGCCAGAAACGAAACCGGCCGGTCGGTCGATCTCGGGTGCCGATCGGGCCGGTTTTCCCGATCGTGGGGGTGAGGGTGTGACCAGCGTCGCAGGGGTCGGGGATGCCGGATCGCCCGATAGGGTGTCGAACACGAATGGGGCCCCGACCATTGCCGGTCGCGACCCCATATTTGTTTCGCGTTCGGCTGCGACACCAGATCGTCGATGCTCGTTCACACCGAACGTCTGGCGTCATGCGTTTCGGACAAGCCTAAGCTTTGTCCGAAGGCACGGACTGGATCAGCTCCAGGTGAACTCGTTGGTCAAATGGGCCATGGGTGCCTGGCCGGTCACTTCGGTCACGTCGATGCCGGCGCCGATATTGCCCTCGCCCCAGACGATGTTGCCCGGATTTCCCGCGTTCTGATACGAGGAATCCGTCACCACCGTACTCTCGTTCACGCCCCAGAGTAGGGCGTTCGAGAGCGGGTTTCCACGCCCCTGGTCCTCCGCGATGTTGTCGAAGGAGCGGGTGAACTCGAACGTGTTGTTCTGGCCGTAATCCGCGAAGGCGCCGTTGCCCATATGGATCGCGTCGACGTTGCGGACTGTGCCGTTGTTCGATCCCTCGAAGATGACACCCTGGCCGCTCGGTGAGTTGTTGCCGTCGATGACCCCGTTCGAGACGGTGACGTTGTCGCTGTAGTAGATCGAGATGTTGTCCTCGGTCCAAGCGACGTTCGGATCGTTGTGGACGTAGAAGTTGTTGAGGGTGCTGTCCGGCGACTGGCCCATCTGCACGAGTTGCCCGCGGGGGAAGGGCCCGCGCATATCGTACCCTTCGATGTTTTCCAGTTCTGCACCCGGCGAGTATTGGATGAGCACGCCCGTCGACGTGTCGTGGAACGTGGCGTTCGACACGCTCAGGTCTTCGGCCTCGAAGGCCGAAATCCCGTAATGGTCCGGGGTCCGCTCGGCGCCCGTCTCGGGGGCGCCCACGTTGAAGACCTCCACGTTCTGGATATCGACGTTGTCACCCTCCATGACGCGGATGCCGGCGCCTTCCTCGGTGCCACCGTTTCCATTGATATGGATGCGGACGTTCTCGACCGTCACATTGTCCACGTGATCTATGTCGATGCCGGGACCGCTATCGACATAGATGTCCATGTCGCGGATGACATCGCCTTCCCGGGCGACGATCGTCCCGTCATGGCGTGTCAGCGGAGCCGTGTCGTCCCCGGGCACCGGATCGGATGGCGGCGCGACCACCGGAGGCTCCTCGGGCGAGGGCGCCGGTCCGACGTCCGGAACCACCGGATCCGGTCCCTCGGAGACGGGATCCGGTTTGCCGACGTCCGGCGCCGGGTCCGAGACGCCCTGGCCGAAGTCGTTCGTCCAATGCGCCATGGGCGCCTGGCCGGTCACTTCGGTCACGTCGATGCCGGCGCCGATATTGCCCTCGCCCCAGACGATGTTGCCCGGATTTCCCGCGTTCTGGTACGAGGAATCCGTCACGACCGTGCTCTCGTTCACGCCCCAGAGCAGGGCATTCGAGAGCGGATGTCCACGCCCCTGGTCCTCCGCGATGTTGTCGAAGGAGCGCGTGGAGTCGAAGGTGTTGTTCTGGCCGTAATCCGCGAAGGCGCCATTGCCCATATGGATCGCGTCGACGTTGCGGACGGTGCCGTCGTTCGATCCCTCGAAGATGACCCCCTGGCCGCTCGGCGAGTTGTTGCCGTCGATGACGCCGTTCGAGACGGTGACGTTGTCGCTGTAGTAGATCGAGATGTTGTCCTCGGTCCAGGCGACCTTCGGATCGTTGTGAACGTAGAAGTTGTTGAGGCTGCTGTCCGGCGACTCGCCGAACTGTACGAGCTGGCCGCGGGGGAAGGGCCCGCGCATATCGTAGCCTTCGATGCCCTCGAGTGTGGCGCCCGGCGAGTACTGCACCAGGATGCCCGTCGACGTGTCGTGGAACGTGGCGTTCGTCACGCTCAGAGCCTCGGCCTCGAAGGCCGAAATCCCGTAATGGTCCGGGGTCCGCTCGGCGCCCGTCTCGGGTGCGCCCTCGTTGAAGACCTCGACGTTTTGGACGGTGACGTTGTCACCCCGCATGATACGGATGCCGGCACCTTCCTCGGTGCCGCCGTTTCCATTGATATGGATGCGGACGTTCTCGATGGTCACGTTGTTTACGTGATCGACGTCGATGCCGGGCCCGCTATCGACATAGATGTCGAGGTCGCGAATGACATCGCCTTCCCGGGCGACGATCGTCCCGTCATGGCGTGTGAGCGGAGCCGTGCCGGCGCCGGATTCCACCAGATCCGGACTGTCGGAGAGGGGCTCCCGGCTGCCCATGTCAGGAACCGGGCTCGAAATGCCGTTCTCGGTGAAGCTTGAAACGAAGTCGTATGTCGGGCTCGACCAGAGACCCGTATCGAAGGTGGAACGCTCCTCGTCTTGCGACGCGACGTCATGATGCGAATGCTGCATTCGTTTTCCAGTTGTGTCTGCGATCGGTCCTGATGCCGATCCTCTCAATCCGCGCCGATTCTGGTCACGGATCCCCCTCAGCGTCGGCGTTGTCCGCTGACACTATTCCCAAGATTATTATCGCAATGATGAGCGAATAATCGGATTTGTTGATTTATCGGGCAGTACTAAGAAGAACTTCCTCTATGTTTTCCGGCAAATGTACAGATAGGTACACTTCGGTAATCTAGTACTTTATTGATACAACAAATCTTAGTGAGCAGAACTTGTTCAAAATGTGTCGCGGATGATTTTCGATCCTGTCGAGCGGCTCACCGATCGTGCCGGAGGAGAGGGGGGAGGCATGCCGGTGCGTGCACAGCGCGGACCCGTTTCTACCGGACGGAAGCAGGGTCCCGGCCCGGCGATCAATCATCGGATCGAGAGCGGTGGAGCTGGGCGGCGGGAGTTGGGAGGAGGCCGTCTTCACCCGAAGGCGGGAGGTGGCCTCGGATGCTGCCGGCCGCACCGAGCGGGTGGGTGCAGGCTCGAATGCCCGAGCTGGCGGGGCCACTGTCGCTCAAGACGGACGTAGTCCCGATGCGCACTTCCTCGCGGAGCCCAAGGCCGCGATGATACGGGTGGTGAGCTCCCGATCAATACAGTCGATTGCAACACTCTGGATAGCGTCGAACGCCCGCTCATATCATCGTATGTGGAAACAATCTGATGATATACAATATCCACTCCTTGAGGGCGGTCGCAGCCTATCTCGTCGTCTGCTTCCACTGCCAAGTCTTGCTGTTCGGCCATCTCAAATACTCGATGGGCTCCTGGGGGGTCGATATCTTCTTCGTCATCAGCGGGTTCGTGATGGCCTACACCACCGACGGCAGGATCGCGCCACCATATCAATTCCTCATCAAACGGCTGGTTCGCGTCGTTCCGCTGTACTGGTTCATGACGATAGCCGTCTTTCTCGCAGCCCTCTCGACGCCCTTCCTGTTTCGCAGCATCGATGACGGGCTGGGCCATCTGCTCATGTCATTGGCGTTCATCCCATTCGAGAAGTCGAACGGCCTGATACAGCCTATCCTGTTCCTTGGATGGACGCTCAACTACGAAATGTTCTTCTATTGTCTCTTTTTCCTGGGTCTGTACATTTATCCGGAAATAAACCGGTACATTTATGTCAGCCTCGTCATCGTGGCCCTCGTGATGATCGGGCTGCTGCTTCGGCCGGTAAATGCGCTGGGCCGATTCTATACGAATGCTATTATCCTTGAATTCGCTGCGGGCATGTGGATTTGCTATGTTGTCCGCCGCATCACTATTCCGGCTGGTCTTCTCAACGTCTCGATGATCGGCGCCTTGGGCCTCGCCAGTTTCGGTCTGTTGCTGGCGGCAGAATTTCTCTGGCCGACAGCACCTCGCTTCGTCGCACTCGGCCTGCCCGCGGCCTCACTCGTCACTGCCGCAGTGTTGCTGGAAGCCAACGGCATCAGTTCGAGAACCGCCTTTGCCGTGGAGCAGGGAGACAGTAGCTATGCGCTGTACCTCACGCACTTCCTGTCTTATCAAGTATGTGAGAAAGTATTGTTTAAATTCTTTGATCCTCAGAATTTCTCTCTGAGGATGGTCGCATTCGTCGGCGCAGTCGTACTCGCCGGACTCGTTGCCTGGATCGTGCATCGTCGGATCGAGGTTCCTTTGACCCAATGCGTCAGAGGCTTGTTCAGTGGCCTGAAGCGCCCGTCTCACGCTAGTTCATAGATATTTTCCGAAATATCCGATGTCATTCTAGTTATTTGATAATATAATTTTATTATGCTAGGTGAAAGCCAATATACAAATTAAAAATAACCGGATACGCAATTTATAATCCTCAGGATCTATTTGTTCCGTCATCCTCCGGCAACTTGTGCGCCCACGCGGTCGCTGATGTTCGCGAGACCATCGAGGCGGTCCGAGCACGGGGGCTCCACGTCCCGCCCTACGGTCGCGACCTGCTCAGAAGGCGTAGCGAACGTGGCAATAGGGCATCAGCTCGGCCAGATGATCCTTGAGGCGCGCGATCCATCGGCCCTTCCAGCCGGTTCGATAGCGCAGGTTGTCGCCCCCTCCCTGCGACCGTTTCCCCTCCTGGATATCGGGCCGCCAGAGCAGGTCTTCCGCGCGGGGATGCCAGTTCAGGTTGACCGCGTGGAGATCAGCATTGTGCGTGAGCAGGATGATCTCGGCCTTGAGCTGTGCCTTGGCCGCCGGGCCGATCCGCTCGTCTATGGCGGTGAACAGGTCGCGCCAATCGGCCTCCCAGCCTTCGTAGAGGATGACCGGCGAGAAGTTCACGTGGACTTCGAAACCGGCCGCCACGAAATCGTCGATGGCGGCGATGCGCTCATGCATCGGGGCCGTGCGCACATCGACGACCTTGGCGATCCGCTCCGGCATCAGCGAGAAGCGGATACGGGTCTTGCCCCGGGGATCATAGGTGAGCAGCTCCCGGTTCACGGCCTTCGTGGCGAAGGAGGCCTTGGCGTTGGGGAGATCGCGGAACAGCCCGACCATGTCGCGCACGTTGTCCGACAGGGTCGCGTCCACGGACAGATCGCCATTCTCGCCGAGATCGTAGACCCAATGGGCCGCATCCACCGTATCGGGCTCCGGTAGCGGCCCCTGGCGTGCGGCGTGGCGGGTGATCGCGGCGCAGACCTGCTCGATGTTCACGAAGAGGGAGATCGGATTGGCGAAGCCCTTGCGCCGGGGGACGTAGCAGTAAGCGCAGGCCATCGCGCAGCCATTCGAGGTCGAGGGCGCGATGAAGTGGGCGCTGCGCCCGTTCGGCCGCATCGTCAGGCCCTTCTTCACGCCGAGCACCAAGGTCGAGCGTTTGATCCGCAGCCAATCCTCCGCGGAGCCTGCGTTTCCGTGCAGGTTCGGGATGTTCCAGTGCGACGGGACCTCGATCCGCTCGGCGTGGGGAAAGCGGTCGAGGATCGCGAGCCCGCGCGCGAAATCCGCCACGGCGGGCTCGTGGTAGATCGTGCGGATATCCAGGATGTCGCGGGAAAGGGCCATGCGGTGTCCAGCGGCGCGCCGTTGCACCTCGGCCGGATAGATAGGGCGGTGAGCGCCGGAGAGGATGACGTTCCGGCCGGGGCGCGGCTCCGCGGACACGTCGTTAACAGGAAGTTACCGTCCACCCCTTTGTGGCGGCACCGAAACATGCGCTCAAGGCGCTTGCGTGCGGCTCCCGTCGCAGGAGGTGAAACCATTGCCTTGGCTACCGCGTATTCCAGGCATGGTCAGTTTCGACATGCTCATCGATGATCTGGAACGAGAGAAGCAGGCGCTCGTGCAGGACACGGCACGCCGTGGACCTGCGTCCTATGCCGTCATCGATATGCTGATCACGCTCGACCTGAAGATCTTCGCCTTGAGAACGCTGAGCGAGGACCGCTGAATCCGGCCCGGACAGGACCGGGTCGCTCGTCTCGATGTCGTCGAAACCACCGGATTCTGCCTGCGGCATCGAAGGGTCCGAGCGCCTCGGACGGCGCCGGGTCGCATCCCGCACGCGGGGGAGTTCGTGTTCCGGGGCGAGCGTCGGTCGTCGGGTTTACCGCTCGTGGAGCCTGTCAGGCCGCGGCGACGTCCTTTTTGGCAAAGGCGAACTTGTACGCGTCTGCGGCGGGTAACGGCTCGCTCAGGAGGTAGCCTTGGGCTTCCGTGCAGCCTTCGCGACGGACGCGAGTCAGCTGCGCCTCGTCCTCGATGCCCTCCGCCGTGATGCTCGCCCCCAGCCGTTCGCCGAGTCCGACGATGGCGCGCACGATGGCGGCCGTGTCGGCATCGGCGATCTCACGAATGAACGAACGGTCGATCTTGATCTTGTCGAAGGGAAACCGCCGCAGGTAGCTGAGCGACGAGTAGCCGGTGCCGAAATCGTCCAGGGCGATGCGGACCCCGAATGCGCGAAGCCGGTGGAGACAGGCGGTCACGCTTTCCACGTCACCGATCAGCACGCTCTCGGTGATCTCCAGCTCCAGACGGTTCGGCGGCAGGCCGGAAGCGGCCAGAGCCGATATCACGCAATGTTCCAGGCCGGGCTCCGCGAATTGCACCGCCGAGACGTTGACCGCGACCCGCAGATCGCCCGGCCAGGCCGCCGCTTCCCGGCAGGCTTCCTGCAAGGCCCATGTCCCGAGGGGAACGACGAGGCCGGTCTCTTCGGCCAACGGAATGAAATCGGCGGGTGAGACGATGCCTCTCACGGGGTGGTGCCAGCGCATCAGGGCCTCGAACCCGCTGGCGGTGTCGGTGGCAAGGTCGATGATCGGCTGATAATGCAGTTCGAACTCGCCGCGCCGCACGGCTTCGCGCATGTCGAGTTCGAGGACGTTTCGCGCGGCGATCACCGCATCCATGGCGGGTTCGCAGAAGCGGAACGTGCCCCGGCCGGCCGCTTTCGCGCGGCCGAGGGCGATGTCGGCGTTCTTCAGCAACTGGTCCGGGTCCCCGCCGTCCTGAGGCCCGACGGCGATGCCGATGCTGACGCCGATGCTGACCGAACGACCGTCGAGATCGAAGGGCAGCTTCAGCGCCTCGATGACCTGCTGCGCCGCGGCACTGGCATTCTGGGGTTGGTCGAGTCCCCTCAGCACGATGGCGAACTCGTCGCCGCCGAGCCGGGCGACGGTGTCCCCCTCGTGAACGGTCGCCGTCAGGCGCTCTGCGACCTGGCGCAGCAGGCTGTCTCCCGTCGGGTGACCGAGGCTGTCGTTGATCGCTTTGAAGCGGTCCAGATCGCAGGCGAGAACCGCGAAGATGTGCCCGCGCCGTTCGACATTGTCCATTTCCCGGCCGAGTCTGTCGCGGAACAGCACGCGATTGGGCAAGCCGGTCAAGACATCGTGCAACGCCAGATGCTCCAGCTGCTGCTCCGCATGCTTGCGCCTTCCGATGTCGATATGCGTCCCGACGATGCGCAAGGGAAGGCCTTCCGCATCGCGCGTCACCACCTTGCCGCGCGACAGGACCCAGCCGTAGGGTCCGGCCTTCGTCCGCATCCGGAGCTCGCATTCGAAAACCGCCGTCCGTCCGTCGATATGGTCCGTCAGGAGCCGCCGGGCCGTCGCGACATCGTCGGGATGCGCCAGCTGTTCCAAGATGCGCATATGTCCGTCGATCTCGCCCGGTTCGTAGCCGAGCATGGTCTGCCAACGGTCCGAGAACCAGACGTTGCCCGTGGGGATGTCCCAATCCCAGAGGCCGTCGCTGCCGCTGTCCAGGGCGAAAGCCAGCCGTTCCTCGCTGGACCGTAACGCCGTTTCGGCGGCCTTGCGGTCGGTGACGTCGCGAAGCGACGACACGTAGCCGATGGGCTCGGACGCGCCCGGAAGGCGCGTCACCTCGAGGCACGCCTCGATCCACACCCATGATCCGTCCCGCCGACGATGGCGCTGGGTCCTGATGGCCGCTTCGATCCGTCCCGCCACGAGATCGGCGAGCACGTGCTCGAGGTCGGCGACATCGTCCGGATGGATGAAATCGAGGGGCCGAGTGCCGATGATGTCCTCCGGGCGATAGCCGAGGACGGCCATCGAGGCAGGCGACACATACCGGCGGATCGTATCGAGATCGGACCAGATGATGACGTCGGTGGTGTTCTCGGCGAGGAGCCTGTAGGCGGCTTCGCTTTCGCGCAAGGCGTGATCGGCCCGGCGCATACGGTCGACGAACAGGGCGAGCGCCGCGAAACCGAGAATCGTGAGCATGATCGCGGCAATGCCCGCGGCGAGCGCGAAACGCGGCAGACTCGATGCCGTGTCGGGCGCGGCCATGTTCGGAATCAGCTCGGCTGCGCCCATGGCGACGAAATGCACGCCCGCGATGGAAACCGTCAGAAGCATCGCCGCCACGGCTGTCGCGTATCGGATCGTGTCACGCGCGAAAATGACGAAGGCGATGGCGGTAAGCGACCAGCCGACGAGCAGCGCGGTCACGAGGAGCGGCAAGTTCATTGATTGGACGACGGCGAACCGGATACTCGCCATCCCCGCGAGATGCATCCCCGTCATGCTCATGCCCAGGATCACCGCGGCCGCTACGGCCACCACGGGTGAGGCGCACCACCGGGACAAGGTGAGCGCCGCCATGGAACCGAGGATGCCGACGAGAAGCGAGACGAGGGTGAGTTTCAGATCATAGGCGATCGCGATGCCGGGATCGTAGCCGAGCATCCCGATGAAGTGGGTGCTCCACATCCCGGAACCGGCCGAGAAACCAGCCGCGAACAGCCAGGCCCATGCCTCGAAGCCCCGGCTCCGAAAAACGTGGCGAGCGAGCCGCAGGGCAGTATGGCACGATACCCAGCATACCAGCGCCGCAAGCGGCAGGACCCACCAATGATGCTGCTCGGTCATGCACAAAAAGGCACGATACATCCTACGACAGCCTTTCGCCACCTTAGGGGCGACACTGCCGAAGTGTGGTTTAACAAAATCGGAATTTTGGCCGCAAAATAGAATATAGCTCTATTTGAGGAGTGGATTGCTTCAATGGAGCCTGCTCTTCGTGCCTTGGCGCCGATCCGTTCCCATGCCGATTGTTGATGATGGGCCTTACACGGCGACCCTCGCCGTGTAAGGCGGCGGACAATCTGCCTTGATGCGCGCGCATCGCCCGCCTCTCGGAGGGGGCGGACCGGCTACTTCCATCCGCCCCCGGGCAGGCGGCCGTGATAGGGCGTGTTGCGGCAATGGCCCCACGGCCCGCGCCAGTAACCGGGAGGGCAGCCATTGCCGGCCCGTGCCTGATACCACCCGCCCGGAAGGCGGCCGACATAGGGTGTCGAGCGGCAATGCCCCCATGGGCCACGCCACGCTCCGGGGCCGCAGCCGCCCGCGACACGCAGCACGGGTGCCTCGCTCGCGGGGGCTGGGGCGATGGGAAAGGCCATCGCCGGCAGCGATGCCAGGCTACAGATGACGACCATGGCGGCAAGGCGTGGCTTCACGTGCTGATCCTCTCATGACGAGGGAATTACACATGGGCGCGTCACGTTCGGCAACCAACATCATGAGCGGCGGTTAGCGAAATCTATCGACAACCTACGCATTCATTGATGGATGTCGCTAGGGCGTGCGCGAAGACGCTGGGCGCCTCCTGTCGCGGGTCGCGAATTCCGCTGAAACCCGCATCGCTCAGGGCGTCCATTTCCCGCCAGCCATCCCGCATCGCGGGCGCGCCGCCGATGGCGACGCGATCGTAGCCGCCCCTTCAGGTCACCAAGCCCACGCGGCCATTGCCGCGCATGACTTCTTCCCATCCCATCCCAGTCTTCACCGAGGGAGACGGTGCGGTTCGAGCGCGCCGGCCATTCGGATCACGGCGTAGCGCGCTCCAGAACGCCATTCCGGGCGGCCATCCGCACCCGGTCCGCCGCATCGTCGGCCTGGGCGAATTGCGCATTGTAGAGGCGCCGGTAGGCCCCGTCCGCCGAAAGGAGCGCCTCGTGCCGTCCCTGCTCCACGATGCCCTCCGAGCCGACCACGACGATCCGGTCCGCCTTGCGGATGGTGGCGAGCCGGTGGGCGATGACGAGGGTGGTGCGGCCCTCGGAGAGTTCCACGAGGGAGCCCTGGATCGCCTGTTCGGTCTCGCTGTCGAGGGCCGAGGTGGCCTCGTCGAGGATCAGGATCGGCGGGTTCTTGAGAAACACGCGGGCGATGGCGAGGCGCTGTTTCTGGCCGCCCGAGAGCTTCACGCCGCGTTCGCCGACGACGGTGTCGAGGCCGTTGGGCAGGCCCTCGATCAGGGCGGTGAGCTTGGCCCGCTCCGCGGCCTGCGCGATCTGCGCCTCGGTGGCGTCGAGCCGGCCATAGGCGATGTTCTCGCGGATCGTGCCCGCGAACAGGAAGACGTCCTGCTGCACGATGCCGATCTGCCGGCGCAGTGAGGCGAGGGTGAGGTCGCGGATGTCGATGCCGTCGATGGTGATGCGCCCGCTCTCCACCTCGTAGAAGCGCGGAATGAGGGAGCACAACGTCGTCTTGCCGGCCCCGGACGGGCCGACGAAGGCGACGGTCTCGCCGGCGGCGATGTCGAGATCGAGCCCCGACAGGACGGGCCGGCCGGCGGTGTAGCCGAAACTCACGGCCTCGAAGCGGATGTCGCCCTTCAGCGCCGGCACGGAGACGGCGCCGGGGCGGTCGACGATGTCGGGCTCGGTGGCGAGCAGCTCGGCGTAGCGCCGGAAGCCCGCGACCCCCTTCGGGTAGGTCTCCACGACGGCACCGATCTTCTCGAGCGGCCTGTAGAAGACGCCCACCAGCAGCAGGAACCCGATGAACCCACCGGGCGAGAGCTCGCCACGCACGACGAAGGCCGCGCCGCCCAGCAGCACGACGATCTGGACGAGCCGCATGCCGAGATAATTGATCGACAGGCTGGCGGCCATGATCCGGTAGGCTTCGAGCTTGGTCTCGCGGTATTTCCGGTTGTCGGAGGCGAACAGGCGCCGCTCGTGCGGCTCGTTGGCGAAGGCCTGCACCACGCGGATCCCGCCGACATTCTCCTCGATGCGGGCGTTGAAGGCGGCGACCCGGCCGTATTGCGTCTGCCAGTTGCGCGTCATGCGACCGCCGTAGCGGAGGGTGACGAAGGCGATCACCGGCAGGATCGCGGCGGTCAGGAAGGCCAGCGGCGGGTGGACGTAGACCATCAGCGCGAAGGCGCCGATGAGCGTCATCACCGCGATGAAGAGGTCCTCCGGCCCGTGATGGGCGACCTCGCCGATCTCCTCCAGGTCCTTGGTGACGCGGGCGACGAGGTGGCCGGTCTTCTGGTTGTCGAAATAGCGGAACGAGAGCTTCTGCAGATGATCGAAGGCACGGCGACGCATCTCGGTCTCGATATTGATGCCGAGCACGTGCCCCCAATAGGTCACCACCACCATGAGGCCGGCATTGGCCACGTAGATCACCCCGAGGCCGAGGGCGGCGAGCACGATCAACTGCCAATCCTGGCGCGGCAGCAGCACATCGACGAAGGCCTTCACGGCCATCGGGAAGCCGAGTTCGAGCAGGCCCGACAGGACGGCGCATCCGAAATCGACGAGGAACAGGGTCCGGTGCGGGCGGTAATAAGCGAGGAAGTCCTTCAGCATGATGCTTTCGTCAGGTGATCGACGGGGCAGAGGGCACCGCAGGAGGGGACGCCCGGTATGCGGTAGCGCATACAGCAAACCCGCCGCCGCCGCTCCGCGCCGCCTCGGAAAGCCTGGGCCAGCGGGCAGCGGCCGAACGCATCGCCACCGCAACGGCCGAGGCACGCTTCGGCGCGGGAGGAGGCCGGCACCGCGTCGCGGCTCAACTCGCGCAGGGCGAAATCGGCGGTGACGCCGGCATTGCACCAGAGGACATGGCGGGAGAGACCGTAATGCGTCTGGCACAGGTCGAAGAACGGTCGCAGATGCCCCTCGATCAGGGGATCGAGCCCCGGCTCCGGGCCTCCGTTCCTGTCGTCCTCCTCCGCCACGATGAATCGCGAGACGATGCCGTTCTCGTCGAGTTCGAAGCCGACTCGGTCGAACCCGATCGGCAGGGCTCGGCCGAGGCGGCTGAGCGCGGTGAAGTAGGGGACGATCAGGGCAGGAAGGTAGTACTGCGTCCAGAGCGAGACCAAGGCGCGACGGTCGGCGGTCTCGAAGCCGTCGCCTGACGCCCTGCCGAACCCGTCCACCACCTCGTCGAAGGCCGCCTTGCTGGTGAGGATCGAGAGCGGCCGGGTTCCGGACCCGGACGGTGCCGTGGCGATCCGGCAGCCGAAGGCCGACAGTGACGGCGGAACCAGCGCGGCGAGTTGATCGATCATGCGCGCCCCTCCACCCGATCGGCATCGAGGGTCCGGCGGATCGTCGCGCGCAGGGCGGCAACGGCGACGGCGTAGAACAGGATCGCGATGCTGAAATAGGCCGGCCAGCCCACATGCGCCGCGAGCGCCGGCGCGGCGACGCGCAGGGGCATCGCGGCAAAGAACGCCGCTCCGAACAGGAGCGCGTAATCGGTGGCGGGACGAGGCCCCTGCGCCCAGCGATAGATCATGTTGAACACCGGCACTCCGAGCCCTCCGCCGCCGACGATGCCGAGGATCGTCGCGGCGATCGCGAGAGCCGCCGACCCGGTGGCGGCGCCGGCGATCATCAACCCGCCGCCGGCGATCACGCCCAGCGCGGAGACCGTGATGAGCCGCAGGGTCCCCACCCGTCGCACGAGGACGCCCGAGACCAGGGCCATGACGAGGTTGATGACAGGCGAGAGAGAACCGGTCACGAACCCGACCTCCCGCAACGGCACCCCGAGATCCAGCAGGGCGAGGTTGTTCAGACCCGAGAGGGCGAACATGGCCGCGAAATACAGGCCCAGGACCAGGATGCGCGGCGCCAGGACGCGCAGGCGTTCGAACGGGGCCGTCATGCGTTCCGCCGGAGCGGCATCGCGGCGAAGCCGGACTTCCGGGTAGCGCAGCATCGGCAGCAGGCAGAGGAGGTTGAGACCGGCGATGCCCAGCACGGCGGCCTGCCAGCCGACCGTGTCGTAGTACCCGACCAGCAGGCCCGCGCCGGCGATGCCGCCCAGTGACGCGCCGGAGAGTTTGGCCGAGGCCACGAAGGGCCGCCGGTCCGCCGGCACCGTCTCGACCACCAAAGCTTCGAGGGCGATGTCCATGGTGGCGACGCAAAAGCAGGTCGCCACCGCGAGGCCGAGGAGGAGGCCGAGCGGCCACGCCTCGCCCAGGCTCAGCACCATAAGGAGTGCGACGGTCGCGCCCTGCATCAGCGCGATCCAGCCGATGCGATGCGGCAGGCCGGGCAGGCGCAGCCTGTCGATGGCGACGGCCCAGAGAAACGTCAGGCCGACGGGCAAGTTGATGAGCTGCAGCAGGCCGATCTCGGCGAGCTCGACGCCGCGTGCCCGCAGGATCAGCGGGGCGCCGCTGGCCAGGAAGCCGAGCGTGGTCCCGAAGGTGATGTAGAGGCAGAAGAACGGCAGCAGGGGCCGCGCCCGGCGCCACGCTCTGGACGCGCCGTCGAACCGGATGCTGCTCATGCGCTCCGCGCCGCCCGGCCCGGTTGCTCGTTGGGGATAGGCATGGACCCTGGGAACCATGCTCCCGCGCCGGTCACGCGGGCTCCTCCGAGACGGCGCTGTACCGGCCTCGACTGACGCGGCGACCGCTCCGCGATCCGGCGCGCGACGGGACAGGGCCTCCCTTCGGACATCCGGAGCCTCCCTGTGTCTTGATGTGCGCGCAGTTTTTAAACAGTCTAATCTACTGTAAACATTGGCCTTTCGTTCGGATTATGACGTGCCCCGCTTTCATGCAAGGTCCGTTTGGACGCAGTGCCGCCGGACCTCGCTCCTCTCGCCCCGTATCCGGCTCCTATTGCCCCGGCATGGTGAGGATCAGCGGCCCGCTGCGCGAGGCGATGACCGTATGCTCGTATTGCACCGTGAGGGCCTTCGGCTGGCTGTAGAGGGTCCAGGGGTCGTCGCCATCCGCGGCGAACTCGGCGCCGAGGGACAGGAACGGCTCGACGGTGAAGACCAGCCCCTCCTGCATGATCCGTCGCTCGGAGGCGTCGGGCCAGGTGGCGATCTCGGTCGGTTCCTCGTGCAGTGACAGGCCCACGCCGTGGCTCGCGAGGTTGCGGACCAGGGTGTAGCCGTTCTTCCGCGCGAAGGCCCCGACGGCCCGTCCGATATCGGCCAGGGGCTTGCCGGTACCGACCTGGCGCAATCCCGTCCACATCGCCCGGCGCCCGTCCCTGCACAGTCGCTCCACCGCCCGCGTCACCGGCGGCACGGCGAAGGACGCGCCCGTATCGGCGAAGTAGCCGTCCTTCTCGGCGGACACGTCGATATTGACGAGATCGCCCGGATTGATCCTGCGGTCGCTGGGAATGCCGTGGGCGATCTCCTCGTTGACGCTGATGCAGGTGGCTCCGGGGAAGGCGTAGACCAGTTCCGGTGCCGGGCGAGCTCCGGCCGCCTCCATGATCCGCCGCCCGATCCCGTCGAGGTCGAGAGTGGTCATGCCGGGCTCGATGGCCTTGCCCATCGCCTCGAGGGTGTCGGCGACGATGCGCCCGATCCGCTTCAGGCCGGCCAGCTCGTCGTCGTTCGACACCGTCATGTCGTCATCCCTTCATGGCGCCGGAGGCGGCTCCGCCCGTGCGGTTCTGCCATCCTCCGCGAGCCCGGCAAAGCCTGGGCCGCCCCAGATGCCGTTCGCTCCCCATGGGTCTGACGGGCCTATGACGTGCTGGCTCCCGCTCAAGCGGCGAAGGCGCCGCGCGAGCGCAGGGCCTCGATCTCCTCCGTCGAGAGGCCGAATTCCGAGAGCACGTCCTCGGTATGCTCGCCGACAAGCGGCGCGTGCCTGCGGGCGCGTTGCGGCGTGCCCGTGAGCTTCACGGGAAAACCGATATTCGGCACCGTGCCCTCGATCGGATGGGGAACCTCGATGCGCATCTCCCGGTGCCGGCCATGCTCGCTCTCGAACGCTTCCGGATAGGTGTTCATGCGGCCGGCCGGAATGCCGGTTTCGAGGAGCAGGGACACCCATTCCTCACTGGTCCTCGCGGCAAAGCTCCGCTCCAACTCCTCGATCAGCTCTTCGCGGTTGGCGAGGCGCGCGGGGATGTCGACGAAGCGGGCATCCTCGAACAGTTCGGATCGATCGAGCACGTCGCAGAGCAGACGCCAGAGCTTCTGGTTCGTGGCCCCCATGACGAAGTAGCCGTCGGAGGCGCGCACCGCCTGGTAGGGGGCGCTCATGCGGTTGGAGGTGCCGAGCGGCTGCGGGATCTTGCCCGTCCCCCAATATTCCGACACGTCCCAGATCGAGAAGGCCAAGGCCGCGTCGAAGAGCGAGGCGTCGATATACTGGCCCTCGCCGCTGGCCTGCCGGCCGATATAGGCGGAGAGGATCGCGTAGACGGTGAACAACGCGCAGCCGATATCGGCGACCGGCACGCCGGCCTTCACCGGCGGGCCGCCCGGATGGCCGGTCACGCTCATCACCCCCGACATTGCCTGGGCCATCAGGTCGTAGCCGGGGCGCTTCGCCCAGGGACCCGACTGGCCGAAGCCCGAGATGCTCGCATAGATGAGCCCCGGATTGCGGGCGCGCATCGCCTCGTATCCGAGGCCGAGGCGCGCCATTACGCCGGGCCGGTAATTCTCGACCAGCACATCCGCATTGGCGGCCATATCGAGGAGCAGGTCACGCCCGGCATCGGATTTGAGGTTCAGGGCGAGACTGCGCTTGTTCCGGTTCATGTTGAGGAAGCCCATGCTGTCGGGCCCCTTCATCTTGAACCCCATGGCGCTGCGGGTCTGGTCGCCCGTGCCCGGCGGTTCGATCTTGATGACGTCCGCTCCGAGATCGCCGAGCAGCATGCTGCAGAACGGCCCCGCCATCACCTGTGTCACGTCGAGGACGCGGATGCCCGCGAGGGGGAGGGGGCGGGGTTCTTCGTGCACGGAGTGATCCATCGTGCTCGCTTCCTGTTTTGCGCCGGGGGCGGGTGCGGCCCGCCGGCGGTGGCGTTACGCGAGGAGGACACGACTCTTCGTGGGCGCGGCGAGGCGGCAGCCGAAGGTGAGGGGGCGATTCCGAAGGTGCCTCATCCAGAGCCACCCCCTCACCCTCGCTCCGCTCGTCACAGGCACGACGGGGTGCCTGTGACCCTCTCCCCGCGTGCGGGGAGAGGGGATTGCGCTCTGGCTTCGGCTCAAGCCAGCGCAGCCAGGATCGCGCTACTCCGCAGGAACCGCCCGTCCCAGGGGCGGTACCACCGGCTCCTCTTCGAACGGGCGCTCCGGATGCATGGTGAAGGCGAGGCCCGCGCCCAGGAGGCAGAGGCCGATGGAGCCGACGAAGGGCAGGGTCCAGCTTCCCGTCATGTCCACGATCATCCCGAACACGATCGGCGAGATGATCGCCGCCACCGCCGAGCCGGTGTTCATCAGACCCGCCGCCGTGCCCGAGTATTTCGGTGCGATGTCCATCGGCACCGACCAGATCGGGCCGATCACCAGTTCGGCGAAGAAGAAGCCGGAACTGAGCAGCAGCGCCACCAGGGTCAGGTCGCGGGTGAAGAACACGCCGGTGAGGCTCGCCGCCGCGCCGAGGAAGCCGACCACGATGACGCTGAGCCGGGCGAGCTTGAGATCGCCGGTGCGCTTCAGGATGCGGTCGCTGAACACGCCGCCCAGGGTATCGCCGACGACGCCGGCGAAGAATACGCCCGAGGCGAACAGGGCCGAATTCTTCAAGTCCAGCCCATAGTTGAGCTTGAAGAAGCTCGGGAGCCAACCGAGGAACAGCCACAAGGTCCAGCCGTAGCAGAAATAGGTCAGCGTCACCGGTAGCATGCGGCGGGTCAGGCGGCCCCAGGGCACGTTCTGCTTGGCGCCCACCTTGCTCGGGGGCGGCAGCACCGCGAGTTCCTCCGGTGTGATCGCAGTGTGATCCTTCGGGTCGTCGCGGAAGTAGAGGTACCAGACCACCACCCAGGCGAAGCTCGCCACCCCTAGGATGACGAAGCCGAGGCGCCAGCCGAACTGGTAGATCAGGAAGGCCACGATGGGCGGCGCCACCGCGTTGCCCAGCCGCGCGAAGGCATGCGTGATGCCCTGCGCGAAGCCGCGCTTGCCCGGCGCGGTCCAGTTCTGCATGGCACGGGTGGCGGTGGGGAAGGTGGCGCCCTCGCCGAAGCCGAGGAGGACGCGGGCGAGGAACAGGCTGATGAGCCCGCCCACGAACCCGGTGAGGATCGTCGCCGAGGCCCAGATCAGGCCGCAGACGAGGAGGGTCCGCCGCGCGCCGAACTTGTCGCCCACCGAGCCGCCGATGACCTGGAAGATCGCGTAGGGATAGGCGAAGGCGGACAGGATCAGGCCGAACTGGGTGTTCGAGAGCCCGAGATCTTTCATGATCTCGCCGCCCGCCGTGGCGATGTTCACCCGGTCGAGATAGGTGACGAAATACATCAGGCAGAGCAGGAACAGCACCATGTTCGACGCGGAGACGCGTCTTTTAGCTGGCGTCATCGGGGTTTCCTCGGGTTGAGCGCGCCACCCCGCCCGATCTGAGCGTCGGTTGTTTGTGGGGGACGCGCAAAGGGTGCGATCGGCACGATCCCCCCTCCCACAAGGGGAGGGAGGTGCTGCTCAGTCGTCCAGGCCGGAGCGCAGAGCGTCCATGGCCGCCAGCACACCGCCGCGCGTGTGGGGGACGCCGCCGGCCTTGAGGCCCATCTCGACGCCCGACAGCGCCGCCATCAGCATCAGGTCGTTGCATTCGCCGAGATGGCCGATGCGGAAGATCTTGCCCGCCATCTTGGCGAGCCCGGTGCCGAGCGAGAGGTCGTATTTCTCGAGGATCAGAGTGCGCAGGGCATCCGCGTCATGGCCCTCCGGCATCACCACGGCGGTGAGCACGGGCGAGTATTCCGACGGTTCCCGGCACAGAACCTCCAGGCCCCAGCCCTCGACGGCGGCGCGGGTGGCGGCGGCGAGACGCTGGTGGCGGGCAAAGACCTCGGCCAGGCCTTCCTCTCGCAACATGGCGATGGCTTCGCGCAGGCCGTAAAGCAGGTTCGTGGCGGGGGTATAGGGGAAGTAGCCGCCGGCATTCGGCTTCAGCATGTCTTCCCAATCCCAGTAGGAACGGGGCAGAGTCGCTGTCTTCGCGGCGGCCAGAGCCTTGTCCGACAGGGCGACGAGACCGAGGCCCGGCGGCAGCATCAGGCCCTTCTGCGAGCAGCTCACCGCGACGTCGACGCCCCATTCGTCATGGGCATATTCGGCCGAGCCGAGCCCCGAGATCGTATCGACGAGGAAGAGCGCGGGATGGTTCGCCCGGTCGATCGCCTTGCGGATCTCCGGGATCCGGCTCGTGGCGCCGGTGGAGGTCTCGTTATGGACCACCATCACGGCCTTGATCGACTTGGCGCGGTCCTCGGCCAGGATCGCCTCGACCTGCGCCGGATCGACCCCGCGGCGCCAGTCGCCGGGGACGAACTCCACCTCGATGCCCCAGCGCGCCGCCATCTGGCGCCACAGGGTGGCGAAATGGCCGGTCTCGAACATCAACACCCGGTCGCCGGCCGAGAGCGTATTGACGATGGCCGATTCCCAGGCACCCGTGCCGGAACCCGGATAGATGATCACCGGCGAGCGGGTCTGGAAGACGGCCTGGGCGCCTTCCAGCACCGCCTTGCCGAGTCCGGCGAAATCGGGGCCGCGATGGTCGATCACCGGCATGTCCATGGCCCGCAGGACACGCTCGGGCACCGGGCTGGGGCCCGGAATATGCAGGAAATGGCGTCCGGTCCGTGTCGTCATCGAGATCTCCGCGATGGCCGGTCGAGGGAAAGCTGCGCCCGGATCGATGATCCACTGTGCGTCGGAGCAGAAAATTGCATTCATTTTTTGAGAGGGCAAGCATTATTATGCGAACATCTCGTCTCGACCTTCCTGCTTTCGGCTGCTAGGTTCGCATTATGGTGCTTGAGCCTGCCACTGAACCGGAGGCCGATGCGGGCCTCGAACCCGCCGATGGAGCGCGTCTTTCCGCGATGCCGTCGCTGGCGAAATCCCTCCACGGCGAGCTTCTGGCACGCCTGCGGGACTACATCGTCGAGGGCAATCTGGCCGCTGGCGCGCGGGTGCCGGAGCGGATGCTCTGCGAGCGCTTCGGCATCTCGCGCACGCCACTGCGCGAGGCGCTGAAGGTGCTGGCTTCGGAGGGGCTGATCGAGCTCCTGCCGAACCGGGGCGCGCGGGTGCGCCAGCTCGGCGCCGAGGAACTCGTGGACCTGTTCGACGTCATGGGCGGGCTCGAGGCCCTGGCCGGACGCCTCGCCTGCGAGAAGATCACGCCCGCCGCCTATGACGAGATCGAGCGGCTGCATCACGAGATGTATGGCTGCTACATGCGTCGCGACCTGCACGGCTACTTCGCCTGCAACCAGGCGATCCACGACCGGATCGTGCAGGCGGCGGACAACGAGCCGTTGCGGGCGAGCTACGCCAATTTCGCCGGGCGCCTGCGCCGCGTGCGCTACTCGGCCAATCTCGACGAGAATCGCGACCGCTGGGGCGAGGCGATGCGCGAGCATGAGGAAATCCTCGATGCATTGCGCAGGCGCGCCGGCAATGAGCTCAGCGACATCCTGTTCGGGCATCTGCGCAACAAGCGCCGGGCGGCGGCGGGGCGGGAGACAACGTGTCCGCCGGACGCCGGCGTCGCATCGTGACGGCGGCTCAGCGGCGCACCTCATGAAACCGTGCGGCCTGCGCCCGGATCACGTCCGCCGCTTGCAGGATGCCGGCCCGGTCGACGTCGAGATGGGTGGTCGCCCGGATCTGATGCGCGCCGATGGCGCGGATACGCACATCGTCCGCGAGACACGCCTCGGCGAAGGCGGTCGCGGTGATGCCCAGCGGCTCCACCGAGAAGCACAGGATGTTGGACTGGGCCGCATCGGGCGCGATGGCGAGGCCGGGCGCGCCGGTGATGCGGGCCTTCAACTCGCCGGCATTGGCGTTGTCGAGTTCCAGCTGGTCCACATGATGATCGAGGGCGTAGAGGCCGGCCGCGGCGAGGATTCCCGACTGGCGCATGGCGCCACCGAGCCGGTACTTCCACCGCCACGCCTCGACGATGAAGTGCCCCGAGCCGCACAGGACGGCGCCGACCGGGCAGCCGAGGCCCTTGCTCAGGTCGATCCAGACGCTGTCGAAGCCCTTGGCGTAGTCCCTGGCGGAGATGTCGGTGGCGGCCACGGCGTTGAGGAGGCGCGCCCCGTCGATATGCGCCTTCATGCCCTTGTGATGGGCGAGGTCGCGAATGCGGCGCATGTCGGTGAGCGGCCAGACCGAGCCGCCCGAAAAGCTCGTGGTCTGCTCCACCGAGACCAGGGCCGAGCGCGGCGCCGTGCGGGCGGGGGGGCGGATCGCCGCCTCGAACGCCTCGGGCGTGTAGAGGCCGGCCGGGGTGGCCAGAGCCTTCACCGAGACGCCGCCGATGGCCGCCGAGCCGGCGGCCTCGGTGTTGTAGATATGGGACTGATCGTCGACCACGATCTCGTCGCCGGGCCGGGTCTGGACCAGGATCGAGACGAGATTGCACATCGTGCCCGAGGGCATGAACACCCCCGCTTCCATGCCGAGCAGGTCGGCGACGCGCTCGCACAAAGCCAGGGTCGTCGGATCGGAATCGGATTGCTCGTCGCCCACCTCCGCGCGGGCCATGGACTCACGCATGCCGGGTGTGGGCCGCGTCTGCGTGTCGCTATACAAATCGATCATCTGACGGCCCTGTTTTGCATGCAATCCGTGTGGGCCATTCTAGCCGGTCGGGACGATCCCGCCACCCTACCGGAACCCGCATCGCTTTGAAGCCGGCCCACGGCACTCCCACGAGGACGATGGATCATGACCGCAACGGCTGAGCCCGCCACCGGCCCGAACCGCGCCTCTTCGCCCGTCGCCGGGGCGGGGCCGGTCAGTCCGCGCGCCGCCAACCGGCAGGGCGCCGGCCTGCCGCGCCGCCTCGCCGAGGCGCTCGCTGGCGAGGCGAAGTTCGATACCTTCACCCGGGGGCGCTATGCCAACGACGCGTCGATCTACCAGATCATGCCGGCGGGCGTGGTCCTGCCCCGCAGTGCCGCCGACATCGCCGCCACCCTGAAGATCGCGGCCGAGCACGACGTGCCGGTGATCCTGCGCGGCGGCGGCACGTCCCAGAACGGCCAGCCCATCGGGCGCGGCCTCGTGGTCGATTGCTCGCGGCATTTCAACGGGATCATCGCCTACGACGCGCAAGCCGGAACCATCACCGTCGAGCCCGGAATGGTGCTGGAGCGGCTGAACACACGGGTGAAGGCCGATGGCTGGTTCTTTCCCGTGGAGCCCTCCACCGCCACCCGCTGCACCATCGGTGGCATGGCCGGCAACAATTCCTGCGGCGCGCGCTCCCTGCGTTTCGGCAAGATGAGCGACAACGTGCTCGGGATGGAAGCTCTGTTCCATGACGGCGAGCCTTTCGGCTTCGGCCTCACCGGAAACGAGGCGACGGGCGTCACCGGCTCGCGGCGGGCGGACGCCCTCGCCGCCGCCATGCGGGCTCTCGCCGAATCCGAGCGCGACGAGATCCTGCGCATGTACCCGCGTGTGCAGCGCCGGGTCGGCGGCTACAATCTCGATGCGCTGATCGAGGCGCGGCCGAACCTCGCCCATCTCCTCGTCGGCTCGGAGGGGACGCTGGCGGCCACCACCAGCGTGACGTTGAAGCTGTCGCGCCTGCCGACGCACCGGGTCATGGGCGTCTGCCACTTCCCGTCGTTCCGCTCCGCCATGGAGACGACGAAGGTGATCGTCGATCTCGATCCGGTGGCGGTGGAGCTCGTTGACAACAACGTGCTGGTGCTCGGGGCCGACATCCCGATGTTCCGGGCGACTTTGGCCGACATCACCCGTGGCACGCCGAACTGTCTGCTGCTGGTGGAGTTCGCCGGCGACGACCGGGACGCGCTCCTGGCCGATCTTCGGCGTCTCGACGCGTGCATGGCCGATAACGGCCATGTGGACGCCGTCGTGGAGGTTCCCGAACCGGTGCGCCAGAAATCGGTCTGGGAGGTGCGCGAGGCCTGCCTCAACATCATGATGTCGATGAAGGGGGATGCCAAGCCCGTCTCCTTCATCGAGGATTGCGCGGTGCCGCTGGAGCATCTCGCCGATTACACCGACGCGGTGACGGAGGTGTTCACCCGCCACGGCACGCGCGGCACCTGGTACGCCCACGCCTCCGTCGGCTGTCTGCATGTCCGCCCGATCCTCGACATGAAGCAGGGCGGGGACGTCGCCAAGATGCGCGCCATCGCGGAGGCCGCGAGCGAACAGGTCCGCCGCTTCAAGGGCTCCTATTCGGGCGAGCATGGCGACGGCATCTCGCGCTCGGAATACATCGCGCCGATGTTCGGCGAACGCCTGACCCGCGCCTTCGAACAGGTGAAGGACGCGTTCGACCCCGAGAACCGGCTCAACCCCGGCAAGATCGTCCGGCCGCTCAAGATGGACGACCGTTCGCTGATGCGATTCCAGCCGGGCTACGCGGTGAGCCAGCCGAAGAAGACCGCCCTCGACTGGTCGGAATGGGGCGGTTTCGGCGGCGCCGTCGAGATGTGCAACAACAACGGCACGTGCCGGAAGCTCGCGGGCGGGGCGATGTGCCCGTCCTACCGGGCCACGAAAGACGAGCAGCATCTGACCCGTGGCCGGGCGAACTCCCTGCGGCTCGCGATTTCGGGTCAGCTCGGCGCGGACGCCTTCACCAGCCGCGAGATGAAGCGGACCCTGGATCTCTGCGTCTCGTGCAAGGCCTGCCGCCGCGAATGCCCCACAGGCATCGACATGGCCAAGATGAAGGTCGAGTTCCTGCACCATTACCACGCCCGCCACGGCCTGCCCTTGAAGGAGCGGCTGGTGGCGGCCCTGCCGCTCTATGCCGGCACCGCCGCCTGGCTGGCACCGCTCCTCAACCTGCGCGACCGGGTGCCGGCCTTGGCGAGGCTGTCGGAGCGGGTCGCAGGGCTCTCGGCGCGGCGCACCCTGCCGCGCTGGCGCAGGCCCTGGGTCGAGCAGGGCGAGCCGGCCCATCCCGGCGACGTGACCGGGGATTTCCGCGACATCGTGCTGTTCGGCGACACGTTCAACCGCGCCTTCGAGCGGGAGAACCTTGAAGCAGCAGAGCGTGTGCTGATCGCCGCCGGTTACCGCCTGCACCGGGTCTTCCCCAACCGTGGACGCCGCCCCCTCTGCTGCGGCCGCACCTATCTCGCCTCCGGCCAGACCGACCGGGCCCGCGAGGAGGCAAGCCGCACGCTCACCGCGCTGCTGCCCTTCATCCGGGCCGGTGCCCGGATCGTCGGGCTCGAACCGTCCTGCCTGCTGACCTTCCGTGACGAGTTCGCGTCCCTGCTCCCCGGCCCGGAGGCGGGGGAGTTAAGCAAGGCGAGCCTGCTGTTCGAGGAGCTGCTCGCCGTCGATCTCGATGCCGGGCGGATCGCCCTGCCTCTGGCGGACCAGGGCGGGCGGGTCGCCCATCTGCACGGCCATTGCCACCAGAAAGCCTTCGCCGCCATGGGCGCGGTGGAGACGGTGCTGCGCGCGGTGCCGGGGCTCGACGTGCGGGTCATCGAGTCGAGCTGCTGCGGCATGGCGGGCGTCTTCGGATACGGCGCCGAGACCATCGACGTGTCGCTCGCCATGGCCGAGCTCTCGCTGTTCCCGGCCCTGCGCAAGGCCGGCCCGGACGATCTCGTCGTGGCCGACGGCACCAGCTGCCGCCACCAGATCCATGACGGTCTCGGGCTCGAAGCGCTCCATGTGGCGCGCGTGCTGGACGCGGCGATGGCGGCGTCGGCCGACCGTCACTGACGGCCGGGCAGGGCGGCCGGTCATGGTCGTGAGGGCGTGATGGATGGTATCGAGAAAGGCGGGCCGCCTTTCTCGAGTGGAATCCGCCTCGCTCAGGGGACAACATGACCGACCTGGAGCAGAACAAGGCGACTGTGATCGCCTTCTATCGGTTGATGTTCGACGAGTGCCTGCCGCGCGAAGCCATCGAGCGTTATGCGGGCGACAACTACATCCAGCACAACCCGCATGTGGCGAACGGCAAGGACGGCTTCATCGCCTATTTCGAGCGCATGGCGCATGAATGGCCGGGCAAGCGGGTGGAGGTAAAGCGGGCGGTCGCCGAGGGGGATCTCGTGGTGCTGCATTGCCTGCAGCACTGGCCGGGCGACCACGATTATGCGGCCATCGATATCTTCCGGCTCGATCAGGGCGGCAGGATCGTCGAGCATTGGGACGTGCTGCAGATCCTGCCCGATTCTTCCGCCAACCCGAACGGGATGTTCTAGGGAGCGCGTGGCACGCTTTCGGTCTTGGCCATTTCAGTCTCAGCCATTTCCAGTCTTGGCCATGTCATCCGGATGACGTCTGGCGATCTGGGCACGTCAGAGCTCCCCACACTCTGACATGATGCGCTGCCGGCCGCTTCTGCCGTTCCACGCTCGATCGTGCCCCGATCTGGACCCAGCTGGGCGTCGATGCGCTCGGTTTGCCCAGGATGCGTATCGAGATCCGCGTCATCGCCATCATTCCCTGAGCCATCCCGGCACGCTCTGCGGCGGGGCGTGGTGGCAGGATGTTTCGCATTGACAGCAACGCTTCGGCGTTCGACCTCTCGGTGGGCGCGGGGGCTACCGCCGGGGCGTCGTTTCTCATTCTCGATGGCGGGTTCTCTACGGTCGGCCGCGTTGGTCCGCCACGAAAGAACTCGTTCCAAGTGGCTCCCTCGACTGGAGTCGGAGTCTCCGAATGATCGTCTACCTGTCAGCTCTTGCCGGTGGTGCCCTGATCGGGACCTCCGCCGCCCTGCTCCTCGTCCTCAACGGCCGCATCGCCGGGATCAGCGGCATCGCCGCCGGGGCGATGCTGCCGTTGAGCCGGGACACACCGTGGCGCTGGGCCTTCCTCGCCGGCCTGCTCCTCGGCCCGGTCCTGTATCGCCTCGCCCTCGGTGCATGGCCCGTCGTGCAACTCGACGCGCCGTGGAGCCTCATCGTCCTCGGTGGCCTCCTCGTCGGCTACGGGACGCGGCTCGGCGGGGGCTGCACCAGCGGCCACGGCGTCTGCGGCCTCGCCCGGCTGTCGCCCCGCTCCATCGCGGCGGTGGCGACCTTCATGGCCGCCGCCGCCGCGACGGTGTTCCTCGTCCGACATGGTGGATGGTGATGGACACCTTGCGTTCCGCGGTGGGCTTGCTCGCCGGCCTCCTGTTCGGATTCGGCCTCGCGCTCTCGGGCATGATGGACCCGGCGCGCGTTCTCGGCTTCCTCGACGTGGCCGGCGCCTGGGACCCGAGCCTCGCCTTCGTGCTGGCCGGCGCGGTCGCCGTCTCGGCGCTGGGTTATGTCCTCGTGTCGCGGATGCGCAGGCCCGTGCTGGCCCAGCGCTTCGAGATTCCCCACAACCGTCCCATCACGGCGAGCCTGGTCGGCGGTGCCGCCCTGTTCGGCATCGGCTGGGGCCTCGTCGGCCTCTGTCCCGGCCCGGCGCTGGCGGGCCTGACTCTGGGCTTGCCGCAGGTGATCGGGTTCGTGGCGGCGATGGTGGCGGGCATGCTGCTCCACCGCTTCACCGCCGCCGCATCCCGCAAGTGATGCCGGCCGACTGCGCGGCGGCGGGCGTCGAACGCATTCGGCCCGGTCGGAGAACCGACCGGGCCGAATGATGTCACACCGCGTTCTCGGATTCCGACGCTACCGGCGCGGCAGGCTGTGGAGCCCCTTCAGGAAGGCGTCCACGTCCGCGCGGGTGTTGTAGAAGGCGAGCGAGGCGCGAACCGACTGGTCGACCCCGAACCGCCGCAGGGCGGGGAGGGCGCAGTGATGGCCCGAGCGCACGGCGATGCCGCGGGCGTCGAGGTGCTTGGCCACCGCTTCGTTGTCATGCCCATCGACGACGAAGGACATGACGCTGGCTTTCTGTCGCGCGGTTCCGATCAGGCGCAGACCCTTCACCTCGGCAAGCCCGGCTTGCGCGTATTCGAGCAGGTCGTGCTCGTAGGCCGCGATGCCGGGAAGTCCGACGCTCTCGAGGTAGTCCAGGGCCGCGCCGAGCCCCACCGCTCCCGCGATGTCCGGCGTGCCCGCCTCGAACTTCTCGGGAACGCCCTTGTAGACCGTCTTCGAGAAGGTGACGTCCTCGATCATGTGGCCGCCGCCCTGCCACGGAGGCATCGCCTCCAGCAGCGCGCGCTTGCCGTAGAGGGCGCCGATGCCCGTCGGCCCGAACACCTTGTGCCCGGAGAAGACGAGGAAGTCGGCGTCCAGCGCCTGCACGTCCAGGGGGATGTGCGGCGACGATTGCGCCGCATCCACCAGCACCGGCACCCCATAGGCATGCGACAGGGCGATGATCTCACGGACCGGGTTGATGGTGCCCAGAGCGTTGGCCACATGGGTGATCGAGACGATCTTGGTGCGGCCCGACAGGAGGGTCGCGAACTGCTCGAAGATGATCTCGCCGCGATCGTCCACGGGAATCACGCGCAGGGTCGCCCCGGTCGCCTGGGTGAGGAGCTGCCAGGGGACGATGTTGGCGTGATGCTCGATGGTCGAGATGATGATCTCGTCACCCGGGCCGATATTGGCGCGACCGTAGGAGTTGGCGACGAGGTTGATCGCTTCCGTGGTGCCCCGGAGGAAGATGATCTCGTCCGTCGAGGCGGCGTTGATGAAGCGACGCACCTTCTCGCGTCCGCCCTCGAACAGGTCCGTGGAGCGCGCCGCGAGGGTGTGCGCGGCCCGGTGGATGTTCGAGTTATGGCGGGCGTAGAATTCGGACGTCGCGTCGATGACGCTCTGCGGCTTGTGGGTGGTGGCCGCATTGTCGAGCCAGACCAGCGGATGCCCGTTGATGCTCTGGTGCAGGGCCGGGAAGTCCTTGCGCACCCGCTCCACGTCGAAGGGGGCCGCCACCGGGCTGGAGCCCTGCGACGAGACATGGGGCGCATGGCCGGGGCGAGGCTCGTGGCGAGTCGACGGGGCGGGCGCGGCGTTGCCCGTCCGGCTGCGGTCGGTCAGGAAGTAGTACTCGCCCGACAAGAACGGCTCGTCGGCGATCTCCACCTTCCGGCCGGCGCGGGAGACCGTCTCCTGCGAGGCGTTTTGGCCCCCATGACCGGGCGCTTCCGGCACCAGGGACGGCGCGAACCCATGCGCGAAGGCATTGGCGCGCGGGTGGTCCTTGGCGATCGTGGCGTGGAGATCGTGGCCGCCGGGGAGGAAGGCGGCGACATCGGCGACGCTCGGCACGAAGAACTCGGGCAGGCCCCCACGGGGAGCCTGCGCCTCGGGATGGACCGAGGGAAACGCCGATGCTTGAGCGAAGCCCGGACCGGTGAGGCCGGGAAGTCCCACGGGAGGCGCTCCGAACGAGCGGGCGCCGAGAGCCGATCCGTCGGGCTCAAGACCCGACGGCGCGGAACCCGACGGGATCGACGGCGTGCCGAGATCCGCCTTCGGAGCGAGGGGGTGCCCGAAGCCCTGGGGAAGATTCTCCAGAGCCTGCGGCAGCCGTGGGGTGGCCTGCGGCGCTTGCGGCGTCTGCGGCAGGTTGGGGGTCAGGGGCGCGGACGCCGTCTGACCCTGACCGTAGATCTCGCGGGCCAGGCGCCCGACGAGATCCGCATGCGCCGTGTCGCCGAACACCCCCGTAGGGAGACTGCCCGTGGGGAGACCCGGCGCGTTAAGCGTAGTCATGGTAGTTGCCCAGCAGCACGTTATCGAGGCGTGCGATGGCGTCTTCCACCAGCACCGCGGCCGAGAAGTAGCGGGTCACGAGGTGCGAGGCGATGGAATGGTCGTTGGTGCCCATGTAGCGCACCGACAGGCCGGTCTCGATCTCGCCGGTGACGCCGGACTTCTGCAGGCCGACCACGCCCTGTTCGCCTTCGCCGACGCGGAGGAGCAGGATCGAGGTGGTTTGGGCGCCGGTCACCGGGTCGATGTCGATGGGGAGCTTGTCGCTGGGCACGATCGGCACGCCGCGCCAGGTGATGAAGGGCGAGCCGAACAGGTGGATCACCACCGGCGGCACGCCGCGACGGGTGGCTTCACGGCCGAAGGCCGCGATGGCGCGAGGGTGGGCCACGAAGAAGGCGGGCTTCTTCCAGACCAGGGTCAGGAGCTCGTCGAGATCGTCCGGGGTGGGCGGTCCGCCGCGCGTCGGGATGCGCTGGCGCTGGCTGACTTCGTGGAGCAGGCCGAACTCGGAATTGTTGAACAGCTCCCACTCTTCCCGCTCCTTCACGGCATCGACCGTGAGGCGGATCTGCTCGCGCAGCTGGTCGATCTCGTTGGAGTAGAGATCGGTGACGCGGGTGTGGGTGTGCAGGATCGTCTGGATCGTGGAGAGGTGGTACTCGCGCGGGTCGACCTCGTAATCGACATAGGTCGTGGGCAGGCGCGGCTCGCCGGTATGGACCGCCAGAAGCTCGATGCCCTGCTCGCCCTCGCTGTTGGTGTGCCCCTTGAGGCGGTCACGCTCTTCCACGAACTGGGAGATGCGCGAGCGGATGCCCTCGTCCTCGATGGCGGAGCGGTCGAGGGTGAGCAGCGTCACCGCCGAGAGCGCCTTCACGGCGGGAGCGGGCGCGTTCTCGCTCACGAGATCGTTGTCGCCGAAATAGTCGCCGCCGGTGGCGAGACCCTGGCGCAGGCGGTTCTTGAACGGGCCCGACAGGGTCAGTTCGACGGTGCCCTCGGCCACGACGGTGAGGCTGCGGCCGGTGGAGCCCTCCTCGGCGATGACGTCGCCCGCCTTGTGCTGGGAGACGGTGAACTTGGAGGCCAGCGCCGACAGCTCGTTGTCGCCGAGACGGCTGAACAGCGGGACACTGCGCAGGGAGGCCGGGCGCACGGTGCGGGTGCCGCCGTCATTGGCGAGCTCGATGCGGCCGGGCTTGGCCAGAACCACGGCGCGGCGGTTGACCCGGTAGACGCCGCCGGCGACGTCGACGAAGGGGAGCAGGCGATGGAACCAGCGGGGGGTGTTGGCCGCGTTCTGGACCGACGTGACGGTCGCCGTTGCAAGATTGCGTGCCGCCGAGGCGCTCACGCTCAGACCGGGTCCACTCATGGGGGTTCGTCTCCGTATTGCGGCAGGAGGCGTTGGCCGGCCGTGACGCGGCGCATGCCGCATCGTAGCCGCGCCTATCACGCGTCCGCTCTCGCTCGATGATGATCTTGGACTGATCTTGATCGGCCCCCGCTGCCTCAGACAAAGCGTCACTGCGGGGACGGGTTGTTTCTAACGCTTGATCTTGAAGGGGGTCAATGAAATTCTGTTCTATAAATTATCGTCTTTAGAGAATGGATATTCTATTTTATGCCGTATAAGATATTTTAATTCTATTAATAGCAACTATAGGAGATGATTTATCTCGTGCTGCGCGGCTCCGTGGGACGAGAAGAGTTGAAAAATCGTTCCTAAATCCCGTCACCGAAAAACTGGTCCATGCTGAGGGCGGGGTCCTCGGTGGGGCTGATGCGCGACACGACGCGGGCCGGCACGCCCGCGACGGTGGTGTGGGCGGGCACGTCGTGCAGCACCACGGCGGCGGCGGCGACCTTCGCGCCCTCGCCGACCCGGATATTGCCCAGCACCTTGGCGCCGACGCTGAGCAGAACCCCGCGTTCGATCTTCGGATGGCGGTCGCCGCTCTCCTTGCCGTTGCCCCCGAGGGTCACCGATTGCAGGATCGAGACATCGTCGGCGATCACCGTGGTCTCGCCGATGACGACGCCGGTGGCGTGATCGATGAACACGCCCGAGCCGATTCGCGCGGCGGGATGGATGTCGGCCCCGAACACCTCCGAGATCCGGCTCTGGATATGCAGCGCCAGGGTGGCGCGGCCCTGGTGCCAAAGCCAATGGGCCACCCGGTAGCCCTCCAGAGAGGCCAGCCCTTTGTAGAACAGGAAGGGATCGAGATAGCGGCGGCAGGTGGGGTCGCGCTCGCGGATGGCGACGATGTCGCGGACCGCGTGACCGCCCGCATGCGGGTCCGCCTGGAAGGCGGCGAGGCAGAGGTCGCGGGTGGACAGGCGGGAGAGATCGCCGTCGCCGAGGCGATGGGCGAGCCGGTAGGCGAGGGCATGGATCAGGCTCGGCTGATCCAGGACCGTCGCCTGGATGATGCCGGCATAGAGCGGCTCTTCGATCAACGCGGCTTCGGCCTCGGCGCGCATGGCACGCCAGAGGTCGGCTTCGACGGTGGTCTGGCTCACGGTGCGCAGGGGCGGACGGAGGATGTTGGTGGGAACGCTGCGCGTCGCTAGGCTGCCCGCTGTCATGATCGGTCTTCCACTCCTCGCGCCCGGCTCGCGAGAGCCTGCCTTTAACCCCCGCAGACCGCGCGCTCAGCCGATGCGTTGGAACAGCGTCGCGATGTAGCCGACGAGCAGGCCGTGGCCCTCGAACTGGACGTTCACCGCCTCTGCCCCGTCGGGGCCGGATACGATGTCGACGATACGCCCCGTGGCGTGACGCCAGATGCCCAGCGCCTCGGCGACATCGAGTCTCGCGAACACGACCTGATCTCCGAGAACCATCGTTCCCTCCTCCGGGTGTCGTTTTTCAGTGTTGGGGGATCGTCCGAGCACCTGACGGCCAATGCCGGTCAGGACCTCACATGCCTCGAAACGCTCGTCTCATGGGTCGAACCTATGAGCTTTCGCCGAGTATCGGCATTCGTGCGAGGCGAGGCGTACACTCGGCATGCGCCGGGTGGATCGTCACGTCTGAGGGTAACAGTCCAAGGCGTAACGACACGGATTTCCAATCCAAGCATTGCCTGCGGACAAACCTGTCTCGGGAGGCATGGTGCAGGCAGGCGGTTCTTTCTTTTGTCTCCCTGCATTGTGCATATCTTGGCTCGTTCGGGTCAACGAGAGTGATTTTCAAAGACTAGGCGCTTCCCGAAAGATCCTTCCCTCGAGTCCGGTGCGGGGAGCAGGCTTGTCCTTCCGCTTCGATTCCCGGCCATCGGCCTCCGGGGCCGGCATCGCCGGTGTCTGACCCCGGTCAGATTCCGCTGAACCAGTTGTAGCCCTGGTCCTCCCAGTAGCCGCCGGGATAGTCGTTGGTCACGAAGACCGAGACGATGTGCTTGGGGCTCTTGAAGCCGAGCTTCGTCGGCACGCGCACCCGGAGGGGGTAGCCGTATTCGAGAGGCAGGGCGCTGCCGCCAAAATCCAGGGCCAGCACCGTCTGCGGATGGAGGGCGCTCGGCATGTCGAGGCTGCCGTAATAGCGGTCGGCGCATTTGAAGCCGACATACTTCGCGGTGAGGTCGGCCCCGACCCGCTCCAGGAAGGCCTTCAGCGGCACGCCGCTCCACTGGCCGATCTGGCTCCAGCCCTCGATGCAGATGTGACGGGTGATCTGGCTCTCCTGCGGCAGGGCGCGCAGCTTTTGCAAGGTCCAGGGCGTCTTGTCGGCGACGAGGCCCGACACGTCGAGCTTCCAGGTCGCTTCGTCGATCTCGGGGATGTTGTCCGGCGGGTAGTAGGCGTTGAAGCGGAACGGCGTGTCGATCATGCTCGCCGGATAGGTCGGTGCCAGCGTGTTCGGGTCGAACAGCCAGGCCTGGACCCGGTCGTTGGCGCGCGACATCGCCCACAGCGTGCGGTCGATCAGGGTACCGTTGGTGCCGGTGGAGAGGTCGCAGCCCGAAAGCAGCGACAGGGCGCCGAGGGACAGGCCCGAGCGCAGGAACAGGCGGCGCTCCAGCTTCACCAGTTCCGGCTGGATCTCCCGGCGAAGCGCGCGCAGGCGTTTCGCCTTGGTCTCGTCACGGCTCATGAGCGCGTCTCCACGGGGTTGCGGGCGCGGCCTGTGACCATCGCCACGAGGGTGCGCGGCACCAGGATGACCAGCGCGAGATGAAGCAGGATGAATCCGACGAGGCCGGACATGGCGAAGAAATGCACGCGCCGCGCCCATTCATAGCCGCCGAACAAAGCGGCGAGTCCCTGCAACTGGACCGGCTTCCACAAAGCGAGGCCGGAGGCGACGAGGAGGATTCCGAGAAGGAACGCCACCAGATAGGCGACCCTCTGCACCGCGTTGTACTCGCCGATCCGGTGGGCGAGGCGCAACCTGACGGCGTCGGCGGCGTCGCGCCAGAACGCCCTCGGGCTCAGCGGCAGGAACGATCTGGCGAAATGCCGTGCGAACAGGCCGTAGAGGACGTAGGCGAGTCCGTTCAGGGCGAACAGCCACATGGCGGCGAAGTGCCAGGCGAGCGCCCCGCCCAGCCATCCGCCGAGGGTCGCCCATTTCGGGAAGACGAAGGGAAAGAACGGCGAGGCGTTGTAGATCGCCCAGCCGCTGAACAGCATGCAGAACACCGCGACCGCATTGATCCAGTGGGTCACGCGCACGATGAGCGGGTGGATCACCGTGATGCGAAACTGCGTGTTCGAGGAGACGGTCATCCGGAACATCCTATGAGCGGTGGCGTCTCGGTCCCTGCTCCCATCCGCGACCTCATTCTGAGGCGCAGGAGCGAAGCGAAGGCCTCGAAGGAGATCTCCAGATATCGCTGTGCGTTCCGGAGGGCTCCTTCGAGGCTGCTGCGCGGCACCTCAGGGGGGAGGTGTGTGGGTGGGGGAAGCGGTCTACGAGGCTTGTGAATGGCTTCGTCGACGTTGCCTCATTCACATCGACGGGACGGTGCCGTTGCGGCCGACGATGAGGATCACGGCGGTGGGCTTGCCGTCGGTGCCCTTCTTGGTGAAGGCCACGACCTTAGCTCCGTCGACGACGATGGACTTGTCGCCCGGATCCACCAGGGTCACCGGCACGTCGTCCGGAACATTCACCTTCTTCTCACCGCCCTGGTACTTGACCAGCAAGGTCCGCCCCTCGGTGCCGGAGATGGTGCCGATGGCGCCGTTGGTCATGGTGGAGTTGGAGCCGAGATCCCACGGGTAATGCCCGTCCGCCGTGCCACGCAGGGAGGAGGCGAAGACGGTGACCTGGAGCGCCTTCTGCGAACCGTCCGGCTGCGGGATCGCCGCGGTGCCGATGTAGCTGTCGGGCTTGATGTCGGTGATCTTGCCGGTGGAGGCCGCCAGTACCTTCACGTCGGGTGCCATGCTGACCGTCAGCGCCTCGCCCACGCGCGGCTTGATCGTCACGGCCGTGCCGTCCACCTTCTCGATGGTGCCGCGATAGCGCGTGATGTCGTCGGCCTGGGCGGCGGTGGCCGTCACCACGAGGGTCAGGGTGAGCGTCGTCAGGAAGGATTTCAGCATGGCGGTTCCTCGGTGGTTCGGCGTCGTTGTGGTCGGGGCGGATTCATGAGGTCCAGCCCCGGTGCCGGGGCTGCGCCGCCGCCCCGGAAGGGTGTGTTCGCGAGGCGGTCGCCTACATGGGCGGGACGGTGCCGTTCTCGCCGACGATCATCCGGTCGGCGACCATCGTGCCGGCGGCATCCGCTTTGGTGATCGCCACTACGCGGGCGCCGACCTTGATGACGGATGTGTCCGAGGGGTTGAGGGAGACGATCGGCACGTCCTCGGGGACCGTGATGGTCTTCTCGCCGCCCTTGTAGGTCACGGTGATCGTGCGGCCGGTAGTGCCCGCGAGGGCGCCCACGGCGCCGTTCGTCATCGTGTTCTCCTTCTCGAGGTCCCACGGATAATGGCCGTCGCCCGTACCGCGCATGCTCGGGGCGAAGACGGCGACTTCGAGGGCCTTGAGGGTGCCGTCGGCCTGGGGCGTCGCGGCGGTGCCGACGTAGCTGTCGGGCTTGATGTCGCCGATCTCGGCCTTGCTGGCGGCGGCCACCCTCATCGCATCGGCGAACTTCACCGAGACGGCCTGACCGATGCGGGGCTTGATCGTGACGTGATCGGCCGCGACGGATTCGATCGTTCCGCGCACGCGGACCAGTGGAGAATCGGCCAGGACGGGCAGGCTGGAAGACAGGCCGACGCACAGGGTTGCGGCCGCGATGATCCGTCGTGTCATGGAATGCCTTGCGCTGGAGCGATCCCGGCTGTCGGGACCCTCGCCGGACGCTTCCGCCTGCACGGCGGGAAGCGCTCGGACAACGCGCGATGTGGCATCGGGTTCGTATGCGCACAAATCAATTGCGCGCTATCGTGGGTCTGTCAGTGGGCCATCAGCATCGGCATGGTGGCATGGGCCAGCACGTGACTAGTGGCGCCTCCGAAGATCATCTGGCGCAGGCGGCTCTGGGTATAGGCACCCTTGATCAGGAGATCGCAGCCGAATTCCTGCGCCTCGTTGAGGAAGACCTCGCCGGGTGTGCGCCGGCCTTCGGTGAAGGCCTTGTGGTCTGCGAAGATGCCTTCGCAGGCGAGCGCCTTGGCCAGATCCTCCGCGCTCGGCCCCGGCACCATGCCGCCCTCCGCGCTGACGACGCGGATACGCGAGGCCTTGCGCAGGAAGGGCATGGCGAAGGCCACGGCCCGCGCGGTCTCGCTCGACCCGTTCCAGGCGATCAGGATCGCCTCGCCGAGGCTCGTCGGAGGAGTGGGGGGCGCCAGCAGGATCGGCCGGCCGCTCTCGAACAGGGCCGTCTCGAACGTGGTCATGCGCGGGGCGCCATCCCCGGACCCGGGCCGGCCCACCACGGTGGCGGTGAACAGGCGGGCATAATGTCCGAGGAAGGCGTCGCCCGCCGGCACGTCCGGGCGCCAGCGGTAGCGGGTTCCGGCGGCGGCCACGAATTCGGGGGTGCACGGCCCTTCCGTGGCGACGGGAATGCCGGCGCCGGCGAGGAAATCGACGAAGCGCTTGCCGGCATCCTCGGCCTCGGCCTTGTCGGCCTCCTCGTCGCGCAGCCACGTCATGCCGCCGACCATGTCCACCGGAACGTATTCGGCGAGGGCCGGACGCACGGAGACGCCTTCGATCAGGCTGCCGAAGCGGCGTCCCACCAGGAGCGTGGTCGCGAAGACGGAGGGCAGCGCGTCATGGAGCGCCACCGGAACGAGCAGGGTCTTCATCGCCGGGAGCCTCCATCCACATCATCGCCGCCGACGGGCAGGCTAGTGCGGTTTCGCGTTCCCGAAAACTCCGGCTCGTCGTCAACCCACGCTTTTCTGCGGCCTTCGCGGGTCACGCCGTGAATCCGTGCCTACGACGAGCTGGCGAGGCTAAAACGACAGGTTAAGCTTGGCTATAGAGCCGTGCCGATCATCGCCGTGATCCTGTCGATATCAGTAGAATAGCCCGCATGACGATGACATTCTTCGGGAACCCAATGGAGGGGCTGTCGTTGTCCGGCAAACGTGGCGTTGTCGGATACGCCGATCCGCAGAGATGTGGTCCGGTCCGCCGCCTTTGCGTTTTCAAGATCATATCCAGAGGTCAGAATCATGAATAAGTACGTTGCGCTGTCCGCCATTGCCGTCGTCATGTCGACCCCCGCCGCCGCCCAGACCATGTCCGGCGATTTCCGGCTCCAGGCGATGCAGGCCAATGCGTTCGAGGTCCAGTCGAGCCAGATCGCGCTGTCGAAGAGCCGCAACCCGCAGGTCATCCGCTTCGCCCGTGACGCCGTGCGTGACCACCGGGCCGCGAACGTGGCCCTGGCCGGCGGCGAGCGGACCTATGCCGGCAACGGTGGTCCCGGCGGACTGATCGGCGCGCCTCTGGCGATTGCCGGCGGCGCGGTGGGCGCGGCCACGGGTGCCGCCACGGGCGTCGTGGCCGGTACGCTCAGCGGCGGCCCTGTCGGCGCCGTCGAGGGGATCGGCAGCGGCGCGAGCCGTGGTGCCGCCGCCGGCAGCCAGGCCTTCAACGGCGATGTCGACACCACCGCCGGCACCACCATGGTCCCGGTCGATCCGCAGCAGCAGGCCATGCTCTCCGAGCTCGCCGCCGCTCCGGCCGGCCCGCGCTTCGACCGTCTCTACGGCCAGATCCAGGTGAGGTCGCACGAGGCGGCCATCGGCATGTACCAGTCCTACGCCCAGACCGGCACGAACCCGGCCCTGCGCGCCCATGCCGAACAGGCGCTGCCGGTGCTCCAGCAGCATTACCAGATGGCGCAGCGCCTCCCCGGCGCCCGCTAAGGGGTTGAAACCCACCGCCGGTCGATGGGCCGGCGGTGGAACGGATGCACGAAAAAACGCCGGGCCGATGAGGCCCGGCGTTTCGCGTTTGCCTGCATCTCACCGGATCAGGTGATGGACCCCATATCCGGCAGGATACGGGGGCTCAGGTTATGTGGGCCGATGCGATCAGACTTCGCTGCTGTGCATCAGGGAGGCCGGGGTCATCGTCTTTCCGCCGCCATCGACGGCGGGCTCGAAATCACCCGTCTCGGGATTGCGCAGGAGAAGCTCGCCATGAGCGATGCCGAAATGCGCGCCGTGGAGCGCCAGGCGGCCATCGGCGACGCGCTCGCGCACGAAGGGGAACGTCATCAGGTTCTCGAGGCTCTGCGCCACGGTGGCGTATTCCAGGCGCGTCAGGTGGTCCGGTCCCTTCTGCACCTTGAGTTTCTCCTCGGCGCCCTTCACCAGGGAGACCCATTTGCCGATGAAGTCGCTCGTCGAGAGCGGGCCTGGCGGGTTGGCGTAGGCCTTGATGCCGCCGCAGGTGGCGTGGCCCAGAACGACGATGTGCTTCACTTCCAGGGCCTGGACGGCGAACTCGATGGCCGCCGACGTGCCATGATACTCGCCGCCCTCCTCGAAGGGGGGAACGAGGTTGGCCACGTTGCGGATGATGAAGAGTTCGCCCGGTCCGGTATCGAAGATGACTTCCGGCGAAACGCGGCTGTCACAGCAGCCGATCAGCAAGACTTCCGGGCTCTGCCCTTGTGCCAGGGCGGCGTAGCGTTTGGCCTCGTGGGACAAGCGTCCATCGAGGAACGACCGGTATCCTGAGGTCAGCTTTTGTGGGAACATGCGTTTTCCTTCCTTGAGCATTGTTGTTGGGGGTTGCCGTGACAACCCGGTTCTCGACATTCAGCCTCGACTAGCGAGACCTGTGCCGTATCTGGTTCCGAGGCCCTATCTGGCCCAGTCTCGGGCCGGTGGCCCAGTGCGGGTTCACACCTGATGCCAGGTCAGGGTGACGGGCGGCTCGGGCCGCTCGCCCGACGCGATGCGTCTGGCCAGGCGAGCGAGGCCCGCGGGCTCGATCCGCTCACCGCTGGCCTCCAACTCGTCGAGCGTCCACCAGCGCGTGCCGAGGACCGTGCTGTCCTCGGTCTCGGCGAGGCGGCTGGTATCGACCTCGTCGCTGGGCAGACGCACGACGAAATAGCGTTCGCGGGCATCACGCGGCTTCGGGAATAGAAAGAACGGACCGTCGCAGGCAGCGACCTGCGGCCCGATCTCGGCATCGAAAACCCCGATTTCCTCACCGAGTTCCCGAAGGCAGGCTTGCGCGTGGCTTTCGCCGGGCTCCAGCCCGCCACCGGGCATGAACCAGAAGGTCCGCTCCTCCGGCCTCGATGGATCGATGGGGCGTTGCGCCTCGTAGGCGATCAGGAGCAGCCGGTCCTGCGGGTCGAAGACGAGGGCACGGGCGACGTGGCGCAGGGGAGGCACACCGGACCCTTGGCTGGACTCGGGTTCGGGGGGCTGGGTCGACGAGGGACGAATCATGACGACGGTCTAGCAGGGAATCGGACCCTCGCCAGCAGGCGCCCAGATCACCACGGGAAGGCCATGGAGGTCGCGTCCCGGCGGGTCGGGCATCGGGATGGCGCGTCCGAGGACGATGTCGCGGGCGACGACCAAGGCAGCGAGGGCGTCGAGGTGATCGTCGGCCCCTACGCCCGCCGGTCTGCCTGCGTCCACCAGCATCGCGGGTAGACCGGCCCATCGCAGGAGCGCGCGGCGCTCTTCCAGCCCTTCCCGACGCCCCGGCCCCTTCTTGGCCGATGCCAGCGGACGGTCGCCGTTGAGGCGGCGGAACGCCACTTCCGGGTGAACCTCGTGAACCCGCTCGCGCAGCGGCGGCCGCGCCAGGAGCAGGTCATCCACCTCGCGGATGTAGCGGGTGATGTTCCAGCACTGGATCGAGGGTGCGAAGGGAGGGACGCTGGCGGCGCGGGAGAGCGCCTTGGCCTCCTCGTAGCTGCCGGCATGGACCGCTGCCCGTGGCGGCACCGGGAAGACGCTGGATCGCCCGCCCGCGAGATAGGCCCTGGCCGCGCGGTCGGCGGCCCGGCCGCCGCCCTCGACGCGGTCGGGCAGGCCGATCGGGACGTCGATCCCGACGCAGACCGGCGATTCCGGCCCGTCCAGGATATCGGAGACGCGGGCAAAGCGCCCGGCGCGGTAGCGGCCGGGATCGTCGAGATCGAGGAGGGCTCCGGCCCAGGCGCCGCGGCAGCCGTCGAGTCCGGCGATCCAGCGCGTCATGCGAGCCCCGCGAACCGCGACGGCTCTGGCGGGTTGATGCTGCTCACGGACGGCCGGCTTCGAGGGCCGTCCCGTCGCACCGGATAACGCCGCCGCCGGCGGCACGCTTCACAGGATCGTTCCATGGACATCGCCGTCGACAAGGTCACCGAAATCATCCTCCGGGTCAGGGCGCTCGACGTGAAGGAGGGTGCCACCGACCCCGATTCGGGCTCCAACCCGATCGACGACGGCTCCACCGACGTGCTCACGTCGGGCACCGACGATGCCACGGAATCGGAGGTCCGTTCGATGATCTCCGGCCTCAACGACGACGAGCGGGCCAATCTCCTCGCCCTTCTCTATGTCGGGCGCGGTGATATGGAGGCCGAGGAATGGGGTGAGGCCGTGCGCTTCGCCCGCGAACGCGAGGCGGTGGGCGAGGGCGCGCTGCACGAGATCATGGCCTCGCCCGATGCGGGCGATCTCCTCGACGAAGGGCTCGCCGCCCTTGGGATCAGCCAGGACGTCTCGGAGGCTTGAGACCGGACGGTGGTGAGCCGGCCTCATCACCATCCGCCCGCGTGGTGGCTCGTGTCCCCGCCGAATCCGCCGTAGTCGGCTGGTGCGGTTCGGCGTGGCGCCGGGGCAACGATCTCCCGTTTCCGCAATCATGCCCCGAAATCCACAGCGTTAACCTTTTATTAACCCGGCGATTGCCGATCCAACGTGGCCGTGAGACGTTCGTTAACAACAGATTAACGAGACGAGCGGCGGCCATGCGGATCGCGATTTCGAAGTTCCACGATGCGGTGCACGCCCTCAAGCGCGGCATCGGTGGTTTGGGTCTGCTCTCCGGCCTGGCGGTCGCGTCCCTCGCCGCCATGCCGAACCTCGCCTCCGCTCAGACCCTGGCCTCGCTCCCCAGCGTGGCGAGCACCATCTCCACCACCGGTGCCGCCCGCCCGATCAGCGCCTGGGTCACCTTCTGCGAGACCTACGCCTCCGAATGCGCGGTGAATGTCTCGGAGCCCGCGACGATCAGCCTGACGCCGGGCGTCTGGAACACCATCGTCTCGGTGAACCGCCGCGTGAACAAGTCTATCCGTGCCGTCACCGACATGGACCAGCTCGGCATGGCCGACCGCTGGGATCTGGCCGAATCCGGTGCCGGCGATTGCGAGGATTTCCAGCTCCTGAAGCGCAAGCTCCTCGCCGAGGCCGGCCTGCCGCGCCGGGCCATGCGGATGACGGTGGTCATCGACGAGAAGGGGGAGGGGCATGCCGTCCTCACCCTGATCACCGACCGGGGCGACCTCATCCTCGACAACAAGACCAACAGCGTGCTGCCCTGGCGCCAGACCGGCTACACGTTCATCAAACGCGAAAGCCAGAATGCCATGGCCTGGGTGTCCCTCGGCCGTGCCGCGTCGCCGGTGACCACCGCCAACCGATAGGAGCGGGATTCGCTGGGACGAGCCGTCCCGGAGGGGGATCGCATCAAAGGCGATACATTAGCGACTTGTTAAGCGCGTGCGGGTGAGGGTTGCCGGGTTCGGGAATCCCTCGCCATGACGAAGCTGAGCCGCTCGCCCGCAGCCTTGCTGCTGGCCTCCATCCTGCCCCTGTGCTGCACGGCCCCCGCCTCGGCCCTGAATTCCGACGTCGGTGCCCTGCACGCCTCCTGGCGCGGATGCCTGCATCGGAATTTCGACTTGCAGGCACTCGTGACGAGCCGGACACTGGCGGTCGAGTCGGCCGTGAAATCCTGCCGTGCCAGCGAAGCGGCTTATCTCGCCGCCCTGTCGACGTCCCCCCTGGTGGATGACGAGGACGTATCCCGGGTCCGTCCGGCCCTGATCCAGCGCGCCAAGGGCTGGCTTCTCCAGAAGGCGAGCGGCACGCGCCCGCTCTGACGCTTCGTCAGGCCGCCCTGGGACCCCGCCTGCCTTCGACCCGCCCGCCCATGACCAGGGCGGCCAGCGCCTCGGCGGTCATGGCCCGGCCGTAGAGATAGCCCTGGCCCTCGCGGCAGCCCATGATGCGCAGCATCGTGTCCTGCTCGATCGTCTCGATTCCCTCCGCGATGACATCCAGGCCGAAGCTCTGAGCCATGCCGAGCACGGCCCGGACGATCTCCGCGTCGTGCCGATCCGTGAGGATGTCCCGCACGAAGCCGCGGTCGATCTTCAAGCGCGTCAGCGGGAAACGCTTGAGCGAACTCAGCGAGGCATAGCCCGTGCCGAAATCGTCGAAGGCGATGGAGACGCCGTGCCGATGGAGCTCGCGCAACGGGTCCAGCAGGAAATCGTCGGTCTGAAGGGCGATCCGCTCCGTCACCTCGATTTCGAGCAGGCTCGGCGGCAAGGCGTGGCGTTCCAGGGCGCCGATCACCTCGCGAGCCAGCCGTCCCGTCCTGAGATGAGCCCCGAACAGGTTCACGGCGACCCGCAAGGGAGGCAGGCCGAGGGCGCGCCAGAGCGCGGATTGCCGGCAGGCATCGTCGACGATCCATCGGCCGATGGAGGCGGCGAGGGGATGGGCTTCGAGGGCGTCGATGAAGGCGGCCGGCAAGAGCAGGCCGCGGGTGGGATGCTGCCACCTCAGCAGGGCCTCGGCACCGATGACCTGTCCCGAATCCAGCTCGACCTGCGGCTGGTAGTGCAGCACCAGTTCGGCACGCTCCACCGCTCGGGTCAGCTCGTCGTGGAGCGTCCGCCGGGCGACCACCGCATTGCGCATGGATTGTTCGAACAGGCGAAAGCAGCGCCGCCCGTCACGCTTGGCCTGGTAGAGGGCCAGATCCGCATCGGCGATCAGCTCGTCCCGGACGGTTCCCGGCCCGCCTATCGCCGCGCCGATGCTGAGACCCACATGGAAGACGTGCCCTGCCACCGGGAACGGGGTCTGGAACGCCTCCAGGATCTGCGCGGCCAGGGCCCCCGCATCGAGCGGGCTGCCCCGCCCCGGCAGGAGCAGCGCGAATTCGTCCCCGCCGAACCGGGCCACCGTGATCTGGGCGGTGACCCAGGACGACAGCCGAACCGCCACGGCCTGGAGCAGCACGTCCCCGACGGCGTGGCCCAGGCTGTCGTTGACCTCCTTGAAGCCGTCGAGATCGAGCAGCATCACCGTGGCGTACCGGTCCGTCGCGAGGCTGGCGTCCAGGCGCTCGTCGAAGAGGGCGCGGTTGGTGAGGCCGGTCAGCTTGTCGTGGTGGGCGAGTTGAACCAGCTTGGCGTCGCGGGCGCGCCACTCGCTGATGTCGCGGATGACGGCGCCCATCCCGATCCCGTCGGGTCCCTGCCAGATCGACATCGAGAACTCGACCGGGAACGTGCGACCGTCGCGGTGCAGCGCTGTCAGTTCGATGGTGCGGCCGGCGAGGTGTGACGCGCCCCCGGAGACGATCCGGCGAAGCCCCGCTTTGTGGGCGGCGCGGAGCGGCTCGGGAATGATGATCTCGGCGGGCCGGCCGACCATCCCGCCCGCGCCATGGCCGAACAAGGCCTCGGCCGAGGGATTGCAGAAAGTGATCGTGCCCGTCCCATCCACCACGAGCAGGGCATATTCGGCGGCCTGAGCGAAGCCGATCGCCGCCGCGTTGGCCAGCTGCGCCCGTCGAATCTCCAGCCGGTCCATGACGAGGCCGGCGAAAGCGGCGAGCTTCGACCGCTCGGCATCGTCGAAACCGTCGCGCGGCTTCGTGTCGAGAACGCAGAGCGAGCCGATGCAATGCCCCTCGGCCGTGATCAGAGGCGCGCCGGCATGGAACCTGACGCCCGGCAGGTCGCGGAAGACGAGCCCCTCGTCGTCCGCGTTCACCACCACGATCCCGGACTGCGTGAGGACGCGCTCGCAGGGCAGGCCGTGTCGCGGCAGCCGGTGAAGATCGACGCCGATCCGGGCCACGAGCCAGGAGACCTCGTCGTCCACGAGGCAAACCCAGGCCATCGGCATGGCGAGGCTCGCCGCCGTCACCGCGACGATGCGTTCGAGGCCGGCATCCGGGACGGCGCCGATCACGTGGCAGGAGCGCAGAGCGGTCAGACGCTCGGCGTCGTCCGTGGGGCCCGTTCGATCGTCGGTTCCGGCGGGTGCCGATGGTGAAGGAATCATGGAATCGGCACCGAACATGAGCGGTTTCGATGGGGATACTCTGTCAAATGCTAACAGACCGTGCCGCAAGGGCTCGCAGGTATCGATGTCGTTGGTGTGTTCGAGATACCGCTTTCATGGGGCGAAGGCAGGACGATCGGCCGTCTTCGGAAGAACAGGTCAACAATCCTGACGGATATTGCGGAACCTCTTGAGAGGCGGTCGACGATACCTCAAACATCAGATCTGGCCATGGTTCCGCCCATGGGCCGACTTGAGGCGACATTGGTCACGTGCGTCGGTTTTTGGACCGATTGACGTCTGGGGCAATGCTGCGCGAGGATCAATCAAATATCCGAAATCCTATTAAAATCTCTTAACCATGTCGAAAAATCACCGCAAACCAAACCTTTGATAGTGGCTTGATGTATATCTATCGTTCCATCAGATTTCGATCCGGCGGAGGTCAATCATGGCGCATTCGATCTACGTGAGGAAGATCGGCGAGGGCTGCGAGAGTTCCTGGAAGACTCTGGCCCATGCCATCCAGACCCGGAGCGAGGCGGTCATGCTCGCTCGGAGACTGGCATCGTCCTATCCGGAGTCGGGTGCGGATCCCTTCAAGCGGGTGTTCTGGTTCCGCGACCGGACCGGGCTGCACGAGATCCGGGCCTCCCCCGAAAGCTAATTCCGGATCGCTCTTCCTGTGCGGTGAGAGCTTGAAACGGGAGGGGGGCGGCGGTATCGCCGGGCGGCCGGTGCATCGAGCCACGGCGTCAGGAGATCGCCGCGCCATGACCGAGATCCGTCCGCGTCGCAGCGTCCTTGCCATGCCCGGCTCCAATCCACGGGTCCTCGAGAAGGCGCGCGGCCTGCCCACCGACGTCGTGATGATCGATCTGGAGGATGGCGTCGCCCCCGAAATGAAGGCGGAGGGACGGGACGCCGTCGCCGCCACGGTGGCTTCCCGGCCCTACGGGCGGCGCGAGGTCGTGGTCCGTATCAATGGCCTCGACACGCCATGGGGGGAGGCCGATCTCGCGCGCATCGCCCCTGCCGGGCCGGACGCGATCGTGATCCCGAAGGTCTCCGGACCCGATGCCCTCGTGGCGGTCGGCTCGCGCCTGCGCCGCCTCGGCGCGCCGGACCATACCCGCGTCTGGGCGATGATCGAGACGCCGCTGGCGATCCTCCACATCGCCGAGATCGCCAGCGCCGCCCGCGACGTGGATACGCGCCTGTCGTGCCTGCTCGTCGGGCCGAACGACCTCGCCAAGTCCAGCCGGGTCCGGCTCGGAATGCCGGGCCGTCCGGCCCTGATGCCGTGGCTGATGAACGTGGTCATGGCAGCCCGAGCTTACGAGGTCGACGTCATCGACGGCATCTACAATGCCTTTCGCGATGAGAGCGGGTTCAGGGCCGAGTGCGAGCAGGGCCGCGACTGCGGCTTCGACGGCAAGATGCTGATCCATCCCGGCCAGATCGCCACCGCCAACGAGCTGTTCGGTCCCTCGGAGGCCGAGATCGAGGAGGCGCGGGCGATCATCGCCGTCTTCGCCGAGCCGGAGAACCGGACGCGCGGGGCCATCGCCTTTCGTGGCCGGATGATCGAGCGGCTCCATGCCGTGGAGGCGTCCCGGATCGTCGCCCTCGCCGACGCCATCGCGGCACGGGCGGCGTGAGCGGCGCACCTCCGACTGTTCCCCCGGCGGTCGACCTGCGAATCCGCGACCCGCGATTGCGGGAATGGGGCTTTCCGCGCTGGGGCTCGGCGGCGGCGGCGGGACTCGACCTCCATGCCTGCCTCGACGAGCCCGTGACCCTGGCGCCGCAGGCTCCCGCAATCCTGATCCCGGCGGGGTTCAGTGTGCTGATCCGGGATCCGGACTGGTGCGGCCTCGTCTTCCCGCGCTCCGGCCTCGGTCACCGCGAAGGGCTGGTGCTGGGCAACGGGACCGGCGTCATCGACGCGGATTACGAGGGGCCGCTCATGATCTCGGCCTGGAACCGCAACGCCGACCCGGCCGCGACGATCGTCATCCGCCCCGGCGAGAGGATCGCGCAACTGGTCTTCACCCGCGTGACGCGGCCGGCCTTCACCATCGTCGACGCCTCTGATCTCGACGAACCCGGCCCGCAATCCGGGCGCGGGCAGGGCGGCTTCGGATCGACGGGCCGGCACTAGCCGCGACACGGCGGGCGCACCGCGCCCGACCATGCTGAGCGATCCGTGTACGCCATAACCCTCTGAAGCCGCCGAAATGTGGACCACGGGGGCGTACCGGGGCAAGACACGACCGTCGGCGGCGTGTCCAACCACCGACTGGCTGTGAACTCAGCCATCGACCAAGGCCAGTGCGTTAGCCGTATAGCGGCCGCCGCTGATCGCGTCCTTCGGCATCGACCGCGCGATCGCAGAAGCGTCTTCGCTGGACAGCGTCACCGCCACTGCGGCCGCGTTCTCTTCGAGGTGCCTGATTTTGCGTGCGCCGGGAATGGGCACGATGAAATCGCCCTGATGCAGAATCCACGCGAGCGCGAGTTGCGCGGGCGTAATGCCCTTCTCGGTGGCCATCGTTTCGAGGACATGGAGCAGCGGCCGGTTCGCGGAAAGATTCGCCGCCTCGAACCGCGGCAGCGTGCGACGAAAATCATCCGCGCCTAGGCTCTCGCGGTCCCGGATGGACCCGGTCAGCAGGCCGCGTCCGAGCGGGCTGTAGGGGACGAAGCCGATGCCGAGTTCCCGGCAGGTCGGCAAGACCTCCGCTTCGGGCTCCCGGCTCCACAGCGAGTATTCACTCTGCACCGCCGCGATGGGATGCACGGCGTGCGCACGCCGAATGGTGGCAGCGCTGGCTTCCGACAATCCGAGCGCCCGCACCTTGCCGGCCCGCACGAGATCCGCCATGGCGCCGACGGTTTCCTCGATGGGCACGGCGGGGTCGACGCGGTGCTGATAGAAGAGATCGATCACGTTGACGCCGAGGCGCTTCAACGAGGCCTCGCAGACGGCGCGGACATGCTCCGGCCGGCTGTCGAGGCCGATCATCCGCTCCGTCCCGCTCCCCTGGTCGCTGATCTTGAAGCCGAACTTGGTGGCGATCACGACGCGCTCGCGCATCCCCTTGATCGCCCGGCCGACGAGTTCCTCGTTTTCGTAAGGACCGTACACCTCCGCCGTGTCGAGGAAGGTGACGCCGAGTTCGATGGCCCGGTGAAGGGTGCGGATCGAATCGGCTTCGGGCTGCCCGCCATAGGCGAAGCTCATTCCCATGCAGCCCAGGCCCAAGGCCGACACGGCCAGATCCGGTCCAAGATGACGATCGTCCATGGCATCGCTCCTTGTTGAACAGGGCCACGAATTAGCGGTTGCCGGATTGATCGATAAGCTGCGACAGTTTCAACGACCTGTTCTACGATGTTCATCAATGAAGCGGGCCGACCTTCCAGCGCTGTCGATTTTCGCTACGGTTGCCAGGCATGGCAGCTTCCGGGGAGCCGCTCGGGCGGAGGGGATATCGGTCTCGGCGATCAGCCACGCGGTTCGCGGGTTGGAAGAGAGCCTCGGCTTTCGGCTGCTGGACCGCACGACCCGCAGCGTCGCTCCGACGGAAGCCGGTCGCCGTCTTCTCGAAGGCTTGGCCCCGGCGCTCGCCTCGATCGCCGACGCCGTGGAAGTCGCGGGTGAAACCGGCCATCAATTGACGGGCACGATCCGGCTGTCGGTGCCACGCTCGGCGGCCGAACTCGTTCTGTTGCCGCTGGTGCTCGCCTTCACACGTCACCATCCCGGCGCGGCGGTGGACATGCTGGTCGAGGACGGGCTGACCGACATCGTTGCCGGAGGCTTCGATGCCGGCGTGCGGTTCGGCGAGAGCCTTGAGCAGGATATGATCGCTGTCCCGATCGGTCCTCGTCAGCGCGCGGCGGTGGTGGGGGCGTCCGCCTATTTCAAAACGCATCCGATCCCGACGACACCGCACGATCTGGCCGATCATGTCGGTATCCGTCGGCGTTTCGCGAGCGGGGCCCTCTACGACTGGGAGTTCGAGAAGAACGGCGCGACGATGGCGGTCGCGATGCAGGGGCCGATCACGTTGAACGATGACGGATTGATCGTCGATGCGGCCTTGGCGGGCGCGGGCCTCGCTTACGCGTTCGAAGGACAGGTGCTGGCCAACATCAAGTCCGGAGCGTTGGTGCGCGTGTTGGAGGACTGGTGCGATCCCTTCTCCGGCTTCTTTCTCTACTATCCCAGCCGCAAGCTGATGCGGCCCGTGATGCGAGCCTTCATCGATTGCATCCGTAATTCACCTCGGTGACGGGCAGTGTGCCGGCCGGCCATCGGTGGCTCTTGCGTACCCATCGCGCGCAATACCGCGCCACGGCGGAGAGTCGACACGGCGGGCCGACGGCGAAGTCAGAGAACTGAGGCCCGCTCCTCAGCCGCAATTTCCGTTTATGAGCCTTGTGTCCGGCCTGCCGGCGATGGACCTTGCATCCATCGCGGTCTGGCCCAATTGCGTCCCGTCTTCCGGATCGTCCGGCAGTCGCCGCGGCTTTCGATGGTCGGGAGAGACCGTGTCCTGATGCCTGCCATGCCCGCATCCGTAGAAACGGCTTCGGCCCTCATCGCCATCGTCTGCGCCTCCGCGCCCGTCCATCTCGTCCTGAATCTCCGAAGCCTCGATTGCGCCATCCGGCTCGTCACCGGGGCGAAGGCCGCCGCGAGCGACGAGCTGTTTCACCCGGCCGATCTCATCATCGTGATGCACGATCCCCATAGCGGGATCGATGGTCCGACCGTGATCCGGGACCTGCGCGGTCACGATGGACATGCCCGCACGGCGGTCCTGTTGCTCGGGGCCTCTTCCGCCCTGCGGCGGTCGGGGATCGAGGCAGGTGCCACCGACGTGATGACCGGTCCCATCGATCCCCTCGATCTGCAGATCCGCGTCTGCAACCTGCTCGAACTCGCCCTGGCGCGTCAGGTTCTCCACCGGCAATCGGTCGCGATGTGCCGCGACGTGGACCGGGCGGGCGCCGAGGCGGCCTCGCGGGAGCGGGAGATCATCCGCCGCCTGATGCTGGCCGCCGAGTTCCGCGACGATCAGGCGGGGGATCACCTCACGCGGGTCGCCGGCTGCGCCATCGCCATCGCCGAAGGGCTCGGCCTGTCGGAGGGGGATGCGAACGACATCGCCCTGGCCTCGACGATGCACGACATCGGCAAGATCAGCATCCCCGACAGCATCCTGATGAAGCCGGGGCCTCTCAGCGACAGTGAGCGCGAGGAGATGAAGCACCACGCGATCCGCGGCTATCGCATGCTCTACGACAGCCCCTCGCATCTGCTGCAGCTCGCCTCCGACATCGCCCTGACCCATCACGAGCGCTGGGATGGCGGCGGCTATCCGCAGGGATTGAGCACGACTCAGATCCCGCTCGCGGGCCGCATCGTCGCCGTCGCCGACGTGTTCGACGCCCTGATCTCCGAGCGGGTCTACAAGAAGGCCTGGACCCCGGAGGCCGCGCGCCGGCATCTCGAAGAGCATGCCGGCACCCATTTCGACCCGGATTGCGTGGCCGCCTTCGTGGCCCGCTGGGACGACATCCTCGGGCTGGTGGAAAGCAACCCGCCGGAATCCGCCACCGTGTGAGCCGCCTGGAGGGTCAGGCGTCGGCGACGCCGGCCTCGTCCTGTGCCTGGAGCACGTCCGGCCGGGGCATGGAGATGATGTTATAGCCGGAATCGACGAAATGGACCTCGCCGGTGACGCCGCCGGACAGGTCCGAGAGCAGATAGACGGCCGACCCGCCGACCTCTTCCAGCGTTACCGTGCGCCGTAGGGGGGCGTGGGCGCGCTGGTGATTGAACATCAGGCGCGCATCGGCGATGCCGGCGCCGGCCAGGGTCCGCATCGGGCCCGCCGAGAGGGCGTTGACGCGGATTCCCTCCGGGCCGAGATCGCCGGCGAGATAGCGCACGGACGCTTCCAGTGCGGCCTTGGCGACGCCCATGACGTTGTAGTTCGGCATGATCCGGGTCGAGCCGCCATAGGTGAGCGTCAGCATCGAACCGCCACGTCGCATGCGCTTGGCCGCCCGCTGCGCGATCTCCGTGAAGGAGAAGCACGAGATCACCATCGTCCGCGAGAAGTTCTCGCGGCTGGTCACGTCGACATAGCGGCCTTTGAGCTGCGCCTTGTCCGAGAAGCCGATGGCGTGGACGACGAAATCGATCCCGTCGGTGAAGCGCTCGTCGAGGGCGGCGAACAGCGCGTCCACGCTGGCGATGTCCTCCACGTCGCAGGGGATGACGATGTCGGAGCCGAGGGAGGCGGCGAGCGGCTTGACGCGCCGCCCGAGGGCGTCCCCCTGATAGGTGAACGCGAGTTCCGCGCCGTGGTCATGCAGGGACTTGGCGATGCCCCAGGCGATGGAATGATCGTTGGCGACCCCAAGAATCAGGCCGCGCTTGCCTGCCATCAAACCCGTCATACGTGTCCCCGCATCCATCACGCCGAAGTGTCAGACAGTTCCGGCCATTGCGAGGACGCTTAGCGCGTGCATCGACGAACTGTCCAATCCGGCATCGAACGGATGAGCGAGCAACCGTTCAGGTGGGGCACGCTCAGAAAGACAAGTGGCGATCAGAAATACCCGCGCGTCTCGTCCAGGGCCGTATCGACGAGCGCCTGTTTGGCCCGGATGCAGGCTGTGGCCACGATACCGAGGCCTGCGAGAGTGCTCAGGGAAATCAGGATCATCACCATCGTGGACTTTCGGCTTCATTCAGGAAACGCGATGTCGAATCCGCGGTTCCGCAAAAAGAAGCCGGCGTCACGCCAGCAAAGCCGAAGTCAATCTTCGAAAGCTTGGCCGTTCAGGCGTCGATATGCTTGAGGACGAGGGTGGAATTGGTTCCGCCGAAGCCGAAGGAATTCGACACGACATGGCCGAGTTGGACGTTGTCGCGGCGCTGCCGGAGGATCGGCATGTCGGCGAAGGCCGGATCGATCTCGTCGATATGCGCGCTCTCGCAGATGAACCCGTTCTGCATCATGAGAAGGGAATAGATCGCCTCGTGTACGCCGGTGGCGCCGAGGGAATGCCCGGTGAGCGACTTGGTGCCCGAGATCGGCGGACAATCGTCGCCGCGGCCGAAAACTTCACGGATCGCCTCGATCTCCTTGAGATCGCCCACCGGCGTCGCGGTGGCGTGGGGGTTGATGTAGTCGATCCGGGCGCCCTTCAGCCCTTCCATCGCCTGCTTCATGCAGCGCACGGCGCCTTCACCGGAGGGGGCGACCATGTCGTGGCCGTCCGAGGTGGCGCCGTAGCCGGCGAGCTCGCCGTAGATCCGCGCGCCGCGCGCCTTGGCATGCTCCAGCTCCTCGAGGACGAGGACGCCGGCGCCGCCCGCGATGACGAACCCGTCGCGGTTGACGTCATAGGCGCGCGAGGCCCGGGCGGGGGTATCGTTGTAGCGCGAGGACATCGCTCCCATCGCGTCGAACAGGACGGAAAGCGTCCAGTCCAGATCCTCGCAGCCGCCGGCGAAGATGATGTCCTGGCGCCCGCTCTGGATCACCTCGCCGGCATTGCCGATGCAGTGGTTGGACGTGGCGCAGGCCGACGAGATCGAATAGTTCACGCCCTTGATCTTGAAGAAGGTCGCCAGCGTCGCCGAAGCCGTCGAGCACATCGCCTTCGGGACGGCGAAGGGGCCGACGCGCTTGGGTCCTTTCTCGCGGGCGAGATTGGCGGATTCGACGATCGCCTTCGTCGAAGGGCCGCCGGACCCCATGATGATCCCGGTGCGGTCGTTCGAGACGTCACCCGCCTCGAGGCCGGCATCGCGGATCGCCTGATCCATGGCGATGTGGTTCCAGGCGGTGCCGCCGCCGTGGAAGCGCATGGCGCGCCGGTCGACGAGGCCCTCGGGGTCGACGCTCGGGCGTCCCTCGACCTGGCTGCGGAAGCCGAGTTCGGCATAGGAGGCCGAGTGGCCGATGCCCGACTTGGCCTCGCGCAGGGAGGCAAGGACTTCCTGGGTGTTGTTGCCGATGGACGAGACGATGCCCATCCCGGTGATCACGACACGCCGCATGGAAACGCTCTTCTCTTTCGCCGAAGCGCCGTCGCACCGACGCGTGTCAGGTAGGATGATGCCGGCGCAATCTCAACCACCGGCGGGCCGGAGGGCTAGCCTTGTGCCTGGAACAGGGCAACCCTCAGATCCTTAGCGTCATAGATCCGGGCGCCGTCCGCTTCCAGCCAGCCATCGGCGATGCCGAGGACGAGCTTGCCCTGGCGCACGCGCTTGATGTCGATGCCGTAGACGACCTTGCGCACGGTCGGCAGCACCTGGTCACTGAACTTCACCTCGCCGACGCCGAGCGCCCGGCCCCGGCCCGGCGCGCCGAGCCAGCCGAGATGAAAGCCCACGAGCTGCCAGAGCGCGTCGAGGCCGAGGCAGCCCGGCATCACCGGATCGTTCTTGAAATGGCAGCCGAAGAACCAGAGGTCCGGCCGCACGTCGAATTCCGCCAGGACGTGGCCCTTGCCGTAGGCGCCGCCCTCGGTCCCGATCGAGGTGATGCGGTCGAACATCAGCATCGGCGGTAGGGGGAGCTGCGCGTTGCCGGCGCCGAACAGTTCGCCACGGCCGCAGGCCAGCAACTCCTCATGGGAGTAGTGGGAGGCGCGGGGAACGGTCTGTTCTGAGCCGGCGGCGGCGGGCGATTCGGAATCGGAAGACATGATCGGTGTGTCGGTCCTTGGTGGAGGGCGCGTTCGAAACGCCGGACATCGCCCACGAACGCCGGAACGGTCGTGGCCATCGCGGGTCCACGACATCGTCCGAACCCGCGAGCGGCGCTTCGTTAACACACCGCCTGAGCGGCACAAAACACCACGTCTCCATATGAGGCGAAGGACGCGCCGCGAAGTTGGTCGCAAGGCTGGTTGTCTGCCTGTTGAATGGAATGACTTTAAACAAGCCGCATGTTCACACTGCGTAGCTACTCAGCACCGGCTTGGGTTGCGACGAGGGGGGAGGTTCGTATAGAGTTGTCTTGTATTTTGTTGGTTCCGTGAGATGTCAGTACCGCCGATGTCCAATCCGCTGCCGCTGCAGGCCATGCTGAACGCACGTGGCGCTTCCCTCGATATCGCTTCGGTCGCGGGGCGCCGGGGATGCCCCCTGTCCGACCTGCGCGACCGTCTGCGCCGCTCCGGCCTCCGTCCGACCCGTCAGCGCCTGTCGCTCGGCTGGCTGCTGTTCGGGCGTGGCGACCGCCACCTGACGGCGGAAATGCTCTACGACGAGGCCATGCGCGCCAAGGTGCCGGTCTCGCTCGCCACGGTCTACAACACCCTGCACCAGTTCACCGAGGCCGGGCTTCTGCGCCAGCTGGCCCTCGACGGGTCCAAGGCCTATTTCGACACCAACCCGAGCGAGCACCACCACTTCTTCCTCGAAGACGAGGGGCAGGTTCTGGACATGCCCGATTGCGGCATCACCGTCGATTCGCTGCCCGATGCCCCCGAGGGCATGGAAATCGCCGGCGTCGAGGTCATCGTCCGCCTGCGTCGCCGGCACGGTGCGCGCCAGTCCTGAGAGAGGCTTCTTTCGCTTCTCACTCCATGAAAAAGGCCCGGCTGAGCCGGGCCTTTTTCGTGAGGCGCTACCGATGCTGCCGGACTCGGAGCGACTCAGGACACTCCCGATCACGGTCGGTTCTCGCTCCGAGCGCGACGGCGCAGCGGGAACTTGTGGGAGACACTCAGTCGATCTTCTCGTTCGGGTAGACGCCCCAGAGCCGGTCCTGGCGGATGTACCCGTCCACGTCGCCGCTCCTCTGAGGGAGCGCGACGATCACCCGGCACCAGCTTCCGGTGCAGCTCTTTACGCTACCGATGACGCCGGGCTGGAGCTTGGCCTCCACGCCCGACCCCTCTTCCGCCCGTGAATGAAGCGGGATCGCGGCGTCGCCGCCCCTGGCCGCCATGACGATGGACGTGCGCCGGCCGGAGAGGAGGGAGTGGAGCACCCAGCCTTCGGTCCCCTCGGAATCGCGGATGCGCCGCCAGGTCTCGAACTCGGCGACGATCTCGATGGGCAGGCCGGCCCGCTGGAACACCCAGAGCGTGCGGTGGTCCTTCGACGGACCCTCGCGCAGGTTGACCCGATCGGTCTTGAGGCTCGCATAGCGTGGCAGGGGCAGGCCCGTGGCCGGGCCGCGATTCGCGTCCGACGCGCCTCCCGCCGCCGGGGCGGCCAGCGCCGGGGAGAGGGGCGCCACGAGGGAGGCGGCCGCCGTCAGGCACGTAAAGAACAGAAGTCCAGGCAGGCGCGTCATCGGTCTTCCCAAAGGTTCACGATCGTCATGGCCACGATCGCCATCGTCAATCCTCGTCTAGCGATCCCTCGCGCGCGATGTTTCGGGCGCGGGGGCACGTTGTGTTCCGTGCCCTCTCTGGTAGAGAAGCCTCAAGAACCGGCAGCCGAGGCGTCGGGGCTATGGGACCTGTCTGGCCGATGCGTGGTTAATGCCGGGTCAAGCCTCGGCATGAACCGTCGCTCCCGGCAGCGGCCGGCCTGGCAGAAACGTTCGCGGAGGGTGCATGTCGTCGTTGAAGCGCAAGCCACTCGTTGTGGTCACGCGTCGCCTCCCCGAGGTGGTCGAGGCGCGCATGCGCGAGTTGTTCGATATCCGCCTCAATCCCGACGACGCCCCGATGGGCAGCGAGGCGCTGGCCGCCGCGTTGCGCGAGGCCGACGTGCTCGTTCCCACCGTCACCGACAGGATCGATTCCGGTCTCCTCGCCCAGGCCGGGCCGAACCTTCGCCTGATCGCGAATTTCGGCAACGGCGTCGACCACATCGACGTGGCGGGGGCCCTGGAGCGAGGCATCACCGTCACCAACACCCCCGGCGTCCTCACCGAGGACACCGCCGACATGACCATGGCCTTGATCCTCGCCGTGGCCCGCCGCGTGGCGGAGGGGGCGCGCATCATCCCGGACGACAATTGGGACGCGGGCTGGTCCCCCACCTGGATGCTCGGCCGCCGCATCACCGGCAAGCGCCTGGGCATCGTCGGCATGGGCCGGATCGGCCAGGCGCTGGCGCGCCGAGCCAAGGCGTTCGGCCTGCAGATCCACTATCACAACCGGCGCAAGGTGCCGGTGCAGATCGAGCGCGAGCTCGACGCGACCTATTGGGAATCCCTCGACCAGATGCTGGCGCGGGTGGACATCGCGTCGGTGAATTGCCCGCACACCCCGGCGACCTATCACCTGCTCTCGGCCCGCCGCCTCAAGCTGCTCAAGCCGGAGGCGATCGTCGTGAACACGGCTCGCGGTGAAGTGATCGACGAGAACGCCCTCGCGCGCCTGATCGAGGCGGGCGAGATTTCGGCGGCCGGCCTCGACGTGTTCGAACAGGAACCGGCCGTGAGCCCCCGCCTCGTCAAGCTCGCCCGGTCCGGCAAGGTCGTTCTCCTGCCGCATATGGGGTCGGCCACCCACGAGAGCCGCACCGATATGGGCGAGAAGGTCATCATCAACATCAAGACCTTCATGGACGGACACCGCCCGCCGGACCGGATCCTGCCGAGCATGCTCTGACGGCCGGCAGCCGGCCCCGGGGGGCTAGATTCCGGCGCCGGGCGCGGGTGCGGTTTGCACGGTGCTTGCAGGGCGGTCGATCTATGTGCACTCGCATACCGAGGCCGTAGGAACGGCGTCATGTTCGATACGTTGACCGGCGCCGATAGGGATCGTCGGTTGTCGCGTATCGGGTAGAGTGGGAGCAAAATGGCCGCGGAGACAAAGTCGACCGAGGCGAGCATCGCAGAGGCCGTCCCGTGTGACGAGTTTCGTCGCTTCGCGGATTTCGTGCCCCTGATGATGTGGCGCTCCGACATCGAAGGGGCGGCGGTCCATCACAACGAGTGCTGGCTCGATTTCACCGGCCGGAGCCGCGAAGACGAACTCGGCCATGGCTGGCGGCGTGGCCTGCACCCGGACGATTTCGACCGTCATGCCGCCCTGGTCCAGGAAGCCTTCGCCTCGCGCAGTCCCTACTCCATCGAGTTTCGCCTGCGCCGTCACGACGGTGCCTACCGCTGGCTCCTGAACAACGCCCGTCCCCTCACCGAGAACGGCACGTTTCAGGGTTATCTCGGCTCGTGCTTCGACATCACGGACCGCAAGCGGGCCGAGGAGCATGCCGAGCATGCCCTCGTGGAGAAGGAGGCCCTTCTCGCCGAGGTTTATCACCGGGTGCGCAACAACCTGCAGGTAATGGTGAGCCTGATCGGTCTCTACGGCCGCGCCGCGCCGCCGCCGTGCCGCGGGAGCTTCGAGGCGCTCGGCCAGCGTGTTCGTGCCATCGCCCTCGTTCAGCAGCATCTGCACGAAGCGCCGCACATCGCCTCCATCGACCTGCGCGATTACCTTCACCGGCTCGCCTCCGGCCTCGGCCAGTTGCGGCGGGCGGGCCGCATCAGCGTGGCGGTGGGCGGCAGCGGCACGAGCCTCGTGGAACCGCGCACCGCCAACGCCCTCGGCATGATCGTGGCCGAAGTCGTGGCCGAATGCCTCGACGCCACCGCCGATTCCGTCTCCTGCACGATCGCGATCACCATCGACGCCCAGGCCGGCGCGCCGGTCCGTCTCACCATCGTGTCGGGCGGCGATCAGCCCGGGGCCCATGCCACGGACGTGCCCAATCTCGGTCCTCGGCTGGTGGCGGCCTATGCCGCTCAGGCCGAAATCGCCGTTCGCGGCACCGGCACGCAGGCCGATCCGATGGAACTGCAGCTGCCCGAAGCCCTGGTGCATCCGTCGGAGTAGCGGACATGGACGCTCGCCGGACGGCGGGCCGCTCCCTATATCGATGGGGCGAGGAAGTGCCGTCGCTTCGCTCGATCGTCGCCGAGAGTTCAGCCTGACACCATGCTTCCACCCATCGCAACGATCATCGACAATTTCGAAATCCTCGACGACGGGCCGGACCAGCTCGAGTACCTGATGGAACTCGGCCGTGCCCTGCCGCCCTTTCCGGACGAATTGCTCACCGAGCAGAACCGGGTCCATGGCTGCGAAAGCCAGGTTTGGGTCGATTCGAATGTCGATCATTCGCAGTCGCCGCCGCGCCTTCACCTGCGCGGGACCAGCGATTCCTTCATCACCAAGGGGCTGATCGCCCTGGTGATGGCCCTGCACGACGGGAAGACGCCGACCGAGATCGCGGATGTCGACGTCTTCCAGGTCTTCAAGCAGATCGGCCTCGGCGCTCACCTGACGTCGAAGCGTTCCAACGGGGTCCGGGCCATGGCCGAGCGCATCCATCGGGACGCGGCGCGGCTCGCGGCCTGAAACAGGGTCCGAGCCTCAGGCCCGCTCGCGCCACTGGCGCAGGCGCGACCGGCTCGGACCCACCGCCTCCCGTTCCAGCCCGTAATGCTCGGCGAGCCGCGCCAAGGCGATGCGGATGACGACCTTGGCCGAGCGTGCCGGCCAGCGGCGCTCCGCCTCGATCGTCTCCAGGCCTTTCACGAAACCGCACAGGTCGATCAGCAATCCGGACAGGTCGCTCCCAACCGCTGACAGGGCCGCGCGGACGCGCTGTCGGGCCGCCAGCATGGCATCCGACCCGGCCGAGGGATCGCGGGGGGCGCCGCCATCGACTTTGACCCCGCTCCAGTCCGACCCCAAGCGCGGCATCAGCGCCCCCATGGTCATGTCGCGGCGCAGCCGCTCGCCCGCCTCGAAACAGGCGGCGTCGATCAAGGGGCTTCCATCGCGATCGCGGCGCCGTGCCATCCAGGCGAGGGGACTTTCCGAGGCGTCGCGGACAGGCCGGGTCGGCTCACCTTTGCCTTCGAGGTCGAGATGCTGGGCGAGGTAGGGCGTGTCCCGGCCGGCCCGGTCTCGCCGAAGCCTCGCCCGCCCGGCGGCGCTGATGGTGAGCCGGGCGCGCCGTCCCGCCGCCTGTTCGGCGAGATCGCAAGAGAGGAGAGCCTGTCCCGCCTGCGCGCCATAGCGTCCGCTGCTCACGGAGATCCCATCACCTCCGCTTCGCACGATGATCTCGCCCTCCGTCAGCGGATCGGGCAGGGCATAGGCTCCCTCTTCGTCGAGGGCCGCGAGGAGCCGGGCCGCATCGCGACCGAGTTCCGCCTGAGCGCGCGCCGGCATGGATCGCCGACCCATGCCGTGGATCGCCGCATTCGGGGTCTTGTTCATGATATGTTCCCTGGCGTAAAGATGCGGCAATCGCCGCGGCACCAGGGATGTTATAAGAAATTAGTCCTAACGCAAGTCTCAATCACGAGGTCGACGACGACGGGGGGACCGGGCGGCGAGAGTTCGCCAGCGCCCGGCCCCGCTTCGCTTACGCGGCTTCGTCGTAGGTCCCGTTGCGGGTCTGGCCGAGGCCGATGGCCTTGGCGAGGTCCGAACGCGCCTTGGCGTAGTTCGGAGCGACCATCGGATAATCCGAGGGGAGGCCCCACTTCGCGCGATATTGTTCCGGACTCATGTCGTACTTCGCGCGCAGGTGGCGCTTGAGCGATTTGAATACGCGCCCGTCTTCGAGACAAATGATGTGATCGGCTGTCACCGACTTCTTCACGGGGACGGCGGGCTGCTGCGGCGCAGAAGCGACCTTGGCCTCGGCCTCACCGCTCGCGACCTGGGTCAGCGAGGTATGGACGCGGGTAATGAGCTGCGCGAGCTCGCCGACCGGCACCGGGTTGTTGCTCACATAGGCCGAGACGATATCGACCGTCAGTTCCACGAAGTCGGCCGAATTCTCAATGTCGCTCATTGTTTAAACAGTTCCTTTAAGCACGATTTAGCACGATGCCGGACGAGGTCTTTTGAGTATGCAGGCGATGGTCCAAGGGACAGTTTGGCAATCCATAGCTGGACTCTCGGCATCGTGGCTTCATCCAGTGGCGCTCTACGATGGTGGGCGACGATAACCGCCATTTCGCCCATTTAATATATTCACATTGATCTCGCAAGACGGGAGTCAGTCATGATGGGTCGCCGAATCAACGGTTCTGAACGATATTTCAATTTAATGTGAGTTCGCATCGACGCAGGCTAAGTCGACGCGCTGTCAACGAGGCCTCTCAAGGATAGAGAACCAGTTGCATCCATGATGCCAAAGCCTGTCGTCGGTCGAGCCGTCCGGCACCGCGCCGAAAAGACTTCCCTCTCGACCTTGCCCATGGCCTCCGGCTGGGACACATGCAGGCATGGAAGGCGACCGGTGAACGGATCGGTCGCCGCTACGCTATTCAGCCGACGGTGGTTGGCAACCTTACAGGTCTATCCATGGACGATCTTTTCCACTTGGAAAGCAAGCCACCCGTCGCCGAGGTGCGCCCGCACACATTCACCGTGCATGGCCGAGCAATTTCCGACAATTATTCTTGGCTGAAGGCCGAGAACTGGCGCGACGTGCTCAAGGATCCCGCTGCCCTCCCGGCCGATATCCGGGCATATCTCGATGCCGAGAACGCCTATACCGAAGCGGCGCTCGGCGATCTGGTTTCTTTACGCAAGACTTTGGTCGCGGAGATGCGCGGGCGCATTCGCGAAGACGATAGCGGTGTGCCCGAGCCGGACGGCGCCTTCGCCTATTATACCCGCCATCGCGAGGGCGGGCAGCATCCCCTCGTCTGCCGCCGTCCGCGCACGGTGGTGGTGATCCCCGGACAGGGGGCCGAGACGGCCGGGACGGGCGGTCCGGAAGAGGGCGAGGAGATTCTTCTCGACGGTGACGAGGAGGGCAAGGGATTGCCCTTCTTCGAACTCGCCGCGGCGGTTCACGCGGACGATCACACCCGCCTCGCCTGGAGCGCCGACTCCAAGGGGTCCGAGCTCCACACCATCCGTGTCCGCGACCTCGGCACCGGGCAGGATCTCCCGGATGGTATAGAGGCGACCACCGGCGAGGTGGTCTGGTCCGCCGACGGGCTGTCGTTCCACTATGTGGCCGTGGACGAGAACCATCGTCCCGCCCGCGTCATGCATCACGTGTTGGGCACAGAGCAGGCCGCCGATACGTTGCTCTACGAAGAGCGAGATTCCGGATTCTTCGTCCATATCGAGACGACGCAATCGCGCGATTACCTTGCCATCACGGCGAGCGACCATGAAACCTCCGAAGTGCATCTCCTCGACCGCAAGTCGCCGGACGCAACCCTGCTATGCGTTCAGCCGCGGGAGCCGCTGCTGATCTACTCCGTGGAGAATTGGGGGAACCACCTTTTCATCCTGACCAATGCGGACGGGGCGGAAGACTTCAAGATCGTCACCACCCGCATCGGCGCGTCGGGCCGCGCCCATTGGAACGACCTCATCCCGCACCGGCGCGGCGTGATGATCCGCCACCAGCACGTCATCGCCCAGCACCTCGTGCGCCTCGAGATCGAGAATGCGCGGCCCCGTATCGTCGTCCGCGACACGCAGGGCAACGAGCACGTGGTGGCCTTCGCCGAGGAGGCTTATTCCCTCGGCCTCCAGCCGGGGCACGAGTTCGAGACGGCGGTGATCCGGTTCACCTACTCGTCGATGACGACGCCGGCCGAGACCTACGATTACGATTGCACGACCCGCGCGCGGCAGTTGCGCAAGCGCCAGACGATCCCGAGCGGGCACGATGCCGCCGCCTATGTGACACGCCGGATCTTCGCCACGGCCCCGGACGGGGAGAGCGTGCCGATCTCGCTCCTCCACCGCCGCGACCACGTCCTCGACGGCTCGGCTCCGCTGCTGCTCTATGGCTACGGGTCCTACGGCACGATGATGCCGGCCGCGTTCCGCACCAACCTGCTGTCGCTGGTGGATCGCGGCTTCGTCTACGCCATCGCCCATGTCCGCGGCGGCACCGAGAAGGGCTGGCACTGGTACATGGACGGCAAGCGGGGCAAGAAGCCCAACACCTTCACCGATTTCGTCGCCTGCGGCCGTGCCCTGGCGGAGGCCGGATACACCACGCCCGGCCGCATCGTCGCCCATGGCGGGTCGGCCGGCGGGATGCTCATGGGGGCGGTGGCCAACCTTGCGCCGGAGCTCTTCGCGGGGATCGTCGCCGACGTGCCCTTCGTCGACGTGCTCAACACCATGCTCGACGGCGACCTGCCCCTGACGCCGCCGGAATGGCCGGAATGGGGAAATCCGGGCGCGAGTGAAGAGGATTTCGAGACCATTCTGTCATACTCGCCCTACGACAACGTCTCGGCCCAGAACTACCCGGCGATCCTCGCGCTCGGCGGCCTCACCGACCCGCGCGTGACCTATTGGGAGCCGGCGAAATGGGTGGCGCGGCTGCGCGCCACGATGACCGGCGGCGGCCCGGTCCTCATGCGGATCAACATGGAAGCCGGCCATGGCGGGGCGGCGGGACGATTCGACCGGCTGGAGGAGGTGGCCTTGATCTATGCCTTCGCCCTGCGGGCAGTGGGCCGGGCCGGAGCCGGCGAGGGGCCGCAATCGTGACGGCCTTCGCCCGCACCGCAACCGCCGCCGCGTGTCTGCTGGCGACCTTAGGCCCGGGCGCGGCGGCGGACAGGGCGGTGTCCCTCGAGGTCCCCCCCGATCTCGCCAAGGATCTGCCGGCGATGCCGCGGATCGCCAACCCCGTCGACGACGCGGAACGGCGGATCAACGCCGCCGTGCAGCGCCTCGACGGAGCGGTGCGGAAAGCCGCCGCCGAGTGTCTGGCGGAGGGAGGCAAACATGCCGATTACGGCCGGCACATCGAGGTGACCATGCGGGGTCCCCGCTTCCTCAGCTACACGATGACGGACAGCGCCTTCTGCGGCGGCGCACATCCCAATACCGGCACCTCGGCGATCGTCTACGACCTCGTCTCCGGTGCTCCCGTCGATTGGACCGCGCTGCTTCCGCCCGCCCTCACCGGCAAGGTGGCGCTCCAGACCGAGATGGATGGAAGCAGGATGGTGTCCCTGTCCTCCAAGCGGCTCTTCGACCTCTACCTCAAGGCTTATCGCCCCAGGACCGGCCAGGCGAAGGCGGATGCCGATGACGACGAGTGCCGCGAGGCGGTCGCCATGCCGAATGGCGACGGGCCTCCGGCCATGACCGTCTGGCCCGATGCGAAGGCGGGCGGCCTCGCGGTGCAGTTCGACCTCGCCCACGTGGTCCAGGCCTGCGCCGACGTGGTGGTCGTTCCGGTGGCGACCCTGACGGCCGAGGGTGCCAATCCGGTGCTCACCGATGCGATCACCGCCGCCCGGGCCGCGCGGCCGGCTCCCTGATCGTCTTGACGCCTCGAAGCCGGTCGTCATCAGGGCTGCGGCGCGGTCGGATCGACGGCCCGGCCTGGAACCTCCAGCACCGGCAGCCCGTCGGCGGCACGGCGCGCGGCATCCTCCAGGCTCGGTGCCAGGGCGCGGATGCGCGCCTGACGAGCGGCTTCCTCGGCGGCCGCCTTCTCCGCTGCCGCTTTCTCGGCCGCGGCTTTCTCCGCCGCGGCCTTGTCGGCCGCCGCCTTGATGGCCGCGGCGCGGGCCCTGTCCATCTCGATCCGTGCGCGACGCCGCTGGCGCTCGATCTGATCCGCCTCGAACAGCTCGATCTTGTCGAGCTCGCGCTGGAGGACCACGGCGGCGAGGCCGTTGGTCAGCGGGCCGGCATCGACGCTGCGCTCGGGTTTGCTGAGCGGGCCGGAATAGGCGAGCTGCACCGCCGGAACCCCGCCCGTCCAGCCCTTCGGCGATCCGCCTCCCGTCAATGTCCCGCGCGCATCGAACCGTCCGGTATTCAGGTCGATGGCGAGGGTGCCGGCCCAGCGCGGTCCACCGAGATCGAAGGCGAGGGGGGCCGCGCGGAGCGACCCGCCGGAGAGGGTCGCGGGCGCCTTCACGGTCCCCTTCACCGCCATCGGCGCGGCCGCGAGTTCCTCGGCGACGAGGGACTGGAGCCGTCCGTCCCGAAGCGGATCGTCCTCTGCGAGGGCTTTCACCAGGGCGCGCTCGATCCCGCCCGGATCGCCGCCGGGCAGCACGAGATCGGTCAGGGCGATATCGCCGCTGCCGCCGAGATTGTTCGCCATGTTCACGACGCTCTGGCCCGAGGCACCGAACCGCAGGGTCGCGCTGGCGCGGCCGGAGATCGGCCCCGGACCGACGAGATCGGCGATGGAAGCGTCGCTCAGGCTCCCTTCCCCGGTGAGCGCCGCCGCTCCGCCCTGCCGGGACAGCGTGACGGTCCCCATGAGACGGCCTCCGGCGAGGCGGCCGCTGAGGTCGCGGATCGAGAGGACGCCGTTGTCGAGACGGGCACCGAAGGCCGCGCCCTCTGCGGTGAAGCGTCGGCCGAGTTCGAGCGCGTCCACCCGCACGTCGAGGTCGATGGGCGGCCGGTCCGCGGTCGGGGCCCCGAACCGGGCGCCGTCCCCGGCCTCTTGCTTCTTACCCTCCGGGGGAATCACCAGGGCCGCGGCGAGCCAGGGCAACGACAGCCGCCCCAGCGCCACGCTGCCGAAGATGTCGCCCGCCGGCGACCGGTTGACGTTGGCGAGGATCGTGGCCCCGGCGATCCGCCCGGCCACATCCGCATGGGCATCCCACCCCGCCCGCGACAACCCCACCAGCAAGTCCGCCGGTAGCGGCGAGGGCAGGGCGGAGGTGCTGCCGGCGAGGAGGAGGAAGGGCGCGATGTCGGGTGTCTTGACCTGGATCTCGCCGGCCTCCGGCGGGGCCTGCCCCGGACCGGGCACGACCGGCTTCACCGTCGAGAGGGTGAGGTCGGCGATGGTGCCTGAGATGTCGAGGCCGAGGGGCGGGACCGCGCCATCGGCTCCGGCCTGTCCGCGTGTCCCGGTGATGCGCAGGGCGGCGGGCTTGCGCAGGGCCACCATGTCCTCGCGTTCGAACCAGCGCCCGGCGAGCGGGGTGGTCAATCCAAGGGAGAGGCTGTCGATGCGGCCGCCCCGCGACAGCAGGTCGAGGTCAAGGCTGCCGCCCGCCGCGGTCCCGTCGGCGCTGGTGCGCAGGGTGTCGGCGTCCCCGGCCTCGCGCTCCAGGGTCACGGCGAGGTCGAGGGCACCGGCCCGGAGGAAGCCGGGGATCATCCGGGCCTCGGCGATCCAGGTCCTGTCGAGGAGGGCGATGAGGGGGGCGGCCACCGGCGCCCACATCCGGCCGGCGATGCGGCCGGACCCGTCAGGGGCGATGCGGCCGGAGAGCTTGGCGTTGGCGCCGGCCACATCCGTGACGTCGAGGCTGCCGACATTGAGGCTCGCCCCGTCCGATTGGATGCTCGCGGCGATGGTCCCATTGCCCGAACGCGCCCCGGCCGGCCCGTAGCGCACGTCCCGCGCCTGGATCGTCAGACCGATATCGTGGTCGTGGAGGCCGGACAGGGCACTGCCGAAGGAGGGCAGGGCCGCGATGTCGACGCCCTGCGCCGAGAGCTGCGCGTCGAAGCGGCCGCGCCCGCCCGCCTCCGCCTGGGTGTAGCGGGCGTTGCCGGTGATCCGCGCCTCGCCGAGGGAGAGCCGCAGGTTGCGCAGCGACAGCGACGGGCTCGCCGTCGAGAGGTCCGCGGATGCCTGGATCGGGCGCCCGTCCATCACCGCGACGGCCGGGCCGCCGAGGCCGAACTTGCGCAGGTACCGTCCGAACCCGTCCGACGCGGCGGCGTCAAGGGAAACGTTGCCCGTGAACCGGAGGGCAGGCTGCGTATCGAGCTCACCGGAGGCGGTGAGGGCGGCCTCGCCCGGTGCCGTCACCGAGAAGCGCCGGAGGGCGAGCCCCCCCGTCCGGTCGAACGTGCCGGAGAGTTGAAGCTTCGTCCAATCGTCGAGACCGAGGGCGACGCTCTCGATGCCGAGATCGAGATCGACCATCATCGGCAACTCGGAATTCGCGCGCGGCATCCCGCGCGCCAGGAGGGCCTGTCCTCCCGTGGAGATCAGGAAGGCGTCGAGGTCCAGGCGGCGCGTCTCCAGGGTCAGTGCCGCCCTCCAGGCCCGCAGGTCGATCCGCCCGGTGCCGGCGAGGCGCATGGCCTGACCGCCGGGATCGATCTCGGCCTTCACGTCGGAGAAGCGCACGATGGGGCCGCGGGCCTTGAACGTCCCGCCCAGCGAGAACGGCAGGTAGGCGCCCGCGACCTGGACCGGCGGCCCCACCACGACCCGTGCCGTGCCTTCCGCCTTCGGGATCATCGCCCGCGGGGCGTCCCCGGTCGCCTCCGGCTCGCCCGCCATCGGGTCGAGGCGGATGCGGGCATCGGCCTCGAAACGCGGATGGGTGTCGCCGCCGCCCGAAATCTTCACCGCGACGCTGCCGTCCTCCGCGGGCTCGCCGGTGGCGACCCGGAAGGCGACCGCGCCGCTCATCCCCTCGATCCGCCAGGGTCCGAGCAGCCGGGGCGCGGAGAGATGCACCGTCTCGGCCCGGACCTGATCGGTGCGGCCGCTCTGCGGCACGAGGGTCGTCAGCACGACCTGCCCGATCGTCAGGTCCTCGATGGCCAAGTCTTGGTCGGCGAGGGTCCGGTAGAGGTCAGCGGGCAGGCGGATCGCGTCGTCGTCGCGGATCGGAAGCTTGATCTCGGCCCGGCCGATCCGCGTCTCGGTGAAGCGGATGTCTCCCGTCAGCAGCGGCGTGAGGCCGATCTCGGCCCCGACGGACTGGAGGTCGAGGGCCGGCTTGTCGGCCTGTCCGCCTATACGGAGCCGATCGACGCTTAATCGCGGCGAGGGCAGAAGCCTGATGCCGATCCGTCCTTCGGTCCGTGCCTCGAGGCCGAGGGATCGTCCGATCGCCCGGTCCACCAGCGTGCGGTAGCTTTCCCAGGCCACGAAGGGCGGGACCGCGAGGGCCGCGACGAGGATCAGGATGACGGCGCCCGCCAGCGCGGTCAGGATGTCTCGCACCGTCTTGGTTTCCGCCTCGATCCGGCCCGGTCTCGGAGCCTGCCATGGGGCGGTCACGTGGTCTCAACCGGACGTCATGCCCGGTTCGTGCCCCCACCCCATGCGGCATAGCACACCGATCCCTGATGCGCGCCAGGGGCGAACCCCGCGGTCAACAGGTGCCGGTCTTCACGCTCGACCGGTCCGATCAGCGGCGCGGGGCGATGCCGGGGCCGATCGGCGCCGGACGGGTGATCTCGTTGCGCTGCATCTGCATGCGGATCTGGTTGTTCTCGAACTGCTGCTGGTGCCGGACGCCGCGAATCTCACTCTGTCTGGAAAGACGGTCGTTGGTCTCGTTCAGCGACCGCGTGCCGGGGGACTGGGCCATGGCCGGAGACAAGGCGAGGCCGCCTGCCAGGGCCGCGAGGGAGAGGACGGACAAGGAACTCGTGCGCATGGTGGAGCCTTCTGTGATGACGGCCGGGATATGGTGAGACGACGCCCGACATGAAGCCGGAGTTCCGTATTCCGGCCGAGGGCGGGGCGGCCCCGTTGTCCCGACCCTCGACGCCGTTCGCGTTTTGGTCCAGGGAGGCAGCATGAAACAGCATCCCGACGCAGCGGCGGCGTCCGTGCCGGCGCCGGCCTCCGGCGTGGCGGCCGAGGCCGCGCAGAGCTCCATCGCCGCCCGCGCCATGGCCTCCCTCAGGCCGCAGGGCTCGCCCTATCTCGAAGGGCTGAACCCCGAGCAGCGCCGCGCCGTCGAGACGACGGAAGGGCCGGTCCTCGTCCTCGCGGGCGCGGGTACCGGCAAGACGCGGGTGCTCACCACGCGAATCGCCCATCTGGTCTCGACCGGTAAGGCGCGGCCTTTCGACATCCTGTCGGTGACCTTCACCAACAAGGCCGCCCGCGAGATGAAGCACCGCATCGGTTCCCTCATCGGCCCGGCCGGCGAGGGGATGCCCTGGCTCGGCACGTTCCATTCCATCGGCACCAAGATCCTGCGCCGGCACGCCGAGATGGTGGGGCTGAAATCCGACTTCACGATCCTGGGGATGGACGACCAGCTTCGCCTGATGAAGCAGGTCATCGTCGACCAGAACATCGACGAGAAGCGCTGGCCCGCCCGCGCCCTGTCCTCGGCCATCGACGGGTGGAAGAACCGCGGGCTCCTGCCCGAGCAGGTACCCCCCGGCGAAGCGAGCGCCTTTGCGTTCGGCAAGGGCGGCTCCCTCTACACCGCCTATCAGGCCCGGCTCCTGACCCTGAACGCCGCCGATTTCGGCGATCTCCTGCTGCTCTGCCTGAAGCTGTGGCGCGAGAACCCGGACGTGCTGGCCAATTACCAGCAGCGCTTCCGCTACATCCTTGTGGACGAGTACCAGGACACCAACGTCGCCCAGTATCTCTGGCTGCGACTTCTGGCGCAGGGCCACCGCAACGTCGCCTGCGTCGGCGACGACGACCAGTCGATCTATGGCTGGCGCGGGGCGGAAGTCGACAACATCCTGCGCTTCGAGCACGATTTCCCCGGCGCCGTGGTGGTCAGGCTGGAGCGCAACTACCGCTCCACCGGCCACATCCTCGCCGCCGCCTCGGGGCTCATCGCCAGGAACGAGGGCCGCCTCGGCAAGACCCTGCGCACCGAGGACGTGGCCGGCGAGAAGGTGACGGTATCGGGCGCCTGGGATTCGGAGGAAGAGGCGCGCCAGCTCGGCGAATCCATCGAGAGCCTGCAGGCCAGGCAGCATCCGCTCTCCGAGATCGCCGTGCTGGTGCGCATCTCGGCCCAGATGCGCGAGATCGAGGACCGGTTCGTCCAGCTCGGCCTGCCGTATCGCGTCATCGGCGGCCCGCGCTTCTACGAGCGCGCCGAGATCCGCGATGCCCTGGCCTATCTGCGCGTCACCATGAACCCGGCCGACGACCTCGCCTTCGAGCGAATCTTCAACACACCGAAGCGCGGCCTGGGCGATGCCACCCTGCAGATCCTGCACGGTTATTCCCGCTCGCAGCGCGTGCCGCTGCTCCAGGCGGCGCGCAGCCTGATCGAGACCGACGAGCTGAAGCCCCGCGCCCGCTCCGGCGTCCGCGCCCTGGTGGAGAGTTTTTCGCGGTGGGCGCGGATGGTCGGCACCCAGCCCCATTCCGAGGTGGCCCAGACCGTTCTGGAGGAATCCGGCTACACCGAGATGTGGCAGAAGGACAAATCCGCCGATGCCGCTGGGCGTCTCGAAAACCTCAAGGAGTTCGTGCGCTCCATGGAGGAATTCCCCGACATGGCGGCCTTCCTCGAACACGTCTCCCTGGTGATGGAGGCGAGCGAGCAGGAGGGGGCGGACCGGGTCTCGCTGATGACGCTGCATGCCGCCAAGGGGCTCGAATTCGACACGGTGTTCCTGCCCGGCTGGGAGGACGGCCTGTTCCCGAACCAGAGGGCGCTCGACGAGAGCGGCCGGGCCGGGCTCGAGGAGGAGCGCCGCCTCGCCCATGTGGGCCTGACCCGCGCGCGCAAGCGCGCCAAGCTGTCCTTTGCCGTCAACCGGCGCATCCACGGCCTGTGGTCCTCCACGGTGCCGAGCCGCTTCATCGACGAGTTGCCCGCCGACGCCGTCGACGTGGTCGACGCCCCCGCGCATTTCTCCGCCGGTGCCTCGCGCTTCGACCGGAACCCGGCGCCGTTCGGCTCGTCCTACGGGACGCCGGGCTGGCAGCGGGCGCAGGCCAACACCGCGGGAAACCAAGGGTTCGGAGGCGGGGGTGGGCAAGGTTTCGGAAGATCGTCCTCGCCCGGCCGGAGCAACGGCGGACCGCGCCAGATCGAAGGCGAGCTCGTGGCGAAGTCGACGGGTGCGCCGTCCGCGTTTTCGGATGGTATGCGAGTCTTCCACACCAAGTTCGGCCCCGGCAATGTGGCGGCCGTCGACGGCAACAAGCTGACGGTTGACTTCGATAAGGCCGGCCGCAAGATGGTTCTCGACAGCTTCATCCAGCCAGGGTGAAGCACCCCGCCGGCCGCATGCGACACGTCGTGCGGACCCGGCCGGTTTCGCCCCTCGTGAAGGGCCGTGGTCGAGATGGATGCTTCGTCGTTCCACCATCTCACCTGTCGAAAACTGAAACTCTCCCTCATCTGCGCGTTTCCGAAGCGAAACTCCGACACACGTCCAGGATTTCGTGCCGTCATGCCCCTGTCGCCACCGGAGCGGCATGGTGTGTGCGTGGGTGATTCGTGGCTTGCCGCACCGGGAGCCCGTCACTCATAGGCCAAGTCGTCCACAGGTCGTGGGTCGACATCTGGAACTAAAAGACCTGCCGTCGAATTCTTTCGTTAACGATTGTCAGAGATAGTGTAACAAATATTATCGAGGGCAGGGCGCGTAGGCAGTTCGAAGATCAGTTGAACCCTAGTTGGCAAGTCCAGTTGGAGTGTTGATCGATGAAAAGACGGCGCACACGACTTGAGCTGGTAGAAGACCGCCCGGTGCGGCTGCACCGCACCCGGTTCGACGACGAGCGTAACTTAGGCCCTATCCAGCCTCTCACCGTCCGACAGGCCGAGTACCTGGATGCCCTCGCCGTCAGCAAGCAGGTCATCGTCCTCGGACCGGCCGGCACCGGCAAGACCTACATCGCCGGAACCCGCGCCGCGGATCAGCTCCGCCAGCGCCGCATCGCCAAGGTCATCATCACCCGTCCCAACGTGCCATCGGGCCGCTCGCTGGGCTTCTTTCCCGGCAGCTTGGAGGAAAAGATCGCGCCCTGGGTCACGCCGCTGACCGAGACCATGAAGGAGCGCATGGGCGACGCCGCCTACGAGATCGCCATGAAGACCGGCGACATCGAGGTGGTCCCTTTCGAGGTGATGCGCGGACGCACCTTCAAGAACTGCCTCGTGATCCTGGATGAGGCGCAGAACACCACCACCGCCGAGATCAAGATGTTCCTGACCCGCATCGGCGACGATTGCCAGGTCATCATCAACGGCGACGTGTCCCAGACCGACCTGCGCGAGACGTCGGGCCTCAGGACCGTGATCCACCTCGTGAAAAGCCGCATGATGCAGGTTCCCATCGTCGAATTCACCCTCGACGACATCGTCCGTTCGGGCATCTGCGCCGAATGGGTTCGGGCTTTCGAGGAAACGAAACTCTGACTTGAGTGTTATCAGCGGCGGGTCGAACCGGACCCGCCGCACGTCTCGGCGTGCGGCAATCATCTCTCCGGCGCGAGCGGGGGAGATTAATCCGAGCGCCGCGCTCGGGTGAAAGAGAACGGAAACGCCCGATGAAAAAATTGATCTTCGCGCTTGCCATGGTCGGAAGCCTCGGCGCTGGCGCCCTCGCGACAAGCGCTTCGGCCGCTCCCGGCGCCCCGATGGGCGTGACGTCCTCCGAGACCGTCACCCCCGTGCGCATGCACCGTGGGGAGCACCGGATGCATCGCCGCATGCACCGTCGTCACCACATGCGCATGCACCGCAACCACATGCGTCACCGGATGATGCATCACCGTCGCATGCACCGCATGTGATCGCAGCAGCGATCCGAACGACGAAAGGGCCCTGAGGGGCCCTTTTTCTTGGCCCATCGAATTTCCTGATTCACCGAATCGGACGATCTCGCCGCTCGCGGCCCGTCCCCCGCTGGGTCTCGCAAGACCCTTCGCTGGCCCTGCGGGCCTCCGGGGAGGGGGCGTTGGCGTGAGGACGGCGGGAGAGTTCGATCCCGGCTCCGTTCCCCGGGGAGTGGGGCGCTAGCGGAACCCGATCCGGGATCCCGCCGATAAAGTTGCGACGCGTCTATTTCGCCAAAGCGAGCCTCAGAGCTTCGGCGTCGCCTTCGCGGTACCATCCTTCACCAAACCGTCCTTGGCCGTGGCTTCCTTGGCGGGAACGGCCTTGGCCGCAGGCGGCTTTCCGGCCTTGGCGGGCTCGGCCGCCACCTTGGCCTTCTGCCCGACGGCGCCGGTCACCGTCGGCACCGTGATCGCATGGGCGGTATGGGTGGCCTTGCCGGATTTCGGCGCCGGCTGGATCGTTTCCGGGGCAGCGGCGGCGGCCGGGATCGTGGCGGCGTCGGCTGCAGGGGTCGGCGAGGCCTTGCCGGTGAGGAGACTGCCCAGAACCTTCGTGTAAGAGGGCGAATCCACATCTGCATCGGCCACCATGATGCGCGCTGGCGTCGCGGGCTTCAGCGGTTCGGGTGCCGCGTTCGTCTTGGCGACGACGCTGCCGGGCTTGGTCTTGTCGGAACCCGCCTTGAGGGCCGCCGCGGCGGCCTTGGTCGGGATCGGAGCCTCGGCGGCGGCCAGCATCACCGGACGTCCCTTGGCATCCACCTCGACCTCGCGCTCGCCGGCAGCCAGGCTCTCGGGCCGGCTCACTTCGCCGAGATGGTGGCGGGCGTATTCCTTGGGGTCGTAGGGCGCCTCCGGCTCGTCCTTCTTCGTCAGGTTGGCGAAGGCCAAGGTCGAGGCGGGAGCCTGGGGACGGAAGACCGGGTTCTGGCCGCCGTCGTCATAGACGACCCTGGTCGCCGGCGTGCCCTTGGCGACGAGTTCGGCGATGTCGTGGTTGTCCTTCGCCCGCTTCTCGGCGACGAGCGTGTCCACCTTCGGCGAACACGAGCCGGCGGCCACGTCCTGGCCGCCGAAGACGTAGCGCGTGCCGCAGACGTTCACGCGCGGCTCCTCGCGCAGGGCCTCGAAATAATCCGAGCCTTCCTTCAGGTTCTTCCAGAACGGCGCGTTCGGGTCGTTGCGATACTTGGCGAAGTTCTGCGCCGTCATCCGGAACGGATAGGACTGGAACTGGAACGCGCGCTGCCCGCCGGCGAAGGAATCGCGTGCCAGGGCGTAGAGCTCACCCATGGACTCGTCGGTCATGGCGAAACAGCCCGAGGACGAGCACGTGCCGTGCACCATGATGTAATTGCCCGTCCGGCCGTTGGCCCGGTCGTAATTGTTTGGGTAGCCGGTATCGAAGGAGAGGTAATAGGACGAGTTCGGGTTCATCTGCCCCGGCGTCACCGTGTAGAATCCCTCGGGGGCCTGCCGGTCGCCCTGCTTGGTCTTGGGGCCGAGCTGGCCCGACCAGCGGCAGATCGGGAAGGTCTTGAGGAGCGCGTACTGGCCGTTCGTGCCGCGCTTCCACACCTCCATCTCCGCTTCCTTCTTGTAGGCGCGGATCAGGATGGGGTCGTTGGCGGACATGCCCTTCTGGGCCATCAGCGCCAGGGTCTTGGCCGGGACGGGCGTGAGGGCGCGCAACGGCACGCCGCCGCCCATCGAGCCATCCTGGCAGGCGGTGAGGGAGAGAGCGAGCGCAACGACACCGGCAGCCGTAGCCAAGCGTAGAGCCAGCGGGCGCAAAGCCATGGGGAACCCCGTCCTCATACATGCGCTCGCGGGATCTCGCCCGTCGAACGCCACTCCCCAACCCAATAGCGTCGTTAAACTTACCCGGTTGTTACCGCAAGAAGACGCAAATGGCCGGCGTGGCGAGATGTGGATTTCGGTGGCTTCCTCAGTGTGGGCAACACCTTGCCGCAATCGGTCGGTCGGCCTCGATGTTCGGGGACGCCGGCTGGACGGCAATCGACTTGATTCCGCTGGTATTTCCGGTCGCAGCGCGGAGCGCGTGGAGACATGCCGCCTGAAGCGGCGAGCTCCAAATGGGCAGAAGAGGCGGGGTTTAACAAAACCCTTCTCGGTTCCTTGAGGCTTGTGCGCCAAAACGACGCATAGGGGCCAGTCTACAGTTTGCGGCCGATATCGAGGAACTTCCCCGCCCGGCGGTCGCGAATCTCGTCGGGGCTCAGGCCGTCGAATTCGGCTAGCGCCTTGGCCACGGCCTTGCCCGTGTTGGTGATCGCCGCGTCGCGGCCGCGATGAGCGCCGCCGGTGGCCTCCGGGATGATGCCGTCGATGATCCCGAGACGCAGGAGATCCTGGGCCGTGATCTTCATGGCGGTGGCCGCATCCGCCGCCCGGCCCTGATCGCGCCAGAGGATCGAGGCCGCACCCTCCGGCGAGATCACGCCGTAGATCGCGTGCTCCAGCATGAGGACGCGGTTGGCGGTGGCGAGCGCGATGGCGCCGCCCGAACCGCCTTCGCCGATGACCACGGCGACGTTGGGCACGCCGAGTCCGAGGCAGGTTTCGGTGGAGCGGGCAATGGCCTCGGCCTGGCCGCGCTCTTCCGCTTCGATGCCGGGAAAGGCACCGGCCGTATCGACGAAGGCGAGGACGGGAAGGCCGAACCGGTCGGCCATCTCCATCAGCCGCACCGCCTTGCGGTAGCCTTCTGGCTTGGCCATTCCGAAATTGTGGCGCAGGCGGCTCTCGGTGGTGGAGCCTTTCTCCTGGCCGAGCACGCAGACGGCGCGGCCCTCGAAGCGGCCGAAGCCGGCGACGATGGCCTGGTCCTCTCCGTAATGGCGGTCACCGGCCAGGGGCGTGAACTCGGTGATCAGGCCGGCGCAGTAGTCGATGAAGTGCGGGCGCTGCGGATGGCGCGCCACCTGCGTCTTCTGCCAGGGCGTCAGGGTGGCGTAGATATCGGAGAGGGCGGACGCCGCCTTGGCTTCCAGGCGGCCGACCTCCTCGCTGATGGAGACTGCGCCGTCGCGGGAGGCCAGGGTCCTAAGCTCCTCCAGCTTGGATTCGAGCTCGGCCACCGGCTTCTCGAAATCGAGATAGGAGCGCGTCACCGACATCGGTCAGAGATCCTTATTCGTCGCCGTCGGCGCGCCGTCGGGCCGTGCCGGGCATGACGGCGGCGGGAGGCGTTCGGGGCGGGCGGGAAAAGCCGCGGTTGGCCCGGCGGTGTTGGCGAAGGAACACCGCCTGTCAACCATCCCGCCCTCCCGAACCGTCTTCGCACTGCGGGAAGATGGTCATCGGTTCGGCCTTGGGTCATGGTGCCGTCATCGTTCGACGTCCACCTTGCTTCACCGGTGAACGGCGTCGAGGGACGTCCGTGAGAGGTCCGCGCCCGTGACAGAGTTTTCCAGCGGCGAGTCCCATGTCCTCGTGCTTCAGGGAGGCGGAGCCCTCGGCTCCTATCAGGCCGGCATCTACGAGACCCTGGCCGCGGAGGCCATCGCGCCCGATTGGGTGGCAGGCATCTCCATCGGCGCCATCAACGCGGCCCTGATCGCCGGCAACCCGCCCGAGCGCCGCGTGGAGCGGCTGAGGGCGTTCTGGGAGCAGGTCTCCTCCGGGGTAATGGGCTCGCCCTGGTTCCCCGGTGAGCAGGCGCGGGCGGCCTTCAACGAGGCCAGCGCCAATTGGATCGCCACCGTGGGCGTGCCCGGTTTCTTCAAGCCGCGCTTTCCTCCGGCCACCTTCTACCCACCCGGCGCGCCGGAAGCGCTGAGCTACTACGACACCGCTCCGCTGAAGGCGACGCTGGAGCGGCTCGTGGATTTCGACCTCATCAACGAGGGCCGGACCCGGCTCAGCATCGGCGCCGTGAACGTGCGCACCGGCAACTTCGTCTATTTCGACAACCGCTGCGACCGGATCACGGCCGAGCACATCATGGCCTCTGGCGCGCTGCCGCCGGGCTTTCCGCCGGTGACCATCGACGGCGAGCAGTATTGGGACGGCGGCATCGTCTCGAACACGCCGTTGCAGTACATCCTCGACGAGGAGCGCACCCGCGACCTCGTGGTCTATCAGGTCGACCTGTTCGCGGCGCGCGGGCCGATGCCGCGCACGCTGATCGAATCGGCGGAGCGCGAGAAGGACATCCGCTTCTCGAGCCGCACCCGGCTCAACACCGACAAGAACCTCGAAGCCCGCCGGGCGAAGGCCGCGTTCCGGCGGCTGGCCGAAAAGCTGCCTCCCGAGCTGATGAGCGACGAGGACGTCAACTACCTGCGCCAGGTCACCCACGCCAACTTCACCACGGTGATGCAGCTGATCTACCGGCGGAAGGCCTATGAGGGGAACTCGAAGGATTACGAGTTCTCCCGCGCCACCATGCTCGAACATTGGGCGGCGGGTGCCGGCGACATGCGCCGCTCTCTGCGCTCCCCCGCCTGGTGCGACCGGGTGCACGACGAAACCGGCGTCGCCGTGTTCGACCTGACGCGGGACGCCCGCGACTGACCCTGCCCTGATTTTCTACACGGGAGCCCCACGCCATGACCCGCGACGAGATCCTGCACGTCCCCTCGATGCCCGCCTTCAGCCCGAGCTATCCGCGCGGGCCGTATCGCTTTCTCAGGCGCGAATACCTCATCATCACCTACGAGACCGATGCGGAGGCCCTGCGCCGGGCGCTGCCGGAGCCCCTGGAGCCGCACCCGGAGAACCTCGTCTATTACGAGTGGATGAAGATGCCGGATTCCTCCGGCTTCGGCGATTACGAGGAGAGCGGCTCGGGCGCCATCGCCACCTATAACGGCGAGGCCTGCAACTTCTCGATCCAGATGTATCTCGACGACGAGCCGCCGATCACCGCCGGCCGCGAGATCTGGGGCTTCCCGAAGAAATGGGGCGTGCCCCGCCTCAAGGTCACGAAGGACACCCTCACCGGCACGCTCCATTACGACGAGGAGCGGGTGGCGATGGGCACCATGACCTACAAGCACAAGAGCCTGGAGAAGGAGCTCGATACGGTGAAGGCCGGTCTCGGCCGCCTCAACGTCAACCTCAAGCTCCTCCCCGACGTCACCGGCGCGCCGAAAGTGGCCCAGCTCGTGGGCTATCGCCTGGAGGACATCACCGTCCACGGCGCCTGGGACGGCGAGGCCCGTCTCGACCTGATCCCGCACGTGAACTGCCGGGTCGCCGACCTGCCGGTGAAGCGCATCGTCGGGGGTCGGCACATGATCGTCGACTTCACCTTGCCCTACGGGCAGGTGCTGCACGACTATCTCGCCTGATCGCTCAGTTGACCCGAGAGGCTTCCATGATCCTGACATCCAAAACCGCCGTCGTCACGGGGTCCACCAGCGGCATCGGCCTCGCCTATGCCCGCGCCTTCGCCAAGGAAGGCGCCAACGTCGTCATCAACGGCTTCGGCAAGCCCGAGGACATCGAGAAGGAGCGCGCCGGGATCGAGGCCGATTTCGGCGTGAAGGCGGCCTATTCCCCGGCCGACCTGACCAAGCCCGGCGAGATCGAGGGATTGATCCGCCTTGGCGAAGAGACGTTCGGCTCCGTCGACGTGCTCGTGAACAATGCCGGCGTCCAGTTCGTCTCGCCGATCGAGGATTTCCCGCCGGAGAAGTGGGAGCAGATCATCGCCCTCAACCTGTCCTCGGCCTTCTACACGATGCGCTACGCCATCCCCGGCATGAAGGCGCGCAAATGGGGCCGGATCATCAACACCGCCTCGGCCCATTCGCTGGTCGCCTCGCCGTTCAAGTCGGCCTACGTCTCGGCCAAGCACGGCATCGCGGGCCTCACCAAGACCGCCGCCCTCGAACTCGCCACCCACGGCATCACCGTGAACTGTATCTCGCCGGGCTACGTCTGGACGCCTCTGGTCGAGGCGCAGATCCCCGACACGATGAAGGCGCGGGGCCTGACCAAGGAGCAGGTCATGAACGACGTGCTGCTGGCGGCCCAGCCCACCAAGCAGTTCGTGACGGTGGAGCAGGTGGCGGCCCTCGCCGTCTTCCTGTGCGGCGACGGCGCCAGCCAGATCACCGGCGCCAACATCCCCATGGATGGCGGCTGGACCGCGCAGTAGCCGACACAGAAAGCCCTGCCTCGCCGGAGGGCGAGGCAGGGCGATCGACAGGCGATGGGCCGTGAAGGCTCAGCGGCGGCCGTGCAGCAGCAGGGCGAGGCCGTAGCCGACGGCTCCCGCGATCACCAGGGCGATGAGGGGGTTTTCCTCGACGCGGCTCTCCACGGCGCGGGCGCCGTCGCGGACATAGGATCCGCCGCGATCGTAGGCCTCGCCGGCGTAATCCGAAACGTTGCCGGCGACATCGCGCAGGGTGTCCTTGGCCTGGCCGTAGACCTCCTGGGCGCGGCCTTCCGCCTCGCGGTAGCGGCCTTCCGCCGAATTGCGCGACGATCCTACGGCATCGCCGATGGCGCTCTGTGCGCGGCCGCCGAGGTCCTTGGCCGCTCCGACGACCCGATCCGTATCAACCATTGGTCTGCTCCTTCAGAATCGACAACGCGTCATCGGCGCTTCCAAGGCGGCGCCCGCATCCGATGGTCACAGAACGTGCGAACCGGCCAAGCGCACCATCGCACGACAACTTTCTTGAGCGAGCGGTTTACGGTGCGTGTCGCTCCCGGGCTTCGATGAGCAGCAGACGCCCCACCTCGGCCACCGCCCTGGGAAGGACCGCCAGGGGATCGCGCCGTTTTCGCGCGGGCGACGCGGATCGCCGCCATGCCGCCCGGACGGGTGGGATGTGGAGGAAAATGACCGGGCAGGGCTCGGCCAGCGCTTGGAAGTAGCTGGCATTGCAAAGGTAGCGGCCGGCATTCCGGGACGGGATCGCCGAAATCCCGTGCCGTTTCAGGCAGACCAAGGTGCGGGCCGCGATGGGGGCTTCGCGCTGCGCCGGTCCCTGACGGTCAAACCGCAGGGTGGTCGGAATCCGCCCCGATGCGTCGGGAAACAGCCGGCTTGCCCGGTTGAGGGCGCGAGCCTCGACGCGAACCCGTTTGGCGCGGCCGGCGACGCCGATCATCAGCACGGCGGCCGGGCTCTCGGCGAGGGCCGGCTTCAACGACTCGGAAAGAGCCGCATAGGCGGTGCGCAGGATCAGCGTGCGCACCGGGACCCCCGCGATGCCATGCCGGCCGAGATGCCCGACCTGCCGGGCGAGCGTCTCGCTCGGGTTGCGCGGCATGCCGGGGAAGGGGCCGAAGCCGGTGACGAGGAGATGCCTCCGCGTCACAGCCCGATCAGGGTCGCGATGGCCTCCGCGCCGGCGGCCGGGGAGGATTCGCCCCGCGCCACTCCGGCTTCCGCCTCCGCCGTCTGCTTGCGCACCTCGGGCGAGCCGACGAGGCGCTGGTGCAGGCGCTCGTGGACGAGGGCCCACATCCACTTCACGTCCTGCGCCCGGCGCTTCTTCGCGATCTCGCCGGTGGCGGTGAGCTTGTTGCGGTGGTCGACCACCTTGTCCCATAGCGCGTCGAGGCGCTTGTTGTTGAGCCCGGAGATCGTGACGACGGGGGGCGTCCAGCTCGAACTCGGTGCGCTGAGGATGTGGAGCGCGGCCCGGTATTCACCGGCCGCCGCATTGGCCCGTCGCTCGCCCTCGCCGTCGTCGGCCTTGTTCACCGCGATCATGTCGGCGAGTTCGAGGATGCCTTTCTTGATGCCTTGCAACTCGTCGCCGGCGCCGGGCAGCATCAGCACCAGGAAGAAGTCGGTGAGGTCGGCCACCGCCGTCTCCGACTGGCCGACGCCCACCGTCTCCACCAGGATGACGTCGAACCCCGCCGCCTCGCAGAGGAGCATGGTCTCGCGGGTCTTGGCAGCCACGCCCCCCAGCGTTCCCGAGGAGGGGGAGGGGCGGATGAAGGCGTTGGGATCGAGCGCCAGCTGCGCCATCCGGGTCTTGTCGCCGAGGATCGACCCGCCGGTGCGGCTGGAAGAGGGGTCCACCGCCAGCACCGCAACCTTGTGCCCGGCGGCGGTGAGGTTGGCGCCGAGATTGTCGATGGTGGTGGATTTGCCGACACCCGGCACCCCGGTGATGCCGACGCGGATCGCGGTGCCGGTCTGCGGCAGCACCGCATCGATGAGGTCGCGCGCCGCCGCCCGGTGATCGGCCCGTTTCGATTCGGCCAGGGTGATCGCCCGCGCCAGAGCCGCACGGTCGCCCGCGAGCAGCCGCTCGCGCAGGGAATCGAGATCGAGGGAAGGAGGAAGAGCCATGAACCCCTTCATGCCGGGCCGGCCCGGTTTCGTCGAGGGGGCGCGTGTCGTCGCACCGGGGTCCCTGGCACGGGAGTACCTGTAGCAACCGGGCCACGGACCGGGCTCTGCCCGCAATTCACATCGCCCCCCGCCACGCCCGCGCCCTGCCATGGTCACGATCGTCGCCGACAGGGTAGGACGAGAGAGCCGGGACCGAGCGCCGGGCCATCACGGGGCCGTCGACACGCCATGATCCGAAACCGCATGCCGGGAGCACCATCGCAGACCCGCCGCTCGCTCATCCGCGGCGCCGCCCTTCTGGGCGTCGCCGGCCTCACGCCGGGCCTCGCCGGCTGCGTCACCGACGGGCTCGTCACCGGGGGCACCGGCCCCGAGCGGCAATCGAACCTCGACGTCAGCCCGATCCTGCTGGTGGCGACCACCCGCAAGCCCGTGGGCAGCCCGCCCAAGAGCCCGTATTTCAGCTCCGAGCGCGGGCGCGGTCTGAGCTTTGCCGAAGTCCGTCTCTCGGCCCCCGATCGCTCGCTCATCGGCAAGGTCTCCTCCGTGGTCAGCGGGGACTGGGCGGTGACGGCGGTGCCGCAGGTCGAGACCGGACCTGGCGCGGCGGCGGCCTTCACCCAGGCCGCCTTCGGGCGAGACGTGCTGATCTACGTCCACGGCTACCGCGAGAGCTTCGCTTCCGCGGCGGTGAGTGCGGCGCGCCTGTCGGACGGCATCCGTTTCCGTGGCGCCTCGGCCCTGTTCACCTGGCCGTCCGCCGCCGCCACCTTCGATTACGGCTACGACCGCGAGAGCGCCCTATGGTCGCGCGATGCGTTCGAGGATCTCCTCAAGGCGCTGGCGGGCTCGCCCTCCGGCGGGCGCATCAACATCGTCGCCCATTCCATGGGGACGCTGCTGACCCTGGAGACCATCCGCATGCTGCGCGCCGAGGCCGGCGAGGCGGCGATGGCACGCATCGGCGCCATCGTCCTCGCCGCGCCCGACATCGACATCGACCTGTTCACCGGGGCGGTGGAGCGGATGGGGCCGGACGTGTCGAAGATCACCGTGATCTCGTCCACCAAGGACCGGGCGCTGGAACTCTCCGGTGCCATCGCGGGCGGCGTCGTGCGTGCGGGCGCAGCCGACCGCGAGCGCCTCGAGGCCCTCGGGGTCCGCGTGGCGGATGCCTCGGATTACGGCGGCGGCCTGATCAACCACGACCTGTTCCTGTCGAATCCTGAGGTCCAGGGCGTGGTCAAGCGCGCCATCGGCCGGGCGGCGGGCGGCGCCTGAACGTTGCACCGCAAGAAGACTCAGCTGGAGGACGTGGCTTGAGGTCTTGGCCTCGGCCCCGTTCGCCCCTACACGGGCGGCTGTCGGGCTGACGATTCCCACGCCGACGCGGCCGCCTCCCGGCGCGCCCAGAATGAGGATTGTGCGATGTTCACACTCGATATCGATGGCGTGGCCATCGCGGTCATCAACGGGACCGAGGAAACCGCTCGCGACCTGTTCACCTGCGACGGCTTCAAGGAAGACATCCAGGCGATGAAGAGCGACGGCAAGGTGCTGTGGAACGGCACCTCCGAGCTCAAGATCCGCCCCGCCACCGAGGACGAGATCGAGATCTTCGAGGATGCCCTCGCCGAGGACGATTCGGAGGAGGACGCCCCGTTCGAGCCCGACATGCGCCACGCCAAGAGCGCCGAAGAGCCCGACGAGGACGAGGATGAAGACGGCGAGGACGACGCCGACATCGTGTTCCTCGTAGATATCGACGAGGATGCCGGCCTCGATTCGTAAGGCCTGATCCCTCAGGACCATCTGCCACCGACCGCCTCGCCCGGACACGGGCGGGGCCTTGTATCGCGATCCCCTCTGCCAGCCGTTGACGGCGGCTCCTGCGAGCTATTCCTGAGCCTCTGGGGCATCCGCCGGGATAGGGCAAGGTCTTGAGAACACGGCATGGGCGCGATGCCTGCCACGAGTCTCGGCACAGAGCGAGGACCGCATGACTTTCCGCTTCGAACACCTTCATCTTCGCAGCCAGGACGCCGTGGCGGCCGCCGGTTTCTACGCGGAGACCTTCGGCGCCCGCGAGATCGCCCGCGAGGGTGCGCCGTCCGTGACGCGCGTCGTCCTCGACCTGTCGGGGCTCACCCTCTTCATCGAGCACGCGCCCGAGGCCGGCCCCGCCGCCAAGCCGCCGAACCGGGGCATCGAGCATATCGGCCTGGCCGTCGACGACCTAGAGAGTACGGTCGCCGATCTGAAGCGCCGCGGTGTCGCTTTCGTCATCGACATCACCGACGTCCGCCCCGGGCTTCGCACCGCGTTTCTCGACGGACCGGACGGAGTCCGGATCGAGCTGTTGCAGCGCGGTTGATCCGGTCAGTTCGCGGCCGGTCGCGCCGCCTTCTGCGGGATCAGGCCTGGCGGCACCGGGGCGTTGCCCGGAGCCTTCGCCGGAGCGGCGGGCGCCGCCTTCTTCGGTGTGATGGAGCCCGTCATGACCGCGTCCCGCATCGGCACCGCCGGCGAATCGATGCCGTAGATGTCGTCGCGGAAATGCGCGCGGCCGTCCGGGGTGGCGTAGCCGGTGAGATAGACGAAGGTGACCGGGATCTGTTTCGGCAGCTTGATATCGAGCCGCTCGTTGGTGGCGATATTGGCCTCGATTTCCATCGGTCCCCAGGTCGAGCCGGGGCCGCTCGGGCCGGGAGTGCCCTCCAGAAGCCAGCCCGCCAGCTCCTTCACCTGGGCCACCCGCACACAGCCATGCGAGTGGAAGCGCACCTCGCGGGCGAACAGCGATTTCGACGGCGTGTCGTGCATGTACACGGCTTGCTTGTTCGGCATGTCGATGCGGACCTGCCCCAGCGAGTTGTCGAGGCCGGAATCCTGGCGCAGCGTGTAGTTCGCGGCCTTCTCGCCGGCCCAGTCGATGGTCGTCGGATCGACCTCGACGCCGCCGGGGCCGAGGATGCGGATCCGCTCGCGGGCGAGATAGCCCGGGTCTTTCCGCATCTTGGGGATGATCTCCTTCTTGATGATGGAGACCGGCAGGGTCCAAGTCGGGTTGAGGTTCACGTCGGTGATGCGCGCCTCGATCCGCGGCGTCGCCTTGTCGGGCTTGCCGACCACGGCCACGTAGCGGCGCACCACGACGCCGTTCTCCACGGCCTCCACGGCGGCCGACGGGATGTTCACCACCACGTACCGGTCGCCATAGGGGAAGTTGGAGCCGATCTGCCGCGCGGCCGAGGCCGAGAGCTGGCGCTGGCGGGTCGCCGCCGGCACGTTGAGGGCGGTCACCGTCTGGCGGCCGACCATGCCGGTCTCGGGCAGTCCGTGGCGCGCCTGGAACGCCTTCACCGCCGAGACGAGGATGGGGTCGAGCACGTCGGAGCTCGGCACGCCGGCCGGCAGGTCGCCGGTGAGCACGAGGTGCTGGCGAAGTGCTGGAATGTTCGGGTCGCGGGCACCCGGCTTGATCGTCAGGTCGGCGGGCAGGGTCCCCCAGCCGCCGGCATCGACGATGGCCTGATAGCGCTCGGCCATGCGGAACGTGTCGAGGAAGGTCGAGGGCGCCAGGGTCGGGACGGGGTCGTCCGAGACCCGCGCCACCACGAGGGGGGGCAGTTCGCGGGATTTCTTCGGCGCCGCCGGTGCCGGCTCCGCGCCTTGCGCCAGCGGGGCCGCATTCGCCGGCGCCGCCTGGTCGGGCTTCGGGGCGGTGTCGGGTCTCGGGCCGGCCTCGGCCTTGGGAGCAGGCTTGGCGGCAGCCGGCGGCGCCTCCGGAAGAGCCGGAGCCGGTTCGGCCCCAGCGCCGGTCAGGCACAGCATCAGCGCCAGCGGCGACAGGCCGGCACTCAGGATCGACGGGAACACGACGCAACGCGACGACACAGGCAGCCCTCGTGAGCAGACAGAGCCGGATCATGCGGGCGGGATGGTTACCAAGTTCCTCCGCCTCCCTGCCGGGCGGCCCTGACAAAACGGGACACCCCGCCCTACCTCCCGGCCAACCCGAACCGCCAAGGAGGCCGTGCCATGATCCATCATCCCGCGATCCGGAAAGGCGGCACGGCCGTCGTGACGGGAGCCGCGAGCGGCATCGGGCTCGCCGCCGCCAGGCGGTTCGCCGCCTCCGGCATGAGGGTCCTCCTCGCCGACCTGCCCGGCGAGGCGCTGGAGACGGCGCGCGCGGAGATCGCGGCGACCGGCGCCGACGTGCTGGCCCGTCCCACCGATGTCGGCCGCCGCGAGGACATGGAGGCTCTGCGCCAGGCGGCGGGCGATGCGCCCGCCCTCGTCATGCTCAATGCCGGGATCGAGGCCGGCGGTCGCCTGTTCTCCGACGACGCGACCTGGCGGCGCATCCTCGACACCAACCTCTGGGGCGTCGTCAACGGTATCCAGGCCTTCGTTCCGGGGATGATCGAAGCGGGCGAGCCCGGCGCGGTCATCGTCACCGGCTCGAAACAGGGGATCACCACGCCGCCGGGCAACACGCCCTACAACGTCTCGAAAGCCGGGGTGAAGGTGGTCGCGGAGGCCCTCGCGCATGACTTGCGCGGGCGGGAGGGCGCGCCGGTCAGCGCCCACCTGCTGATCCCCGGCTTCGTCTTTACCGGCCTGACGAAGGCGCGCGGCGTGGCCGAGAAACCCGAGGGCGCCTGGACACCGGAGGAGACGGTGGAACTCATGATCGAGGCGATGGGCCGGGGCGACTTCTACATCCTCTGCCCCGACAACGAGACCACTCGCGAGCAGGACGAGCGCCGCATCGCCTGGGCGGCGGGGGACGTGATCGAGAACCGGCCCGCGCTCTCACGCTGGCATCCGGACTTTGCCGAGGCGTTCAAGGACTTTCTCGCTTCCCGATGAAGGGCGGTCCCCGGAGCCCGCCGGGGCGATGCGGCCGCCCCGTCACGACAGTTCCTTCAGGGCCAGGATGGAGGGGGCGAAGAAATACTCGCCGCCTTCCATCCGGACGAAGCTCCTGAGGTTGAAATCCGGCCTGTTCGCCTCCACCAGCGAGAACGGAGCCGCGCCCTTGAAGGGACGGTCGACAGAGGCCGATTGGCCGATGATCGGATCGATGCCGCTGGCCGGCTGGGAGAAGTCGTCCGCGTTGCACCAGCTCCGTTGGACGAACTCGAACTGGTCGTCGATCGAGGTGACGTAGCATTTGAACAGTAACCCGCGGGACAGCCGGACCTTGCTGTCTTCGTCGGGGGTGCCGGCGTTGTCGATCGCGCCCGAGACGCCGGACAATGCCTCGGCCTCGGTGACTTCCGGCCCGAAAGAGATGCCCCGGCGCATCATGCGGTGGCTCTGCGTGAACGCTTCGGCTCTGCCGATGGCCTTCTCGTCGGGTTCGAGTTCGTGCCGGACATCGTCGCGCGGATAGGCCTTGCGGATATGAGCGGCCCACGGGCAGACGACGCCCTCTCGATCCTCGCCGAATTCGAAATCATTGGCGCGCGGCGTGTTGTCCCCGACGCTGCGGTCGTCACCTCTCGGCGCGTTGATCATGGCCGCACCGCTCTTCCAGCGCCCCACCATCTGGGCGCCGAGGAGGTCGGGATCGGCCAGGTCCGCTCCAGCCGGGATCGCCGCGGAAGCCGTCTTCACCGAGGCGTTGAATTCCGGAACAAACTGGGCGAGGCGCCGAATGACAAGATAGGCCCCGTGGTTCATGAAAGGGATCGGCGGTTCGGCGACCGGGCCTTTCACCTCGAACCGCGGGGCGTTCGAATTTTGTCCGGGGAAGCCGAACACGAACTCGCCCGGCCACAGGAGATCTTGGCCCAGGGCGGCCTGATTATCCTTGCCGCCCTCGGCCGTCGGATGGAACGGGGTGTCGTGGCCGATCCGGCCCCGGAGGCCCGGTTGAGAGACGCCGTCCGCGTATCCGAAATGTTCGTGACCCACTACCGGCTCCGGTCGCACCTGACCGACCTCCTCATGGAGCAGGCTCCATCCGTTCTCGGCTGGCGGGACCAGCCTCAGGGACATGACGTCGACGACTTCGGCGTGCGAAGCGCCGGTGACGATGAAGACACCGTGGAGATCGGGGTCTGGATTCAGTGCCGTCCACTCGGACGACGGCGGGTCTTGCAGGATCGCCTGGCGACTCGCCATCCCCTCCCTGAAGGCATCCGCTCCGGTCATCGTCGCGGCATCCTCCACATCGAGCCTGTCCAGACCCGCGAAGGTGAAGGCGAGGTTCAGTCCGGGCGTCGGGACGAGCTGTGCGTTGATGAGCTTCTGGGCCGCGATTTTGGCCCGATCGTCTATGCAATCCTGCATGCTCGTGATGTGCAGGGACTTGAGGAATGCCTTGAACGCTGCCGGGTCGGTGATCGTGAAGAACATCAGGTGCTCGTGGCGCTTGGGCAAACCGGCGAGGATGTCGCCCTGGATGGCGTCGAGCGGGAACAACGGCTCGTCTGCGATATCGCGGGCCATGTGGTCGTCCCTCCGGAATGGTCACACGGACCCGTTCACGCGGGTCCCGTTGCGTGTTTGCAGGTTTAAAAAGTGGTTATCTACAGTTGCTGTGGCATAATATTTGAGCCGTATCCGGCATTTAATACAAGCTGATGGACTTTTGGAAATGAATTGATCTCTCGGCATCTGCGAGTCGCCGGGGATAGATCACGCTTCGGGATTCGTCCCGATCGGAAGTCCTGGCAGGATTTGCCACTGAAATGCTGTGTCTTCCGCTAACACGTCTATACTTCGCTCTGGTCGAAATCGAAAGGACGAATTGGTATGATGATAGATCGCGGGGTGACCCAAAGGTGTTACACTTGGAACCGGACCGTCACCGCTTGAGCACGACGGGGGGGCGGTCTGGCGATACGCTGGAGTGAAAGCTGCCGGCGGAAGGAGCGCGGTTTTCGACTGAAAATGTCGTCGCAGGACTGGTTCGTTCCCGTCCATGATTCCCGTGTGCGTAGACTCACTGGGCATCTCGCGCCGTCCCGGGTAATGCTCGGTTCCCGGCTTCGGCCGACCCGGCGGAGGGCGCTTCCGAGCAGGAGGCGGGCGCCAGGCGAGTGATGCAATTACCCGGCAGCCCTGCTGGCGGCGCTCTTGCTTGCAGGGTATGGCATCGCCACGATCGCGGGGCCGGATTGCCGGGGCCGCTGGGCCCAAGATCGGCCCGTTTCAACCGGCGCTGACAAACCCGGGAGTAGCCCTTTGGCCACCATCATCCCCGTCGCCTCCTTCGATTGCGTCGTGTTCGGCGCCACCGGCGATCTGACCACCCGCAAGCTGCTGCCGGCCCTGTATTACCGTTACAAGGACGGGCAGATTCCCGGCACCAGCCGCATCATCGGCGCGTCCCGCTCCGAGATGAGCGTCGAGGCGTTCCGCGAGCGGGCGCGCGACGCGCTCAAGCGCTTCGTCCCGGCCCGCGACCTCGACGAGGACAAGCTTGCCGCCTTCCTCGACCATCTCGACTACGTGGCGGTGGACGGGGCCGGCGACGACGGCTGGGAGGATCTCGCCGCCAAGCTCGCCGAACGGCCGGACCAGGTGCGGCCCTATTATCTCGCCACCTCGCCGGATCTCTACGGCTCGATCTGCCGTAACCTTTCGGCCCACGGGCTCATCGGTGAGAAGTCGCGGGTCGTGCTGGAGAAGCCCATCGGCAAGGATCTGAAATCGGCCCGCGCCATCAACGATGCGGTCGGCGAGGTCTTCCCCGAAGAGCAGATCTTCCGCATCGACCATTACCTCGGCAAGGAGACGGTGCAGAACCTGCTTGCCCTGCGCTTTGCCAACACCATCTTCGAGCGCCTGTGGACGGCGGACGTGATCGACCACGTCCAGATCACGGTGGGCGAGACGGTGGGGGTCGAGGGCCGTGCCGGTTACTACGACACGTCGGGGGCGCTCCGCGACATGGTGCAGAATCACCTGCTCCAGCTTCTCTGCCTGATGGCGATGGAAAGCCCGCTCACCCTCGACGCCAATTCGGTGCGGGACGAGAAGCTGAAGGTGCTGCGCGCCTTGAAGCCTATCACGCCCCACGACGTCCAGGCCGTCACAGTGCGCGGCCAGTATGCGGCGGGCGCCGTGGACGGCAAACCGGTTCAGGGCTACCGCGCCGATCTCGGCGGCGAGACGGAGAGCCGCACGGAGACCTTCGTCGCCCTCAAGCTCGAAGTTCAGTCCTGGCGCTGGGCCGGGGTGCCCTTCTACATCCGCACCGGGAAACGCCTGCCCCAGAAGCTCTCCGAGATCGTGGTGCAGTTCCGCGCCTCTCCCTTCTCGATCTTCCCGGCCGAATCCTTCGGGCGCGAGCCCAACCGCCTCGTCATCCGACTCCAGCCGGAGGAGGGGATCAAGCTCGAAGTGATGACCAAGGACCCGGGACCGGGCGGCATGCGCCTGCGGCCGACCAACCTCGACATCTCCTTCGAGGAGACGTTCAAGCAGCGCTATCCCGATGCCTACGAGCGCTTGCTGATGGACGTGGTGCGCGGCAACGCCACCCTGTTCATGCGCCGCGACGAGGTGGAGGTGGCCTGGGCCTGGGCCGATTCGCTGCTGAAGGCCTGGGCGGACCGGCCCGAGCCGCCCCGCGCCTATCCGGCCGGAAGCTGGGGCCCAACCGCCGCCATCGCCCTGATCGAGCGGGACGGACGGACCTGGCACGAGGAAATGCACTGATCGGCGGGGGGCGTCGTCTCAGGTGCTAAGTTATTTGTAAGACCGGAATAAAAACAACTAATCGGGCGCTCCCTCGACAGGCCGATGCCCGACGCCTAAACCTCGGGAGAGTATCCACCCTCCAACGACAAGACCTACGCCCCCATGGAAAAGCTGGACTCGGCGGTCGGGATCAATCGCCGCTACCTCCACGACGAAGTCGTGGACCGGATGCGGGATCTCATCCAGTCGGGGGAACTCGAGCCACGGGCGCGGGTGAACGAGAGCGAGCTCACCGAGCGGTTCGGCATCTCGCGCACGCCCCTGCGCGAGGCGATCAAGATCCTCGCCACGGAAGGGCTGCTCGAACTGCTGCCCAACCGCGGGGCGCGGGTGGCCAGCCTGTCCCAGGTCGAGATCGAGGAAATGATCGAGGTCATCGCCGGCCTCGAGGCGACCGCGGCCGATCTCGCCTGCCGCACCATCGGCGACGAGGAGGTCGCGGAGATCGAGCGGGCTCACCACGCCATGGTGAAGGCCTGGAAGGACGGCGAGGAGGCCACGTATTTCCGGCTCAATCGCACGATCCACGACGCGATCATGGCTGCGAGCCGCAATTCTGTGCTGGGCAGCATCTACGCCAGCCTGTCGGGCCGCATCCAGCGCTCGCGCTATGCCGTTCACCAGACCGCCGAGCAATGGAGCCGTGCCGTCTCCGAGCACGAACGGATGATCGAACTCCTCCACGCCCGGAACGGTCCTGCGCTGGCGACGCTCATGCGCGACCATATCCGCTCCAAGACCCCGGTCATCGCCGAGAACTTCGGCGCGGGGACCTGAAGGGCCGACCCGACGACGGGACCCGGACTCAGGCCCCCGATTTGGTTCGGGACGTCGACGGGCAGGGCCGTCTCAGGCCGCGCGGATCGTGGCCAGGAAGCGCCCCACTTCCGCGTTGAGATACTCCGATTCCCGGGAGAGTTCGGAGGCGGAGGCCAGCACCTGAGAGGCTGCGGCGCCCGTCTCCTCGGCGGCGCCCGCCACGCCCGCGATGTTGGTCGTCACCTCCCCGGTCCCCTCGGCGGCCTGGTTGATGTTGCGCACGATCTCCTGGGTCGCCGCCCCCTGCTCCTCCACTGCCGCCGCGATCGACGTGGCGACGGAACTGATCTCGCGGATGCGGGCGGTGATCGTTTCGATCGCCGTGACGGCTTGGCCGGTGGAGCCCTGGATCCGGCCGATCTGGCTGCCGATCTCGTCCGTGGCCCGCGCGGTCTGGTTGGCGAGTTCCTTCACCTCGGCCGCCACGACGGCAAAGCCCCGGCCCGCCTCGCCGGCACGGGCCGCCTCGATGGTGGCGTTGAGGGCGAGGAGGTTGGTTTGGCCAGCGATGGTGGCGATCATCGCGACGACGTCGCCGATCTTCGCCGCGGCGTCGCTCAGATCCCTCATCTGCGCGCCCGTCCGCGTCGCATCCTCCACCGCCTGGTGCGCCAGATTGGTGGAGCCGTCCACTTGACGGCCGATCTCCATGACGGACGAACCGAGTTCCTCCGCCGCTGCCGCCACCATGGTGACGTTGGTGCCCGCCTGTTCGGCCGCCGCCGCTACGGCGACGGATTGGTGCGCCGTCTCCGTGGCGGTGCCGGACATGCCCTGGGAGGTCGAACGCAATTGCGTCGCCGCCGCCGAGACCCGGGTCAGGATATCGCCGACCGCATTCTCGAAACCGTCGGCCAAGGCCAGGGCGGCGGACCTGCGCTGGGCTTCCGCCCCGGCACGGGCCAGGGTGGCCTCACTCTCCAGGGCACGGGTACGGACCAGATTGTCCCGGAAGGTGTCCAGGGTCGCGGCCATGGCGCCGATCTCGTCCCGCCGTCCGGTGCCGGAGATGGTGACCTCGGTATCGCCGGAGGCCAGACGGCGCATGGCGGCCGTCACCCGCTCGATGGGACGCGACACCCCGAAGAAGGCGAAGGCCATGGCGGCCAGCGCCATGACGACGGCCGCGACCAGCATGATCTGCGTGGTGAAGACCGCCTGCGCCTGTTCCTCGCGCGCGGCCGCGCTGGCTGCCGCTCCGGCCCGGCCGTTGAATTCGACGAGCCTGCGTCCGGCCGCGGTCGCGGCGAGGTACTCGGCGTTCATCGGACCACGAAAACGCTCGGTGATCGCCGCGCGCTGGGAGGGATCGATCTTGCTCAGGCCATTCCAGCCGTCGAGCATGATCTGCCACTTCGCACCGAACTCATCGAACAGCGCCTGCTCCTCGGGCGAACCGATGAGGGGACGATAGGCGTTCCTGTTCTTCTCGACGCTCTGGATCATCTCGCCGGCATTCTTGACGCTCAGGGCACGCTCGGCCTCGTCCTCCGCCATGAGGTAGCGGAACTGCCAGAGGCGGGTGCGCATCACCAGCGCGTTCAGAGCGTGGGCCGCATCGACCGAGGGCAGCGCATTCGAGGCCAGCAACTCGATCCGGCCACCGATGGCATCGAGCTTCCGCAGAGCAACCACGCCCTGCACCGTGGTAATGATGGCGAGCGCGGTGAACAGGCCGATGAGCGTCGTCTTGATGGAGAGGCGCATGAAACGATCCGGGGAACGAGCGAATTTATGCAAAATCGCCGTAACCATGATGGCTAATTCCTAACGAAAGTTTGGTCTCCGCCCGAAAGCTTGCTGGCGATATCTCACTCTTGTCGGCCGGCCGGTTTCACGCCGCGTCGCTGATCGAGCGCAGATTGGCGACGAGATCGGAGAACCTGTCCCCTTGGACGATGACATGGGCGCGCAGCCGGTCCGACGCCGCGATCTCGTCGCCGGCGACGATGGCGGCGACGATGGCCTCGTGTTCGGCCAGGGATTGCCCCAGCCGGTGACGCGCTCTCAGCTGCATCCGCCGGAACGGGGTCAGGCGCCGGTGGAGAAGCCGCGCCTGCTCGCACAGGAAGTCGTTGCGGCAGGCGCGGTAGATCACCGTGTGGAAGACGTAATTCTCCTGGTAGTAGGTCTCGGGGTCCTCTTCGGCCGCCGCCGCCGCGCAGGCGGCGAGCGCCTGTTTCAAGGCGGTCTCGTCGGCCGCGATCAGCCGGCGGGCGGCGAGCCGGCCGCACGAGGCCTCGATCTCGGCCATCGTCTCGAACATCGCGACGAGCAATTCCGGATCGGGCGCGCTGACGATGGCGCCCCGGCGCGGCTTGATCTCCACGAGGCCGGTCATCGCCAGCTGCAGCAACGCCTCGCGGATCGGCGTGCGCGAGACGCCGAAGCGCTCGGCCAGCTCGGTCTCGTCGAGGCGGGAGCCGATGGCCAGCCGACCATCCACGATCTCCGTCTCGATCGTCTGCCTGAGGCTGAGCGATCGGGTCATGGCGTTCCCGTCCCTATAGGTCATGAAATTCGCTGCGATCCATTATTCAATGTCGTTGACAAAATATACAAGACATAGTTCGTTGGTATATCGAATGCGCGTTGCAGTATAAATGTTGCGCCGCAAAACAGCGAGACCACAAAGGTCCGCCCGGGAGAGACGCCATGACGTTGACACGCCGCGCCCTCGTCGCATCCGGCCTCGCCGCCCCCGCTATCCTGTCGATGGGGCTGAAGGCCAAGGCGGCGACGACCCTGAAAATCTCGCACCAGTTCCCCGGCGGTACCATCGACGAGGGCGACTTCCGCGACCGCATGTGCCGCAAGTTCGCCGCTCTCCTGGCCGAGCGCTCGAAGGGCGCGCTGGAGGTGCAGGTCTATCCTGGCTCGTCGCTGATGAAGACGAACGCCCAGTTCGGCGCCATGCGCAAGGGTGCCCTCGATATGAGCCTCTACCCGTCGCCCTATGCGGGCGGCGAGGTTGCGGAGATGAATATCGGCCTGATGCCGGCGCTCGTGAGTTCCTACGAGCAGGCCGTCGCCTGGAAGAAGGCGCCGGTCGGCCGGAAGATCACCGAGATCCTCGATTCGAAGGGCATCCTCCTCGTCTCCTGGGTCTGGCAATCGGGCGGCGTCGCCAGCCGCGAGCGTCCCCTCTACGCTCCGGCGGACGCCAAGGGCCTCAAGGTCCGTGGCGGCTCGCGCGAGATGGACCTGATGATGAAGCAGGCGGGTGCTGCAACCCTGTCGATCCCGTCGAGCGAATCCTACGCCGCCATGCAGACCGGCGCCTGCGATGCGGTGATCACCTCGTCCACCAGCCTGATCTCGTTCCGCCTGGAAGAATTGTCGAAATCCCTGACGTCCGGCCGCGAGCGCTCCTACTGGTTCATGCTCGAGCCGATCATGATGTCGAAGATCGCCTTCGAGCGTCTGCCCAAGGACCAGCAGGATCTCATCATGGCGATCGGCGCCGAACTCGAACCCTTCGGCCAGGCCGGTGCCAAGGCGGACGACACAAAGGTCGAGGAGATCTTCACCAAGGCCGGAGCCAAGGTCCAGAACCTCGACGAGAAGACGCTGGGCCAGTGGCGCGACATCGCCCGTGAGACCGCCTGGAAGGACTTCGCGGGCAAGTCGGCCAGCTGCGCCGAGCTCCTCAAGCTGGCGGAGCAGGTGTCGTGAGCCACGCCTTCGACGCGGCCTCGGCCGCTTCAGAGACCGCCGCGGCCGCGCCCGAGCCCCGGATCCCCGGGATTCTCGGGCATCTCGACAGGGGGATGAAGGCCATCAACCGGGTGATCATGCTGCTCGGCGGCATCGCCCTGGTCTGCGCCTGCCTCGTGCTCAGCTACAGCGTGGTCGTGCGCTACGCTTTGCACGAGCCCACCGATTGGCAGGACGAGATGGCGGTGTTCCTCATCGTGGGGGCCACCTTCTTCTCCGCCGCCGCCGTGCAGGCCAAGCGCGGCCACGTGGCGATCGAGGCCCTGAGCGGCCTGCTCTCGCCCCGCGTGAACCGGGCCCGCCTGCTGATGGCCGACATCATCAGCATCGTGTTCGTCACCTTCTTCGCCTGGAAGAGCTGGACGCTGCTGCACGAGGCCTGGGTCGACGGGCAGGTCTCGCAATCCTCCTGGGGGCCGCCCCTGTGGATTCCCTACGCGCTCATGGCGATCGGCATGAGCTTCCTCGGCCTGCAATTCCTGCTGCAGATCGTCGAGGCGCTCACCTACGGCCCGCGCGCGGCGGGCTGGGCCAACCCGAAGGTCGGCCTCGGTGCCGATCTCAACAAGACTCCTCTGAAGACGGGCAACCACCCATGAGCGTCGCGGCCATCGGCTTCCTCTATGCGGGCGCGACGCTCAGCGCGATGCTCGCCGGTATCCCCATCGCCTTCGCCCTGGGCTTCGTCGCCCTGGCCTTCATGTTCTTCTTCATGCCCGGCGCCTCCCTCGATACGGTGGCGCAGAACGTCTACGAGGAAATGGCCTCCATAACCCTGCTGTCGATCCCGCTCTTCATCCTGAAGGGCGCGGCCATCGGCCGGTCCAAGGCGGGGCAGGACCTCTACTCGGCCATGCATGCCTGGATGCACAAGATCCCGGGCGGCCTCGGCATCGCCAACGTCTTCGCCTGCGCGCTGTTCGCCGCCATGGCGGGGTCTTCGCCCGCCACCTGCTCGGCCATCGGCTCGGCGGGCATTCCGGAGATGAGGAAGCGCGGCTACTCGCCGGGTTTCGCCGCCGGCATCATCGCGGCGGGCGGAACCCTCGGCATCCTGCTGCCGCCCTCCATCACCATGATCCTCTACGCGGTCGCCGCCGAGCAGTCGCTGGGCCGTCTGTTCCTCGCCGGCATCGGGCCGGGCCTGCTGCTGGTCGGTCTGTTCGCCGCCTGGTCGGTCTATCGCTTCCGCTCGGAATACGCCGCCGCGAAAGACGCCTACGAGCGCCACGGCACCGCCTCGGCGATCCTGGCCGAGGACACCTACAGCATGCGCCAGCGCTTCTCGACGCTGCCGCGCGTGCTGCCCTTCGTGATCTTGCTCACCGGCGTGATGGTGGCACTCTATGGCGGCTACGCTACGCCCTCGGAGACGGCCGGCCTCGGCGGCCTTCTGGCGCTCGGCCTCATCGCGGTCATCTACGGCGTCTGGCGCCCAAAAGACGTGACCCCGATCCTCGCGGCGACCCTGCGGGAATCCACCATGCTGATGCTCATCATCGGCATGTCGCTGCTCTACGCCTACGTGATGAGCTACCTGCACATCTCCCAATCGGCGGCGGCCGCCATCGTGGCGATGCAGCTGTCCAAGTGGGTACTGCTGGTGACGATCCTCGGCCTCGTGATCCTGCTCGGCTTCTTCCTGCCGCCGGTCTCGATCATCCTGATGACGGCGCCGATCATCCTACCACCGTTGAAGGCCGCCGGGTTCGACCTCGTCTGGTTCGGCGTGGTGATGACCATCACCATGGAGATGGGGCTCATCCACCCGCCGGTGGGCCTCAACATCTTCGTCATCAAGAACATCGCCCCCGACATCCCGCTGAAGGACATCATCTGGGGCACGCTGCCCTTCGTGATCCTGATGGCCGTGGCGATCCTGATCCTCTGCCTCGTCCCCGGCATCGCCATGTGGCTGCCGAACTGGCTCCTGCCTTCGACGCGGTGACGGAGACAACCACACGGCCCTCTTCCACACGGCCCCCTTCCCCTGCCCATCCCAGGGGAAGGGGGCCGTGCCGTACGCCAAGAGTTGAGGCGGCGAAACCGGCGTGCCGTCAGAGCCGCTCGGCCACGAAGGCCTCCGCCTCCGGCGAGGTCTCCGTCGATTCGGTGCGCAGCAGGCCGATGACCTCGGCGGCGTCCTTGGCCACGAGGTAGTTCAGCTCCAGCCCCTCGCGGATGAAGCCCTGGTCGCGCATGTGATCCAGGAGGGTCAGCAGCGGCGTCCAGAAATCGGCGATCGAGAGCAGCAGGATCGGCTTCTTGTGCTGGCCGAGCTGCGCCCATGTGAGCTGCTCCACGAGTTCTTCCAGGGTACCGATGCCGCCGGGCAAAGCGACGAAGGCGTCGGACCGCTCGAACATCAGCCGCTTGCGGGTATGCATGTCGCCGACGACGATGGTCTCCTGGATGGCGTCCAGCATCCGCTCGCGCGATTTCAGGAAGTCCGGGATGATGCCGGTGACATGGCCGCCGGCATCGAGCACCGCCTGAGCCACCGTGCCCATCAGCCCCACATTGCCGCCGCCATAGACGAGGCCGAGCCCGGCTTCCGCCAGGGAGCGGCCAAGCGCCGCCGCGGCCTCGGCGAAGACCGGGTCGCCCCCGAAGCCCGAGCCGCAATAGACGCAGACGTTTTTCACCGGGGCCATGCCGAGCCTCCCCCGATGAGGGGCAGGGAGGCGCCATCCAGGGGCCAAACTGCTGATTTCGTGAATGATCCCGCCTTTCGGGGGGAAGCGCGATTTGGTGTTGAGATCATGTCGGCTAGTATGTCGCCATCAATCGACGTTTTGTCGACAGCCAGAGTCGAAACCCGACGATGTTATCTGCCGCAAAGTCGAGGGATTTGAAGAGCGGGGGTGCCATGACGGCGCAGTGGCGGCGAGGCCTGATTCTCGCGGGCGGCGGCCTGCTGGCCGGATTCGCCCTGGTCGTCGTGCTGTTCGGCACCGGCGAGATGTTCAAGCTCGCGCAGGGCGACAAGCAGCCCGTCGCCGCGGCGACGTCGCCTCGGACGAAGGAGACCAGCACGCCCGAATCGCGGGCGGCGGAATCTCCCGCCGCTCCCGGCTCGCCGGTGACGCCTCCGGCGCGCCGCGATGAGGGGGCTTCGACGACGCCGGGAAAGTCGTCGGCGGGGGGAAGAGGCGCCACCGGGCAGACGGGCAACCCGCCCGCCGCGCAGGATCAGGCGCAGGCTCCGACCTTCGACATCATCCGCGTCGAGCCGACGGGCGAGACCGTGATCGCCGGTCGCGGAACCCCCAACACCACCGTCGAGATGCTGCGCGACAACCACCCGATTGCCCGTGCGCTCATCGACCCGTCCGGCCAGTTTGCCATCGTCCCGCCTGCGCTCCCCGCCGGTAGCAGCGAGATCACCCTGAGTTCGATCGGGGCCGACGGCCAGGGTCGGCAGGCGCGGGAGACCGTCATGGTGGTGGTCTCCGCCGACCGTACCACCAAGCCCCTCATCGCCCTGACGTCCCCCGACAAACCCACCGTCGTCCTGTCGCAGCCGGATCGTCCGGTGGATGCGGCCTCGGCCAAGGTGGCCGGCGGCGGTCCGAAGGGCGCCGGTGCGGACAAGTCCGGCGGCACGGCCAGGGCCCCGGGCGATCCAACTCAGGCGAATGGCGCGGTTGCCGCCAAGCCTGAAGCGGCCGGTCCCGACTCGTCCGGCGCGCCGAAGCCGGATGCCGTGCCGGTGAAGGTCGTCAGTGTCGATGCGGAGGAGGGCGGACGCCTCTTCGTCACCGGGCAGGCGCCGGCCGGTGCCACCGTCCGCCTCTACATCAACGACGCCCAGATCGCGCCCGGCAGCGTCGGCGCCGACGGGCGGGTCTCGTTCACGATCGGGCGCGGGGTCGCCCCCGGCGATTACCGGATCCGCATCGATCAGGTGGATCCCGTCTCGGGCAAGGTGAAGAACCGGTCCGAAGTCGCCTTCTCCATGCCGCATGCGGCAAAGCCCGTGGTCGGTCCGGTACAGGACGCGCCGCCGACTCTCGCGGCCAAGCCTTCGCCGAGCGCCGCGCCGGCGGCGAGGCTGCATGCCAAATCCTCGCCGGTTCTTGCCTCGTCCCTCGGTCGCCCGATCCAGGGGGCACCCCAGAATGCCTCGCCGAGCGCGCCGGCCTCTGCCATGACGATGGGCCGGTCGCAGCCGAGCCCGACAACGGACGAAGCCGGCGCGAGAGCGGTGTCGGCCCTGGCGATCCAGCCCTCGTCCGCGCCTCAAAGCGTGTTCGTGCCGGAGATCAACACCGCCCGGATCACCCGCGGCGACAGCCTCTGGGAGATCAGCCGGCGCGTCTACGGCAGGGGGACCCGATACACGGTGATCTTCGACGCCAACCAGCCGCAGATCCGCAACCCCGACCTGATCTATCCCGGCCAGATCTTCGTCGTCCCGTCCGAGAGCGCCTCCACGCTGCCGCAGGACAAGCGACGCAGCTGAGCCGCGACCGCGCATCCTGCATCCCGGCCCTGCACCGCCGGGCGACTGTCTGGAACGGTTCGAGGGACTATATCGGGGGCTGAATTCGACCGCTCCCGGTCCCGCTGCCCGAGTTTGCCTGAATGAGCACCGATCCCACCTCCGCGGCGGGCGGCGGCACGACGCCGCCCGAGCGCCCCGGCCTGTTCGCCACCTATCGGCGCCTGTGGCCCTATCTCTGGCCCCATACCCGGCCGGACCTGCAGCGGCGCGTCTTCCTCGCCTTCGGCCTCCTCCTGGTCGCCAAGTTCGTGACGATGCTGACGCCCTTCACCTTCAAATGGGCGACCGACGCCCTCGTGGCGGCGGTGGGGGACAAGGACGGACTCGGCGCCACGCTCCCCACGGGCCTGTTCGCGGCACCGATGCTGATGATCGGGCTCTACGGCCTGTCGCGGGTGATCATGGCCGTGCTCACCCAGGTGCGCGACGGACTCTTCGCCAAGGTGGCGATGCATGCGGTGCGCCGCCTCGCGCTCCAGACCTTCGAGCACATGCACCGGCTCTCCCTGCGCTTCCACCTGGAGCGCAAGACCGGCGGCCTCACCCGCGTGCTGGAGCGCGGGCGCGGCGGCATCGAGGAACTCTCTCGCCTGATGGTGCTGACGCTGGTCCCCACCATCGTCGAGTTCCTCCTCGTCATCGGCGTCCTCGCCTACGAGTTCGACTGGCTCTATTCGTTCGTCGTCTTCGTCATGGTGGCGGCCTATCTCGCCTTCACATGGAAGGCGACGCAATGGCGGATCGAGATCCGCCGGCGGATGAACAACTCGGATACCGACGCCAACTCCAAGGCCGTCGATTCCCTGCTGAATTTCGAGACGGTGAAGTATTTCGGCGCCGAACGGCGCGAGGCCGAGCGCTACGACGGCTCCATGGCCAAATACGAGAAGGCCTCGACCCAGACCTACGTCTCGCTCGCCGTGCTCAATGCCGGCCAGGCCCTGATCTTCACCATCGGTATGACGGTGGTGATGTGGCTCGCCGCGCGGGACATCATGGCCGGCCGCACGACGCTCGGCGGGTTCGTCCTCGTCAACACGATGCTGGTGCAGCTCTCCATGCCGCTCAACTTCATGGGCATGATCTACCGCGAGATCAAACAGGCGCTCATCGACATCGACGACATGTTCCAGATCCTGCATCGCAACCCCGAGATCGCCGACAGGCCGGGCGCGAAACCCCTCGCCGTGTCGGACGGCGTGGTCCGGTTCGAAGATGTCCGCTTCGCCTACGACCCGGCACGACCGATCCTGCGCGGCGTCAGCTTCGAAGTGCCGGCCGGGCGGACCATCGCCATCGTCGGTCCCTCGGGGGCCGGCAAATCGACCCTGTCGCGGCTTCTGTTCCGGTTCTACGAGCCGCAATCCGGCCGCATCCTCATCGACGGGCAGGACATCGCCGGGGTCGAACAGGGCAGCCTTCGGGCCGCCATCGGCATGGTCCCGCAGGACACCGTCCTGTTCAACGACACGATCGGTTACAACATCCGCTACGGTCAATGGGACGCGAGCGACGGGGAGGTCCGCGAGGCCGCTCGTCTCGCCCAGATCGACCGCTTCGTCTCCTCCCTGCCGGAGGGCTACGATACGCCGGTGGGCGAGCGCGGGCTGAAGCTGTCGGGCGGCGAGAAACAGCGCGTCGCCATTGCGCGCACGATCCTCAAAGGGCCGCCGATCCTGGTCCTCGACGAGGCGACCTCGGCCCTCGATTCCTTCACCGAGCGCGAGATCCAGGACGCGCTCGACAAGGTGAGCCGTGGCCGCACCACCCTCGTCATCGCCCACCGCCTGTCGACGGTGGTCAATGCGGACGAGATCATCGTCCTCGACCGGGGTGTGATCGTCGAGCGCGGCGACCATCAGAGCCTGCTCGATCTCGGCGGTGTCTATGCCTCCCTGTGGAGCCGTCAGCGCGAGGCCGACGAGGCCCGCGAGATTCTCAAGAGGGCGGAGGAGCGGCGGGCCGAGGAGGAAGTGTCACCCTCCGATGTGCAGGCCAATCCTCAACCGATGAGGCCTGTCGTTCCGGAGCCGATGCCCGCCGAATAGGGCATCGGCAATAGGGCATCGGCAAGGGGACATGGCCATGCGCGATCATGGGTGGTCGTATCCACGATGCGATGACTGTTCAGGAGGGGGCGCGGTAAGAAACTCTATTGACCAGTATTTCATGCCGGCGTGTGCCGCTCATTAACTACCTGAGCCGAATGGTCTTGACCGGCATGGTCGCTACGATATTTTACGTGAAATATTACGTAAAAGGCGCGGCAACATGGTGCTTCCCGAAGATATCCGCGACACGCTCAAGAGCGTCGCGGCTCTGGCCGAAGTGGTCGACAGTCTCGGAGAAGACGACAACCTGTTCGACAGAGGCCTGGACTCGTTCGGTTCGGTCCAGCTGATGCTCGCGCTCGAAGAACGCTACAACATCGAGTTCCCCGACAACCTCCTCAACCGGCGCTCCTTCTCCACCATCCGCATCATCGGCGAGACGGTGAGCAAGCTGACCGTTTCGGCAGCCGCATGACCGACATCGCCATCCGCGCCAAGCGGGTCGCTTCTGTCGCTGCCCTCCATGCCGACGACGTCGACCGTCAGGCCCGCTTTCCCGCCGAGGCGGTGACGGCTCTCAAGGCGGAGCGCCTGATCGGGATGCAGATCCCCATGCAGTTCGGCGGCGAAAGCGCGAGCCTGTCGCAGATCGCCGAGGTCTGCTTCACCCTGTCCCAGGCCTGTTCCGCTGCGGCGATGGTCTTCGCCATGCACCAGATCAAGGTCGCGAGCCTCGTCTCGCACGGCCTCGACAGCGAGTGGCATTGCACCCTGATGGAAAGGGTGGCGCGCGATCAGCTCCTCTTCGCCTCGGCCACCACCGAGGGCGGCATCGGCGGCGACCTGCGCAACAGCCTCTGCGCGGTCGAGACGGCGGGCGACGTGTTCCATTTCGCCAAGGACGCCACCGTCATCTCCTATGGTGCCCATGCCGACGTGATCCTCGCCACCGGTCGCCGTCATCCGGAGGCGGCCTCGTCGGATCAGGTCCTCGTGGCCTTGATGAAGGGACAGATGTCCCTGGAGCGCACGAGCACCTGGGATACGCTCGGCATGCGCGGCACCTGCAGCGACGGGTTCAAGCTGGAAGCCCGCGACGTGCCGGTGGCGCAGATCCTGCCCAAGCCCTTCGCCGAGATCGCGGCGCAATCCATGCTCGCCTGGTCGCACCTGCTCTGGAGCAGCGTCTGGTTCGGCATCGCCAGCCATGCCCTCGACAGGGCCAGGGCCTATGTCCAGGGCGAAGCCCGGCGTCGGCCGGGCCAGGTTCCGCCCGGCGCCCTGCGTTTGGCCGAAGCCGCCAACGAACTCCAGGCCATGAAGGCGACGGTGATCGCCGCCCTCAAGCGCTACGAGGCGGCGCAGGGCGACGCCGACGAACTCGGCTCAATCGGGTTCGCCGTCATGCTCAACAACGTCAAGACGACGATCTCCGACAAGGCGGTCGACATCGTCCAGCGCGCGCTGGGGATCGTCGGGCTCTCCGGCTACAAGAACGGCACTCCCTTCAGCCTCGGCCGGCAACTCCGCGACGTGCTGTCGGCGCCGCTGATGATCAACAACGACCGCATCCTCGCCAATACCGCAAACCTCCTGCTCGTGCAGAAGGGCGGGGCGCAGCTTCTGAGCGCATGATGGACCAGCTTCCCGCCCGCGATCCCGTGTCCGGGCCGCGCTCCCTGCTGGACCGGCTCTTCGACCAGGGCCTCCTCATTCGCACCGGCGTCGATGGGCTCTATGGGCGCAGCGGCGAGTTCGAGAGCGTGGTGGAGGCCGTGGACCGGATCGCCACCCGGCTCGGCGCCAGCGACGGGGCCGAATCCCTGCGCTTTCCGCCCGGCATGAGCCGGCCGGCCTTCGAGCGTAGCGGCTATCTCAAGGGGTTTCCGAACCTCGCCGGCACCATCCACTGCTTCTGCGGAAACGACGCCGACCATGCCCGGCTGCTGGCCTGTATCGAGGCCGGCACCGACTGGACCGGCGGCCAGGCCGCCAGCGAGATCGTGCTGACGCCCGCCGCCTGCTACCCGCTCTACCCGGTGGCCGCCGCGCGCGGGGCGCTGCCCGAAGGCGGGCTGCTGTTCGACCTGCAATCCTACTGCTTCCGCCACGAGCCCTCGCTGGAGCCGACGCGGATGCAGATGTTCCGCATGCGCGAATACGTGCGCATGGGCAGTCCCGATCAGGTTCTCGCCTTCCGCGAGCTCTGGCTGGAGCGCGGCACCGCGATGATGCGCGAACTCGGCCTACCGATCGCGGTGGACCCGGCCAACGATCCGTTCTTCGGCCGCGCCGGGCGCATGCTCGCCAACAACCAGCGCGCCCAGGGGCTGAAATTCGAGCTGAACGTGCCGGTCAACAGCGAGGACAAGCCCACCGCCTGCCTCAGTTTCAACTACCACCAGGACCATTTCGGCACGATCTGGGATATCCGGCAGGCCGATGGCGAGGTGGCGCACACCGCCTGCGTCGGGTTCGGGCTGGAGAGGATCACCCTGGCGCTGCTCCGCCATCACGGCCTCGACATCGAGGCGTGGCCGGACGTCGTGCGCGACCGGCTCTGGGGCTAGAAGGTGTCCGCCACCGCCCTCCGCGAAGAGGCTTCGGACCCGTCGCCATCCGCCTCCCATGCCCTTCATGGCTCCGACCGGATCTGGCCGGAGACGAACTGCTACGTCGATCTCTGGATCGAGCTGCTGCACGGCCGGGGGCTCGTGCCGGAAGCCATGCTCGGCTTCACCCTGCGGCAGGATTTCGAAGGCGACCAGTTCACCTTCTTCAAGCCTCCGCCCGGCGACATCGAACGGCTCTACGGATTGTCGATCCAGGAACTCGCGATCTTCGAGAGCCTGGAGGCGCATGTCGGCGTGCAGGTCGCGCGCGGATGCCCGGTCCTCGTGGAAGTGGACGCGATCCACCTGCCCGACACAGTCGGCACTACCTATGGCCGCGAGCATGGCAAGACCACGATCGGGATCCTCGGCCTCGACGCGGGCGAGCGCACGCTCGACTACCTCCACAATGCCGGCCGCTTCCGTCTGCAGGGCGCCGATTACGACGGCATCTTCACCGCCGGAATCCTTTTCCCCTATGCCGAGTTCGTGAAGCCGGTCGGCCCGCCGCTCACGCCGGACGACCTGCCGCGTGCCGCCCTCGACCTGCTGCGCCATCACCGGCGCTTCGCGCCACGGACCAATCCGATCCTCGCTTTCCGGGATGCCCTGGCGGAGCGGGCGGAGGTGCTGGTGCAGAACCCGCTCAGCGTCTTCCACGGCTACGCCTTCAACACGACTCGCCAGGTCGGAGCCAATTTCGAGCTTCTCGGCAGCCATCTCGCCTGGCTCGACAGCCATGGCGTTGCCGACATGGCTTCCGGCTCGGAACTGGCGCAAAAGCTCGCGGCGGAAGCCAAGGCCTTCCAGTTCCAGCTGGCGCGCGCCTTCGGCCGGCGTAACGCCGCGGGTCTCTGCCAACGCCTCGACGGGCTGGCTAGAACCTACGATGCGGTCTTTGCCGCCCTCGACCGCGCGCTGTCCTGAGAGGCATCGCGGTGGCGCGTATCCTCGCCGTCGACGGCGTGCCGGCCCTCAACGTCGAGGGACCTTGGCACCTGGTGGTGACGCCGTCGAACGCCTGCGCGACACCCCGCGACCTGCCGGGCGAGGGATGGATCGCGGCCCGCGTGCCCGGCACGGCGGCGGCCTCCTTGCGCGAGGACGGGCTCTGGTCCGAGGCGGCACCGACGCCGCTCCACGAGTCCGATGTCTGGTATCGGGCCACTCTCTCCGGCACCGGCCGCGAGCGACTGCGCTTCGAGGGGCTGGCGACACTCAGTGAGATCTGGATCGACGGGGTGCTCGCTGGTACCGGCCGCTCGATGTTCCTGGCCCGGGAGGTCGAGGTGGATCTCTCGGGCGAGACCGAGATTGCCCTCTGCTTCCGCTCGCTTTCTGCCGACTTGGCGCGCCCGCACAAGCGTGGCCGCTGGCGACCGCTCCTGGCGGCGCCGGGCTCGCTGCGCCATGTCCGCACCAGCCTGCTCGGCTTCATGCCGGGCTGGTGCCCGTCCATCGACAGCGTCGGCCCCTATCGCGCCGTTACGCGCAAAGTTCTTCGCGGGGGCGACGTGGATATCGCGTCCGTCGATCTGCGCACGGCCCTCGATGGCGGGACGGGACGCCTCACCGTGCGGATCGAACTCGACGGCGTGGCGGAGGGACCGGCGTTCCTGATCTGCGACGGCCGCGAAGTCGCCCTTCGTCAGGTCGCCCCCGGAGGGTTCGAGGGCGAACTCCTGTTGCCGGACATCGCCCCGTGGTGGCCCCACACCCATGGCGAGCCGAGGCTTCACGCGGTTGAAGTTCTTGTCGCGGGCAGGCGCATCGATCTCGGCCGCGTCGGCTTCCGCACCATCGCCCTGACCCGCCCGTTCGAGGAGGGGTTGAGCCTCGCGATCAATGGCGTGCCGGTTTACTGCCGCGGCGCCTGCTGGACGCCGCCCGACCTCGTCGGTCTGCCCACCGACCGCAACACCTGTCGGCCCCTTCTCGAACTGGCGCGGGAGGCCGGCATGAACATGCTGCGCGTGCCGGGCATCACGCTCTATGAAGCTTCGGCTTTCCACGATCTCTGCGACGAACTCGGCATCCTGGTCTGGCAGGATCTGATGCTGGCTAATTTCGATTATCCGACCGACGATCCCGCCTTCCGCGAAATCCTCGTCGAGGAGATCACGCAGTTCCTCGACCGCACGCAGACCTCGCCCTCGCTCTGCGTGCTGTCGGGCGGAAGCGAGGTCTGGCAGCAGGCGGCGATGCTCGGTTTCCCGCGCACGGTCTGGGCCGGCAGCTTCGTCACGGAGGCGCTTCCCGATCTGGTGGCCAAGACCAGGCCCGACCTCGTCGTGGTGCCCAACTCCCCCTCGGGCGGCGATCTACCCTTCTCCACCTCCGCCGGGGTGACGCATTATTACGGCGTCGGCGCCTATCGCCGTCCGTTCGAGGATGCCCGCCGGGCCGAGGTCGGGTTCGCCTCCGAATGCCTCGCCTTCGCCAACGTGCCGGACGCCGCGACCCTCGCCGAATGCGACCTCACCGATCTCGCGTCACCCCGCTGGATGGCGGGAATCCCCCGCGACCGGGGGGCGGATTGGGATTTCGAGGGCGTGCGCGACCATTACGTGGCGACGCTGTTCGGTACCGATCCCGAACGGCTCCGCCGGGAGAATCCCGAGCGCTACCTCGCGCTCGGCCGCGCGGCGAGCGGCGCGTGCATGGAGGCGGTGTTCGCGGAATGGCGCCGGGCGCGCTCGCCCAATGCCGGCGGGCTCGTCTGGTTTTTCCGCGATCTCGCGCCGGGGGCGGGATGGGGCCTCGTCGACTGCCTCGGGCGTCCGAAACCCGCCTGGTACGCCCTCAAGCGCGCGTTCAGGCCTGTGCAGGTCACCCTGTCCGACGAAGGCTTGAACGGACTCCATGTCCATGTCCACAACGAGACGGCGCAGCGGCTCGATGCGACCCTCCGCCTCGCCTTCACCGATGCGGGCGGCCGGGTGGTCGTCGGGGCCGAGCGGGTGATCGAGGTCGGCCCGCGCGGCTCCGCCTCATGGTCCTCGGCGGACCTGCTGGGGCGCTTCTTCGACGCCACCCATGCCTATCGGTTCGGGCCGCCGGCCCATAGCCTCGGCCATGCGAGCCTCACCGAAACGGGCACCGGCGCGGTGATCGCCGAAGCGTTTCACTACCCGCAGGGGCGGGATTCCGAACCGCGTGATCTCGGTCTCGGCGCCGAACTCATCGCCGATGAATCCGGCTGGGCGCTCCGGATCGCCACCGGACTGCATGCCCTCGATGTCCAGATCGAGACCACGCTCGGACGGCCGTTGGACAATGGTTTCTCCCTCGCGCCGGCGGCGAGCCGTCTCGTGCCGCTTCTCGGCACTTCGGAGACAGCGCCCGAGCCGGCGGGACGCATCAGCGCCATCAATGGCATCGAGGTCGTGAGGTTCGGTCCGGATGGCGTTTGAGACAGTCCCTGTCGGGAGCGATGCCGCCGTGTCGCCCCTGCCGCTGAGCCCCGTCGCCTTCGACGGTCTGTTCGGCTGGTTCAGCCCGGGGATCTCGCGCCGGGGTGTCGTCCTGTGCGCCACCCACGGCTACGAGCAGCTTTCGGCGCATCGCCCCTGGCGGGCGCTCGCCGAGGGGATCGCCGCCACCGGCTGCGCCACCCTGAGCTTCGACTATCCCGGAACGGGCGATTCCTCCGACGCGGATGCCGGCAGCGTCGAGGGCCGGGTGCGGGCGATCCGCCGGGCGATCCGCCATCTCCGCGACGAGGCGGGGGTGGAGGAGATCGTCCTCGTCGGCCTGCGCCTCGGTGGAACCCTCGCGGCCCTGGCGGCGGAGGGGGAGCACGTCGACCGGCTCGTCCTGCTGGCGCCCTTCGCGACCGGGCGCGCCTATCTGCGCGAAATGAAGATGCAGTCGCGCACCATCGGGCGCCTGCCGGACGGATCGCCACTGCCGCAGGAGGAGGGCTGCCTCACCGTGGGCGGATTCCATCTCGGTCCCGCTCTCGCCGCCGAACTCTCCGTCATCGACCTCACCAAGGCCGAGCGGGCACCGGCTCCCGACATCCTGCTCGTCGGGGCTGAGGCCGGCGGGCTCGGCCCCCGTTACGCGGCGCTGGGGGCGCGGGTGACGACGCGGCCCTTTCCCGGCCTCGCCGCCCTCGTCGCCAACCCGCTCTATGCCGAGACGCCGTACGAGGTGTTCTCGGCGGTGATCGCTTCCGTCGCCGAAGGGGCGCAGCCCCGTCCCGTCCCGGCCGCCGCGCTCCCGCCGCTCCCAGCCGATCCGATCCGGGGGGACGGCTGGTGGGAGGAGCCCTCGCGGTTCGGCCCGTCTCTGTTCGGCATCCTCTGCCATCCGCGCGACGTGGAAGCGGCGCGGCCGATGGTGCTCTTCGTCAATGCGGGCACCAACGTGCATTCCGGCTGGGGGCGGCAGACGACCACGCTCGCGCGACGTCTCGCCGGCCAGGGCTTTCCGTCCCTGCGCATGGACCTGCGCGGCATCGGCGACAGTCCGAACCGACCGGGCGGTGCGTCTCCCCTCTACAGCCTCGACGCGCTCGACGATGTCCGCGCCGCCCTCGACCGTCTTGAGACCGTTCGATCTGGTCCGATCGTCATCGTGGGCGCCTGCAGCGGGGCCTATCTCGCCTTCCGGGCCGTCTGCCGCGAGGAGAGGCTGAAGGGCGGGGTGCTGGTCAACCCCTATTGCTTCGACTGGAACCCGGCGGACGACGTGGATAGCGTCATCCGCAACGTGTTCCGGAACGCCTCGACCTATGCCGGCCTGCTGAAGCAGGGAGTCGCATGGCGACGCCTCGCGCGCGGCGAGATCCGCGTCGGCGCCATTGCGCGGGCGATCACCCGGGCCGCCATCGGGCGGGTGGGTAAGCGGCTCGCCCTCCTGCTCCGGCCCCGCCCTGCCGGCGGAAGCGTGGCGCAGCGCATCGCCGCCCTGCGCCGGCGCGGTGCCCATCTCGAACTCGTCTACAGCGCGGGCGATCGCGGCCTCGCCGCCCTGCACGAGGCGCTCGGCCGCTCCCCCGCGAGGATGGCCCGCCGCCTCGGCGGCCCGGTGACGATCATCGAGGGGGCGGATCACGACCTCAGCCCGGCCGCGGCGCAGGCGCGGATGACCGAGGTGCTCGAGCGGCTGCTCGCGCGCCTGCGCTGAAGCCCGTATCGCCGCGTCCCTCCGCGACGGGTATGATCGCCGGAGCCAACGGAGCCTCCGCGTGACCTTGCCCGATCCGACGCACTCCCCCGCGATCCGCGACCGCGCCCGCGGCGCTTTCCTCGGCCTCGCGATCGGCGACGCCCTCGGCGCCACCCTGGAATTCAGCCGCCGGGATACGCTTCCGCATCACACCGAGATGACCGGCGGCGGCCCGTTCGATCTTGAGGCCGGTCAATGGACCGACGATACCAGCATGGCTCTGGCGCTTGCCGAGAGCCTGCTTCAGGCCGGACCTTTCGACCCTCACGACCTCGCCACCCGTTTCGTCGCGTGGTGGAAACAGGGCGCCTATTCCTGCACCGACGCCTGTTTCGACATCGGCCTGACGACGCGGGACGCCCTGGCCCGGTTCGTCGAGACCGCCCGAGCCGAGTCCGGCTCCACCGATCCGGACACCGCCGGCAACGGCTCTCTGATGCGGCTCGCCCCCGTCGCCCTCGTCACTCTGCGCGATCCCCGCGAGGCCGAACGGATCGCCGAGGCGCAGAGCCGGACCACCCACGGCGCGCAGGAGGCCGTCGAGGCCTGCACCTATTTCGTCCAGCTCCTCCGTGGTGCGATTCTCGGCGAGGCGGATAGTCTGCGTCCGCGCACCGTCGGCGGCTCTGCCACATCGGCCATCGGGGCGATCGCCCGTGGCTCATGGCGCGGGAAGACACGGGCCGGGATCCGTTCGTCCGGCTACGTGATCCACACGCTGGAGGCGGCCCTCTGGGCGGTCGGCAGCACCGAGACCTTCGAGGACGCGCTGATCCTGGCCGTCAATCTGGGCGAGGACGCCGATACGGTCGGCGCCGTCACCGGCCAGCTCGCGGGCGCCCTCTACGGCGCCTCGGCGATCCCCGAACGCTGGCTCCGGCCCCTGGCCTGGCGCGAGCGGATCGTCGATCTCGCCGACGCCCTGGTGGCGAAAGCCTGATCCCGGGCGCATCGCGCGTTGCCGTCATGATCCGCGTATGAAACACACCCCTGTGGACGCTCGCGCGAGGGCCGACCGGATCGTCCCCGTTTCGAGGGTGTGAATGACCGCAGCGCCAACGGCCTTCTCGACCACGCGGCTCATCGTGATCCTGGCCGTGGCCGGCTTTGCCAGTACCTTCGCCGGGCGCGCCATCGAGCCCCTCGTCGGCGTCCTCGCCCGCGATCTGCGCAGCGATCCGCATACGGTGGCGCTTCTCTCGACGGCCTTCGCGCTGCCCTACGCCCTGATCCAGCCGATTCTCGGGCCGGTGGGGGATTCGCTGGGCAAGGAACGGGTCATCGCCGTCTGTCTCGGCATCCTCACTTTGGCACTCGCCGGATGCGCGCTCTCGGCGGATCTCACGGTGCTGTTCGGGCTGCGCGTGCTCGCGGGCGCGGCGGCGGGCGGCGTCATCCCGCTGGCGCTGGCTCTCATGGGCGACAGGATCCCGCTGGAGCGCCGACAGGTCGCCATCGGCCGGTTCCTCGTCGCCGTCATCCTGGGACAATTGTCCGGCTCGACCTTCGCCGGGTTGATCGAGGCCGATGTCGGCTGGAAGGGCGTCTTCGCCATCACGGCAGCCATCGCGGCACTCGGCTGCGCGGCGGCGATCCTCGGCTTCGAATGGGCGGCCGGCGCGGCACCCAAGCGCTTCGCGTTGGGCGAGGCGGTGGCGCGCTACCGCACCATCGTCGCCATTCCCCGTGCGCGGGTGCTGTTCGCCGCCGTGTTCATCGAGGCGATCGCGGTGTTCGGCATCTTTCCCCATCTCGCGCCGCTCATCGAGGCACGCGGGGAGGGCGGCCCGCGCGAGGCCGGACTGGCGCTGGCGGGCTTCGCCGCCGGTGGTTTGCTCTACTCGGCCTTCGTCGCCCTCCTCCTGCGTTTCCTCGGGATGCGCCGGATGCTGGTCGGCGGAGGCGCCATCTGCGCCGGCGCCCTCCTCGTCATCGGCAGCGCGGGAAGCTGGCAGGTGGATTGCGCGGCCCTCGTGGCGCTGGGCCTCGGCTTCTACATGCTCCACAACACCTTTCAGGTTCAGGTCACCGAAGTGGCGCCCACGGCCCGCGCCTCGGCCGTCTCCCTCCACGCCTTCTCGTTCTTCTGCGGACAGGCTCTGGGCGTGGCGATCCTCGGCGCGGCGCTTCAAGGCCTCGGCCAGTTCACCGCGCTCGCACTCTGCGCCCTCGTGATCCTGGGTGTCGGCACTCTCACCGGGAAGCTGCTCTCGCGGTAGGATCACGCGCCCGTCGTCGGGGGAGGCCGCCTACGTCTCCGGGAGCCCGGCATACCACTCGGCATAGGTCGTGTTCGCGGCCATGCGGCGGTTCTGGTCGGGGGCGCCGTCCGTCCACCAGACGGGGCCGCGTTCGCCCAGACCGTGCTTGGCGGCGTCGACCGCCGCGCGGGCGCGCTTCATGTCGGCCTCGTCGCCCGAGCGCTTGGCCTCCTTCACCCCGCGCCGGGCATCCATCAGCGCCTTGACCAGATGCTCCCGCTTCACTTCGCTCAAGTTCGGATCGGTGCGCCGCCAGAGCCGTCCCTTGACGACGATGTAGCGGCCGTCGGGGGTATCCAGCGCTGGCATCCGGTCTCCGTTCCCTCATCGACGCCCATCGGCACGGCAACGCGCGGGCGGGTGCCGGCGTGCCGCGTCAGCGGTGCAGGATCGGCGTGCAGACGAAGCGTCCGCTGCCCGGCAGGGGGACGATGGCGACGTCGATGCCGTAGAGGAGGCGCAGGGTCTCGGGCGTGACGGCCTCCTCCGGTCTGCCGAGTGCCAGGAGCCGGCCCTCGTGCAGGAGTGCGACCGTGTCGCAAAGGAAGGCGTGATCCGGGTCGTGGGTCGAGAGAACGATGCCCATGCCGCGTTCCTTGAGGCGCCGCACCTGGTCGAGGACGCGGGCCTGATTGCCGAAATCGAGGCTGGCGGTGGGCTCGTCCATGACGAGGAAGCGGGGTTCTCCCGCCAGCGCCCTGGCGATGAGGACGAGCTGGCGCTCGCCTCCGCTGATCTCCGTGTAACGCCGCTCGGACAGATGCCGGATGCCGAGGATGGCGAGCGCCTCGAGGGCGATCGCCTCGTCCGCCCTGCCGGGGGCGGCGAAGGCACCGAGCCGGCTCGCCCGGCCCATCAGCACCACGTCCTGCACGCGGAACGGAAAGAAGGCGGCATGTGCCTGGGGCACGTAGGCGACGCTGCGCGCGAACCGCGCCCGCGACCAGGTCGTCACATCCTGACCGTCGAGGGTGATCCGCCCGGCTTTCGCGGGGAGCAGGCCGAGGAGGGTCTTGAACAGGGTGGTCTTGCCGCCTCCATTCGGACCCAGAAGGCCGAGCACCTCGCCCGCCTTCAAGGTGAAGCCGATGCCCTCGCCGAGGGTCTTGGCGGCGTAGCCGAAGGCGAGGTTCTGGACCTCCAGGCTCAAGCCCAGCCCCCCTTCGCGGTGGCCAGGAGCCAGAGGAAGAACGGTGCGCCGATGAGCGCGGTGAGGATGCCCAGCGGTACCTCTATGGGCGCGACGGTGCGGGCGACGAGATCCACCGCGAGGAGATAGCCCGCCCCCATCAGCAGGGAGGCCGGCAGCAGGCGGCGGAAGTCCGGGCCGACGATCAGCCGCGCCACGTGCGGGATGATGAGGCCGATCCAGCCGATCACGCCGGTGACCGAGACGGCGGCGGCGGTCACCAGCGTCGCTGCGGCGATGAACAAAGGGCGCAGCGAACGTGTCTCCACACCCAGCGCACGGGCCTCCTCCTCGCCGAGACTCATGAGGTTCATCCGCCAGGCGAACAGAACGAGCGGCAGCAGGCCGAGCACCATGGCCGGCAGAATCGCGCCGACATCGCCGAGGCTGACGGAGGCGAGGCTGCCGAGCAGCCAGAAGGTGATGGCGGGCAGCTGGTTGTAGGGGTCGGCCAGCACCTTCAGCAGTGAGATCGCTGAGCCGAGGACGGCCCCGATGGCGACGCCGGCCAGCACCAGGGTGAGCACCGGATCGTGCCGCCGCACCGCGAGGCCCACCGCATAGACCGCGCCCACGGCGAGCATTCCCCCCGCAAAGGCGAGGAGCTGGATCGCGCCGACGGGGAGCGAGAGGAAGATGCCGAGGACGGCACCGAGGCTCGCGCCGGCCGAGACCCCGAGGATGTCGGGCGAGACCAGGGGGTTGCGAAACAGGCCCTGGTAGGTCGAGCCCGACGCGGCGAGGGCCGCGCCGACGACGAGGCTCGCCGCCACGCGCGGCAGGCGCACCTGCAGCACGACGATCTGCGCGGTCGGATCGATGGAGGAGGATAGCCCAAGCAGCTTCGCCCAGAGGATGTGGGCGACGTCGGTCACGGGTACGGAGTACTTGCCCGTTGCCAGGGAGACGAGAACGAGGAGCAGCAGCGCGAGAAGCGGGAGCACGCCCGCCACGGCGAGGCGCAAGGCAGGCCGGGCGGCGAGGGAGGAGGCTGTCACGGGCGTGCGGCCCCTGCATCCTTCAGCAGGGTTTCCAACTGCGCCGCGTCGAGGTCCACATGGTAGAAGCGCCTGTAGAAATCGCGCGTGATGCCCTCCATCGGCTCGGGGAACAGGTCCGGATACAGCCGGGCCGCGAGCCAGCGCAGGCCGATCAGGCGGTTGATCCCCGGTGGGGAGTCGAACCAGCCGAAGGGCAGGCGCGGTGTCTGGTAGACCCGGCCGGCCCGCACGGCCCGCAGCGTGCTCCAGAGCGGATCGGTGGATATGGCCCTGTGGAAGGCGGGATCGAGGGTGACGATGGCGTCGGGATCCCAGGCAAGAACCTGTTCCGGCGAGATCGTGGTGAGTCCCGCTGCGCCCCCGCCCTCGGCGACGTTGCGGGCACCGGCCAAGTCGAGGATCTCGGTATTGATCGAGCCCGAAACCCCCGTCTCCAATCCGCGTGGCCCGCGAGCGTAGTAGACGCGCGGCCGCCGGTCGGCGGGGACCGAGGCGATCCGGCCCTTCACCTCGGCGATCATCGCCTCCGCATGGGTAGCGAGATCGCCGGCGCGCTCCGGGACGCCGATGAGTTCCCCGAGCTTGGCATAGGTCTCGGACGTGCGGTCGATGGCGCCGTCGAGGAGAATGTACGGAATGCCCGTCTGGGCCTGAACCCGGTCGGCGAGGGAGACATAGGTCGGCGCCGTGCTGCCCACGTCGATGATGAGATCCGGCTTCAGGGTCAGCACGGCCTCGACATTGGCGGTGTTGCCCTTGCCCGTCAGCCGGCCGTAGGCGGGCAGGTCACGCGTCTCCGGCGTCAGGAAGCCGGCCTCGTCGGGGGAGGGGGCGCGGACCCAGCCGATCATGGTCTCTGGGGCCAGGGTGTAGAGCAGGACCGAGGCCGGCGGACCGGCGGCGAGGATGCGGCGCGCACGCTCCGGCACCTCCACCGTTCGCCCGGCCGCATCGACGAACGGGCGGGCAAAAGCCGCATCCACGGAGAGGGCGAGGCCCGCCAGAGTTATCGCGACCGCCACGAGCGCCTGCAAAGCACGGGACGGAACGTGGTTCCGGGCGGTGGCCGGTGGGATGAAGCGAAGGATCATGGCCTGGATCGTATCATGGCGACGGGCGCGGCGCTCCGTGGCGCACGCGCCCGGAACCGAGGCCGCCGTACCCTCTCGTTTGTCATCCGCAGGGGGCTGCTATACAGCCCCGGCCTACCGATCCGCCCGGCGGAGGTGGAGGCTTCGGGACCTGCCGACGTGATGGTCGGCCATCCTCCCGGTCCGTCATGGATCTGTCACCGCCGGCGGCGAGAGACGGTTGGTCGAGACGCCTGATCGAGGCGGCCGAGGAGAGAGCCTGATGAAGATCGCGATGATCGGCGCGGGGTATGTCGGCCTGGTCTCCGGTGCGTGCTTCGCCGATTTCGGCCACACGGTCTGTTGCGTCGACAACGATCCGGCCAAGATCGAAGCGCTCGAGCAGGGGCGCATCCCGATCTTCGAACCGGGCCTCAACACGCTGGTGGCCGACAATGTCCGCCAGAACCGCCTGACCTTCACCACCGACCTGACGAGCGCGGTGGCCGCCGCCGACACGGTGTTCATCGCGGTGGGCACGCCGTCCCGGCGGGGCGACGGCTTCGCCGATCTCTCCTACGTCTATGCGGCGGCGCGCGACATCGCCGCCGCGCTCACCGGCTATACGGTGGTGGTAACCAAATCCACCGTTCCCGTCGGCACCGGCGACGAGGTCGAGCGCATCATCCGCGAAGTGCGGCCCGATGCGGATTTCGCCGTGGTGTCGAACCCCGAATTCCTGCGCGAAGGCGCGGCGATCGGCGATTTCAAGCGGCCCGACCGCATCGTCATCGGGGCCGACGACGCCCGCGCGGCCAACGTGATGAACGAGGTCTACCGCCCGCTCTATCTCAACCAGGCGCCGATCCTCGTCACCGGCCGGCGCACGGCCGAACTGACGAAATACGCCGCCAACGCGTTCCTCGCCACCAAGATCACCTTCATCAACGAGATCGCCGATCTCTGCGAGCAGGTCGGCGCCAATGTGCAGGAGGTCGCCCGCGGCATCGGCCTCGACAACCGCATCGGCTCGAAGTTCCTTCATGCCGGGCCGGGCTATGGCGGCTCCTGCTTCCCGAAGGATACCTTGGCGCTGGTGAAGACCGCCCAGGATTGCGGCACGCCGATCCGGCTGGTGGAGGCGGTGGTCGCCGTCAATGACCAGCGCAAGCGGGCCATGGCGCGCAAGATCGTCACCGCCTGCGGCGGCTCGGTGCGGGGCAAGACCATCGCGCTGCTGGGCCTCACCTTCAAGCCGAATACCGACGACATGCGCGACGCGCCGTCCCTCTCCATCGTCGCTGGCCTGCAGGATGCCGGCGCCCGCATCCGCGCGCACGACCCGGAGGGGATGGAGGGCGCGAAGCACCTGATGCCGGACATCGCCTATGCCGACGACCCCTATTCCTGCGCCGAAGGGGCGGACGCCCTCGTCATCGTCACCGAGTGGAACGCCTTCCGCGCCCTCGACTGGGCGTTGCTCGCCGAGAGCATGGCCGTCCGGGTGGTGGTGGACCTGCGCAACGTCTACCGGGGCGAGGACGTGGCTCGCCACGGCTTCCACTATGTCGGCATCGGCGTTCCGACGCCGGAGGCGTGAGCCTCCCGCGGGATCAGAGGATGAAGTCGCTCGCCTGAAGATCGCCGACGATGGTCTTCAGCAGGATCTGGAAATCCGCCCGCCCGTTCCCGTCGACATCGCCTTCGAGGAAGGTGGAGCTTCCGGACACCCGCATATGCAGGTCCCCGGCTCGGGCGAGGGCGGCATTGCCGATGAAGGTGAAGCTCTGGTCGCCCTCGGCACCGGTCACTGCCTGGATCGCGGAGAGGTCGATCCGGTCCTGGCCCGAAGCAAAATCCGTGATCGTGTCGTAGGTCTTGCCGATGGGGCTGTCCGAGATGGCCTGGAAAGCGAAAGTGTCGTTACCGACGCCGCCCGTGAGCGTATCCTTCCCCGCGCCGCCGACGAGAATGTCGCCGCCTCCACCACCTTTCAGCTTGTTCGCCGCATCGTTGCCGAGGAGCACGTTGTCGAGCGTGTTGCCGGTACCGTTGATGGCTGCGCTCCCCGTCAGGGTCAGGTTCTCGATGAATTGCTTGCCGAGGGAGAACGAGATGGAGGCCTCGACGCGGTCTGTGCCCGCCATCGGCCGCTCGAACACGCGGTCCCCGGCATCGTCGACGATGTAGACGTCGTCGCCACCTTTGCCCGTCAGTGAATCCGCCCCGGCATAGCCGTCGAGGAGATCGGCAGCGTTCGATCCGGTGATGGTGTCGTCCCCGGACAGGATCGCGGCGCGAACGCTCGCGGCATCCTGCTCGCGATAGATGAGGGCCTGCTCGGCCGTGATCTCCAGACCCTGGATCTCCAGCAGCGGAGTGTCGCCGAGATGCAGGGAGATGCCGTTCGTCACGCCGGTGACGGGGTAGGGGCCGGCCTCGTAGGAGAAACCGGACCCGACGATGTCGAAGAAGATGTCCTCGCTCAGCGAGGCGCGAAAACCCGTCTCGACCTGATGGGAAGTGCTGACCTGATCGTCATATGAATAGATGGCGCTCGTATGCGTATCCAAGGGCAGCGAGGATTTGATCGTTACCACGCACGCACTCTCCATCACCGTGTTCGCCCGCTCCCCAAGAGGAGCGGGCGGTGTCGATGATGTGATTGCAACCGAAACCTGAGAAAGGCTTAAGGCCGAGCATCCGCCCTGTGGGCGGAGCCGTCGGACGCCGCAGGATGATGCTGCAGTTCATCCCCAACGGTACGCCGTCTCCGAGCCTTGCCCAGAGCCGGCGTGTCTCACGCCGCCGCGTCGATGGCGGTGGAGGCCCGGCGCACCTTGCGGTCCATGCCGTCGAGGAAGGCGTGGGCGTCTTCCTTGCGCTCGAAGACGTGCGGGGCGAGGCCACGATTGTTCAGCGCTTCTTCCATCTTGAGGCGCAGGAAGGCGCTCGTCGCGTAGCGCGTGGTGGTGAGGTAATAGTTCGCCGACAGGTATTGGATCATGCTGGCGTAATCGTCGTACAGGTTCTCGTTGATGCGGAATCCGTCATGGTTGACCACCGAATTGACCCGCTGGCCGGCCTTCTTGCAGGCATCGACCAGAACCTTGCGCAGGTCGTCGATGTCGCTCTTGATGCGGGCGTGCCAGCCTTCGAGGTTGAGGAAGAGGATGTTGCGCTCGGCGTCGTAGCTGACCCGTTCCGGCAGGTTGAGGTTGAGGAGATCCGAGAGCAACTCCATCGGCTCGTCCCGGAACAGTCGGGCATCCATCTGCGCCGGGTGCTTGATGATCGGCGTGAAGCCCATATGGGGCAGGATATCGCGCTCGATATCGATGCCGGGCGCCACCTCAATGAGTTCGAGCCCTTCGTCGGTGAGCTGGAAGACACAACGCTCGGTGACGTAGATCACCGGCTGCGAGCGCTTCTGTGCGTAGGGGCCGCTGAAGGTGATCTGCTCCACCTGCGGCAGGAACTTCTGCGAGCGCCCCTCGGTGACGATCTTGAGCTTGCCGTCCTCGATCGTGGTCTCCAGGCCGCCCACGGTGAAGGTGCCGGCGAAGACCACGCTCCGCGCGTTCTGGCTGATGTTGATGAAGCCGCCGCAACCGTTGAGCTTGCCGCCGAACGCGCTGGTGTTGACGTTGCCGTGCTGGTCGCACTCGGCCATGCCGAGGCAGGTCATGTCGAGGCCGCCGCCATCGTAGAAGTCGAACATCTGGTTCTGGTCGATGACGCAATCGGCATTCGTCGCCGCGCCGAAGCTCGACCCGGACGCGAGCACGCCGCCCACGGCGCCGGCTTCCGTGGTGAGGGTGATGTAGGGCGTCACCTTCTCCTCGTTGGCCACCGCCGAGATGCCCTCGGGGGCGCCGACGCCGAGATTGACCACGCCGTTCGGCGGCAATTCGAAGGCCGCGCGGCGGGCGATGATCTTGCGGGCGTCGAGCTTCATCTTCTTCATGCCGCTCACCGGCACGCGGATCTGGCCGGCGAGCGCCGCATCGTGCTGCACGCCGTAATTCATGCGGTGCATCTCGGGCTCGGCCAGCACCACGCAATCCACCAGGATGCCCGGCACCCGCACGTCCTTGGGCAGCAGGAAGCCGTCATCGACGATGCGCTCCACCTGCGCGATGACGATGCCGCCATTGTTGCGCGCCGCCATGGCCTGGGCCAGGCAGTCGAGGGTGAGCGCCTCCTTCTCGAAGGAGATGTTGCCGGCCGGGTCCGCCGAGGTACCGCGGATGAAGGCGACGTCGATCTTGGTGGCGGTGTAGAACAGCCACTCCTCGCCATCGACCTCCACGAGCTTGACGATCTCGTCCGTCGTCACCTCGTTCACGCGGGCGCCGCCATGGCGCGGATCGACATAGGTGTGCAGGCCCACTTTGGAGAAGAGGCCGGGCTGGCCGGCGGCGCAGGCGCGGTAGAGCTGCGAGATCACGCCCTGGGGCAGGTTGTAGCCGACGATCTTGTTGTCCTGGGCCGCCTTGGCCACCTTCGGCATGCGGCCGAAATTGGCGGCGATGACGCGCTTCAGCAGGCCCTCATGGTGGAGGCGGCCGGTGCCGAGGCCTTTGCTGTCGCCGGCGCCGGCGGTCATGATCAGGGTGAGGCCGCGCGGGGCGCCCGTGTCGACGAAGCGCTTCTCCAGGGCGGCATGAAGCGCCTCCGGGATGCAGCTCTGGACGAACCCCGTGGTGGTGACGACGTCGTCGTGCCGGATGAGGGCGATCGCCTCCTCGGCCGTGATCACCTTATTTTTCTTCATCGACCGGTCTATCCTCGGAGCGCCTCCCCCGTCCCGTCCCTAACACAAGTGATATCTTGCATAGTGTCGGGAGTGCGGAAGTCTTGTTTGGCGCCCATAGCGTAAAGATACGGTCCAGTTTCCGCAAGGGGCCGGTCTAGGGGTAGTAGCGGTGCGAATGTCTTGTTGCACTGCAGCGGATTGGTTGGTTCTCGCCTCCCGATATCCGGCCTTTCCGGCGGTTCGCGAGGATTCTGCGCAATTGTCCGCTCTTGGTTGAGCGGCACGAAGACTTTTGCGGTGCGGGAACGTCGACAATATTCAACATTCTGCGTTCCACCGCTGCCGAGCGCTCCGTGCCGATCTTCATTTCCAGTGTTCCGACCACGCGGCGAGATCCAGCGCGGTGCGCCGTGGATCGATGGTGTTCATGGCGGGCAGACCTCGTGAAAGTCGTCCATCGGTCTTGCATCCTGGAACCAGCGACGCTCGAAAGGACTGAGCGAGGGACGCGTCGGCTTGCCGGTGCGAGCCTGCTCGGACTGTCGTGTCGTCGAACGCGCGGTGACGCGGGCTCGTCCGGGCGGTCCTTTCGCGCGGCCCTCGATCCCATCAACGGAACCTCGAACCACCATGATCGTCCGTTCGCGTCCAAACCTGATGGCGGTGCTGTTCACGCTTCAGGGCTCGATCCTGCCGAGGGTGGCGCTGAAGGTGAGTTTCATCACCGCGGCTGCCATTGCAGTCGTCGCGGTGGAGCGGGCATGGCCTCATCCCTTCCCGATGAGTGCCGGCATAGGCCCCTTCACGCTGGTCGGGCTGGCGCTCTCGATCTTTCTGAGTTTCCGCAACGGGGCCTGCTACGACCGTTGGTGGGAGGCGCGCAAAGCCTGGGGAACGCTGATCCTCGAAGCGCGCTCCTTTGCCCGCCTCCTGGCCGCGCTCCTGCCCGAGGAGCAGCATCGCGCCCTTCGCGCGCGGACGCTGAGGCGCGTCATGGCCTTCGCCCTCGCCCTGCACGCGCAAATGCGCCGAGGCGACGAGGCCGCGGCCGCCATGCCGTGGCTCCCCGAGGCGGAGGCGGCGGATCTGCACGCCCGGCCCAGTCCGGCCGAGGCGGTGCTCGTCCACCAATTGGCCGATCTCGGGCGGGCCCGGAGCGAGGGCGCCGTCTCCGACATCCTGTTCGGCCTCGTGGAGCAGAAGATCGCCGCCCTCGGCCAGGTTCAGATCGTCTGCGAGCGCATCCAGAGCACACCGCTCCCCTTCGCCTACACCCTGCTCCTGTACCGCACGGCCTGGATCTACTGTCTGCTCCTGCCCTTCGGGCTCGCGGGCACCCTGGGCTGGGTGACGCCGCTCGTGACGGCGCTCGTCGCCTATACCTTCTTCGGCCTCGATGCCCTGGGGGACGAGCTGGAGGATCCCTTCGGCACCGAACCCAACGATTTGCCTCTCGATGCCCTCGTCCGCGTGGTGGAGGGGATCGTCCGCGACGCACTCGGTGAGCCCGCGCCGCCGCCCCTCGCGCCGGAGGGTTTCCTCCTGCGCTGAGGCGATGGTCGGGGCGATCCGCTCAGTATTCCCAGAAGATCCGCTGCAGCTCCTTGGTGTCCTGCGTCTTGGTCAGGGCGACGGCGGCGAGGATCTTGGCCTTCTGCGGGTTGAGGTCGTGGGCGACGACCCAATCGTACTTGTCGTCCGGCTGCTCGGCATTGCGCAGGACGAAGCCGTCGCCGACGCGGGACGAACGGATGATCTGCACCCCCTTCGAGCGGATGTCCTTCAGGGTGTCGACGAGGTAGCCGGCCACCGAGCCGTTGCCGGTGCCGGCATGGATGATGGCCTTCGCGCCGCCGGCCACGGCCGAGGTGTAGGGTTCGGGGTGCATGTTGCCCGAGCCGTAGACGATGGCGACGTCCGGCAGGGAGTCGATCGTCTCGATGTCGAACTCGGAGGTCGTGCCGTGGCGCTTCACCGGCGCGCGGAACCAGTAGGTCTTGCCCTCCACCACCATGCCGAGCGGCCCCCACTGGCTGAAAAAGGCGGAGGGCTTGATGTTCACGCGCTTGGTGCTGTCGCGTCCGGCCTGGATCTCGTCGTTCATGGTGAGGAGCACGCCCTTGGCGCGGGAATCCTTCGCGCCGGCGACCACCACGGCGTCGAGGAGATTGAGGGCGCCGTCCGCCGAGATCGCGGTGGAGGGGCGCATGGAAGCGACCATGACGATGGGCTTGTCGGTCTTCACGACGAGGTCGAGGAAATAGGCGGTCTCCTCCACGGTGTCGGTGCCATGGGTGATGACCACCCCATCGACGTCGTCGCGTTTGACCAGGGCCGAGACCTGCTTGGCGAGCTGGATCAACTGGGCGTTGGTGAAGCTCTCCGACGCGATCTGGAAGGCCTGCTCTCCGCGCACCTCGGCGATCTGGGCGATGGCGGGCACGGCGGCGATGAGCTTGTCCACCGGGACCTTGGCCGCCTGGTAGGTGGCGCTGTTGGCGGCATCCGCACCGGCGCCGGCGATGGTGCCGCCGGTGGCCACGATGACGACACGGGGCTTGGCTGCCGCCGCCGGCGCCGTGGCCTCACCCGGTTTGGCCGGAGCCGGGCCTTCGAGCGCCGAACCCGAGACCGGTGCCAGGGGCAGGCCGAGGCCGAAGGCCAGGGCGATGGCCATCGGAAGAGCGCGGGAGCGGGAGGCTGAAGGGGCGAGCTGCATCGTGGTATCCTGTCACGGGCTTGATCCCCGCATTGTGGCCGCTCCCTCCGCCGAGGCACAGGCCAAAAAGGGGGCGGTCACAGGCTGTTCGTGCATCAATCCGCCCCGTTCGTAACAGCGAGGGTGCGCTTGGGCCGGCTGCGTCGCGCGGCTCGCGCGATCGCGTGGCATCCCGTCCATGGCCGCCATCGGGTATGGATGCGGCCTGTGGTCCGGTAAATGCTTGCAATCGGAACGAAATGACGAGACTTTCGGACGTTGGCAGCCCCTCGTCCGGCTCCGCGTCCGATGCCCCGGGCGCGGAGCCGGACGCGAGGAACCGAGGTCGCCGGTCGTGCGTCGTCTCGTCTGGATCTGGGGATCGATCGCGTGGTGTATATGGTCGATGCTCCAGAGCAGCAGGTGAGTTCCACCACGGACCCGCTGCTGCTCGACAATCAGCTCTGCTACGCGCTCTACGCCGCCGCGCATCGGATCACCCGGTCGTACCGGCCCATGCTGGAGCGGATGGGGCTGACCTATCCGCAATATCTGGTTCTCCTCGTCCTGTGGGAGACCGATGGCGTGACGGTGTCGGATATCGGTCGCCGTCTGAGGCTCGATTCCGGCACGCTGACGCCGGTTCTGAAACGGCTCGAGACGGCCGGTTTCCTGATCCGCAACCGACGGCGGAGTGACGAGCGCGAGGTCGAGATCCAACTGACCGAGCATGGCCGTGACCTTCGCGCCGAGGCCCGCCTCGTGCGGGAATCCGTGATGTGCCAGCTCAACATGTCGGAGCCGGAGGTCCAGGCCATGCGTGCCGACCTCAATGCCCTGATCGAGAACCTCAGCGCCGCCGGCTGAACACCGCCTTGCATCGCCGTGCCGAGGGTCATTCCGCCGGTGCCGGCTGAGTTCGCGGTGTCACACGCGTGTCGTAGGAACGCGGATTTTCTACGCTGGAGGCACGGGAAGCCGTTTTAGTTTGCCGGATAAATTTTGCCTTGAGGGCAATCTTCTTTTTCCGGTAGAGCCAACCCGTGTCCGACACGTCCAAGCCAGCCTCGGCTGTTCCACACCTGCGGGCCCGTCCTAGCGGGACAGACAAGGGGCTTCCGATGATCCGGAGTTCGATGGTCTTCGTACCGATCGCTCATGCTGCGAAAGCGCCCGTCTCGTCGCGGATGCGTACAGTGCCCCGTCACGAGCCTCACTGTCGGCCTCGGCCCGTCGAACCCGGACGGCGGCTGGGCGTTCACCTGCCATGAGTTCAATCCAATTGGAGAGTGAGGCGGAGCCTCGACGCCAAGTCGGTGCCTTGCCGTTCCGGCGCCTTCCGGATGGCGGGTTCAAGATCCTCCTCATCACCTCACGCGAGAGCCGCCGGTGGGTGATCCCGAAAGGCTGGCCGATGAAGGGCCGCAAGCCGTTCGAGGCCGCCGCCCGGGAAGCCTATGAGGAGGCCGGTCTCCTGGGCGAGATCGGCAAGAGGCCGCTCGGCTTCTATCTCTACGAGAAACGCCTGAAGAGCCGCGATTTCGTCCTCTGCCAGGTCAAGGTGTTCCCCCTGGAAGTGCGCAAGCAGCTCAAGCACTGGCCGGAGCGGAACGAGCGCGAGGACCGCTGGTTCTCTCCCTCCGACGCGGCGGAAGCCGTCGCCGAATCCGGTCTGGCGGGCATCATACGAGCCGCCTGCAAGAGGGAAACCGGGCTGCTCGTTTCAAACGGATTGCTCAAAGGTGGCGAGAAGTGATTGCCAAGCCGCGTTTGATCCGCTAACTCCCCGCTCGTCCCGACACGTCGCGACGATCGGCTGCTGTAGCTCAGTGGTAGAGCACCTCATTGGTAATGAGGAGGTCGACAGTTCAATCCTGTCCAGCAGCACCATTTTCTCTGATCACATCATTGATTTGTCTGATGGTGTCCCGATGGTCACGGGACGTGTCGGTCGAGTGCTCAGACATGGCTGGGCACCTTCCTTTCCTTCCCATTTTAGATTCACCCGTATCGCCATGAGGCGGATGTGGTGGCGATTGCCTTGACGCTGTCGCGGCCGAGGCGATAGGGCTACGCCCCGTCTCGGCAGCCGGCCTGCGAAACCAAGGCTCGAGCGCGGGGCACACGTGTGCGGCGGTGTCGCCGATTTCTCGGCATGGCGGCGTCCGACACGGGAGCGGCAGCGCGAACGGTCGGGGAAGCGATCCGCGGCGCGGCGCCCCAGATCGATCGAGAGGGTTTCATCGTGAGCTTTGAGCCGGACCACAAGGCATTGGCGATTCCCGGCCCCGACGTTTCCGACGAGCGACCTTCGGCGGACGCGGAGTCCATCATCGCAGCCCTGGAGAAGGCGGCCGTTTCAGCCTCCGAGTCCCCACCGTCGCTCAAGATGGTGGATATGGCCAAGCGTCTCGTCGTCGAGCTGCGGGTAGCCTGTCGGGGGCGACCCGACGCCAGGCCGATGATCCTGCGCGGCCGCGCCGCCCTCAAGAAGGTTGAGGCTGCGTACCGGCCCGACGGGGCGGATGTGACCGAGGATGCGGTCTCCGCCGACGAGCGCCGCGCCGCGAAGGCCGAGGCGGCCCGCCGTCGCGTAGCCGAGCGCGAGGAGGTGTTCGCGCAGAATGCCGACCGCATGCGCAAGATCGTGGGTGCGTTGACGGCCGCCGCGAAGACCGAGGATCCAGGCCGCTTCACGGTCCAGGCCGGCCTGTGTCAGCAGATATGGGACGAGATCGGCCCCGCGGGCCCGGAAGGGCCCGCCCTGCTCAAAGCCTATCGCAAGGCGACGGCGTTGTTCTGGGCCAAGGCCGGTGTGCCCGAGCCCGGCAAGGCCGAAGACGCGTGACGGTCTCCGGCCCCGGCCGGCTTCGAATGTGCCGTGCCCCGGGACGCAGACGAGACGTCCCGGGGCTTCGTGGCTACGTACGGCGGATCAGGGTACCCGCGCCGTGGTCGGTGAAGAGCTCGAGCAACACCGCGTGGCTGACCTTGCCGTCGAGGATGACCACGGCCTCGACACCCTGTTCCAGCGCGTAGATGCAGGTCTCGATCTTCGGGATCATCCCGCCCGTGATGGTGCCGTCGGCGATGAGGCGGCGGCAATCCTCGAGGGTCAGGTCGGTGATCAGCTTCTTGTCCTTGTCGAGCACGCCCGGCACGTCGGTGAGCAGCAACAGGCGTTTGGCCCGCAGCGCCCCGGCGATCGCTCCGGCGAACGTATCGGCATTGACGTTGTAGGTCTGGCCGTCCGCCCCGAACGCGACCGGGGCGAGGACCGGAATCAACTCGGCTTTCAGCACCGCATCGAGGACGCCGCGTTCCACGTGCTCGGGCTCGCCCACGAGGCCGAGATCGATCTCCTGCTCGGTCTGGCTCTCCGGGTCGAGGACGGTACGCGTCGCCTTGCGGGCGCGGACCATGTTGCCGTCCTTGCCGCAGAGACCGATGGCGCGGCCGCCCTCGGCCGAGATCCAGCCGACGATCTGTTTGTTGATCGAGCCGGCGAGCACCATCTCGACCACCTCTACGGTGGCCTCGTCGGTGACGCGCAGGCCGCCCCGGAATTCGGATTCGATCCCGAGTCGGCCGAGCATCCGTCCGATCTGCGGGCCGCCGCCATGGACGACGATGGGCTTCAGGCCGGATTGCTCGAGGAGGACGATGTCCTCGGCGAAATCCTCCGCCGCCGCGCGGTCGCCCATGGCGTGGCCGCCATACTTGATGACGACGATTTCCTGGTCGTAGCGCTGCATGTGTGGGAGCGCCTGGACCAGGACTTCCGCGCGGACATGCACGTTCGGGAGGGCGTCTTTTGCCAGAGATTCTTTCATCGTGAGGCACTGTCCTCGCTACGGCGCCGGATCGGGATGCGCGACGACGCGCTTCTAGCGCAGCGATGTCGCACTGCGAAGCGCCATAGCCGCCAAAGCTCGGAAAAATGGTCCCGTTGTGAAAGGCGGATCGGTGGTGAGAACGGTCGGCACCAAGGGGGAGGGTATAACCATGCGTTAACCATGTCCTGTGATCCTTTGGACGATTGCACAGGACGCTTCCTCCGATGCTCGCCGCGGATCCCACCCTCGCCCGTCCGACCCTCACCGGCCTTCGGAATCTGACTGCCGCCCTCGCCCAGATCGGGAAGGACACCGCCTCTCCCGCAGAAGTCTGGCGCAGACTGACCGACAGCTACGTCGTCGATCTCGATGCCGTCGCCAGCATCCTGCCCCGCGCCGAGCCCGAGCCGACCTGGCTCGTGCCCCGTAACGAGGATCGCCTCGTCACCGGCCGATCGCGGGCCGGCAAGGTGTCGCTTCGCGCGTGAATCCGAAGTCTTCGCGCCGCGCATGAGAGCCATGTCCGGCCCGGATCGAGGCTACCTTACGACAGGTTTGGCATCTGTCATGCTAGACCAAGTCCAATGAAAAACGACGAGGAACGCTCAGGCAACAATCACGCGGCCGCTCGACGCCTGAGCAACACCGCGGACCTTATTCGCCGAACCGAAAAAGGGGTCCGTCATGTCCGAATTGTTAGCCGTCGCCCTCGTTTGCTCCAGCATGATCGCGGTGCAGGATTGCTCCCGCACCACCGCCCTCGACGTCATCGTGTCTCCCGCGCACACGCCGATGGAATGCATGATCCATGGCCAGACCATGGCTGCTTCCACTTGGAGCGATGATGGTGAGAAGCGCTACGTGAGGGTGACCTGCGAGCGCCGCCATGCCGATCTTCGCGGCCTGCGCCGGGCGGGCTACGCCGCAGCTATCGTCCTCGTCCCGCGTCACGCGATCTGAGCGATCCCGCATCGGGGAACGCGACGGACGATCAGGGCCCGCAGGCCTCGCGACTCTCCGAGGCAGGTTTCGCAGACGTGGCCGCCGCGCTTCTGCGATACAAACCTGTTTAGCGCCTCACGCCTCGATCCGGAGCGTCTCGCCCCGTTCGAGGCGGCCCCCATGGAGCACCTCCGCGTAGACCCCGCAATCGGCATGGCCGAGACGCGTGGAGAGCGTCCGGGGGATCGCGAGGTCACGGATGCCGGTCGCCGGATCGACATTCGTCGCCGCACAGCGCTCCGTCCGCTTCGAGATCCGCAGGCGCACGCCTCCCGCCGTGGCGAGAATGCGCCCGACGAGGTCGAGTTCGGCGAAGGGGGGAAGGCCGGTGAGGTGAAGGTTCGCGCGGAAGCGCAACGGATCGACGGGCGCGCCCACCATGTCCTGCGTCGCCGCGACGCTGGCGAGGTTGAGGAGCGAGACGAAGCCGCGTGCTGAATCGGTGAAGCGGAAGCCGTCCGGTGCGGCGAGCAGCCTCGGCGGCCCGCGCAGGGAGTCCGCGAATTCGGCACGGAAGAACGCTTCCACCGCCTCGCGCCCTTCCGGCGTCGAGAGGTCGGCCTCGACCACGAGGCCGTCGCCCTGGCGGATCGTCAGCACCGACGTTTCGTCGTCGTAGCGCGTAATGAGGCGGGCCAGGGCCTCGTTGCGCATCAGCATCAGGAACTTGATCTTGGGCTGATGCTTCGGCGCGGCCGGATCGAAGCCGGACGGCCCGTTCTCGATGGCGAACAGCCGGTCGCCCGGAAAATAGCGTCCCGCTTCCAGCGTCACTTGCTCCAGCTCCTCGGGCGAGAGCCCCTTCACGGGGTAGCGGTGGAGCGCTTCGAGGCGCAGTTCGGGAAGGCTGGTCGGCGTCGCGGTCATGCCGTCAGCCTCGCCCGAAGCCATACTCGCACGCAAGTCCGTGATCGGGTCTTGTGGTGCTCATTTGCAACACTACATCGTGAGCAATCGGCGGCCCTCGCGGCGCCGAGGCTTCCCGGACCATCCGGTCGGGAAGCGACGTCTCGACGGGGCCGCGCCGCTTGGCGGGCGGTGGATCGTCGGCACGGGGGAGAGGACAGACATGAATTTCGAGATCTATACCGAACGCGCCCGCGGCTTCGTCCAGGCCGCGCAATCCCTGGCCCTTCGCGAAGGCCATCCGCAATTGCAGCCCGGCCACTTGCTCAAGGTGCTCCTGGACGATCCAGAGGGGCTCTGCGCCGGTTTGATCGACCGCGCCGGCGGGCAGTCCCGCGTGGCCCTCGCCCAGGTCGAGCAATGGCTGGCCAAGCAGCCCAAGGTCTCCGGCAACTCGGCGCAGCCCCAGGCGACGCGCGAACTCGTGCGCCTGTTTGACACCGCCGAGAAGGCCGCCCAGAAGGCGGGCGATTCCTACGTCACCGTGGAGCGCCTGCTGCTCGCCCTCGCCGTGGAGAAGGACACCGAGTCCGGCCGTGCGCTCGCCGCCGCCGGCGTCACCGCCGCGTCGCTGAACGCCGCCATCAACGCGCTCCGCAAGGGCCGTACGGCCGACAACGCCACGGCCGAGAACGCCTACGACGCCCTGAAGAAATACGCCCGCGACCTCACCGAGGCCGCCCGGGAGGGCAAGCTCGACCCGGTGATCGGCCGTGACGAGGAGATCCGCCGCACCATCCAGGTCCTGTCCCGGCGCACCAAGAACAACCCGGTGCTGATCGGCGAACCCGGCGTCGGCAAGACCGCCATCGTCGAGGGGCTGGCCTTGCGCATCGTCGATGGCGACGTGCCGGAGAGCCTGAAGGACAAGAGTCTGCTGGCCCTCGACATGGGCGCGCTGATCGCCGGCGCAAAGTATCGCGGCGAGTTCGAGGAGCGGCTGAAGGGCGTGCTGTCGGAAGTCACTTCGGCCGCCGGCGGCATCATCCTGTTCATCGACGAGATGCACACGCTCGTAGGGGCCGGCAAGGCGGACGGGGCGATGGACGCTTCCAACCTGCTCAAGCCCGCTCTGGCGCGCGGCGAGCTGCATTGCGTCGGCGCGACCACCATCGACGAATACCGCAAGCACGTGGAGAAGGACGCGGCCCTCGCTCGCCGCTTCCAGCCCGTCTTCGTGTCCGAGCCCACCGTCGAGGACACGGTCTCGATCCTGCGCGGCATCAAGGAGAAGTACGAGCAGCACCACGGCGTCCGTATTCAGGACGCCGCCCTCGTGGCGGCCGCGACCCTGTCGAACCGCTACATCACCGACCGCTTCCTGCCGGACAAGGCCATCGACCTGATGGACGAGGCCGGCTCGCGCCTGCGCATGCAGGTCGATTCGAAGCCGGAGGAGCTCGACAACATCGACCGCGAGGTGGTGCGCCTCAAGATCGAGGGCGAGGCCCTGAAGAAGGAGACCGATTCCGCCTCCCGCGACCGTCTGGTGCGGCTGGAGAAGGAACTGGCCGATCTCGAAGAGCAGTCGGCCGCGATTACCTCCCGCTGGAAGGCCGAGAAGGACAAGTTGGGTGCCGCAGCCGAACTCAAGAAGAAGCTCGACGAGGCGCGCAACGAACTCGCCTCGGCCCAGCGCCAGGGCCAGTACCAGCGCGCGGGCGAACTCGCCTACGGCGTGATCCCTGGGTTGGAGCGGGAGCTCGCCGAGAACGAGGCGGCCGCCGAAACCGCCGTCGCCCGCGACGGTATGGTGGAGGAGGCGGTGACGCCGGCCCATATCGCCGGTGTCGTCTCGCGCTGGACCGGCGTGCCCGTGGACAAGATGCTGGAAGGCGAGCGCGAGAAGCTGCTCGCCATGGAAGCGGCGCTCGGGCAGCGTGTCGTCGGCCAGCGCGAAGCCGTGGAAGCCGTGGCCACCGCCGTGCGGCGTGCCCGTGCCGGCCTGCAGGACCCGAACCGGCCGATCGGCTCGTTCATGTTCCTCGGGCCGACGGGCGTCGGCAAGACCGAGCTGACCAAGGCGCTCGCCGGGTTCCTGTTCGACGACGACACCGCCCTCGTGCGGATCGACATGTCGGAATACATGGAGAAGCACTCCGTGGCCCGGCTCATCGGCGCGCCTCCGGGCTATGTCGGCTACGAGGAGGGCGGAGCGCTCACGGAAGCCGTGCGGCGCCGGCCCTATCAGGTCGTGCTGTTCGACGAGATCGAGAAGGCGCATCCGGACGTGTTCAACGTCCTGCTGCAGGTTCTCGATGACGGGCGACTCACGGACGGGCAGGGGCGGACGGTGGATTTTCGCAATACGCTCCTGATCATGACCTCGAATCTCGGCTCCGAATATCTGGTGGCGCAGACGGAGGGGCAGGAGACGGACGAGGTCCGCGAGGAGGTGATGGGCGTGGTCCGCCATCACTTCAGGCCGGAATTCCTCAACCGGATCGACGAGATCATCCTGTTCCACCGTCTCCGGCGGTCGGAGATGGGGGCGATCGTCGATATCCAGCTCAAGCGGCTGCAGACCCTCCTCGACGAGCGCAAGATCGCCCTCGACGTGGAGCCCAATGCCCGCGACTGGCTCGCCGACAAGGGCTACGACCCGGCCTACGGGGCGCGTCCGCTCAAGCGCGTGATCCAGAAGGCGGTGCAGGATCGGCTGGCCGAGCAGCTGCTCGCGGGCCGCATCCATGACGGCGAGGCGGTGCCGGTCCGGCTCGGTCCGTCCGGCCTGATGATCGGCGACGATCCCGGCCTGCCGGAGCGGCGCCCGGCGAGCGTCACGCTGAACTGAGGCGCGGCCTGTCTCACGGCCCCGGCGGGATCGTCCCGCCGGGGGGCACCGCCGTCTTCAAGCTATTTCGAGAGAACGGAGCGCCCGGCGTGGTATGCGAGGCGTCGATCAGCGACCCGAGCCGCGCAGCGTCATTGTCACCCGCTGTTCGAGCAGGTTCCACCGCGCTGAGAACCCGCTCGCCACGCAGCCCCCATAGGTCTGGCCCACGAAGAAGCCCTGCGCTGCCCGGTTTCGGCAATCGAGCACGGGCGGCAGAGCCAGAACGACGAGGACGGCGCCGGCAATCGCCGCCACGCTGGCCAGGATGCCGAACAGCCACGCCAGTTGCGAGCCGTAGGCCTTCCTCCCACCGTCATCACGGTCGGACCCGGTCCCGTCGGTCAAATCGCGGGACATCGCATCCGCCCGGGGGCGGCGGTCGCGGATGATCTCCACGGGGGATTGGCTCGCCGGCTTCGTCACGCCTCGTGTTCCTCAAGAATTGCCGATGCGATCTAAGCGTGCAGTGTTGAAGGAAGATTGAAGGGGTGGCGTGCCGGTCGCCTTTGCTTGGTGACAAGCCAAAACGCCGGGCTTGAGCCTGCTCCATGTTTGGGCAACATGCACGGCGTCGGCCTGGTGGACCAGGCCGGATCACGGCGGGATTTCAGATGTCGGCACCTAGTCCAGAATCCCGCGATCCGATTCCGTCCAAACCGGGAACCGGCCGCCCCGTTGGCGAAGTCGCCACCGATGGTGCCCTGTCCCGCCTCGGCATCCGCTTCACCGTCTGGGCCGAGCGCTGGTTTCCCGACGCGTTCATCTTCGTAGCCATCGCGGTGGTCATCGTGGCCCTCGGGGCGCTGGCCAATGGCGCTCCCGCGATGACGGTGGCCAAGAGCTTCGGCGACGGATTCTGGAGCCTGATCCCCTTCACCATGCAGATGGCCTTCGTCACCATCGGCGGCTACGTGGTGGCGACGGCGCCGCCGGTTCAGCGGCTGATCGACCGGCTCGCCCTCGTGCCGAAGACCGGCCGGGGTGCGGTCGGCTTCGTGGCGGCGGCGACGATGCTGTCGTCGTTCCTGAGCTGGGGCCTCAGCCTGATCTTCGGCGGCCTTCTCGCCCGCGCGCTCGCCCGCCGTACCGAACTCCGCATGGACTACCGGGCCGCGGGGGCGGCCGCCTATCTCGGCCTCGGCGCCACCTGGGCCATGGGCCTCAGCTCATCGGCCGCGCAGTTGCAGGCCAATCCCAAAAGCCTGCCGCCGAGCCTCCTGCCGATCACCGGCGTGATTCCGTTCAGCGAGACGATCTTCCTCTGGCAGTCGATGCTGATCGCCCTGATCCTCTTCGTGATCTCGATCGTCATCGCCTACGTGTCGGCGCCCCAGCCCGCCACCGCCGTGACGGCCGACGACCTCGGCCTCGACGTCTCGCGCGACAAGCCGGACGAGTCCCGGCCGCAGCAGCCTTCGGAATGGCTGGAGCATTCGCCGATCCTGACCCTGCTTCTCGTCATCATCGCCGGCGGCTGGCTCTACCAGGAATTCGCGCGCCAATCCTGGATCACAGCGATCTCCAACCTCAACACCTACAACCTGCTCTTCCTCACCCTCGGCCTGCTGCTGCATTGGCGGCCGCGGAACTTCCTCGCCTCCGTCGCCAAAGCGGTGCCGGCCACCGCCGGCGTGCTGATCCAGTTCCCCCTCTACGCGGCGATCAGCGCCATGCTGACCAATGCGAAGAACGCGGGTGGTACCTCGGTCTCGGACGTGATCACCCACGCGTTCGTGGCCCTGAACACCACGGGCAGCTTCCCGATCTCCATGGGTGTCTATTCGGCGGTGCTCGGCTTCTTCGTGCCGTCCGGCGGCGGCAAGTGGCTGCTGGAAGCGCCCTACGTCATGCAGGCGGCCAACGAGCTGCAGGTCCATCTCGGCTGGGCGGTGATGATCTACAACGCCGCCGAGGCGTTGCCGAACCTGATCAACCCGTTCTGGATGCTGCCGCTTCTCGGCATCCTCGGCCTCAAGGCCCGCGACATCGTCGGGTTCAGCTTCCTACAGCTCATCATCCACCTGCCGGTGGTGCTGTTCCTGCTCTGGGCGCTGGCCTTCACGCTGACCTACCACCCGCCGGTCATGCCGTAGGGGGCGGCCTCTTTTTTTGGGGGGCTGACCCGACTACGTGACGCGAGCCCGCCGATCGTCCTGATCAGACATTCCGATCCGCCGCATGGGACAAGGTTCGGGCTTTCAGGGGCGCCCCTGCGGCGGACCGCCCATGGCGATCACGCCGGCATCGGCGAGGCCCCGGGCCTCGTCGGCGCCAGAGGCCACGAGCGAGAAGCTGATGGGCCGCAGCGGACCGCTGTCGTGGCCGGTTTCGCCCTCGGACCAGGAACTGACGGATATCGGCGTGAACGCATCCGCCATACCGCTGCTCGTCAGACCCTCGGCGCGGGCGCGCGCATCGACGCGTTGCAGGAAGCCATCGCTCGGTACGCCAAGGCGCACCGGCCGGGTGTCAGGCTCGGCCTGCCAGATCGTACGGATGAGGCAATGCCGGCCGTTCCCGTCCTGGCCCCAGGATGCCACGTAGCGCGGCGACAAAAGCTCCACGGCCTTCTCCCGGTCCGGCGCACGGCTCGGGATGGTGTCGATCGCCTCCCGCGAGGCGGGCCGCGTCGCGAGCCCCTGGAACGGCATGCGGCCGTGGCGGATGTAGCCGAGGCAATCCTCGAAGATGATCCGCATCACCAGCGGCTCGTTCTCCTCGATCGGCGCGGCGCTGGCGGGCAAGGCCGCGAGGCAGGCGGCGAGCAGAATCCAGGGTTTGCGCAAACGATCCTCCCTTCGGATTGGGCCGGGGGAGCGTACACCATCGTTCCTGCAGGCCGAGAGTCAGCGTTCGGAACGCCGTGTCGGGATCAGTGCGACCAGTGCGGCCAGGAGCCAGCCGGCCATCAGGATGACGCCGCCGGCCGGGGCGGCCATGGGAAAGAGCGGAATGCCGTGCATCGCCCGTAAGGACAGATCGCCGGAGAACAGAGCGAGCCCCATCACCAAGGCGGCGGCGGCGACTCGGGTCGTGAGGCGATGAGTCATCCCGGTTGCGGTCAGGGCCACCAGAGCGATGATGGCGGGCGCGTGGAACAGCAGGAATTGCGCCGCCGTCTTCAGGCTGTCGGTGCCAGGAATATGGGCTGCCGCCGCGCTCGCGGCGACGCCCAGCAGGCCGGCGAGAGCGCCGAGTGCGAGAAGGGCGCGGTCGAAGCCGGTCATGCACCGCGCTCGGACAGGAGACGGGCAACGCTGGCGCGCAGTTCGGGCACGCCACGATCGTCGCGGCTCGATGTGAGCAGGATTTCGGGGTAGGCCGCCGGGCGTTTGGCGATGGCCGAGCGGATGCCGGCGATGCGCGCCTCGATCTCTGCCTTCTTCAGGGCATCGCCCTTGGTCAGGACGATCTGGTAGCTCACGGCGGCCTTGTCGAGCCCGTCGAGCACGTCGGTATCGATGCTCTTCAGCCCGTGGCGGGAATCGATCAGCATGAAGACGCGGGCGAGGTTGGCGCGGCCCTTCAGGTAATCGTGGATCAAGTCGGTCCAGGCCTCGACCTTGGTCTTCTCCACGGCGGCGTAGCCATAGCCCGGCATGTCCACCAGGGTCAGGCGCCCGCCGATATCGAAGAAGTTGAGCTGCTGCGTCCGCCCCGGTGTGTGCGACGTCCGCGCCAGGGTGTTGCGGCCGGTCAGTGCGTTGACGAGGCTCGATTTGCCGACGTTCGAGCGGCCGGCGAAGGCGATCTCGACGCCCTTCATCGGCGGCAGGGCGGCGACGGTGGGCGCGGAGGACAGGAAGTCGGCCACGCCCGCGAACAGCAGACGGCCGGATTCGAGGAGGGCCGCGTCGGCTTCGGCTTGGGACATGGATGGGTTCCGGATCGTGGGCGGCGCATCCGCCAGCGTGAGGCGCCGACACGCGGGAAACAGGAAGGTCCTCCCCGTCGCGAAACGGAGAGGACCCGTGATCGAGTCGTCGTTGCGGAGCGGTGTCCAGCCCCGGAGCGGGTCAGCTCTTTGCGACCGCACCCTTGTCGGCGGGCTTCTTCTTGAACATCCCGCCGAGGTTGTCCCACAACTCCACCTTCACGCCGTTGCGGCGCATGATGACGTATTGCTGGATCACCGAAAGGGTGTTGTTCCAGGCCCAGTAGATCACCAGACCGGCCGGGAACGAGCCGAGCATGAAGGTGAACACGATGGGCATGAAGGTGAAGATCTGCGCCTGGACCGGGTCCGGCGGCGCGGGGTTCATCTTCATCTGGATGAACATCGTGATGCCCATCACGATCGGCCAGATGCCGAGATGGATGAAGTCCGGGGCGGCGAAGGGCAGGAGCCCGAACAGGTTCAGGATGTTGGTCGGATCGGGAGCGGCGAGATCCTGGATCCAGCCGAAGAACGGCGCGTGCCGCATCTCGATGGTGATGAACAGGACCTTGTAGAGCGCGAAGAAGACCGGGATCTGGATCAGCACCGGCCAGCAGCCGGCGACGGGGTTGATCTTCTCCTTCTTGTACAGCTCCATCATCGCCTGTTGCTGCTTCATCTTGTCGTCGCCGTAGCGCTCGCGGATCGAGGCCATCTCCGGCTGCACGGCCTTCATCTTGGCCATGGACTGGTACGACTTGTTGGCGATCGGCAGGAACAGCAGCTTGAGGCAGAAGGTCACCACCAGGATCGACACGCCGAAATTGCCGAACAGATGGAAGAAGAAGTCCAGCGCGCGGAACATCGGCTTGGTGATGAAGTGGAACCAGCCCCAGTCGATCATCAGATCGAACTGCTTGATGCCGAGATCCTTCTGGTAGTTGTTGATCGTGTTGACTTCCTTGGCGCCGGCGAAGAGCTGCTGGGTCGCCGTCACGGTGGTGCCCGGCGCGACGTTGCGGCCGTCGCCGCGCACGCTGGCCTGATAGACCTTGGTGGCGCCGTCGGTGCGCTCGGTGAAACTGCCGGTATAGGGCGTGGCCTGATCGGGGATGGTGGCCGCCGCCCAGTACTTGTCGGTGATGCCGACGAAGCCGCCGGTCACGTTCGCCCAGGCCTTGCCCTTGGTGCTGGCATTGCCGAGCACCGGCTCCTTGGCGACGTGATCGTAGGTGTATTCCTGCAGGCCGTCGGCGCCGACCACGCCGATCATGCCCTCGTGCAGCACGTAATAGCCCTGCGTCGTCGGCTTGCCCCAGCGCGAGACCAGCCCGTAGGGATACAAGGTGACGGCGTTCGCGCCCTTGTTCTCGACTTCGTCGCGGATCGTGAACATGAACTTGTCGTCCACCGCGATGACGCGGCGGAACACGAGGCCGGCGCCGTTGTCGTAGGTCAGCGTCAGGGGCTTGGTCGGCGTCAGCACGGTCTCGTCGGCGGTCCACACCGTGTCACCGGTGGGGAGGGGGCCGGTATTCTGCCCGACCCAGCCGAACTCGGCGTAATAGGGATTGGCGCTGCCGGTGGGCGAGAGCAGCACGATGCGCGGGCTCTTGTCGTCCACGGTCTCGTGGTAGCCCTTGAGCGAGACGTCGTCGACGCGGCCGCCCTTGAGGGCGATCGAACCGGCGAGCGCCGGGGTATCGATGGTCACGCGCGGCGAGCGGGCGAGCGCCGCCTCACGGCTTTCCGCCGGCGTCTGCGCATTCGGCAGGGTGCCCGGCACGGGGGCCGAAGGGCCGCCTTCCGCCGGGCTCGCCGACGGCGCGCCGTTGGGATTGGCCGCCTGCTGCGCCGCCTTGCTCTGGAGCGCGGCCTGACGCTGCTCCTCCACGCGCGGGGCGGCGATGAAATAGTTCCAACCGAGCAGCACCGCCAGCGACAAGGCGATCGCGACGATCATGTTCGTCTTGTCATTACCCATCGAGAGATCCGTCGCGTGTGTTCGGAGGAGGGGAGGGAAGGCAAGCGTCGCCCGAGGCAGGGGGCATCGTCCCCGCCTCGTTTCGCGCGGGCGAGCGCGCCGACGTCAGGGCGAGTGATGCTGTTTTGGAGGATGCGATTCCATCGGAGCCCGAGCCGGGCTTGCCCGCATCGGGCTTTCCGGACCTGCGCCGGCCCCGCGAGGAGGGTGCCGATTCGCGACCCTTGGTCCCGCCGGGCTTGATCACCGCGCCGACGGAGCGGCGCAGGTCGGCGATCAGCGTCTCGAACGGGGCGTGGAGCGCCGGACGTCTCGCGATGAGAACGATGTCCGCAGAGGTATCGGGAAGATCCGCCGAGGCACGGGCCACGGCATCGCGCAGCCGGCGGCGAATCCGGTTGCGCTCGGTGGCATGACCGACGCGCTTCGTGATCGTGAAGCCGATTCGCAGCCCCCCGATCGGAGCGGCATCGGCGAGTTGCGTCCCGGACGCCGCATCGCGCAGCCGCCCCTGGGCGCTCATGAGCTCAGTATGGAACCGTCGCCCCCCCGCAGCAGCGAGGAAGTCCGGTCGCCGCTTGAGCCGTCCGATCGTCGACACTGCCGGTTCGATCCTGCGGCCTAGGGGCGAGGTCATGGTCTGAGCGGGGCTGGCCTCGGCGTTCCGTGCCGCCGAAGGCACGGATGCCTTAGGCCGAGAGCTTCTTGCGGCCGTGCGAACGACGGGCTGCGATGACCTTGCGGCCGCCGGCCGTGGCCATACGGGCGCGGAAACCGTGGCGGCGCTTACGCACGAGCTTGCTGGGCTGATAAGTTCTCTTCATGGCGCGATCTCCGATGGCCGAGGATCGATCCGGCTGGCTGCAGGAGCCCCACCGACATCTTCACTCGCCCTGAAATGTGTCTGCAAGCGCGAAGAGCGCCCACGTGGGGCGCGGCGACGCGATGGCGCGGCTTATGACGGAGAGGGGGGGCGAAGTCAATTCTGGCGCGGGCATTTCCCATCGCGCCCGCCGCCGTCCGAGCGGGGTCGGCGTTAGCCGTGCATTAACCTTTTCGGCTTATGAAGGAATCATCTCCGGTTTTCCGGATGTGGGGCAGGTTTCGATCTGCCGTTGTTTTGATGCCTCTGTCGACTTCACCAAAGCCGCCCCTCCCGGGCGGCTTTTTTTTCGTCCTCGCTCATGCGCATGCCCGGCGCCGTGCGACTCCGCTCGTTTGGCACGATGTCCGCTTGTTAACGTTAACCCCCGGTCAACGGCGCGGGGCGGCGCGTTCGGCGCTAGTGTTGCGCCTCTGGTCGCGAACGCACTGATCGTGTCCCAGGTCGGGACACAACGGTCCGAGAGCGGCACAGGAGGCAGGATGAACGAGTTCAACGTCACCTTTCGCGACGAGCGCGACTGGGTCAGCTTCGGTGACACCTACGTGAACTCGGAGGCCTTCCGGGTTCTGTTCCGCGAGGGCATGACCATGGTCGAGGAGGCGGCGGCCTATCTCGATGGAGATGGGCGCGAGGAATCCCGCCTCCTGTCGCGCGACAGTACCCTGTCCTATGCCAGCGAGAGCATGCGTCTGACCACGCGGCTGATGCAGATCGCCTCCTGGCTGCTGGTGCAGCGCGCCGTGTCGGAGGGTGAGATCACCCCCGCCCAAGCGCTTCAGGAGAAGACCCGCGTCCGCCTCGCGACGCCGGAGGCCTTCCGCGCCGAGACGTTCGGCGCGCTCCCGGCCCGTCTTCAGGACCTCACCATCCGCTCGCGCCGACTCCATGCCCGCATCCTGCATCTCGACGGGCTCATCTCCGACGACCACCCGACCCCGATCGTCCGCGAGAGCCCCGTCGCCGCCCAGCAGGGCCTGCTGCGCAGCGCCTTCGGCGTGGCGCATTGAGACCTGCGCTTTAAGATGTGGCGCGTCGAGGCCCGGCGTGGCCTCGATGCCTGGAAACGCGAAAGGGCGGCGCCTCGTCGGCGCCGCCCTTTCGCGTTTCGAAAACCCTCCGACGCCACCAGCCGGTCGCGTCGGTCAGTCCGCAGAGATCACTTCTTGCCGAAGGAGAGGGCGCCGAAACGCGAATTGAACCGCGAGACGCGACCGCCGCGGTCGAGCATCTTCTGCTCACCACCGGTCCAGGCCGGGTGCGTGTTCGGATCGATGTCGAGGTTGAGGGTGTCGCCCTCCTTGCCGTAGGTCGACCGGGTCATGTAGTCGGACCCATCGGTCATCACGACCTTGATGAAATGGTAGTCGGGATGCTCGGTACCCTTGGCCTTGTCGGCCGCACTCTTTGCCATGACGAAATCCTTGAATAGCCACGCCGACCGGCCCGCCTGGCGGCCCGCGGCCTTAGATCACGCGCAATCGGATGAAGGCGGGCCTATACCCCACGTGCTTCCTCCGAACAAGCGTCCGGGCGCGGGAGATCGCCCGGGCGCGTATTTTCTTGAGACGATGACGAGGCAAGATGGCTCGCGGGCGTAACAAAATTTCCGGCGGCGATGGCCGCGGCAAGGCACCCCTCGGGTCGCTGAAGCCGCTGATTCCGTTCGCACTGGTCTATCGCGGCCGCATCCTGGCGGCGTTCCTGTCGCTGCTGGCGGCTTCCGGCGCGACTCTGGTCGTGCCCATCGCGCTCCGGCGGGTGATCGATCACGGCTTCTCGCCGGAGGGCCACAGCGTCATCGACGCCTATTTCATGGCGCTGATCGGCGTGGTGTCGGTCCTCGCCCTGTCGAGCGCGGCGCGGTACTACACCGTGGTGACCCTGGGCGAGCGCGTGGTCGCGGACCTGCGCAGCGCGGTCTTCGCCCGCCTCACCATCCTCGATCCGGCCTTCTTCGACCGCTCGCAATCGGGCGAGATCGTCTCGCGGCTCACCGCCGATGCGACGCAGGTGAAGGCGGTCTTCGGAGTCTCGATCTCCATTCTCCTGCGCAACGCCTTCCTGTTCGTCGGCGCGGTGGCGATGATGGTCATCACCAGCCCGAAGCTGTCGATCCTGGTGCTGGTGGCGATTCCCCTCATCGTGTTCCCGCTCATCCTGTCCGGGCGCGGCGTGCGGCGGCGTTCCCGCGCGGCGCAGGACCGGCTGGCCGATGCCTCGGCCTATGCGGCCGAAGCCATCGGGGCGATTCGCACCATGCAGGCCTTCGGCATGGGACGCGCCACGGCGGAGCATTTCGGGCAGGCCTCCGAGAATGCGTATTCCGCCGCGCGCAATTCGGTGCAGGCCCGCGCCCTCCTCACCGGGGTGGCGATCTTCCTGATCTCGGCCAGCGTCGTCGGGGTGATGTGGTACGGCGCGCAAGGGGTGCTGGCCGGCACGATGACGGCGGGCCAGCTCTCGCAATTCGTGCTCTACGCGGTGTTCGGCGCCAGCGCGCTGGGCCAGCTTTCCGAGGTCTACGGCGAGCTCGCCCAGGCGGCCGGCGCCGCCGAGCGCCTCGGCGAGATCCTGGCCGCCGAGCCGGCGATCCAGGCGCCTGCCGATCCGTTGCCGCTGCCGGTGCCGCCGCGCGGCGAGGTGGCGTTCGAGCAGGTGCGCCTCACCTATCCGACCCGGCCCGAGCACCCTTCGCTGGACGGGATCAGCTTCCAGGTGGCGCATGGCGAGCGCGTCGCTCTCGTCGGCCCCTCGGGCGCCGGCAAGACCACGGTGCTGCAGGCGCTGCTGCGCTTCTACGATCCGCAATCGGGGGTGGTCCGCGTCGACGGGGTCGACATCACCGCCGTCGATCCGGATTCGCTGCGCGAGCGCATGTCCCTGGTCCCGCAGGACCCCACCGTGTTCTCCGGCTCGGTGATGGACAACATCCGCTACGGCCGGCCCCTCGCCAGCGAGGCCGAGATCCATCGCGCCGCCGAACTCGCCCATGCGGACGGGTTCATCCGCGCCCTGCCGCAGGGCTACCACACCCAGGTCGGCGAGCGCGGCGTCACCTTGTCCGGCGGTCAGCGCCAGCGCGTCGCCATCGCCCGCGCCATCCTCAAGGACGCGCCGATCCTGCTCCTCGACGAGGCGACCTCGGCGCTGGACGCCGAGAGCGAGCGCGCGGTGCAGACCGCGTTGGATACCCTCATGCGCGGGCGCACCACCCTGGTCATCGCCCATCGGCTGGCCACCATTCGGGCCGCCGACCGCATCCTCGTCCTCGATGGCGGCAGGATTGTCGAGACCGGAACGCATGAGAGCCTGCTTGCGCAGGGAGCGCTCTACGCTCAGCTCGCCGCGCTCCAGTTCACCGACGCGCTGGACGAAACCGCCCGCGGCAAGGAGCCGAGGCCGAAGCGCCTGGCGCTCCCGGCCGAATAGGCAAAGGCGGGGGAGGGGGCCTGTGACCCGAAAGGCCCTCTTCCACAGGCAATTGCGCCGGACGTGGTAATGGTAATGGACCGTGAACCGCGACTCGGGATGGGTTGAGTCATGGCGCGCATCCTCAAAGATCCCGGTTTCGTCCACCTCCACGTCCACTCGTCCTTCTCGCTCCTAGAAGGGGCACTGAAGGTCGCCGACATCGTCAAGGCGGCGGCCGCCGACCGGCAGCCGGCCCTGGCGCTAACCGACACCAACAACCTGTTCGGGGCGCTGGAATTCTCCGAGAAGGCCGCCGGAACGGGCATTCAGCCCATCGCCGGCATGCAGCTCTCCGTGGCCTTCGAGGCGCCGGACCCGATGGCGCGGCTGTCGCAGATCGTCACCTCCAACGTCGTGGTGCTGGCCCAGAGCGAGGCCGGCTACGGCAACCTCCTGCGTCTCGCGAGCCGCGCCTATTTCGACGGCCCCCTGGGGGATGCGCCCCGGCTCACCGTGGAAGCCCTGGCGGAGAATGCGGGCGGCCTCATCGCGCTCACCGGCGGCACCGCCGGCCCCCTCGACACAGCCCTGCGCGGCGGACGCGTCGAACTCGCCGCCGCCCGCCTCGAGCAGCTGAAGGGAGCGTTCGGCGAGGACCGGCTCTACGTGGAGATCCTGCGCCACGGACTCGACGACGAGCGCATGGTCGAGCGCGAATTGCTGAGGCTCGCCGATTCCAGCGGCCTCTCGATCGTGGCCACCAACGAGCCGTTCTTCGCCAAGCCCGACGATTACGACGCCCACGACGCGCTGCTCGCCATCGCCGAGGGACGCCTCGTCTCGGACGAACGCCGCCGCAAGCTCACCCCGCGCCACGGCTTCAAGACCCGGGCCGAGATGGCCAAGCTGTTCCACGACCTGCCGGATGCCCTGTCCGCCACCGTGGAGATCGCCATGCGCTGCGCCTATCGCGTGCGCACTCGCAAGCCGATCCTGCCCAATTTCGGCGTCGTCGCCGCCCTCGATGCGCTCCCGGTGGAGACGGTCTCGCCGGATGTCGCGGCGGAGATCGCCCTCGACGAGCCGTCCGAGCTCCGCCGTCAGGCCGAGGCCGGCCTCGAACTGCGTCTGGCCCAGCACGGCCCCTGCGAGGGCATGACCGAACAGGTCTATCGCGATCGTCTCGCCTTCGAGCTCGACGTCATCGTGAAGATGAAGTTCCCCGGCTACTTCCTCATCGTGTCGGACTTCATCAAATGGGCCAAGGACCACGACATCCCGGTGGGGCCGGGCCGTGGTTCGGGTGCCGGCTCGCTAGTGGCCTACGCGCTCCTCATCACCGATCTCGATCCGCTGCGGTTCGGCCTGCTGTTCGAGCGCTTCCTCAACCCCGAACGCGTCTCGATGCCGGATTTCGACATCGACTTCTGCGTCGACGGCCGTGAGCGCGTGATCCAGTACGTGCAGGAACGCTACGGCCACGAGCAGGTCGCGCAGATCATCACCTTCGGTACGCTGCAGGCGCGCGGTGTGCTGCGCGACGTCGGCCGCGTGCTGGAGATGCCCTACGGGCAGGTCGACAAGCTGACGAAGCTGGTGCCGCAGAACCCGGCCAACCCCGTCACCCTGGTCCAGGCCATCGAGGGGGAGCCGAAGCTCCAGGCGGCGATGGAGGAGGAGCCCGTCGTCGCGCGCCTCATGCAGATCGCCAAGAAGCTCGAGGGCCTGCACCGCCACGCCTCGACCCACGCGGCGGGCGTGGTCATCGGCGACCGGCCGTTGGAACAGCTCGTACCGCTCTACCGCGACCCGAAGACCGGGATGCGGGTGACCCAGTTCAACATGAAATGGGTCGAGGCGGCGGGCCTCGTGAAGTTCGACTTCCTCGGCCTCAAGACCCTGACCATGCTGCGCTGCTGCACCGACCTCCTGGCGCAGCGCGGCATCATCGTCGATCTCGCCTCGCTGCCGCTGGACGATCCCAAGACCTACGCGCCGATGAAGCGCGGCGAGACGGTGGGCGTGTTCCAGGTGGAATCCGCCGGCATGCGCAAGGCGCTGGTCGAGATGCAGGCCGACCGGTTCGAGGACATCATCGCCCTCGTGGCGCTCTACCGCCCCGGCCCCATGGCCAACATCCCGGTCTATTGCGAGCGCAAGCTCGGCCGCGATGCCGGCAACGAGGCGAGCTGGTACCCGCACGAGAAGCTGGAGCCGATCCTCAAGGAGACCTTCGGCATCATCGTCTACCAGGAGCAGGTGATGGAGGTGGCCAAGCTTCTGGCCGGCTACTCGCTCGGCGACGCCGACATGCTCCGCCGCGCCATGGGCAAGAAGATCAAGGCCGAGATGGACGCCCAGCGCGACCGTTTCGTGAAGGGCTCCGTCGCGGGCGGGCTCACAGAGGCGAAGGCCAACGAGATCTTCGACTTGCTCGCCAAGTTCGCCGATTACGGCTTCAACAAGTCACACGCCGCCGCCTACGCCCTGCTGACCTACCAGACCGCCTATCTCAAGGCGAACTACCCGGTGGAGTTCCTGGCCGCCGCGATGCAGCTCGACATCGACGTCACCGACAAGCTCGCCGAGTTCCGCCAGGACGCCCAGCGCCTCGGCATCCCGGTGGACCCGCCCTCGATCAACACATCGGGCGTCAATTTCGAGGTCCATGACGGGCGGATCGGCTATGCGCTCGCCGCGATCAAGGGCGTGGGCCGGGCCGCCGTCGAGGCCGTGGTGGAGGCGCGCGGCGACACGCCGTTCAAGGATCTCGCCTGCCTCGCACGCCGGCTCAACCCGCGCCTCATCAACAAGCGTACCCTGGAGAACCTCGTGGCGGCCGGCGCCATGGATTGCATCGAGATCGACAGGGCGCGGGCCTGCGCCGCCGTCGAGCCGATGATGAAGCTGGCGCAAGGGGCGGCGGAGGCGGCCAATACGGGCATCGTTGACATGTTCGGCGGCATCGCGTCGGCCGACGTGACCCTGCGCGTGCCCGCCTACGAGCCCTGGCCCATGGCCGAGAAGCTGAAGAAGGAATACGAGGCCATCGGCTTCTTCCTCTCCGGCCATCCCCTCGACGAATATGCCGGCCTGCTGGAGAAACTCCGCGTCCAGAGCTGGGCCGAGTTCTGCCGCTCGGTCCGCGCCGGCACGTCCAGCGTCGGCAAGGTCGCCGCCTCCGTCCTCGACCGGTCTGAGCGCCGCACCAAGTCCGGCAACAAGCTCGGCATCGTCACCCTCTCGGACCAGACCGGGCATTTCGAGGCGATCATCTTCCAGGAGGGCCTCGGCCAGTACCGCGAGATCCTGGAGCCGGGCCGTCCCCTCGTGCTGCAGATCCAGGCCAATCTCGAAGGCGAGGACGTGCGCGCGCGCATCGTCACCGCCGAGCCCCTCGACGAGGCGGTGGCCCGGTACCAGAAGGGCATGCGCGTCTATCTCCGCGACGAGCGCCCCATCGTCAGCGTCCAGCAGCGCCTGCAGGTGCGCGGCGAGGGCGAGGTCTCGCTGATCCTCCTCCTCGACGGTGGTGACCGGGAGGTCGAGGTCAAGCTCCCCGGCCGCTATCAGGCGACGCCGCAGATCGCGGGTGCCCTCCGCGCTGTGCCCGGTGTGGTGCAGGTCGAAGTGAACTGACGGGTTCAGCCTCCCGAGGGGAGGGGCCCGTCGAACGTCTCGCGCGCCGTCTCCACCGTCGCGAGGTTCTGCTCGGCCCAGATCCACACGCCGCAGAAGGCGGCGCCGAGGCTCTGGCCGAGTTCCGTCAGCCGGTACTCGACCTTGGGCGGCACCACCGGATGCACGGTGCGGATCACCAACCCGTCCCGCTCCATGTGGCGCAGCGTCTGGGTCAGCATCTTCTGGCTGATCGTGCCGATCGCTCGGCTCAGTTCGGTGAAGCGAAGCTCGCCCTTTTCCTCCAGGATTTCGAGGATCAGCATCGTCCATTTGTCGGCGACGCGGCCGATGAGGTCGTGGACCAGAGCCTCGACGCGCGGATCCGCATCGGCGGGTGGGTGCGGAGCCGGCATCTCACGCTCTCCTTTTGGTGAGTACAAATCTTTTTGGTGCCTTCTACCCATCGGAGAGTAGGCGCGGCATCTGTTTGGGACAATCAGGAGGGATGTCCCATGAAGACGAGCGGCAACACCATTCTCATCACCGGCGGCGCATCGGGGATCGGCCGAGAACTGGCGGAGCGGTTCCAGGCCCGGGGCAACACGGTAATCATCGCCGGCCGCCGCCGCGATCGGCTCGATGCGGTCACGGAGGCCAATCCCGGCATGGTCGGCTATGTCCTCGATGTGGAGGACAAGGCCGGGATCGACGCCTTCGCGGCGACGGTGATCGCCGAGCATCCCGACCTGAATGTCCTGATCAACAATGCCGGGATCATGCAGTTCGAGGATCTCACCCGGTCCCGCGATCTCGCGGATGCCGAGGCGATGGTGACCACCAACCTGCTGGGGCCGATCCGCCTCACCAACGCGCTGATCGATCACCTCGCGGCCCGGCCGGACGCGGCGGTCATCAACGTCTCATCGGGCCTCGCCTTCGTGCCGCTGGTCTCGACACCGACCTATTCTGCGACGAAGGCAGCGATCCATTCCTATACGATCAGCCTGCGGGACGCCCTGAAGGGCAGGGTCGAGGTCATCGAACTCGTGCCACCCGCCGTGCAGACGGAACTCACACCCGGCCAGTCGACGCGGGAGGGTTACCTGCCCCTCGGCGACTTTATGGACGAGGTGATGACGCTCTTCGCGACGCAGCCGACTCCGCCGGAAATCCTGGTGGAACGCGTGGGATTCCTGCGCTTCGCGGACAGCGAGAAGCGGTTCGACCAAGCCTTGGCTGCCGTGAACGACTTCGCCGACAAGGCGCGCGCGGAGCAGCACTGACGCTCCGTAGCGGCCATGCGCGCCGGCGTGCCGGTCGGACAGACGCGGCGGGAAACATCTGTCGCGTAACCGCGTCTTAATTAGACCTTCAGCATGGTCGAGATCAGGCTGGACCCGGTGCTTGCCCGACAAGTCCCGGCATGACGCGAACTGGCGTCGCGGTTCGGTGGCACGCTTCGATGACGAGAACTCTCTTGCGCCTGTCGGTCTTCGTCATCCTCGCGATCCTGGTCTTCGTGACGCTGTCGCCGATCGGGCTCCGGCCGGTCGTCGCCTCGGCGAATGTCGAGCGGATGAGCGCCTACGCCCTGTTCGGCTTCCTGTTGATCCTGGCCTATCCCAAGCGCTGGTATCTCGGGCTCGTGACCGGAATGGCGGTGGCCGGCATCCTCGAATTCGGCCAGGAATTGTCGCCGACCCGCCATGCCCGGATGTCCGATTTCCTGGTCAAGGCGGTCGCCGCGGCGTTCGGCAGCCTCGTCGCTTACCTCGCCCTGGCCGCCTATGCCCGGTTCGAGCGGCCTTCGGCCTCGCGCTGACACAAGTGCCTGACGTGGATATCTCCGACGATCCCGGTTTTTACGCGCTCCTGACCGGGAGTTTCCACCGTGCCGTCGGCCGGCCGCTGGTGCCGGAGCCGGGGCGCGATGCGGCCTGGCTCGATGCCGACGCCCCCTTCGCGGTTCTCGCCCATGACGGAGGGGAGGACCCGCGTTTCATCTATGCGAACCTGACCGCCCTGCGCGTCTTCGGCTACGAGAAGACCGAGCTCATCGGCCTGCCCTCCCGCTTCTCGGCCGAGGCCCCGGAGCGGGCCGAGCGGCAGCGCCTCCTCGACGCGGTCACCCGCCACGGGTTCGTCGACAACTATGCCGGCATCCGCATCCGCAAGGACGGAACCCGCTTCCCGATCCGAGACGCCATCGTCTGGCAGCTCGTGGACGAGGCCGGCCTGTTCCACGGTCAGGCCGCGACCTTTTCCGTCTGAGCGGGGTCGCCGCTGTCGACGCGGGAAGGCGTGACGATTTTCCTCTTCCACCCCACGACCTCATCCTGAGGCGCCGCGTAGCGGCCTCGAAGGAGGGATCCAGAACCCGCTGTGCGAACTGGACGTCTCCTTGGAGGACTTCGCTGTGCGTCGGCACTTCAGGATGAGGTGGCGGGTGGGATCGCGATCGCATCGCTATCCTCGCCGAGTGTCATTAGGGCGGCATTGCCGCCTGCCGCTGCGGTGTTGGTGCTGACGCTGCGCTCCCGGAGCAGCCATTCGAGGGAGTAATCCTCGACTCCCTTCTCCAATCCGTCCGGCGACACGGCGAGGACCGGGATGATGGCGCCCGGCAGGGCGGCGGCTCTCCGCGCCGCCGTGAGGGTCGCCTCCGCTCCGCCCTCCACCAGGATCGCCGCGCAGCCCATGGCGTCCGGCCCATCGGCGATGTCGATCGTACCCCGGACCGCACGGGGCAGGAGGTCGAGCATGGGTCGCAGGCCGGCGGGCGGGACGAGGCGGATCGTGTTGCCGGTGGCGAGGCATGCCGCGATCTGTGCGAACAGCCCGGTCTCGCTGGCCGGCAGGCACAGGACCGTGCCGCGCGGATGCAGGCTGTAGCGGTTGCTCTCGCCCACCGGGCCGGGCAGGGCGATGTCGAGCCCGAGGAGGCTCCGTTCGGCATAGGCGTCGCAGCGCGCCGCCTCCCTCTCCCTGCCCGCCGCGGACAGGGCGTCGCGCAGGGACGCCAGCGCCTCGGGCATCGCGGCGGGGCGCCGGACGAGGCCGGTCTCCACGGGCGCCGAGGACAGGAGGCGGCGGAGGTAGAGCGGGCCGCCGGCCTTCGGCCCGGTCCCCGACAGGCCCTCGCCGCCGAAGGGCTGCACGCCGACCACGGCCCCGATGAGGTTGCGGTTGACGTAGAGGTTGCCGGCCCGGACCCGGTCCAGGAGGCGCGCGACGGTGGCGCCGATCCGGCTGTGCACGCCGAAGGTCAGGCCGTAGCCGGTCTCGTCGATGGCGGCGGCGAGCCCGTCGAGATCGTCGCGCCGGTAGCGCAGGATGTGGAGGATCGGCCCGAAGACCTCGCCGGGGAGGTCGTCCAGCCTGTCGATGGCGATGAGGCTCGGCGGGACGAAATGGCCCGCCGCGCAGGAGGCGGGCAGCGGGAGCCGGTCTACGGCATGGCCGCGCTCCCGCATCCGCGCCACATGCGCCTCGATCCTTTGTTGCGCTGCCTCGCTAATGACCGGCCCGATATCGGTGGCGAGTTGGTCGGGATTGCCGATGGTGAGCTCGGCCATCGCCCCCTTCAGCATCGTGAGGATGCGCTCGGCGATCTCGTCCTGCAGGCAGAGCACGCGGAGCGCCGAGCAGCGCTGGCCGGCCGAATCGAAGGCCGACACCAGCACATCGGCCACCACCTGCTCCGGCGGGGCGGAGGAATCCACCACGAGGGCGTTCTGGCCGCCGGTTTCCGCGACGAACGGGATCGGTCGCCCCAGAGGGCCGAGGCGTCCGGCCAATTCGGTCTGTATCCCTTTGGCGACGTCGGTCGATCCGGTGAACAGGACACCGTCGATGCGCGGATCGGCCACGATGCGGGCGCCGACCCGCCCCTCTCCCAGCAGCAGGCCGAGCACGCCCTCCGGAATTCCGGCCTCGATCAGGATCTCCACCGCGAGCCCCGCCACCAGGGGCGTTTCGCCGGCGGGCTTGGCGAGGACCGCGTTGCCCGCCGCGAGGGCCGCCGCGACCTGCCCGATGAAGATGGCGAGGGGGAAGTTCCACGGGCTGATACAGGCGACCACGCCCAGGGGGACATGGGTCGCGGCTTTGAAGCCCGCCGCCTGCGCCCCGTAATAGCGCAGGAAATCCACCGCCTCGCGGATCTCGGCTGCGGCGTTGGCGAGGGACTTGCCCGCCTCCCGCACCAGCAGCCCGAGGAACGCGTCGCGCCGTGTCTCGATCAGGCCGGCCGCATCGGCCAGGATCTCGGCCCGCCGGGACGGCGCCGTCGCGGCCCAGCCAAGAGCCGCCGAGGCGGCCCGTGCGATGGCGGCATCGACGCATCCGTCATCCGCCTCCACCACGTATCCGACGACATCGTCTCGGTCCGCCGGGTTGAGCACGGCCCGCCTCGCGCCTTCTGTCCCCTCCGACGGAACGGGTCGGCAGAGGAAGGGCGTCGCCGCGCCGCGCGGCAGGGCCTCGCCGAGGGACGCGAGCACGTCCTCGTCGGTGAGATCGAGACCGCGCGAATTGGGCCGGCTCCCGGCGAAAAGGTCGCGCGGCAGGGGGATTCCCGGATGCCCCGAGCCGGGTGGCGAGACCCGGCGCGCCCGCTCCACCGGGTCGGCGACGAGGTCGTCCACCGCGACGGCGGGGTCGGCGATGCGGTTGACGAAGGAGGAATTCGCGCCGTTCTCGAGCAAGCGCCGGACGAGATAGGCGAGCAGGGTCTCGTGCGTGCCCACCGGGGCGTAGATCCGGCACGGACGGTTCAGGATCGATCCGCCGACCACCTCCTCGTAGAGCGTCTCGCCCATGCCGTGCAGGCACTGGAACTCGTAGTCGCCCGGCCGGAAGTCCGGCCCCGCCATGGCGACGATGTCGGCCAGCGTGCGGGCGTTGTGGGTGGCGAATTGCGGGAACACCGCGTCACCGGCCATCAGCAGCCTGCGCGCGCAGGCGAGATACGACACGTCGGTATGCACCTTCCGGGTGAAGACCGGGAAGCCGTCGAGGCCGTCGACCTGGGCGCGCTTGATCTCCGAATCCCAATACGCGCCTTTGACCAGGCGCACCATGAGGCGGTGCCCGCTCCGTCGCGCGAGGTCGACGACGTGATCCACCACCGGGAGCGCACGCTTCTGGTAGGCCTGGACGACGAAGCCGAGCCCGTCCCAGCCGGCCAGACGCTCGTCCATCGCCATGGCTTCGAGGAGGTCGAGGGAGAGATCGAGGCGGTCGGCCTCCTCGGCGTCGATGTTGAAGCCGATGTCGTGACGGCTCGCCGCGAGGGCGAGGTCCGCCAATCGCGGCAGCAACTCGGCCATCACCCGCCCGCGCTGAGCTCGCTCATAGCGTGGATGCAGGGCCGAGAGCTTGACGGATATGCCCGGCCCGGCGAGTGGTCCGCGCCCACCCGATGCCGCGCCGATCGCCGCGATGGCGCCGGCATAATCCTCGGCGTACCGGGCGGCATCCCCGGCATTCATCGCCGCCTCGCCGAGCATGTCGTAGGAGTAGGTAAAGCCCATGGCCTCCCTGCGTCGGCCGTTGCGCAACGCCTCGGCGATGCTGCGGCCGGTGACGAACTGGCCGCCGAGCATGCGCATGGCGAGATCGACGCCTTTTCGGATGGCGGGTTCGCCCGCGCGCCGCACCACCCGTGTCAGTGCCGCCGCGAGGCCGGGCTCGTCCGGCGCGCCCACGACCCGTCCCGTCAGGACCAAGCCCCATGTGGCCGCGCCGGCAAAGAGGGAGGTGGCATGGCCGAGATGCGACCACCAATCGCCGCGCCCGATCTTGTCGCGGATCAACGCGTCCCGGCTCGCCGCATCCGGAATGCGCAAAAGCGCTTCGGCGAGACACATCAGGGCGACCCCCTCCGCGCTCGACAGGCTGAACTCGCGCATCAGCTGCTCGACGGGGGCACGCGAGCCCTTGGCGCGAAGGGTGGTGACGAGGTGTCTCGCCAGATTCATCGCGGCCGCGTTTCCGTCCGGGTTCCGGCGCGCGGCGGCCATCAGGGGGGCGAGGCACTCGGATTCGGAAAGACGATGGGCGGCCCGGATGGCGGCCCGGAGCGTGCCACTCGGTGCCGAAGGCCCCGCGAGGTCGGCGAAGGGCGCCCTTGGACCAGGCGGGATCGGCGCTGCGGAGGGGAGGGAGGGACCATTGCTCACGGGTCGAGGCCCTCCCGCCGCTGCGCCCCGTGCGGCCGCCGGTTCCGGGCGGCGATCTTGCGGGGATGGATGCTTCGGACGTCGCCGCCGCATCGGCCCCGTTGCACCCGGTGGAATCGGGACTATCCCGCGCCTGCAAGCAAAAGCGATGCTCGGCGGGGCGGTTCCGTCAACGCGCCGCGAGGCGGGGTTCCTTCTCCTGCCGGTGGCCAGCTTCCAGGCGCTCGGCGACGAGGCGCTGCAGCCGCCAGAGATGGTCGTCGAGAATGCCGGCCTCGGCGCAGGCCTGCGCCGTGCGAAAGAGGTATTCCGCGCTCGGGCCGAGATGCCCCGCGCCGGTGGCGATCCGGTCGGCGATCTCTTCCTCGGTGAGGCGGCCGGTGTAGCGGTCGCTGGCGCGGTTGACGACGAAGGTCAGGGCGGTGACCGGGCCGGTGCCCGTCTCCACCGTGACCCAGCGTCCCTCATAGCCGCCGCCGCGCATCTCGCGGCGCCACACCGGCATCAGGGTCGCGGCCGGGTCGATGCCCTCCAGTCTGAAAGCGGTTCCCCGGCAGATGCCGCCCCGGTCGAGGGCGAGGACGAGTCCCGGCCGCTCGCGGCTCCCGCGAAAGCGCCGCTGCAACAGGCAGAAGCGCCGGTGATAGCCCCGCACCGTGCCGGTGCGCCGCTCGGCCACGGCGAATTCCGGCTGCCAGATCAGCGAGCCGTAGCCGAACACCCAGAGCCCGTTCCCCTGCCTCGGCCTGCCACGGAGCATCCGGTCGAGGCCGGGCGCGAGATCGCGATCGGTGAGGAGATGCAGGGCGCTCGCATCGTCGGCGACGGGAATCGGATGGGCGCGGGCGATGAGATCGAGGGTGAGCGAGAGCGGACGATGCGGCATGGACCGTATCGGAGCATCACCGGTCGGTCCGGGCAAGCCGTTCGAACGATCGACGTCCTCAACCCTTCGCGTTCCCCAGCGCCTCCAGCTCCTTGAACGGCTCCGTCTTGTGGCCCTCGCAGACCTCCTCGGCATCTTCGAGGATGCTGAGCTTGCCGGCCTCCTCGCGGATGACGGCCTTGGCCTTCTCGCCCTTGAGGAAGCGGCGGCCCATCATCCGGGCGGACACGCAATAGAGGGTGCGGCCGTCATCCTCGAACGGTCCGGCGATGCGGCTGTGCTCGAACCGGACCGGGATCACCGAGATCGAGCCGAAACCGCTCTGGCGCAGGGCCAGGGCGGCCACCCGCTCGCGCATGGTGAAGCTCGCGCCGGGCGCGGGCGCCGGATCGGGCCGCCCGCACCCGGTGAGCGCGATGGCGACGAGGCCAAGCCATGCGCCGCCAGCGCGGCGGGAGATTGCACGGTCCGTGCGGGCGCGCGGTAAGACGGTCATGGTCGTCGGGTCTCGAACCAGGGGAGCACGAGGCATAGCGTCGAACACGCCCTGCGGGAATGCTGATGCCGATGCAATCCACGCCCTCGAGTGGACGGACCGGCCCGTTTCCAACGCACGGTCCGCGCTCTAAGGAGGGGGCATGCAATGGACCGACGACGGCGTGGTGCTGGGGCTGCGCAGGCAAGGCGAGACCGGCGTCGTCCTCGAAGTGATGACCCTGGACCACGGCCGCCATCTCGGCCTCGTCCATGGCGGGCGCTCGCGGCGGATGCAGCCGGTGCTGCAGACCGGCAATCACGTCCGGCTGACATGGCGGGCGCGCCTCGACGAGAGCCTGGGGGCCTTCGCGGTGGAGCCCCTCGAATCCGCCGCCGCGCGGCTCATGGGCTCCGGCCTCGCCCTTTACGGCGTGACCCACATGGCCGCGCTCCTGCGCCTCCTGCCCGAGCGCGATCCCCATCCCGCCGTCTACGAGGCGGCCCGCATCCTCGTCGCCCATCTCGACGACCGGGTGATCGCGCCGCTCCTGATGGTGCGGTTCGAACTCGCGATCCTGTCCGAGCTCGGCTTCGGACTCGACCTCAGCGCCTGCGCCGCCACGGGGGGCAACGACGCGCTGATCTACGTCTCGCCGAGGACCGGGCGGGCCGTCAGCGCCTCGGCCGGGGAGCCCTTCCGGGACAGGTTGCTGGCGCTGCCGGGCTTCCTTCTCGACCGGGAGGGCGGCCGGACCGGCTTCATGCCGCCCGACGAGCGGGATGTAGCCAATGGGTTTACCTTGACGGGGTATTTCCTCGACCAGCACGTCTGGGGGCCGCGCGCCATCGCGCCTCCGGCGGAGCGGGCGCGATTCGTTGCGTTGGGGACGCAGAGCGCCTAAGTCACGTTCGCGTTATGTTCTGATTTGGGCCATGTCCGGCCCGGGAGTTCGTCATGGGCCAGCCCTTCGATCCGCCATCGGGATCCGACGGCATCGAGAGCGTCGAGCTGAAGTCGGCGCTGGAAGAGCGCTACCTCGCCTATGCGCTCTCCACCATCATGAACCGGGCGCTGCCGGACGCCCGCGACGGGCTCAAGCCCGTCCATCGCCGCATCCTCTACGGCATGCGGCTGCTCCGGCTCGACCCGAACACCGCCTTCAAGAAATGCGCGAAGATCGTCGGCGACGTGATGGGCGATTTCCATCCCCACGGCGACCAGGCGATCTACGACGCGCTGGTGCGTCTCAGCCAGGACTTCGCGCAGCGCTATCCGCTGGTGGATGGCCAGGGCAATTTCGGCAACATCGACGGCGATGGCCCCGCCGCATACCGCTACACCGAGGCGCGGCTGACGGAGGTCGCCCGCCTCCTGCTCGACGGGATCGACGAAGACACGGTCGATTTCCGGCCCTCCTACAATGGCGAGAAGGACGAGCCCATCGTCCTGCCGGCGGCCTTCCCGAACCTGCTCGCCAACGGCTCCCAGGGCATCGCGGTGGGCATGGCCACCTCGATCCCGCCGCACAACGCGGCCGAACTCTGCGACGCGGCGCTCTACCTCATCGGCCATCGCGAGGCGACCTCGGCCCAGCTCCTCACCTTCGTGAAGGGGCCGGATTTCCCAACCGGCGGCATTCTCATCGACAGTGCCGAGTCGATCGCCGAGGCCTACCGCACCGGGCGCGGCGGTTTTCGTGTGCGGGCGCGCTGGGCGAAGGAGGATACGGGGCGCGGCACCTGGAACATCGTCGTCACCGAGATCCCCTACGGCATTCCCAAGGCCCGGCTCATCGAGAAGCTGGCCGAGCTGCTGCAGGAGAAGAAGCTGCCGCTGCTGGCCGATGTGCGTGACGAATCGGCCGAGGACGTCCGTGTCGTGCTGGAGCCGCGCTCGCGCAGCGTCGACCCGGTGATCCTGATGGAATCGGTGTTCCGGCTCACCGAGCTCGAAGCCCGCATCCCCCTCAACATGAACGTCCTGGTGGGCGGTCTCGTCCCGCGCGTGATCGGGCTGGCCGAGGCCCTGCGCGAATGGCTCGACCATCGCCGCGTCGTGCTCCAGCGCCGCTCGCGCCACCGCCTCGCGCAGATCGAGCGCCGCCTCGAAATCCTCGGCGGTCTCCTCATCGTCTATCTCGATCTCGACGAGGTGATCCGCATCATCCGCGAGGAGGACGAACCGAAACCGTCCCTGATGAAGCGGTTCGAACTCACCGAACTCCAGGCCAACGCCATCCTCGACACCCGCCTGCGCTCGTTGCGCAAGCTGGAGGAGATGGAACTCAAGCGCGAACTCGATACGCTGACCAAGGAGAAGGACGGGCTCGAAGAGCTCCTCAGCTCCGAGAAGATGCAATGGTCGGACATCACCAAGCAGATCCGCGCCGTGAAGAAGGCCTTCGGGCCCGAGACCAAGCTCGGTGCCCGCCGCACCACCCTGGAGAACCCGCCCGATACCGCCGGGATCGACTTCACTTCCGCCATGGTGGAGCGCGAGCCGATCACCGTCATCGTCTCGGCCAAGGGCTGGATCCGCGCCCTCAAAGGGCATGTCGCCGATCTGTCGGGCGTCGCCTTCAAGGGCGACGACGCCCTCAAGATCTCGTTCCTCAGCGAGACCACGGCCAAGATCCTGGTGCTCGCCTCCAATGGCAAGGTGTTCACCCTTGAAGCGGCGAAGCTTCCGGGCGGGCGCGGCTTCGGTGATCCGATCCGATTGATGGTGGATTTCGACGACGGCGCCGAGATCGTCGCCGCCCTGCCGTATCAGCCGGGCGGCAAGCTCCTGATCGCAGGCTCGGATGGGCGCGGCTTCCTCGCCCCCGCCGACGCGCTGGTGGCCAATACCCGCAAGGGCAAGGGCATCATGGGGCTCGACGAGCCGGCCCAGGCCATGCTGCTCGTGCCTGCCGGCGGCGGCGATCATGTCGCCGTCTGCAGCGCAGACCGGTTGCTACTGGTCTTCCCGCTCTCGGAAATGCCGGAACTGTCGCGCGGCAAGGGCGTGCGCCTGCAGCGCTGCCGCCAGAGCACGCTCACCGACGCCCACGTCTTCACCCTGGCCGAGGGCCTGCCCTGGCGCGACAGCGCCGGTCAGGAGCGGCTCGCCAACGCGGCACTGCTGGAGAAGTGGATGGGCCACCGGGCCGAGGCCGGCACGCTGATGACCCGGAGCTTCCCGAAATTCGAGCGGTTCGGGAAGTAGATGCTGAACATACCATCGCGGCTTGATCCGCGCTGGTGCTGCGACGATGTTTATCGGGTAGTCGCGTGATGAAGGAGTAATCGGATGGCCGACGCCGTAAGCCCGCTGACGCCCGATCTCGAAGAGCAGCTCGGCGGCATTCGGCGAGCGCGCGAAGCGAGTGAGAAATTCGTTGCCGAGCAGAAGAAACTCACGGCTGAAGCATTGAAGCTGGATCGCGACCGCATGTTCGCGCCCTGGCAGATCGCGTTGTCCGGCATGGCTGCCGGAGCAGCGTTCTTTGGCGCTGGCGCTGCCTTCGTGAAGATCCTCGGTCCCTAGCGGACAGACAAGATATCCGACAGCGCTCTCGCTCAGCGGCGGCGGAACTGGCCGCGGATCGGCGGGCGCGGACCGGAGGAGCGCTCGTCCTTGTGACGGAACACGAGGCGGCCCTTCTCGAGATCGTACGGTGACATCTCGACGGTGACACGGTCGCCGGCCAGAGTCTTGATGCGGTTCTTCTTCATCTTGCCGGCCGTGTAGGCCACGATCTCGTGGCCCTGGTCGAGCTGCACGCGATAGCGTGCGTCCGGCAGGATCTCGATCACGAGACCGTCGAACTGCATCAACTCTTCTTTCGCCATCCACACTCTCCAGCCGGAACGCCAGAACGGGGCATTCCGGGACACCAAAAACATAGCCGTTCGGCAAAACGCTGCGGGCGGCGGGTCCGATCCCATCGGATGCGCAACACCGGCGAGCGTCGGCACGACATAATGTTCGCGCGTCCCGTAAGCAAGCTTTTACCGCCTGGAACGCTATCGCGTCGACAGAAAATCACATGCTGTCCTGGTCCCTCGACAGTGTCGCGGGGGACTCAACTGCCCGATTCGGCAGGCTCGTGCCGGACGACGACAAGGAGACCTCATCGCCGTCCGCCCGCGCGACTGCGCGGTGGCGGGTGTTCGCCGAACGCGCCGAGGACGACCATAGGTCGTGATCGGCGCCGCTTGGTATCGAGCCGCATCCGTGGCGAGTACGGCTTTCCCGAGCCGGCGGCGATACGCCGGCCCCTTGCATCAGGGCGTCACGGCGTTGCCGGCGTAGTCGATGCGGCCGTCCGGCGTCTTCCTCCAGACCTGCAGCACGTAGCCGGGTGCCTTGGACTGGCCGTTGGCATCGAACGCGATCTCGCCGATGGCGGTCTTGAGCGGCGCACCGCCGTGCAGGACATCCGCCACCTTGCGGCCCTCGCTCGACTTCGCCTGCTCCACGGCCTGTCTGAGGATCTCCACCGCCGCATAGCCCTGCGCCGCCACCATGTCGGCCTCCGGCGTCCTCGGCCTGGCCGCCACGCCCTTGGATTCGGGCAGCTTTCGCGGCTCCGGCAGAAGGGTCATCACCGTCCCCTCGGCGCCCAGGCCGGCCCCCGTGGCGAAGTCCTTGTCGAGGAGCCCGTCGCTGCCGACGAGGGGTATGGCGAGACCCGCCTCGCGCAGGGAGCGGATCAGCTGGCCGGCTTCCGGCGCGAGGCCGCCGAAATAGACGACCTCGACCTGCGCGCGTTTCAGGCGCGCGACGAGGGACGACAGGTCCCTGTCGCCGCGGTTGAGGCTCTCGAAAGCCGTCTCGGCCTGCCCGTTCGCCTTGAGGATGCGGGCGACGTCGTCCACCAATCCGCGCCCGAACGTGCTCTTGTCGTGAACGAAGCCGATCCGCCGCCCGCGGAAACGTGCGAGGAGATAGGTGGCCGCGATCGGCCCCTGCTCGGCGTCACTGCCGCCGATACGGAAGACGTTCCAGGCCCCGCGCGTGGTCAGGGCAGGCCAGGCGATGCCGGGCGTCACCGCGATGATTCCCGCGTCCTCGTAGATCGGCAGGACCGACGCCGCCACGGTGGCGTTGAACGGCCCGACGACGAGGGGGACCCGATCGGCGATGAACTTGCGCGCGACCGCGAGCCCCTGCTTGCCGTCGCCGGCATCGTCGGCCACCACGAGGGCGAGCTTGAGCCCTTTTGGGCCGGCTGCGCGGTTGAGATCCGCCACTGCCTGTTCGGCTCCCGCCCGGAGCCCCTGTCCGAAGGCGGCATCCGGCCCGGTGAGAGGGAGCGAGAGGCCGATCCGGACCGGTGCCTGGGCCGGACTCTGTGCGGCGGCGCCGGATGCGACGAAGGCCAGCGCGGCGAAGAACGGTGCGGCGGCCGCGGGTAAGATGCGTCTCATGGTGCGAGGTCCGGATGGTCGGCACGAGGCCGATCCAGCCTCTTTAGCGCAGCCTGGCGCAATTGGCGCGGCCCGATCGAGATGGTCCGTCCTTCCACGGGGCGATCCAGTGGGCGATGCCTGTGTGCCGGTCGGCACGCTTCGGGGACCGGGGATGGCACTGGCTTCGCTTGCGCATTGCACCGAGGGTGCCGGAGCCTATCTCCCCGAGGCGGCGTTGCGTGAGTGCCGTCATGCCCTGGACGCGCAGCGCGCGGAGTGTCCCATGCTCTCCACCGAAACAGACATCCTCCACGCGGCCGAGGCGTGGCGCCGTAGCGGGCGGGGCGTGGCGCTCGCCACCGTGGTCGAGACCTGGGGCTCCGCGCCTCGCCCGGTGGGCAGCCACCTCGTCGTCGACGAGGGTGGCAACTTCCTCGGTTCGGTCTCGGGCGGCTGCGTCGAGGGGGCGGTCATCACGGAAGCGCTGGACGCCATCGCCGACGGACGACCCCGGGTGATCGAGTTCGGCGTCGCCGATGAGACCGCCTGGCGGGTCGGTCTCTCCTGCGGCGGGCGCATCCGCGTCTTCGTCGAACGCATCGACTGAAGCGGCGCCATGAAGCTCGATTCCCTCCATGCCCTCAACGTCGAGCGTGCCGCGCGCCGCGCCGCGATGCTCGTCACCGACCTCGACGACGGCAGCCAGCGCGTGGTCCGCGAGGCAGAGATCCCGGCCGACCCCCTGGCCGACATCCTGGCGCGACGCCTCGCCTCCGGAAAGAGCGGCCTCGTCGAGGTGGAGGGGCGGCAGTTCTTCCTCACCGTGCAGGTGCCCGCCGTACGGCTCGTGCTGATCGGGGCGGTGCATATCAGCCAGGCGCTCTGCCCGATGGCGACGGCGGTCGACCTGTCCGTGAGCGTCATCGACCCGCGGACCGCCTTCGCCACGCCCGAGCGCTTTCCGGAGGTTCCCCTCCTGCCCCTCTGGCCCGACGAGGCCCTGGCCGGTCCCGTGCCGCCCCTCGACCGCTATTGCGCCGTCGCGGCCCTGACCCACGATCCGAAGATCGACGATCCCGCGCTGATCGCGGCCCTGAGGGCCGAATGTTTCTATGTGGGCGCCCTCGGCTCGCGGAAGACCCATGCCGCACGGGTCGAACGCCTGTCGCAGGCCGGGCTCTCGCCCGAGCAGATCGCGCGGATCGAGGCGCCGATCGGCCTCGACATCGGCGCCGTGAGCCCGGCCGAGATCGCGGTCTCCATCTTGGCGCAGATCGTGTCCGCCCTGCGCGGCGGCGGTCCGCGTGCCGTCAGAGGCGGAGGCCCCGCGTGAAGTTCGGTTCGGTCGCGATCACGCGGGCCGCGGGGCTCATCGCCGCCCATACCCTGCGGGCCGATGACGTGATCGTCCGCAAGGGGCGGCCGATCCAGGGCGACGACGCGCGTCGTCTCGCCGAGGCCGGCCTCGACAGCGTGGTGGCGGTGACCCTGGAGACGGGCGATGTCGGCGAGGACGAGGCCGCCGCCCGTCTCGCCGCTCGGGTGGCGGGGTCGGGTCTTTCCACCGGCCCCGCCTTCACCGGGCGCTGCAACCTCCAGGCGGAGGTGGCGGGCATTCTGATGATCGACCGTCCTGTCGTCGACGCGGTGAACGCGGTGGACGAGGCCATCACGCTCGCGACCCTGCCGCCGTTCCGACCGGTGAGTCCGGGCGAGATGGTGGCGACGGTGAAGATCATTCCCTATGCGGTGTCCGGCTCCGCCCTCGACCGCGCCTGCGGGATCGCGACGCCGGCGCCCCTCACGGTCATGCCCTATCGCCGCTTCCGGGTGGGTGTCGTCTCCACCCTGCTGCCGGGGCTCAAGGAGGCCACCGTCGCCAAGACCCTCCGCAACCTGGAACGCCGGCTCGGGCCGACCGGGGCGGGGATCGCCTCCGACCTTCGGGTCTCGCACGAGGCCGGTGCGGTGGCGACCGCCATCCGCGAGGCCATCGACCGCGACGGATGCGATCTCGTCGTGGTGTTCGGCGCCTCGGCCATCGCCGACCGGCGCGACGTCATCCCCGCCGGCATCGAGGCGGCGGGCGGGGAGGTGGAGCATTTCGGCATGCCCGTCGATCCCGGCAACCTGCTCCTCGTCGGCCGTCGCGGCGAGGTTCCGGTGATCGGCGCTCCGGGCTGCGCGCGCTCGCCCGCCGAGAATGGGTTCGACTGGGTTCTCCATCGCCTGCTCGCCGGCCTCGTGGTGAGCCGCGCCGACATCGTCGGGCTCGGCGTCGGTGGCCTGCTCATGGAGATCGTGTCCCGGCCCCAGCCGAGATCGGGGCGACAGGGTCCGTCGGAAGAAAGCACGCCGGAGGATGCCTGACGCCGTCGGCATCGTCCTCCTCGCCGCCGGACGGGGAACGCGCTTCGGTTCGGCCGCGAAGATGCTCGCACTCCTCGATGGCCGGCCGCTCGTCCGCCACGCGGCCGAGATTGCGATCGCGGCGAATCTCGGTCCCGTGGCGGTGATTCTCGGCTCGCATGGCGCTGCGGTCCGGCAGGCGCTGGCGGGCCTCGACCTGCGGATCGTCGACAACCCGGCCCATGCAGAAGGTCTGTCCACCTCCCTGCGATGCGGGCTCGACGCCTTGCCGGAGACCGCCCGCATCATCGTGATGCTCGGGGACATGCCGCGTATCCGACCCAGCCACCTCGCGTCCCTGGTCGAGGCCTTCCTGGCCGCCGACCCGGCGCCGGCCGCCATCGTCCCGGTCCATCGCGGATCGCGCGGAAACCCGGTTCTCCTCAATCGCGCGCTCCTCGCGTCCGATCTGGCGTCGCTCACCGGGGATCAGGGCGCCGGCCGGATCCTGGCAGCGCGGACGGATGTCGTGGAACTGGAGATGGATGCGGCCGTCGCCCTCGATATCGATACGCAGGCCGCCCTGATCGCTGCCGCCCGCGCCTGATCAGGAGGCCTTGTGATCAGGAGGCCTTGTGATCAGGAGGCCTTGCCCGGCCGCTTCGCCTCGTTCCGGCACCGGTCGGAGCAGTAGCGGACCTCGTCCCAGACCCGTTCCCATTTCTTGCGCCAAGCGAAGGGCTTGCCGCAGGTGGCGCAGACCTTGGTGGGCAGATCCGCCTTCTTGCGCATGCGCGGCATGGGAGGCTTGTCCTACCGCCCGAGTTGCCCGGCATCCGCCACGGCGACCGGGCTCCAGCGGGTGATCTGGATGAAGCCGTCGCGAGCGGCGACGACGATGTGGCGGCGGTAGCGGTGGACGATCGTTCCCGGCGAGTGGCGGTGCGGCTCGCGCCAGCCTTCCGCCGCCGCGACGAAGACACGGTTGTCGCCCAACTGTACGATGGTCTCGATGGTGCCGAAGGCCCGCATGCGCCGCAGAATCGCCTCCACGTCCGTGCGGAAATCGAGGGTCCTGTCCGCATCCGTCACGCGGGGCCAGTAGGAGCCTTCGCCCTGGGGCTGGGCCGCCCGCCAGCGAGTCGGCAGGTCGCGCGCGATCGGTCCCGAGGCCAGCCGCCGGGCTGCGATCTGGCATTTGGCGAGCAGGGTCTCGTGGGTCTCCTGCGGCGCCATGGCGAACGTCTCCTGCGCGAGGATGTCACCCGTGTCGAACCCCTCCTCGGCCAGCACGTGCGCGGTCACGCCCCAGTCGGCGCGTGCGTCGGTGATCGCCTTGAACAGGGGGTAGGGGCCGCGCCCGACCGGCAGGGGCGAGGGATGGAAGTTCAGGGCGTAGCCGGCCCGGTTGCGCCAGCCCCGGATGAGCCAGGGGTAACCGGCCACCACGAGAGCCCAGTCCGTCCCGTGGATCTGCGCCAGGGCGTCGAGATCCGCGAGCTTGATCCGCGAGAGCTGCATCGGGATGCGGTGACGGCGGCTCTGGGCCACGACCGCCTCGTTGTGGTCGTAGAGCCCATCGCAGGGCCGGGTGAACAGCTTGATCGGCGTCCATCCGGCATCCACCAGCGCTTCGAACACGCCGCCGAGGAAATCGATGCCGGCGAAGGCAAACTTCATGAAGAACCCCGGGAGCGGATGCGCGGCGTGCGACTCTACGGATGGTGCCCTGCGGGCTCCACGGTCGCGCCGTCCGCCTTACCTAACCGATCCGGCACGGAATGGGAGCGGTCATGAATCGGGTTGTGATCTACGGCGGAACCGGCGGTATCGGCATGGCCACGGCGCGGGCCCTGCGCAAGCGCGGGATCCCGCTGCATCTCGCGGCGCGCGATGCCGGGCGGCTCGAGGAAGTCGCCGCCGACCTCGGTGAGACCACCTTCACCGCAGGCGACGTCACGGACCCCGCCCATTTCGCGATCGTCACGCAGGAGGCGGGCGACACCCTGGCCGGGCTCGTCTACGCGGTCGGCACCATCAACCTGAAGCCGCTGGCGAAGCTGACCGCCGACGACGTGGTGATGGATTTCAAGCTCAACGCGCTTGGCGCTCTCCTGGCCCTCCAGGCCGCGGCGCCGGCGCTCAAGGCGAGGGCGGGCGAGGCGGGGGCGGGCGTCGTCCTGTTCTCCACCGTGGCGGTGGCGCAGGGATTTGCTGCCCACGCCTCCGTCGCCATGGCAAAGGGCGCCGTGGAAGGACTCGCACTGTCCCTCGCCGCCGAGCTCAGCCCTCATATTCGGATCAACGTGGTCGCGCCCTCGCTGACGCGCACGCCGCTCGCCGCTGCCATCACCGGCAACGAGACGCTGGCGTCGGGAATCGCGTCCATGCACGCACTCCAGCGGCTCGGCACACCCGAGGATATAGGCGCGCTGGCCGCCTTCCTCGTCTCGGCGGAAGCCGGCTGGATCACCGGGCAGGTCATCGGCGCGGATGGCGGCCGCTCGACGCTGCGGACGAAGGGGTGACGTCGCTGCGCACCCTCCGCTTCGTCCTCGGCGACCAGCTTCACCGACGCGTCTCCTCCCTCACCGATCTCGACCCGCAATCCGACGTCGTGCTCATGGTCGAGGTGCGGGAGGAGGCCACCTATGTCCGCCACCACAAGCAGAAGATCGCCTACCTGTTCGCCGCCATGCGCCATTTCGCGGCCGATCTGGAGGCCGAAGGTGTCACTGTCGACTACGTGCGCCTCGACGCGCCGGGCAATACCGGCTCGTTCACCGGCGAACTCCGGCGAGCGGTCGAGCGGCACGAGCCCGACAAGATTGTCGTCACCGAGCCCGGCGAGTGGCGCGTCTGGGAGATGATGCAGGGGTGGCGCGATGACCTGCCGGCGCCCGTGGACATACGCGACGACAACCGCTTTCTCTACCCGCGCGCGGATTTCGCGCGCTGGGCCGAGGGGCGGCACGCCTTGCGGATGGAGACGTTCTATCGCGGCATGAGGAAGCGTACCGGCCTGCTGATGAAGGACGGCGAGCCGGTGGGCGGCCAGTGGAACTTCGATCACGACAACCGCAAGAAGCTGCCGCGCGGGCACCGCTCCCCGGAACGCCCCGGCTTCGTGCCCGACGCGATCACGTCGGAAGTCATCGCTCTGGTATCAGACCGTTTCGCCGACCATTTCGGCGATCTCGACGCATTCCGCTGGCCGGTGACCCGCGCCGACGCCCTCACCGCCCTGAAGCATTTCCTGGACGAGTGCCTGCCGCATTTCGGCGATTACCAGGATGCGATGAAGACGGGCGCCCCCTTCCTCTACCATGCTCTTCTCTCACCGGCGCTCAATGCGGGCCTGCTCACGGCGGAGGAGGTCTGCCGGGCGGCTGCCCGCGCCTATGACGAAGGGGCGGCGCCGCTCAACTGCGTCGAGGGCTTCATCCGCCAGATCCTCGGATGGCGCGAATACGTCCGGGGACTCTACTGGGCCAGGATGCCGGCCTATGCCGAGACCAACGCTCTCGCCGCCAAGCGCGACCTGCCGTGGTTCTACTGGTCGGGCGAGACGCGCATGAACTGCCTCGCGCAATGCGTCGCCGATACGCGGGCCCATGCCTATGCCCATCACATCCAGCGGCTGATGGTGACGGGCAATTTCGCTCTGCTGGCCGGGCTCGAACCGGCTCAGGTGGAGGAATGGTATCTCGTCGTCTATGCCGACGCCTACGAATGGGTGGAGTTGCCCAACGTCCACGGTATGGTCCTGTGGGCGGATGGCGGCGTCATGGGCTCGAAACCGTATGCGGCCTCGGGCGCATACATCAACCGCATGTCGGATTATTGCCGGGGCTGCACCTACGACGTCGCTGCCAAGTCCGGCGAGAGTGCCTGCCCGTTCAACTACCTTTACTGGAACTTCCTCATCGAGAATGCGGATCGTCTGGCGGGGAACCCGAGGATGGCCATGCCCTATCGTACCCTCGACGGATTGGGCGAGCGGCGAAGGGAGGAGATCACGACGGACACGGCCCGCTTCCTGGCCGGCGCGGAGATGCGTTCCGCCCCGTCCTGAATCTCACCAGGGCTGCCAGACACTGAGGGTGACGTAGGGGCTTCCCCCGCCACCGGTTTCGGTCTGGTAGCCAAGCGAGGCGCGGAAGCTCACGTCGCCGATGCGAAAGTCGGTGACGTGGACGCCGATCCCGAGCTTGGAATAGCCGGTCCCGTCCGCGTAGAGCGCAGCCTCCGGGCCGAGATAGGCACCGAGCACGTCGTAACCCCAGGCAAGGCGGCCCCAGGCGCTCTGGCGCGTCGAGCCGAGGATCGCGGTGGCGGTGAGGAGGGATTCCGCTGTCGGCCGCGCCCAGACTTCCCCGTGCAGTCTGATGCCGTAGCGGTCGGGCAGCACCATTGTGCCGAGGATACTCTGCTCCACCTCGATGCTTCCCTCAGGCCCTGCGAAAGCGGCGACGACGCCCCAATCGTGGAACCATTGGTATCCGGCGAGCACTGCTCCGAGCGCCGTCAGGCGCGTCTGACTCGTGGCGATGCCCCGTATCGAGGGACCACGCTCGACCCTCGCTCCCGCTCCCCCGCTTGCGAGGATGGCGAAACCGTCCCGATCGCGCCCGTCGAACGTGATCTTCGTGCCCACCGTGATGAAGGAGGATGCTCCGGCATCGAGGCTGCCGAAGATCAATGCCGAGATCGAGCCTCCTTCCGATTGAGCCGGGTTCGAGACGAGGCCACAGCAGAGTGTGGCACAGCACATGAGTATCGGCCGGGCCGAAGTCAGTGACCGTTTCGTCGACCTGGCCGATCGTCCCACGTCCCTTCTCGCTCCGTCTCACCGCAGGGCAAGTGTACGGCATCCTATGAGAAGTTGCGCTGATTCACCAATAATCGACTGTGGGTCGTACGCGTAGACCGCCCAAGCCTATCCTTGAGAAGGCGCCGTTTCCATTTTGTTCTATTTGATAAAACTTCAGGATGTATTCATCCGATCTGAAGTTGTGCGGTGTCAGTGGTCGATCTACCGGTGTGTTCGGACCGTGTCGGGACGGGAGGACCCGCGATGCCGCATGGAGGTGAAAGCTGATTCGGTTGGCGTCGGGCGGGGACTAGGATAGAGCCCGCGACAGGACCGTCGCCAAAGGCCGAGTTTTCTTGTCACCAGCTGCTCGAACGTCCGAAGTTCTCACGGTGCTCGCGGCACAGGAGACGGATCGCTTGACCATCGGCGACATCGTCGCGGTGCTGAAGGACCGTGCCTTCGCCCTGCTCATCGTCATCCTCGGCCTGCCGAATTGCCTGCCGATGCCGCCGCCGATCCCCCTGGTCTGCGGCCTGCTACTGTTGCTCGTGGCCGTTCAGATCACGGCGGGGATGTCGGCGCCTTGGCTGCCCCGCGTTCTCCTGAGCCGCTCCATTGCCCGGAGCGACGTGGAGCGTGCCGCCAAGCGCGCGGTGCCGCTGCTTCGGCGGCTGGAGCGCTGGTCGCGTCCGCGCATGAGCCTGTTCGAGACCGGCCTCGGCATGCGGACGGTGGGGCTGATCCTCCTCACCCTGTCGCTCGCCCTCGTGGTGGCGGCGCCCCTGGTCGGGCAGATCCCCCTCGGTCTGGCGATCTGCCTCGTCGGCCTCGGCCTCGTCGAGCGGGATGGGCTGCTCGTCGTCATGGGGCTCGGCGTCGGTGCCGTCGGCGTGCTCCTGAACGCCGGCTTCGTCTACGCCATCGTCTCGGGCCTCATGAGCCTCTTCAGCGTGTAGTTTCAGCCTTCGAGGTGGCGCGGCTTGAACAGGCGCCAGACGAGGCCGCCCCTCGGTCCGAACAGGAGCGAGAGGAGGTAGAGGCTTCCCGCCGCCAGGACGATCGCAGGCCCCGTGGGCAGGTCGGCGCGGTACGAGGCGGTCAGTCCGGCAAAGCTCGACACCATCGCCACCACCATCGCCGTGGGGATCAGGCCCGACAGGTCGGCGGCCCAGAACCGCGCGGTGATCGCCGGCAGCAGCATCAGCCCCACCGCGAGCAGCGTCCCGAGGGCCTGGAAGCCGCCCACGAGGTTCATCACCACGAGGCCGAGGAAGGCGTAATGCACCGGCCCGCCGGCACGGCTGACCGTGCGCAGGAACAGCGGGTCGACACATTCCATGACGAGGGGGCGGTAGAGCGCGGCAAGGGCGAATAGCGTCACCGTGGCGATCCCGCCGAGGAGCATGAGCGCCGGATCGTCGAGGGCCAGAACCGTGCCGAACAGGATGTGCAGGAGATCGATCTGCGAGCCGCGCAAGGAGACGAGCAGCACGCCGGCGGCGAGAGAGATCAGGTAGAAGGCGGCGAGACTCGCATCCTCCTTGATCGAGGTCGTGCGGGTGACGATGCCGGCGAGCAGCGCCACGAACAGGCCGGCGGCGAGCCCACCGATGGTCATCGCCGGCAGCGATAGGCCGGCGACGAGGAAACCGACCGCGGCGCCCGGCAGGATCGCATGGCTCATGGCGTCGCTCATCAGGCTCATGCGCCGCAGCATGAGGAAGACCCCCACCGGCGGGGCCGAGAGCGAGAGGGCGAAGCAGCCGGCCAGCGCCCGGCGCATGAAGCCGAACTCGATGAAGGGGCCGAACAGGAGATCGATCACGCGGCGTGTCCGTCGTCGTGACGATGATCGTGCGCGTGACCATGGGGATGGTCGTGATCGTGGCGATGCAGGTCCCCGCCATCGGCAGGGGGCGGTGCATGATGATGGCCCTCGCCCCGCCCGCAGATGGCGGCATCCTCGTCCCAGGCTTCGGACAAGGCCTGGGCGCGTGCGAGATTCTCCCGGGTCAGCACCGTCTCCGTGGCGCCCCAGGCCACCGGCTCGCGGGCCAGCAGGAGCGTGGTCGGAAAATGCGCCTTGACCTGATGCAGGTCGTGAAGCGCGGCGACGATGGTGCGGCCCTCCGCATGCCATCCGCGGATCAGGCCGATCAGATCGGCGGTGGTGCGTCCGTCGATCCCGGTGAACGGTTCGTCGAGGAGGATGATGCGGGCGTCCTGGACGATCAGCCGCGCGAACAGGGCGCGCTGGAACTGACCTCCGGACAGGGTGCCGATCAGCCGATCCTCGAAGCCGAGGAGGCCCACGGCGGAGAGGGCGCTGACCAGCGTCCGGCGGTCGGGGAGGGCGCTGCGCCAGAAGCCGAGGCGGCGCCATCGTCCCATCGCCACGAGGTCGAGGACGCTCAGGGGAAAGCTGCGGTCGATCTCGCCGGCCTGGGGCAGGTAGGCGATGGAATCGGTTCCGCCGGGCCGGTCGATCCGGCCGTCGAGGCAGCGGATCTCTCCGATAATCCCCTTGAGCAGAGTCGATTTGCCGGCGCCGTTGGGGCCGACCAGGGCCATCAGGGCTCCGGCGGGGATGGTACCGTCGAGATGGTGCACGGCGGGATGGCGGTCGTAGCCGAGCGTCAATCCGCGCAAGGCGATGGCGCCGGGCTGAACGGGGGCGTCCCCCATGAGGGCGTGTGTCATCGTTATCCCATGGCCCAGAGGATCGCCCCCCAGACCAGCCCGGACAGGATCGCGGCGATGATCAGCCGCGAGGCGGCGCCGGCCTGGAACAGGGAGCGACGGGGGGGCGGTTTGATCTGGGGAGGACGCGTCACAGCGGTTCGGGTACCAGGAAGGGGCGGAATTGTCCGAACGGGAGCGGCGAACTATCTCTGGTACTGATACACTGTAACATCGCATCAGTTCAACGTGCCGGACCACATCGACCGGCGATCAGGGGAGGATGGCGTGCACGACCATAGTGCCGTCCACGATCACGGCGCCTGCTGTGGCAATGCCACGGATGCGCTGGCGCGAGCGGAGCGTCTCTGCGCCGAGCGTGACCTGCAGTTCACGCGGCTGCGGCGGGACGTCCTCGAAGCGGTGGCGTCCGAGGCGAAGCCGCTCGGCGCCTACGACATCGCGGAGCGGCTGAGCGGTCAAGGTCGCCGGGTCGCCGCCGTCTCGGTCTACCGCGCCCTCGACTTTCTTACCGAGAACGGTCTCGTCCATCGCATCGCCAGCCGCAACGCCTTCGTCTCCTGCGGGCACCAGCACGGCGACGGGGCCGGCCTCGTCTTCCTGATCTGCCGGACATGCGGCAGCATCGACGAGACGACCTCACCGGAGGTGGACGACCAGCTCGACAGGGCCTTGGCGAAAGCCGGGTTCAAGCCGTCGAGCCGGATCCTCGAAGTGGAGGGCGAATGCGGCGCCTGCCTCGGCCACGAACCGAACCCCTGAGCGACACGGTGCGCGAGGTTCAGCGCGCGTTGCGATAGGCCCGCCGTGAGGCGATGGTCTGGATCATGATCTGGATGTCGAGCCAGACCGACCAATTGTCGATGTAGTGCAGGTCGTGGTTCACACGCCGCTCCATGTCGAGATCGGTCAGGGTCTCGCCGCGTAGGCCGTTCACCTGTGCCCAGCCGGTGATGCCGGGCATCACGTTGTGGCGGCGGGCATAGAGTGCGATCCGCCGTTCGAAGCTGCGGTCGTGAGCAAGGGCATGGGGGCGCGGACCGACCAGGGACATCTCCCCCATCAGGACATTGATGAGCTGGGGTAATTCATCGAGGTTCGTCCGGCGAAGGATGGCGCCGATCCGGGTGATCCGTGAATCGTTGCGGGTCGCCTGTCGGAAGACGGCGTTCTGCTCGGTCTTCATGCTGCGGAACTTGAACACGCCGAAGGCCTGCTGGTTGAAGCCGTACCGGCGCTGGCGGAAGAAGACCGGCCCGGGGCTGTCGAGCTTGATCAGCAGGGCGATGGACGCCAGGAGCGGCGCGAGCAGCACCAGCGCGATGGCGGACAGGACGACATCGAGGCCGCGCTTCAGGGCGATCTCGCTGAAGGTGAGCGGCCGGCGGCCGATATTGATGCCCGACAGCCGTCCCACCCGCGCGAGCTTGAGATCGGGAAATCGGTCCATGACCGAGCCGGGACGAAGATGGAGCGCGGCCGGGACGCGCAGGAACGCGTCGACGCAGCGCTCGATATCCGCCGCATCCGTCCAGGGGACCAGGATGAAGACGTCGTCCGGCCGCAGGAACCGCACCACCGACACCGCGAGGTCGAGGTCTTCCGACATCTGTGCCTGCCGCACCGACGCGTCCTCCCGCGGGTCCACACGACGCAGATAGCTGGTCCCGATGACCCGGAGATTCAGGGCCTGCGCGTCGTTGTTGGCGTGGAAGCTGGCAATGTCCTCTTCGAAACCGACGAGGTGGATCCGACTGATCGATGGCGAGGCGGGGCTCGTCGTCCGCCGGACGAGGCCCAGAATGACGAGACGGGACAGGTACAGGGCCGGCAAGCCCGCGAGGAAGAAGCCGATCGCCACCGCGCGCGAGAAGTCGTTCGTGGTCTTGGTGGCGAAGCCGACGACGAGCACGATTCCCCAAGCGGCGAGCCAGAGACTCGCCATGCGGCGGCGGTGAACGCCGCGGGTCAGCTGCGTCTCGATATTGTACTCCTCCCGGACGAGGTTGGTCAGGAGGACGAAGACGGCCACGAGGCCCGCCAGCTGGAAACTCCCGGTCATGCCCGTGGCGATCTGCTGGTCGAAGGCGAACTCGTAATAAATCGCCTCCACGAGGTAGGCGGTGACGATGATCGCAGCGAGGTCGGAGACGGCCAGAGCCGTGGACAGCCCGAAGCGGATCGCTCCGCGCCACCGCCGCGGAAGGACGGCCGCCCACGCGTCGCGTCGCGTGTCGCGCGCGGCTGGCAAGGTCTGGTAGATTTCGGGAAGACGTTGCTGGAACATCTGGGACGCTGTGTGCCGGGGTGAGACTTAGTTTGTGCCATAATGGGACATTGTCCCATCCGGCCATCGTCATGTCTGCCCAGGGCGCAAACCTCGGACCCGCCGGTGCCGCCCAAATCTCTCCTTCATGCTGTCCGAAAGCTTGACTGGCCGTTATGGCGAAGGGCCTGGGGCCGTTCCGTGGTCTACTGGGGGAGCTTTCATGCCGCGCGTGACGCTTTCAGGAACACATCACCGGTACAACGCCGTCGCGGCGGTAGAAGACGGCGGCACATGGCGGATGTTCCTGCCATTTCCGGACGGATCGATCCGTGACGCGGCGTTCGTCGGCCCGGACCGCCTCGTCTGCCTGTCCGCCGATGGGGAGATCTGCCTCATCGACTGGCGGCTCGACAGGGAGATCGCTCGGCAACCAGCCGGGACGGATCGCCCCCGCCACATCTTCGTGCCGGCCGATTCCGGATGGATCGTCCTGTACGACGGCAAGCGGCCCCTCGACGAGGAGCGCTACCTCCATTCCCTTCAGGTTCGGCGCGCGACGGACCTCACTGTCGTCGCGGACGGAAACGGTCTGCAATGGACGGCCGGCCAAACCGTAGGCCTATTGGCGGGCGGCGGTGAATTTGTCCCCGACCCTGGCGAGCCGACCGCCCTCACGATCCAGGATGACGTGTTTCGGGATCCGGGCGGCCAGCTGGCGTTCGTCGGCTTCGAATGCGGTGCGCCGGGATCGCGGTATGGGCTGTACCGACTGGATCCCTCCACGGGAACGGTGCGCTGCGAACTGCTGCCGGATGCGGCGAAACCGTGGTGGTTCAGCCCGAGCGGTCGCTACGCCGTGACGCCCTTGTCCGCTTTGCCGGCGGTCCATGACGGCTCCGCCGCGTCACCGCCGCATCGGGATGCGGTCGCGGATGGAAGGCGCCGAGTGAGCCAGGCCCTCGAACTCTGGACGACCACGCCTCTCGGCCTGGCACGGACCATCGTGGCGCGCATGACGCCCGAGCCCCCCTTGGCGATCCGAAACGTGGTGTGGGAGCCGGCCGAGACGGCGTTCTGGGTCCAGTACGGCCATTTCTGGGATAAGCGGGCGGAGTTTCAGCGCGTCGGCCTGGACGGCTCGCTCTCGCCCGTTTTCCATTTCGAACGCTTTCACGGAACCAAGGTCCTGGCCGATATCGCCGACGTGACGCATGCCGAGCATGTGGAGATCCAGGCCTCGCCGGATGCCGTTCGCATCCAGCGCGCCTGGTGTGCGAGCGACCTTCCGGTCCGGTCGATCTCGCAGGGCGAAGACGGCTTCCGGGCTTCGGTCTGGTCGGGCCCGAAAGAGGCGGCGGTCCGGCGCTTCCTGGCCCGGTCGAGCCGCCGCCATGTGGTGATCGTCGAGGCGTTGTCACAGGCGGCCGTCGCCGAGGGCCTGCGTCGTCTCACCCACGACATCCGCGAGCGACTGGCCGACCTGCTGCAGACCGATGTCCTGGAACTGTCCTTCGTGGTCGGCGGCCGGACGATGACGGAATCGGCCTTCTTCGCACGCGTTTCACGCGACAGTATCGCGGTCGCTCCGATGCTACGGGAACTCCTGACGACCTATCTGGAAGTGCATCCGAGCGCCGTCGAAGCCAAGGGCTTGTATCGTCAGATCTGGGGACCGAAGGAGAGCCACGGTGCGCTCGCCGCTGCCATGCAGGCCCTGCTGCGCCTCGACCCGGACGCGCACGACGTGTTTCGCGGCTATCTCGCCAGGCGTGACGGCGAGCACGAGACCTACACCACCGACGTGATGATGAAGACATACATCGCCGAAACCGGCTGGCGCGACCGAGCCATGATCGGCTTCGGCATATACTTCGCGTTGATCCGGCACCGGGACGGTCTCATCAACCTGAACGGCGGTTTCCTGGAGGAGTACGGCCTCCTCGACGCCGTCGAACCGATGATGAGCCCCGAGGAGTTCGCTGAGGCAATGCTGGATGAACTCGACAGGTTCGTGGAGATCCCGGATATCGACTCCCGCTTTGGATGGAACGACCTGTATCTCGGGCTCATCGGCGGCCTCCCCGACACGGCGTTCGGCCGGCGGGTGGTCGCTGCGCTCGCAGCGCGGCGCGGCGACGTCATCGTGGCCGTTCGAGACTGAGCGAGGCAGAGGGCGGCCGCCCTCGAAGCGTGGTGGCATCCCCATCGGACGGTGAGGGGTGAGGATGCCGCCGGATAGCGAGGTCGATCAGGCCACCGCTTCGGGATGCCGCTCCGCCGACGGGACTTCCTGTGTCTTGCTCAAGGTCTGGATCGGCTCGAACCCCTCGAATTGCGGATGGCCGAGGTAGAGAGGTTTCGTCGTCGGTGCGCGGCTATGTGCCTTGCGGAACTGCTCCGACCGGGTCCAGGCCTCGAACGCCGCTTTGGAGGCCCAGACAGTGTGCGAGGCATACAGCACATGATCCTCGTAGCTCGGGCCGCGAAGCAACTGAAACTCGACGAAGCCCTCCATCTCGCCGAGTTGGCTGTCCCGCCCGAGCCAGACCTGCTCGAATTCTGTCGTTGCGTCCGGAACAACTTTGAATCGATTCATGGCGATGAACATGAAGCACCTTCGTACAAAAGGCCGGGAGCGGGGGCGGCCGGCGATCCGCGCTGCATTTTAAACCGCAATATCCCGATTGGAAAATGATGGGAAAAGCCGCACAATCCCTTATTAAAATAGCGCTATTTCTGTCACAAGGGTTCTGGATACAAGAATGTTTCCCTCACGTCGTTGTGGAGCCGGTATCCGGCCTTCCTCGGTTTGCGACGGCAAGTTCGTGGTGACTCTTGCCATCCTTGCCCGGTTTGTGGTCAAGCTGGTTTCGCGTTCCTCGGACCCAGGGGATCGCTCCCGGTTCCTTGGTGGTTTCTGGAAATTCCTTCTCCCTCCGGTGGAGGGCCGTGGAGACTACGGGTTCACTTTCTTTTAACTTCCGACCGTACCGAATGCGGCGTATTAAAGTTGCCGCATCGGTTGCGGAGACCAGCAAAACCGGCCGAGACCGTATTAAGCACTGAAACGAGTGATGATGCCCAAGCAAACTACCGATGTCGACCGCCTGGTTGGGTTGCGGATCACGGCCCTGCGCAAGGCTCGTGGCCTTAGTCAGACTGCCCTCGGGACCGCCGTCGGTGTGACCTTCCAGCAGGTCCAGAAATACGAGAAGGGGCAGAATCGCGTTGGTGCTGGCCGGCTCCGAGAGATTTCCCGTCTCTTGGAAGTGCCTGTCTCGGCGTTCTTCGAGGAGGACGACGCGGGAGGAACACAATCTGAGGTGTTCGGCTTCTTGAGCGCACACGGCGCGATCGAACTGCTCCAGGCCTACGCCCTGATCGAGGACGACCAACTCCGGCGGGACGTTTTGGCGATCGTGCGAACTGCGGCAAAGATGGGAAAGCGCTCAGAGACTCCTGCGGCCGTTTGATCGAATTTCAGTCATCCGATAAGATGGAAGAAACTGCCTGACACACGGCCGCATCGGTGGCCTGCCATGCCTAACGGAACTCCTTCAGCGTCGGTCACCACCGCGAGGGCGACATCCTCGGCGGGAGGCGGCGTCAGTTCGCTGGCATAATGGAACTCGTGGCCGACGAGGCGCGATCCGCCCTGCCCGAGGGGGCCATCGCCGATGAGCGTCGCGATGCGGTAGCCGAGATGCAGGCGGCGCACCTTGTAGGAGGTCGCAACCGGGAGCAGGCCCGCCATCGCATGCGTGACGCCCGCCGCGTCTTCCAGCCCGAGACCGAGAGCCATGTAGCCGCCGCACTCGCCATGGACGGGATTGTGTTCGGCAAAGCTCCGGAGGCCGTTCAGGAACCGGCCCGCCGCTGCGAGTTTCCCGGCATGAAGCTCGGGATATCCGCCCGGTAGCCAGCAGGCGTCGCAGTCCTCCGGGGGCGGCTCGTCGGCGAGGGGTGAGAAGGCGACCAGTTCGGCGCCCGCCGCGCGCCAGCCCGCTTCCATATGTGGATAGAGGAACGAGAAGGCCTCATCCGAAGCGATGGCGATGCGCTGCCCCGGGGGAGGAGGCAGGGCGGTATCCGACACGTCCGGCAGGCGTCCCGATGCGGCCGCGAGGATGGCGTCGAGGTCGAGACCGGCCTCCGCCAGATCGGCGAGGCGGTCGAGCCGCGCGGTGAGATCGCCCGTCTCGCGAGCCTGGACCAGACCGAGATGACGCTCGGGCAGGGAGAGGGTCGCGTCGCGCATGAGCACTCCCAGAACCGGGATGCCGACCCGCGCGAGACCGGCTTCGACCAGACGCCGATGGCGGGCGCTGGCGACCTTGTTCAGGATCACCCCGGCGATGCGGATACGAGGATCGTAGCGGGCGCAGCCGAGTGCCACGGCGGCGGCCGATTGGGCGGCACCCGAGACGTCCACGACGAGGAGCACGGGCCAGCCGTAGCGGGCGGCGATGTCGGCATTGGCGCCGGTCCGGCCCTCGCTGGCGACGATGCCGTCGAACAGGCCCATGGAGCCCTCGGCGATGACGATATCAGCGCCATGGCCCGCCATCGCCGCCACCGAATCGAGCATGGCATCCGGCATGGCGAAGCTGTCGAGATTGACGCTGGGATAGCCCGTGGCGGCCTGGTGGAAGGCCGGGTCGATATAGTCCGGCCCGCATTTGGCACCACGCACGGCAAGGCCGCGCCGGGCGAGCGCCCGCATCAGCGCCAGCGTCACGGTGGTCTTGCCGGAACTCGACCGTGGAGCGGCGACGAGAAGGCCGGGCGGATGCGATCGGTCCGTCATCGTCATGACTCGATTCCGGGGGCCGGCTGCCCCGTGGGGCGGAAGCGGCGGTCATAATCGGTGGAGTAGAGCGCGCTTTCGCGGAACTCGCTGGCCGCGAGGGCCGGGCCGACGAGGATCAGCGCCGTCCTCTCCAGACCGGCGGCGCGCACATCCTCCGCGATGGTGGCGAGGGTGCCTGAGATGACGCGCTCGTCCGGCCAGGTGGCGCGGAACACCACGGCGGCGGCGCAATCCGCTCCATAGAAAGGTACAAGCTCGGTCACCACGGTCTCGATCACGTGGATGGAGAGGTGCAGGGCCAGGGTCGCGCCGGTGGCGGCGAAGGCTTGGAGCGTTTCGCGTTCCGGCATTGCACTGGCCCGGCCCGAGGTCCGGGTGAGGACCACGGACTGGGCTAGGCCCGGCACGGTGAGTTCGCGCCGGAGCAGGGCGGCGGCGGCGGCGAAGGAGGGCACGCCCGGGGTCACCGTGTAGGGAATGCCGAGCCCGTCGAGGCGGCGGGTCTGCTCGGCCAGCGCGCTCCAGATCGAGAGGTCGCCGGAATGCAGCCGCGCCACGTCCTGCCCGGCCTCGTGCGCGGCGACGATCTCGGCCACGATCACGTCGAGGTCGAGGGGAGCGGTGTCGACGATGCGGGCGTCGGACGGGCACCAGGACAGGATCTCCGGCGCCACCAGCGAGCCGGCGTAGAGGCAGACGGGGCAGCGCGCGATGAGATCGCGCCCGCGGATCGTGATGAGGTCGGCCGCACCGGGGCCGGCGCCGATGAAATGTACGGTCATCCCGCCTGAGTGGCGAAATACGCGGGAAGCGCAAGGGCGCATGTCACCGCTGGTGACGCGATACGCGGCAGAATGAGGGTTCCGCCATCGCCGGCCATGGCCAGCGCGGCGGCTTCCGCCACCGATCCGACCCCCCGGCTCGCTTCGATCCGGCCCGAGCGGGTCGTTACGCGCGCGTCGACGGCGATCATCTCGGCGGGGGACATTCCGATGGGCACGAGGCCGAACGCGGCGGCGGCTTCGACGATGGACGGCTCATTCGCGCGGTCCTCGGCGGTGGCGATCGCGCCGAGCCGCTCCGGCTCATGGCCGTTTTCGGCAAGCGCGCGGTGGATCAAAGCGACGATCTCGTCGGGCATGGCCCCATGCCGGAAGCCGATGCCGGCGACGATGAGACGGGTTATCCACGTATCTCGAGGGGCCAGATCATCGTCAGACAAGTCGCAGGCCCCTCCTCCCCTTTGTGGGGAGGAGCCGGAGGTGGGGGTGGTGTCGGATAAGGTGCGCCCTGTTCGGAGCCACCCCCACCCCTGACCCCTCTCCACAAGGGGGAGGGGAAGCGCGTCGGGCACCGCCAAGCCGCCCGTCACCGCTTCGTCCAGACCCATTGCGTCACCGGCATTGCGGCGCGCCAGCCGTGGAGATGGCCGACCGGGTCGGCATGGGCCACCGACAGTCGCTTCAGCTGCCCGCCGAGACGGGCGAAGGCGCCAAGCAGAACCGCCTCGCCCTCCAGGGTGACGACGTTGGCGACCAGCCGGCCCCCCGGCTCAAGGGCGTCGAGGGCACGGTCGAGCACGCCAGGCCGCGCAACTCCGCCGCCGATGAAGATCGCGTCCGGACGCTCGAGGCCTTCCAGGGCGGCGGGCGCCTCGCCCTCCACGACGCGCAGATCCGGTACACCGAGGCGGGCGGCGTTGCGGGCGATCCGCGAAGCACGGGCCGGGTTCGCCTCGATGGCCAACGAGCGCAGGCTGGGATGGCGCAGCATCCATTCGATGGAGATCGAGCCGGCTCCGGCGCCGATGTCCCAGAGGCGCTGGCCGGCGCGGGGGCGCAGGGCGGCGAGGGTCACGGCGCGAATATCGGCCTTGGTGAGCTGGCCGTCATTCTCGAACCAGGTATCGTCGAGGCCAGGGCTCAGGCTGACGACGCGAGCATCTGCATCGGCGACGACCTCCACCGCCAGGGTGTTGAGCGGATCGATCCCGGTGAGGGAGAACGCATCGGCCCTTGCTTCGAGCCGGCGCTCGCGCGGGCCACCCATGGCCTCGAGGACGACGAGGCGAGAGGCACCGAAACCGCGTTCCGTGAGCAGGGCGGCGACGGCCTCCGGCGTCGTCTCGTCCCAGGTCAGGGTGAAGAGCCGGGCGCCGGGCTGGAGGTGGGGTACGATCCGCTCCAGCGCCCGCCCGTGCAGGGTGAGGCAGGTGGTCTCGGCGAGCGGCCAGCCGAGCCGTGTCGCCGCTAGGCTGAATGCCGAGAGGTGGGGGAACACGCACATCTCGGCCGCCGGCAGCAGCCGCGCGATCTCGGCGCCGATTCCGTAATGGAACGGGTCGCCGGTGGCGAGGATGCTGGTCGGGCGTCCGCGCCGGGCGAGGAGGCCGGGATAAGCGTCGGAGATCGGGCGCGGCCAGACCCGCGTCTCGGCCCTCAACGGTCCTCCGAGGGCGAAATGGCGGGCTCCGCCATAGACCACCTCCGCCCCGTCGAGGGCGGCTGTGGCGGCGGGGCTCAGGCCCGCGCGCCCGTCCTCTCCGATCCCAACGATGGTAAGCCAGGGGGCGGTGCTCGACACGGGGGCGGCGCTCATGGACAAGGTTGCCGGATAGGGAGAGGGCGACGATGCGAGTTCTGATCCTCGGCGGCACCACCGAGGCGAGCGCTCTTGCGAAGGGGCTCGATCCGCGGATCGACGCCACCTTGTCGCTGGCCGGCCGCACCAGCGCACCGAAGCGCGAGCCGGTACGCACCCGAATCGGTGGCTTCGGCGGAGCTGAGGGCCTCGCCGCCTGGATCGCCGAGAATCGGATCGACGTGGTGATCGACGCCACGCACCCGTTCGCGGCACGGATCGGCCGCAACGCGGCGCTTGCCTGCGAGCGGACCGGTGTGGCGCTCCTCGCCATCCGCCGCCCGGCCTGGGAGCGGAGGCAGGGAGATCGCTGGACCGAGGTCGAGACCATGTCGGAGGCCGTCCTCGCCCTCGGCGAGACGCCCCGGCGGGTGTTCCTGACGATTGGCCGCCTCGAAGTCGGCGCCTTCGCGACTGCCCCGCAGCACGATTACATCGTCCGCGCCATCGAGCCGATCGGCGACGCCCTGCCGGTGCCACGCCTCACCGAGATCGCCGCACGCGGTCCCTTCGGTGAGGCCGCCGAGATGACGTTCCTCGCCGAGCGGCGGATCGACATTCTGGTCACCAAGAATTCCGGCGGCCCCGCCACCTACGGCAAGATCGCCGCAGCCCGCGCGCTCGGTCTGCCGGTGGTGATCGTGCGCCCGCCCGATAAGCCGGATGTCGACAGCGTGCCGGATGCCGAGGGCGCGTTGGCGTGGCTGCGCGCACGTGAGGGCTAAACCGGGATGCGCGCGCATTCCCCTCCCCCCTTTGCGGGGGAGGGTGGCCCGCGAAGCGGGTCGGGAGAGGGGAGCGCCATCTCCGGAGAGGTCGCCCCCTCTCCCGCCTGCTCCGCAGGCACCCTCCCCCGCAGGGGGGGGAGGGTTCGAAACGATCCGACCGTCCACCCTCACGCCGGCACGCTGCGCGGGGTGTAGACGAAGGGTGTCGCGTCACCGCGCGGGATCAGCCGGGTGGCGGATGCACCGATGATGACCATCGTGGCCATGTCCGCCTTGGTCTCACGCGCCTGCGCCAGGGTGAGGATCCGGATCGCCTCGTCCGGGCGGGAGACCGCGCGGGCGAAGATGACCGGCGTCTCCGGTGCGCGGTGTTCGGCGGCGAGACCGAGCGCGGCCCCGAGCTGCCAGGGTCGGGCCGACGAGATCGGGTTGTAGAGCGAGATCACCAAATCGGCCCGCAGCACCGCCTCCAGCCGGGCGGTGATGACCTCCCAGGGCTTGAGATTGTCCGAGAGGGACATCGCGCAGAAATCGCCGCCGAGCGGCGCGCCGAGGCGGGCGGCGGCCGCCAGCATCGCCGTGATGCCGGGCTCGACCGTGATGGAGAGGTGACGCCATTCCGGATCGCCGGTCTCCACGGCCTCGAAGATCGCCGCCGCCATGGCGAAGACCCCCGGATCGCCGCCGGACACCACCGCGACCCGGCGGCCGGAAGCGGCGAGCCGGAGCGCATGGCCGGCGCGGTCGATCTCGACGCGGTTGTCGGTGGCGTGTTTCGTCAGCCCCGGACGATCGGGCACGCGGGCGACGTAGGGGATGTAGCCGATGAGGTCCTGCGCCTGCGCCAGGGCCTCGCTCGCCGCCTGGGTGAGGAGACGCGGATCGCCCGGCCCGAGGCCAACGACCGTGACGGAGCCGGTCACGGGCGGCGCCCCTCGCCGGGCACCAGGACCATCGAGAAGTAGGGGGCGTCGTCGTCCGGCTTCTCGGCCAGCGCGATCACCTTCTCGCCGGCCATGGTGCCGCGTTCCACATAGACCGCGCGGTCGAGGAGGCCGGTCTCGGCCAGGGCGCGGCGCACCTTCGGCAGGTGGCGGCCGAGCTTCATGATGACGGCGGCGTCTGTGATGCGCAGGCGCTCCACCAGGGCGTCATGGCCCAGCGTCGCCGGCAGGATCGTCAGCACGTCGTCGCCCCAGGTGATCGGGGTTCCGGCCCTGGTCCAGCAGCCCGACATGCCGGTCACGCCGGGCACCACCTCTACCGGGAAACGGTCCTTCAGGCGGCGCCACAGATGCATGAACGAGCCGTAGAAGAACGGATCGCCCTCCGACAGGATCGCCACGTCCCGCCCGGCCCCGAGATGGTCGGCGATCCGCGTCGCCGCATCGTCGTAGAAGGACGCGAGGGCGGAGACGTACTCGCCATGCTCGGGGGGAAGCTCGGTGGTGTAGGGATAGACCAGCGGCATCTCGCGGGCCGGGTCGCGCATCACCGCGTCGGCGATGGTGCGGGAATTGCCGCGCCGGCCCTTCTTGCAGAAATGCACCAGAACCGGAGCCTCGGCCAGGAGCTTCATGGCGCGAACGGTGAGATAATCCGGGTCGCCCGGCCCCATGCCGACGCCGTAGAGCGTGCCAGTGGTGACCTGTCGCGGGATCTCGGTGACGTCCGCCGGCTCGGCGGGGGGAAGCCGCTCGCTCGAATCCATCATTCGATCTCGTTGGCGAGGGCGTTGATTGCGGAGGCGGTCATGGCGCTGCCGCCTCGCCGGCCGTGGACGACGATGAAGGGCACCCGACCGTCGCGGGCAAGGGCCTCCTTCGATTCGGCGGCCCCCACGAAACCGACGGGGATCCCGATGACCGCTGCCGGCGGGGCGACGCCTTCATCGAGCAGTTCGAGCAGCCGGAACAGGGCGGTCGGGGCGTTGCCGACGGCGACGATGCTGCCGGGAAGATGCTCGCGCCAGAGTTCCATGGCGGCGGCCGTGCGGGTCGTGTTCATCTCGGCGGCGAGGCCGGGCACGCGCGGGTCGGTGAGGGTGCAGATCACCCGGTTGTCGGCGGGAAGACGCGAGCGGGTGACACCGTCGGCGACCATGCGCACATCGCACAGGATCGGTGCCCCGGCCTTGAGCGCGGCCTCGCCGCTGGTGGCGAAATCCTCGGAGGCTTCCACGTCCTTGGGCAGGTCGGTCATGCCGCAGGCATGGATCATCCGCACGACGACGCGTTCGGCGGTGCCGGAAAAGCGGGCGAGGTCGGCCTCGGCGCGGATCATGGCGAAGGAGCGGGCGTAGATCGCCTGTCCGTCGCGCAGATAGTCGAGGCGCGAACTCATGGGGATGTCCTGAAAGCGTGGGCGAGGGGTTCGGGATAGGCCGGATCGGCCCTCCTTACGCGCTCCAGCGCCGCGTCGAAAGTGAGGAGGGCCGCCGGCAACGCATCGGGCCGGCCGTCGAGGACGATGCCGTAGAGGCCGTCTTTTCCGACCAGGGTTAGCGAGGCGGCGGCGGGATGGGCGCAGCCCTTGGCGCAGCCCGACACATGGGCCGACAGCCCTCGCGCCGAAAAGGCCTCGAAGGCGTCGGCCAGTCGCGCCGCGTCGACAAGCGTCGTCGTCGAGCCGGAAGCGCAGGCTGGCGCTCCCGGACAGGCGGCAACCGCCCGCCTCGGATCGTCCGGCTCCGTCAAGAAGCCTGCCGCCGCGAGGATGGGTCGCACCGCCTCCGCCGCCGCCGCGTTGGGGGCAACAAGCAGAAACCCCCTCGTCGGCGAGAGCCGCAGTGGTGCCATCCCGAGATTTTCGGTCGCCTCGGCGAGGGAATCCAGGGCGTCCGCCGTGCAGCGGCCGAAGGGTGCGTCGACCAGGATGGCGATGGGCGACGCTTCGCTTGGGGGGGATGCGTGCTGCCCGCGAGCGGTGGGAAGACGTGAGTTCAGGGCAAGTAGGCCAGGACGCGGGAGCGATGCGACGGTCGGGGCCGTTGCAGGGCGCAGGCCGAGACCGAGCGCCAGGCCGCCTCTGTCTGCGGAGGATAGATCCCGCATCCGGCGTTGCCCGCTCTCCGCGAGCCGGCGCAGGGCGGCGTCGAGGACAGAATGCACGTCGTCGGCCGGGACATCCCACCAGCCCGCGTCGCCTGCGAGTTGCAACGCCAAGCCCTCCGCCGTGGCGACGAGGTGGCAATCGGGCTGAGCGGCGCCGAGGCAGGTGCCGTGCTCTGCCGCCTCGACGGCGACCAGTGCCTTGGGGGGCAGGCCCGGGATCGCCAGCCCGATCGCCTCGATCGCCCCGGCCAGGGTCGGAATGTCGATGGGCGTCGCTTCGAGGCCGGCGAGCGGCGCGGTCAGGGTGAGCCGCTGCGGCCCGCCGTCGCCACGCACGTCGTTGAGCGCAACTGCGCCGAGAGCCTCCGCGAGGCCGCAGCGGGTTGCCTCGGTGACGCCCCGGATCTGCAAATTGGCTCGCGCCGTCACGTCGATATGGCCGTTGCCGAAGCGGCGCGCGCCTTCCGCCACCGCGCGCGCCTGCGCCGGCGTAAGGATGCCCAGTGGTGGATGCACGCGGGCAAGCAGCCCGTCTCCCGTCGGCATCGGCCGGGCGAGGCTCGGGCACCAGCCCCGGCGCGCGGGCTCCGGCGAGACGCGGCGCGGCGCGCTCATTCGGCCGCCTCCGGCATCAGCTCGTCGGCGGCCATGGCGTTGCGGCGGGTGGTCCAGAGACCGCGCCGGCGCGCTTCGTCGAACCGTTCGAGGATAGCGCGGGCGGCATCGGGATTGGCCGCGCGCAGGGCATCGAACGTATCGAGATCGGCGATCATCGCGCCGTAGAGTAGGTCGAGATCGGCGTCGGAGATGGCGTCCGTGGCGGCGGCGAGGACGAACACCGCGTCGATCCCCTGTGCCAGTTCTTGGGCGCCGCGATAGCCGTGGCGCAACTGCGCCGCGATCCAGCGCGGGCTCGCGAGCTTGGCGCGGATGAGGCGCGCCGCATCCTCGCGGGCGGTACGCGCCTTGGGCTTTTCCGGATCGGCTACGTTGAGGCTGTAGAGCGCGGGAGCCCTCCCGCCGAGCGCGGCGGCGGCGGAGAACCCGCCCATGGCATCGACCGCGGCGTCGCCGTCGAGGAGGTCCCGTTCGGCCACGTCGAAGGCGTGGACATAGGCGTCGGCCTGCGCGACGCGGGCGGCAAAGCCGGCATCGGCCATGTCCTCGGTCCCGCCATAGGCGTGCGAGGTGGCGTCGAGATAGGCTCGGCCGAGATCGTCGCGGCTCTGCCATTGTCCGTCGAGGGCGAGTTCGCCGGCACCGGCGCCGTAGCGGCCTGGTGCTGCGCCGTAGACACGGGCGGGGGCCTCGCCCCGGCGGCGCGCGGCGGCGAGCGGGTTCTCGTCGTCTTCCTCTTCGCGCTCGGCGACGGCAGATGCCGCGCGGGCGAGGAGAGAGAGGGTCTCGGGAAAGGTATCGCGGAACGCGCCCGAGACACGCAGGGTCACGTCGATGCGCGGCCGGTCGAGAAGGGCGAGCGGCAACACCTCGAAACCGGTGACGCGGGTGGAGGCGTGGTCCCAGGTCGGGCGCACGCCCATGAGTGCCAGGGCATGCGCCACGTCCTCGCCGCCGGTGCGGAGGGTCGGCGAGGCCCAGAGATCCATGACGATGCGGGCCGGGTAGTCGCCCTCGTCCTGCAGGTAGCGCCGGACCACCGCATCGGCGGCTTTCGCGCCGAGCAGCGTGGCGGCCCGCGTCGGCAGGCTGCGTGGATCCAGCGTGGTGAGGTTGCGCCCCGTGGGCATCACGTCGGTCCGACCGCGCGAGGGCGAGCCGGCGGGGCCGGGGGGAACGAAGCGTCCGTCGAGGGCCGCCAGCAGCCCCTCGCGCTCGGCGGACGCGCAGGCTTTCACAGGGGCCGGCGCGTCGTCCGGTGCCGATCCGAACACGTGGAGTCCGTCGCGGGTGGTCACCTCGCCGAGGTCGCACAGATGCGCGTCGAGGGCGGTGAGCGCGTCGGCCATGGGCGTGTCGGCGTCGATCCCGGCGCCGGACAGAAGACCGGCATCGGCCGCATCGTCGAGGATCGCGCGGGCGATGATCTCGGCCCGCCGCGGATCGAGCACGCTGGCCGAGGAGTATTCCTCCACGAGTTCGCGCAGCCGCGCGGCCTCGGGGGTCAGGCCGGCGCATTCGGTCTGGGGCGTCAGGTGGCCGAGCGCGATGCCACCGAGCCGACGCTTCACGGGGGCCGCCTCGCCGGGATCGTCGACGATGAAGGGGTAGATCACGGGCAGATGCCCGATCGCCCGCGCCGGCCAGCAGGCCGGCGACAGGGCCACCGCCTTGCCGGGCAACCATTCGGTGGTGCCGTGGGTGCCGAGGTGGACCAGGGCGTCGAACCCCTCCCGCAATCCGAGATGGAAGGCGAGGTAGGCATGGGTCGGCGGCTCGTCGGGGTCGTGATAGCCGGCCTTGCGGTCGGCCGCCCGGCCACGGTCGGGCTGAAGAAAGACGGCGAGACGTCCTCTCATCCAACCAATGACCTCATCCTGAGGTGCCGCATCAGCGGCCTCGAAGGAGGCTTCCAGATCTCTCTGAGGCAACTGGAAGCCTCCTTCGAGGCCGGCGCTGCGCTCCGGCACCTCAGGATGAGGTCGTGGGGGGGGAGCAATAGTGGCCACGACCATCGGGAAGCGGAACGCCCCATCGACACAGACCGGGTCGGCCTCCGGCTCGCCCCAGCGTCGATCGAGCGTGTCCCGCTCGTCCGGTGACAGTGTGAAGAGCCAGTCGCGATAGGCCGCGAGCGGCACCGCGAAGGTCGGAGCCTCCTTCGTCAGCGCGTGCATCAGAGCGTCCGGCTCCGGCAGGTGGCCCACCGCATAGCCGGCCCGCCGCAGCGTCTCCGTAATGATTCCCGCGCTCGCCGGCGTGTCGAGCCCGACGGCGAAGCCGGCCCGGCCGCCACGGGCAGGGTAGTCGGACAGGACCAGGGCGAGGCGACGCGTTGCGCGCGGCCGGTGTTTCAGCGCCACCCAGGCCGATGCGCGGTCGGCCAAGGCGGCGATGCCAGCCGGGAAGGGCATGGCCCGGCGCTCGCTGAACCCGTCGAGTTCCGGCCCGTCCTCCTTGAACGAGATCGGGAAACCGGAGAGCCGGCCGTCGAATTCGGGAAGCGCCACCTGCATGGCGAGGTCGGCGGCGTTCATGCCCCGCGCCGAAGCCTCCCAGGCCTCCCGTGAGGCCCCGATCGTGTAGGCTTGAAGGATGGGCGCGTCGGCGCCATCGAGGACGAAGCCGTCATCCTCCCGCGCCGAGAAGGCCGTTGCCGCGATGACGATGTCCGGGCTTCGTGCGGCCAGAGCTTCCCGCACGGCATCGAGGGCGAGCGCGTCCTTGAGGCTTGCGACCGCGAGGGTGGCGGCACCGATGCCGCGCTCACCGAGGGCTGCGATGAGGTCGGCCACGGGCCGGGTGTCGCCGCCGAGCACCGCCGACCGATAGACCAGGATGAGGGCGAGGGGGCGGTTCTTCCCGGCTGCGGCGAGGGCGGTCTCGTGTGCGACCGGTCCGCAACCCGGGCACCAGGCGAAGCCGCGCGGCAGGGCGACAGGCGGCAGCGCGTCGACCGCGTGCCCGATCTCCAGGGAGAGGCGCCGGATCATCCGGCGCAGGTTGTCGGACCCGCCCGCGCGGCAATAGCCCTCGAGTGTCTCCACCAGTTCGGGAGCCACCGTCGAGAAGGCGGTGAGGCGGGGATCGGGCTTGTCGCAGCCCGGAATGACGGCGAGCTTCACGCCGTTCGCGCGAGCCGCGGCGGCGGCGCGCTCGACGCCGTAGCGCCAGTAATCGAGGCCACCGAGGCAGCGGATGACCACGACTTTCGACCGCGCGATGACGTTGTCCACGAAGAGATCGACGGACATCGGATGGCGCAGCCGCGCCAGCTTGGCGAGGCGGAGCGTCGGGACGTCGCTCGCCGACGAGTCCCGTGCCGCCGCCTCCCGCTCGGCCGCATGCGCGCCGGCCATGCCGGAGAGATCCGAATCCGTGAAGGACAGGAACACGATGTCGCCGGGCGCCTGGCCCAGATCGATGGCGGCTTCGCCTTCGTCGAGGGAGACCGTGTCGATTCGGATCAGATGCATGGGCGGCGCGCCGTCATGGCTGTGCCCTGGAGGACGTCCGCTCGGTCATGGCGCTTCGGCGGCCGCGCCGGCGCCACAGCGCGCGAAGGAGAAGCACGCCGATCAGCACCAGCGGCAGCCAGGGCAGGCCGGCGACGACGAAGCGCAAGGCCGATCCGGCGCTCGCGCCGAAGGTCTGGCCCGCCTGATCCCAGGCTTCCTCCACGGGGGCGAGGGGCCCGGCGCGCGCCTCGTCGGAGCGCAGGGCGACGGAGACGAGCTCCGTGTCGACGCGTTGGCTCAGGCCGCGCTGCTTGGCATCGGCTTCCTCGATCTGCGACTGAACCTGCGCCAATTCCTGCGCGATGCGGATCAGATCCTCCACGCGCGGGTCGGGCCGTGCGGCGATCGCATCGAGCCGGGCGCGATAGGCGGTGAGCTGGGCCAAGCGCCGGCCCCCATCCTCAATGGCGTCCGTCAGGTCGTCGGCACGCGTCGACTGGCTCCGGAGCACGACGTCGCCCGTCGCCTCGCCGGGCAGGGGCGACGTGACGAAGGCCATGAAGGGAGCGACGGATTCATGCGGCAGTCGGACCTGGACCTGCGCCTGCGGACGGCCCGCAGGCCTCCGGCCATCGTCGATGGATGCAGCGACGAGGACGCATTTCAGGGCCGCCTCGTTCAGGCAGCGGTCGCGGGCCGCCTCGAAATGCGCGTTCACCCGCTGGGGCGGCAATCCGATGGTCAGCTCGTGGGTATAGGCGAGCTTCGCATCGCCCGTCTGGGCGAGAGGGCGAGCCACCGGAGAAAGGCGTGCCATCGCCCGGCTGTCCGAGGCCTGAAACTCCGGTTTGGGCGGACGTGAATCCGAGCACCCACCGATCGCCGCGAGAGCCGCCAGGCCGGACGCGACCACGAGGCCGCGGCACCCGCGCGCCGGGATCCGTCGGGCGGTCAACGCGCTCACCCCGCCAGGGCGGCTGCCACCGCCCCCTGGTCGAAACCCTTCAGCCCGATGACCACGAGCCGGCCGTCGCGGTTCTCGCTCGCCCGCCAGGGGCGGTCGTAATGATGGGCGATGCGGGCGCCGACGCCCTGGACCACGAGGCGCATCGGCTTGCCGGTGACCTCGGCGAAGCCCTTGATCCGCAGGACGCCGCTGGTCTCAGCGGCGCGGGCGACGCGGGCGGCCAGATCCTCGGCGCTCGCCGTGGCAGGCACGGCAATGGCCACGGAGTCGAAATCGTCGTGATCGTGATCCTCGCCCTCGCCGTGATGGGAGGGGCGGGCGTCGAGATCGTCCTCGGCGGCGGCGCCGAGACCGAGGATCACGCGCGGATCGAGGCGGCCATGCTCGGACTCGACCATCTTCACCGCGCGCGGCAGCTGGCGCTCCACCTCGGCGCGGACCTTGGCCTTTCCGGCCTCGTCGAGGAGGTCGGCCTTGTTCATGACCACGAGATCGGCGCAGAGGAGCTGGTCCTCGAACACCTCTTCCAGCGGGTTGTCGTGATCGACGCTGGCATCGTCGGCGCGCTGGGCGGCGAGGGCCGCCGGATCGTCGGCGAAGAAGCCGGCCGCCACGGCCGGTCCGTCGATCACCGCGATCACCCCGTCCACGGTCACCCGCGAGCGGATCGCCGGCCAGTGGAAGGCCTGGACCAGGGGCTTTGGCAGAGCGAGGCCGGACGTCTCGATGAGGATGTGCTCGGGCGGGTCGGCCCGGTCGAGCAGCTTGTTCAGGGCCGGCACGAAATCGTCCGCCACGGTGCAGCAGATGCAGCCATTGGCCAGTTCCACGATGTCCTCGTCCTGGCAACCCTCGATGCCGCAGGCGGCCAGGAACGATCCGTCGAAACCGATATCGCCGAACTCGTTGACGATGATGGCGAGCCGACGACCGCCGGCATTCTCCACGAGGTGACGCACCAGGGTCGTCTTGCCGGCTCCGAGGAAGCCGGTGACGATGGTGCAGGGGATCTTCTCGACGATGCTCATTCGGCGGCGTCCGAAATTCTGTCCGCGCGCGGCGGAGGAAACGGGGGAATGCGGGCGACGACGCCTTTGCGGAACGCTTCCGGCCGTGCCTTCCAGGGCACGATGCCGTCGGGCGTCTCCGCGTACAGGCCGATGCCCGCGAGGATGGTTCTGGCCGATTCGACCGGGTCGAGATCGCCGTAGACGTAGGTCCAGCGGCCTTCGGACGCCACGGCGACCGTGCAGGGTCGCTTGCAGACCGAGAGGCAATCCACGCTCTCGACGGCGATGCCCTCGATCGCTGCTTCCGTCACCACTTCGCGCAGTGCCGAGACGAGGCGGGCCCCGGCGCGGGGCTCGGACGTGTCGCCGGCCGTGCGACAGGTGGCGCAGACGTAGAGTACGACCGCGCTGCCGGCCGGGATGTCCTCGTCAGGCATGCGACGTCGCCGGGTTCTTGCGCCCGACGCTGTTCCAGGCCCAGCCGAAGGCGAGGCCGATCACCGCCCAGAACACGAAGGCGATGCCCAGCGACCGAGCGGCGAATTGGGCCGCGTAGCCCGGGGGCAGGGCGGAGGCGGCGTGACTCGTCTCCGGAGCGCCTGCCAGATGCGGTGCGACGAGGAGCACGATCCCTCCGGCGATGGCGATGGGGGAGCGGCGGATCGCGATGAGGTAGAGCCCCATGGCGGTGGCGGCCGCAGTCATGATCCACCAGAACTGGCGTTCGGCGAGCGGAGCTGCCTCCATGCCGGGCAATTCCGGCGGCAGGCCGAGGGCCGGGGCGAGAGCCACGGCGAGGAACCCCGCGACGGCGAAGCGCAGGCCGGTTTCCGGGCTCGGCTCCCGCCCGCAGGCGATGAGAGCCGCGCCCAGCAACAGGGCATAGCCGACGCCGCCGACGAGGGTGGCGAGGGCGGTGAAGACCATACGGGGCAGGCCGGGCCCGGGCTGCCAGGCCGGTGCGACCTCGCCGCCTTCGACACCGTCCGTCTTGCCGCCATGGTCGTGGCCCGAATGGACGGGCACGATGAGGGAGGCCGGCGAGGCGCCGCGCGGCATCCACTGCGCGGCCGGCGCAGTGGCTTCGCCGCTCTCGTAACGCTCGGCCGCGATGATCAGTGGCGAGGTGAGGGCGAACTGCAAGCCCGTGGCGACGACAGCCGCCAGGAAGCCGGCGACCAGGGCCGCCGACACGAGTCGGATCATCATGGAATCAGGTCCTGACTGAGCGCGTGGCGGTCAGTGGCAGGGGAAATTCTGGGCGTGCCGGAAATCGTGGGCCGCGTTGTGCAGCGCCATCGCCGGGGCGAAGCCGGCCATGAAGACGAGCCCGAGGCCGAGGAAGGCGGCCATGAGCACCGCGCCGAGACGCTCGTTGCTGCGGGTGCCGGTGAGGACGAGGGTGTTGGTGGTCATCGTGTCAGGTCTCCGGCCGCCCCGCCGGCGGCGTTCGAGGATCGAGCGGGAGGACGATTAGGTCCCCTTCGGAAGGCAGGTCTCCTGGCTCGCGGGTCATCCGGTCCTGCCGCCTTCCCGGATCGCTCCGGTGGCCGATGGCAGGCCCGTCTCCGCTCACAGTTGCGGGGGCAGCTGCGGTTTCAGGCGCGAGCCCTCACCGCATTCCCTTTTCACCCCGTCGCCGGGGCACCGTCCGAACCTCGCTTCTACGCGCTCGCGCGACCGCTGACAACGCGCCGCCAAAGCGTTTTACCGGCTTTGACGGGGCAGGGCGGTTTCGCGCTAAAGGGAGCCATGCGGCAGCCTTCCCCAAGAATGACACTGGTCCTCGGCGGCGCGCGCTCGGGCAAGAGCCTGCACGCCGAGCGCCTGATCGAAGCCTGCCCCGCGCCGTGGCTCTATCTCGCCACCGCGCAGGCCTGGGACGACGAGATGCGCGAGCGCGTCGCCCTTCACCGGTCGCGCCGCTCGCCCGATTGGATCACGCGGGACGTGCCGATCGACCTGGCCGAGGCCGTCGCTGCGGCGACCGGGCCGGTGCTGGTCGATTGCCTGACCCTGTGGCTCACCAACCTGATCCTGTCCGAGGCCGATACCGAGGCGGCGAGCGCCGCGCTGATCGAGGCCTGCGGCAGTGCGCCTGGCCCGGTGGTGCTGGTGGGCAACGAGGTCGGGCTCGGTATCGTGCCGGACAACGCGCTGGCCCGCCGCTTCCGCGACGCGGCCGGGCGCCTGCACCAGCGCCTCGCCGCACGGGCCGACCATGTGGTGTTCATGGTGGCGGGACTGCCGATGATCGTGAAACCCCAACCCGGAGCAGCCGCATGAGCGAGTCAGACACGAACGATCCGGAGGCCGAACGGCATCGCGAGAAGATGGAGAAGCGCAAGGCCGTCCAGGACGCCGAGGTCGCGGCCAAGACGATCGAGAAGGGCCTTCTCATCGTCAATACCGGCCCCGGCAAGGGCAAGACCACGGCCGGGCTCGGCCTCCTCCTGCGCGCCTTGGGCCATGGCTGGCGGGTCGGCGTGGTCCAGTTCATCAAGGGCGCCTGGGACACCGGCGAGAAGCACGCGCTGAAGGCTTTCGGCGACCAGATCGAATGGCATACGCTCGGCGAGGGCTTCACCTGGGAGACCCAGGACAAAGCCCGCGACATCGCGGCGGCCGAGCATGCCTGGGCCAAGGCCGAGGAATTGATGGCCGACCCGACCATCCGCCTCGTCCTCCTCGACGAGCTCAACATCGCCTTGCGCTACGATTACCTGCCCATCGACGCCGTGGTGGCGGCCTTCCGGGCGCGCCGGCCCGATCTCCACGTCATCGTCACCGGGCGCAACGCCAAGCCGGCCCTCATCGAGGCCGCCGACCTCGTCACCGAGATGGGCAGCGTGAAGCACCATTTCGCCGCCGGGGTGAAGGCGCAGGAGGGGATCGAGTTCTGACTACTGGGCGCGGTCAGGCCCCAGCGCCGACCGGCTGGTTCTCGTGGAGGACGAGCTTCAGCGTGGCGACGAAATCCTCCAGGGCGGTGCGATCGAGGTCGCGCTGCAAGGCCCCGTGGGCGACGGCGTTGCGCAGGTTCGCGATGGGACGAAGACGATCCGCCTCGTCCGGCGTCACGATGCCTTCGCCCGCGAGCTGCTCGATCAGCCGTGCGGGCGATTGAGAGTGTGACAGGCGGTTCGGAATCAAGGCCCGCCCGATGGCTTCGAAGGTCGACCAGCCTAGCAGCAGAGCCGCTTCCATCTGGCCGGCCGCGATGAGGGCCTCGACCTTCGTAATCGTGCGGTCGATGATGTCTGGCGTCACGCCGTCGATGGCGGGCACGCCGCCGCCGGAGCGGGCGTAGTAGATCCGAAGCTCCCAATCGGTGACACCGAGGAACCGGTCAGCGACCCTTTCCCGGCTTCCGGATCGCGTGCCATCCCGTACGATTTCGATCGCCAGATTCTTTGGTTTGCCAAGCGCGATGGCGTCTGGAATGTAGTCGCCCATGAAGGAGGGCAGAAGCTGGCGTGAAGGGTGAGTATAGACCTCGTAGCCGGCATCCGTAAGTGCCGGGATGATGAGGTCGAGGACCGGCCGTTCTGATTCCATGCCGCTCATGCCAGTTCCTCGAAGGGATCGTCCGAAAGCCTTACGTATAGGATCGGCTTCTGTGCCGACAGAGCCGCCGCCAGGACTGGGCTCGGCTGCGTGAAAGAAAAAACCCGCTGCGGTTCGAACTTCTGGATGACTACCCGTTCGATCTGGGAATCATCCATGTAGATATGCTGGTTGAGGGTATCGAGAACCAGTTTGACGATATTGTCCACGTCGCCCTGCACGGGGCCGACCGGGAAGTAGAACAGCGTCACGGCGAGTTTGCCCTCGCAGGCGAAGTGGTTCTCGGGCAAAGAGCCGTCGCTTGCTGCCCGGACCTTCTGCTTCCACTGCGATTTGGAACTCGGTCGGGCCGATTGGAACGAGACCGGTGTGCCGCTGACGAGGAACTCGATGGGAAAGATGAGCTCCACGAGAGATCACCTGGCGTCGCGGGCTTCGGTCCCGCAACTTATGCACGGCTTCGTCAACGTGTATAGTATGATTGTAAATCGCCCTTGGGTTGTGTCTCGTCGCTGCTTCCGGCGCTGCCTCGTTCCTCTCACGATTCTTCTGTCCGGTGCCGGTGCGGCATCCGCCCAATCCGTCACGTCCTGGCCGGACACCTATCTCGGCCGGGTCGAGGCGCTGGCGGTGATGGAGGGGCTGAATGCGCGGCTCCTGGCGGGCCGCAGCGCCACCGCGACGCTCGAAGGCTGGTGCTCCGAGCACGGCATGGCGACGGACCCGCGGCTCACGGCGACCCTCCTGCGCGATGTGGACAAGCCCGCCTCGGAAGAGACGCGCCGCCGCCTTGCCGCCGGACCCGACACCGTCCTGAAATACCGCCGCGTCCGGCTCGCCTGCGGCGACCACGTCCTGTCGGAGGCCGACAATTGGTATGTGCCGGAGCGGCTGACCCCGGAGATGAACCGCCTGCTCGAGACCACGGACACGCCGTTCGGCAGGGCGGTCCAGGCGTTGGGCACCACCCGCCAGACCATCGGGGCGGACCGTCTCTGGCAGCCCTTGCCGCCCGGTTGGGATCAGGCGGTCCCGCCGGATTCCGCCTGCGCGCCGCTCGCGATTCCGGACCGGCTGTTCAGCCATCGCGCCGTGCTGTTCACGGCCGAGCGGGTGCCGTTCTCGGAAGTGGTCGAGACCTACGCCTCCGCCATCCTCGATTTCCGCCGGGCCGTGCGGCCTGCCGATCCCGCCTGCGGCGCCGGCCCGCCGTCGCGGCCCTGACGCGGCCGTGCTAGGGCTCGCCGACGCCCCTCGGCACACCGGACGAGACCCGATCGCATGACCGCCCGCGCCTTCATGATCCAGGGCACCGGCTCGGATGTCGGCAAGTCGCTGATCGTGGCCGGCCTGTGCCGCGCCTTCACGCGGCGAGGCCTCGCCGTGCGGCCGTTCAAGCCGCAGAACATGTCCAACAACGCCGCCGTTACCGCCGATGGCGGCGAGATCGGTCGGGCTCAGGCGCTGCAGGCGCGGGCCTGCGGGGTGTCGCCCTCCATCCACATGAACCCGGTCCTGCTGAAGCCCCAGAGCGAGACCGGCTCCCAGGTGGTGGTGCAGGGACGGATGGTCGGCACCGCGAAGGCCCGAGACTATCAGGCCTGGAAGCCGCGCCTGCTGGCTTCCGTGCTGGAGAGTTTTTCACACTTGAAGGCTCAGGCCGATCTCGTGATCGTGGAGGGCGCCGGTTCGGCCTCCGAGGTGAATCTGCGGCGCGGCGACATCGCCAATATGGGTTTCGCGCGGGCCGCCGACACGCCGGTGATCCTGCTCGGCGATATCGACCGGGGCGGCGTCATCGCCAGTCTCGTCGGCACCAAGGCTGTGATCGACGCGGCGGATGCGGCCATGATCGCCGGATTTCTCGTCAACCGCTTTCGCGGCGATCCCAGCCTGTTCGCCGACGGCATGGACATCGTCGCCGCGGCGACCGGCTGGCCCGCCCTTGGGCTCGTGCCGCATTTCCCCGAGGCCGCGCGCCTGCCCGCCGAGGACATGCTCGGTCTCGCGGGTTCCGCGGCCACCGCCCGCACGCGGGTTCGCGTCGCGGTGCCGGTCCTGCCGCGCATCGCCAATTTCGACGACCTCGACCCGCTGCGGGCGGAGCCGGAGGTGGAGGTGGTGCTGGTCAGGCCCGGCGAGGCGATTCCGGGCGACGTCGCCCTGGTCCTACTGCCGGGCTCGAAGACCACGATCGACGATCTCGACGCCCTGCGCCGCGAGGGCTGGGACGTGGATATCCGCGCCCATATCCGGCGCGGTGGTCATGTGCTCGGGCTCTGCGGCGGCTACCAGATGATGGGCCGGACGTTGAGCGACCCGCACGGGATCGAGGGCGAGCCGCGCAGCGTTGCCGGGCTCGGCCTGCTCGACGTCGATACGGTGATGACGCCGCTGAAGCGGCTCGAAGCGGTGAGCGGCCGGACGCTGGCCGACGATCTGCCGTTCAACGGCTACGAGATGCATGTGGGCGACACGGCCGGTCCGGACACGGTGACGCCGCTGCTGCGCTTCGCCGACGGGCGGGCGGACGGCGCCGTCTCTGCCGACGGGCGGGTCAGCGGCACCTATGTCCACGGCCTCTTCTCCGACGACCGGCAGCGGGCCGCCTGGCTCGCGCGCCTCGGTGCGGCGTCTGACGGCCATTCCTACGAAAGCGGGGTCGAGCGCGTCCTTGACGAATTGGCGCGACACATCGAGGCCCATGTCGATTGCGACCGCCTGCTGGCGCTGGCGCGTTAGCGGTTTTGCGGCGTAGGCTCGCCCCGTAAGACCCCCGTTCGAGGGGCGAGCCTCGAGGAAACCGACGATGACGCCGCCCCCGCAGGTCGATGCGCGCCTCGCGCACGATACGGTCAGAACCGTCACGCTGCGGCTGATGCCGCTCCTTGGGCTGATGTACCTGATCGCCTATATCGACCGGCAGAACATCTCCTATGCCAAGCTCCAGATGGTCGGCGACCTATCCTTGAGTGAGACCGCCTATGGGCTCGGGGCGTCGCTGTTCTTCCTTGGCTATTTCCTGTTCGAGGTTCCCGCGAACGTCATCCTAGAGCGGGTCGGCGCGCGGCGCTGGTTTGCCCGGATCATGCTGACCTGGGGCGTGATCACGATCCTGCTCGGCTTCACCCAGAACACGGCGATGTTCTACATCCTGCGCTTCCTCCTCGGTGTGGCGGAGGCGGGGTTCTTCCCCGGCGTGCTGTTCGCGCTCACCCTGTGGTTTCCGCAATCGCACCGGGCCCGTATGATCGGCTGGTTCATGATCGCGAGCGCGCTCGCCAACGCGGTCGGCGCGGCCATCGGCGGCGCCCTCCTCGATCTCGACGGTCTCCTCGGCCTCAAGGGATGGCAATGGGTCTTCGTGGCGACGGGTATTCCGGCCCTGATCCTCGCCGTGGTGGTCCTGCGTATCCTGCCCGACGGGCCGGAACAGGCGCCGTGGCTGTCTCGCGAGGGGCGCGACTGGTTGGCCCGCACCCTTGCCTTCGAGCGCGAAACCGGGGGACAGGTGGAGCACGGAAACCCCTTTGCCGCGCTCCTCGACCGACGGGTCTGGATGCTGGCCTCGGTCTACATCGCCTTCCCCCTGGCGGCCTATGGCTTGAGCTACTGGCTACCCACCGTGGTCCGGAGCTTCGAGGTGTCGAACACCGTGAACGGCTTCATCAACATCATCCCCTGGCTGATCACGGCCGTCGCCCTGTGGTGGGTGCCGCGCCGGGCGGCCCGCTCGGGCGACCAGGTCTGGCACGTGGTGGTGCCGGGCCTCGTCGCAGCGCTCGCATTGGTGCTCAGCGTGGTGCTGCCGGGGGCGGTGCTGAAATTCGCCTGCCTCTGCGTGGCGGCGGCGGGGGTGTTCTCGGCCCAGCCTGTGTTCTGGTCCCTGCCCGCCACTTTCCTGAAGGGGGCGAGCGCCGCCGCCGGCATCGCCGCCATCAACTCGGTCGGCAATCTCGGCGGCTTCATCTCCCAGAATGCCGTGCCCTTCATCCGCGACCGCACCGGCAGCGACCTCGTCCCCATGTTCTTCCTGGCCGCCTGCCTCGCATGCGGCTCGAGCCTGATGTTCCTGGTGCTGTCCGCCCTGCGCCGGGACGCGGCGCGCCGGGGCGACGTCATCGCGCCGCGTCCGGCCTGACCCCTCAGGGCAGTGTGTATTCGAGCGGCCCGCCATCCTTGACGCTGTCGAACATGACGAGGATGCGCTTGTCGCCCAGCACCGCGACACCTTCCGCCTTGGCGCCCTTTTCCGCCCCGGTGAGACGTCCGATCGGCTCGAGCTTGGCGTTGACGGACGCGCCGGCTGCGAACAGGCTGTAGGGCACGTCGGTTTGTCCTTGAGCCGGCCCGGTGAGGACGAGGAGCCGCCCGTCGGGCAGTATGGCGAGATCGCGGATCCCGGCCCCGCGGCCGACGGAGAGCGGGATCACCTGCGGGGCCGCCTTGAGCGGCTCGTGCCCCTGCGCGAACAGAGCTCCCACATCCGCCTCGACGACGAAGGTCTTGCCGTCATGGGACGGCGCGCGCAGCCCGGCGAACAGCCGCGTCCCGTCGACGGCGACCCCCTCGATGTTGAGGCCGTTGGGCGTCGCGTCGCCGTCATCGGTCTGGAGATCCTGCGTGTAGTAGGCGCTGACCGTCTCCGCCAGTCCGAGCGCATCACCCAGGCGGTAGGTGGTCTCCACCGCATCCGGTCCCGCCGGTTCGCCGTTCGCGTCGACCCGGATGCGCGCCAGCACGAAGGTGGAGAGCTTGAACTTCGCCTTGCCGCGCGAGCAACCGTGCGAGCCGACCACGTAAAAGTAGGGAGCCGCATAGGCCACGCCTTCGCCGTCGAGATCGTCGAACTTGCCCTCTCCGCCGGAGCATCCGTTCTTCGAGGGCGGGGTTCCCAGCGTGTTCGGGCTCGGTCCCCCGCCGACCAGGTCGATATCGGCGCCCGGCGTGATCGTATGCCCCTCGATGGTGATGAACTGCGCGCCGGTATTCTCGTCGTTGACCACGAGGCAGCGGCGCTTGCCGTCCTTCTGCGGCATGCAGGCGATGCCGCTGATGTCTTTGGCGGGTTTGCCGTTTTTGCCGTTCAGACCGGACGTCATCGTGTAGGGCGGGTCCACCGGAACGAGGTCTCGCATGACGCCTCCCGCCGCGAGAGCCGGCGCGGCGGCTCCGTGGAAAAGCAGGATCGCCAGAAGACCAGTCCGTATCATTGCCCGCCCGCCCATAGGAATGTGAGTGATCTCAATTATATCAAAACAACCTTGAGTATAGATGCGCTGAGGACGATACATCCGAAAAGTATCGCGCAGGCGATGCGGTACAAGGCCAGCGCCCGTTCCACATCGCGCGGACCCGCCTCCGCCCGGCCATTGCCCATCCAGGCATCGTCCACGATATCGGCGCCGTACATGCGCGGCCCCGCCAGCCTCAGACCAAGCGCGCCCGCCATCGCCGCCTCGGGCCAGCCGGCATTGGGCGAGCGGTGACGGCCCGCATCGCGCCGGACGGCGTGGAACGCCCCCGCCGCCGAAGCTCCGGGATGGAGGAGGCACGCCGCTACGATCAACCCCGCCGAGAGCCGCGAGGCCGGGAGGTTCACGAGATCGTCGAGGCGGGCCGAGGCCCAGCCATAGGCCTCGTGTCGGGGCGTGCGGTGGCCGATCATGCTGTCGGCGGTGTTGATCGCCTTGTAGAGCGCCCCTCCCGGTAGGCCGCCGATCCCGATCCAGAATGCCGGGGCCACGATGCCGTCGGAGAAGTTCTCCGACAGGCTCTCGATGGCGGCGCGGCAGATGCCGGCTTCGTCGAGGCTCTCCGGGTTGCGCCCGACGATCATCGAGACCTCGCGCCGCCCGCCCGCCAGCCCTTCGGTGCGTAGGCCCCTGGCGACGCGGGCCACATGGTCGTGGAGGCTGCGTTGTGCCGGCAGACTCGCGCAGGCGAGGCCGAGGAGCAGCATGGCCGGGATTTGACCCGCAGCGGCGGCGAGCGCCGTTCCGGCGATGGACACCGCCGCGACCGTTCCCAGGAGGATGAGGAGACCGAGGATCCCCGCCGCGCGCCGCCGTCTCCCGCTGCCCGTATTGAGCGTCCGGTCGAGCCGGCCGATCAGGCGGCCGATCCAGGTGACAGGATGGCCCAGCGCCTTGTAGAGCCGGTCCGGATAGCCCGCCGCCGCCTCGATGGCGAGGGCGAGACCCAGCACCACGAGCGTGTCCGGCGGATGGGCGAGGGCGGTCCAGGTCATCTGTTCGGGAATGGGGTTCGGTGCGGCAGGGTGATGGAAGAGCAATGAGCGGGACGGAGGAGGCGAGCGGGCGTGGCGGGCCCATCGCCCATGGGGGCGATCTCGATGCCGCCCAGGCGCTGTTCCCGCATGCCGAGCGGCCCTGGATCGACCTCTCCACCGGGATCAATCCGGTCCCGTATCCCTGTCCGCCGTTGGAGGCCAGCGCGTTCCGGCGACTTCCCTCCCGCGCCGACCTGAACGCCCTGTGCGCCGCCGCCGCCCATGCCTACGGCGTCGCCGATCCGGCCCGAGTCGCGGCGGCGCCCGGCACGCAGATTCTCATCGAGACGCTGCCGCGCCTCAGGCCGCATTCGCGCGTGGCCGTCATCGGTCCCACCTATGGCGAGCACGAGGCGGCGTGGCTCCGGGGCGGACATGCCGTGACGTGGGTGCCCGATCCGGCCCAGGCCGAGGGGGCGGACGTCGTCGTCGTCGTCAACCCGAACAATCCCGATGGCCGGACCTGGGAAGCGGGCCGTCTCCTCGATCTGGCGGGACGGATCGCCGGGCGCGGAGGCTGGCTCGTCGTCGACGAGGCCTTCATCGACCTCGAAGCGGTGGAGTCCCTCGCACCGCGAGCGAGCTCCGGCCTGGTGGTGCTACGCTCCTTCGGCAAGACCTATGGCCTTGCCGGCATCCGTCTCGGCTTCGCCCTTGCCGAGCCGGCGCTCGCCCTGCGGATCGGCGCGGCGCTCGGACCCTGGGCGGTGCCGGGACCGGCGCTCGCCATCGGCCGGGCGGCGCTGTCCGATGGCGCCTGGCTGCGGGAGGCGGCCATCGATCGTCACGCCGACGCGCTGCGCCTCGACCGGCTGCTCGCCTGCCGGGGAGGGCGCATCGTCGGCGGCACGTGCCTGTTCCGCACGGCTGCGTTCGACGACGCGCCAAGTCTTTTCCGGCGCCTCGGCGAGGCCGGGATCTATGTCCGCCGGTTCGAGGCCAACCCGCACTGGCTGCGCTTCGGCCTGCCGGCCGACAAGGGCGAATGGTGCCGCCTGTCCCGCGTCCTCAAACCCGCCTGATCAAGCGGGCTTCGTCCGCGACCGGTCGAAGATCGCCACGAGGAGCCCCCCGCCCGAGAGCAGGGCGCCCACTGCGCAGACGCCCGGCCACCCCGCCATCAGGAACGCCTGCGAGCCGGCGAAGGCCCCCAGCGCCCCGAATACGAACATCACCGTGAACAGCACAGTGTTGACCCGGCCCCTCGCTCCGGGAACGAGGGCGTAGGCTCGGGTCTGATTGGCGATGAGCGCGCCGTTGAGGCCGATATCGATGAGCAGAACGCCGACGGCCACCGCCACCAGCGAGACCTCCCCCCCGAGCCAGAGGACGAGGAATGACGCGAGGACGAGAGCGGCGCCGGTGACGACCACCGGTCGGGCGCCCTTCCGGTCGGTATAGCGTCCGGAGAGCGGGGCGACGAAGGCGCCGCAGACCCCGATCACGCCGAACAGGCCGGCGCCGGCGGCGGTGAGATCGAAGGGCGGGGCCTCGACCAGGAGGGCCAGGGTGGCCCAGAACGCATTGAAGCTCGCGAAAAGAAGGCCCTGCGAGAGGCTGGCATTGCGCAGGATGGGCTGCGTCTTCACGAGATGCAGGATCGACAGCATCAGCGCGCGGTAGCGCAGCGGTTTGGTCTGCTTCGTCTTCGGTAGCGTCGCGGCCGCCACGGCGGCGATGACCAGGGCCACGACAGCGGCGGCGAAGAACACCGCGCGCCAACCGAAATGCGCGCCCACGAAGCCGCTCACCGTCCGGGCGAGGAGGATGCCGGTGAGCAGGCCCGTCATCACTTGGCCCACCATCCGGCCGCGGCTCTCGTCCGGCGCGAGCTCGGCCGCGAAGGGGACCGCCTGCTGAGCGGCCGAGGACAAAAAACCGATGAGGAGACAGGCGACCGTCAGGAAGGCGAGGGTCGGCGCGAGGGCGGCACCCAGAAGCGCCACGCTCAGGCCCAGCAATTGCGCCACGATGAGGGTCCGCCTCGGCCAGGCATCCCCGAGGGGCACGAGGCCGAGAATGCCGAGCCCGTAGCCCACGAGGCACGCGGTGGGAACGAGGAGGGCGGCACGCTCACCGAACTCGCTCACCAGAACCGCGAGGAGGGGCTGGTTGTAGTAGATGTTGGCGACGGCGCCCCCGGCGATCAGGGTCAGGCCGAAGCGCGCCCTGGCGGTGAAGCCGTGGCCGGAACCGGTGCCGGGCTGCATGCTCAGGCTCGCACCGGAGCGGCGCCGTCCGCCGTGCCAAGCCGATGGAAAAGCGATGAATTGTTCGTCATCCGGTGGGGCGGGTCCGTGAGCGACGGGATGGGTGTGCCTCCGGTTAGGGGCGCCAGCGCGCGGGGGCAACCCGTGGGCGCGCGAAATGGTCCCACGTCAGAGAGCGGGCCGCGACGGGCCACACCTTCCATCGGATGCGTCGATCCCCATATACGAATCGTTACCGGATAAAGACGTGGCGCGCCTCTGTGGCGAAGTCCCGCTTGGCAGGAGCCAAGTCGTTCTGTCACACTCCCGACCGTCGAGACGAGTCGGTCTTCAAGTCCAGGGGACAACACCGCGTATCGACAACGGAGTTTGGAATGCCGAATTACCGAGTCAGCTTCGCCAAGCAAATTCTCGGCGTGCCGTTCACGATCGGATGTGTCGAGATTTCACGGGCGCGTGATCCTCGCCGGGCTCAACGCGCGGCGGAACTTCGTTTCGCGCGCCAACATGGCGTCGAGGATTGGCGCGAGCGGGCCGATCGTGTTGCCATTGAGGCCGCTCAAGCCTGACACGACAGGTGGTCCGACCCGAAAGTGAGTACAGGACTTCGGGAAGACGGTTCTTGGGTCGTCGCTTCGTTTCCCCAACCCGCAGCGGCTGCGGCATGGTTCCGCGGTCAAAGCCCTGGCCCTCGGTCAGTCTGCGACATAGACTGGAGCTTGCACGTGTGTTCGGCGGGTTCGGCATCTCGCGGAACTTGCGACAGGGGCAAGGAGCAGGCGGCGAGCCATGGCGGCGATCTCGTTTTTCGGCGACCTGCTTCAGACCATCAGCGACCGTGGTCGCGATCTCATCGGAATCGGCCGCGGCGACCTCGCCTCCAAGGCCAATGCGCAAGAGCTCATCAAACTCTGCGAGGATCTGATCTCCCGGCGCGGCGAGGCGTCGGGCGTTGCGCTCGCCCGCCTGATCCTCGAACGCTACGCCAGCCTCGCGCGTGCCGAACGGCTCGTCTTCCTGCAGGGTATCGCCACCGTCTTCGGCGCCGATCACGAGGCGGTGGACGATGCCATCGCCGCCTATCGTCGAGACCCGACGCGCGCCGCCCTCGGCGTGCTCCACGAGGCGGCCGAGCCGCGCAGCCAGGAACTCATCCGCCGGCTCAACCTCGCCCGCAACGGCACCCTCGCCCTGGTGCGGATGCGGGAGGACCTGTTCGTCCTGCGAAAGGACCTGCGCGGGAACGAGGCCGATCCCGACCTCGTCGATGCCGTCGACAGCCTCGACAGCGATTTCGAGCACCTGTTCGCCTCGTGGTTCAACCGGGGGTTCCTGGTGCTGCGCCACATCGACTGGACCACCCCCGCCCATATTCTCGAGAAGATCATCCGCTACGAGGCGGTGCATGAGATCGCTGGCTGGGACGAGCTGCGCCGACGCATCGAACCCACTGACCGGCGCTGCTTCGCCTTCTTCCATCCCGCCTTGCAGGACGAGCCGCTGATCTTCGTGGAAGTGGCGCTCACGGACGGCATCGCGCCGGCCATCGCGCCGATCCTCGCGCATGGGCGCGAGCCCCTGCCCACCCGGGCCGCCACCACCGCGATCTTCTACTCGATCTCGAACTGTCAGAAGGGGCTTGCCGGCGTCACCTTCGGCAATTTCCTGATCAAGCAGGTGGTGGAGGATCTCGCCCGCGAGATCCCGAGCCTCAAGACCTTCGTGACCCTGTCGCCGGTGCCCGGCTTCTCCGCCTGGCTCGATCGTGAGCGCCGCTCCGATTCGCCGCAGGGCCTGACCCGGGACGACGTCGAGGCTCTGCGGGCCATCGACGAGCCGGGCTGGCACGCCGACAAGGGCAAGTCCGATGCGGTGAAGAAGGTGATGATCCCCGCCGCCGCCGCCTATTTCTTGCGGGCCAAGAACGAGCGAGGCAAGCCCCTCGACCCCGTGGCGCGGTTCCATCTCGGCAACGGAGCCCGCCTGGAGCGGCTCAACTTCCTCGGTGACGTCTCGCCCAAGGGGCTCGGCCAGTCGCGCGGGCTGATGGTCAATTACCTCTACGATCTCTCGGCCATCGAGAAGAACCACGAGACCTATGCCAATCTCGGCACCGTGGCGGCATCGAGCAGCGTGAGCCGCGAACTCAGGACCAACCTGCCGCCGATTCGCGCCGTGGCGTTGGCCGAGGCTTGATTTCGAGGCGTCGTCCGGCCACGGCTGTCCGTTCGATAACGGCTGGACGACGTCATGCGTAACCATCTCTTCGATCTCATCCGGGCGAGCCTGCCCGCCGATCCCGCCTCGCGGACTTTCATCGAGACCGGCGACGGCGCACGGATCACCTATGCGAACATGCTCGACCGCTCGGCTGCCTATGCCTCCGCCCTCAAGGCGCTCGGGGTGAAGACCGGTGACCGCGTCGCCGTCCAGGTCGAGAAGAGCGCCGAGGTGGTGTTTCTCTATCTCGGCGCCGTTCGCGCCGGCGCCGTCTTCCTGCCGCTCAACACCGCCTATACGGCCCCCGAGATCGCGTATTTCCTCTCGGATGCCGAGCCGGCCCTGTTCGTCTGCGACCCCGCCCGTGTCGCCGCTCTCGAACCGGTCGCCGTTGAGGCGAAGGTGCCCGCCCTGCGTACCCTCGACGGGGCGGGGCGCGGTAGCATGGCCGAGGCGGCTGACGCGGCCGGCACCGCTTTCACGGATGTGGAACGCGGCCCCGACGATCTCGCGGCGATCCTCTACACCTCGGGCACCACCGGGCGCTCCAAGGGCGCCATGCTCAGCCACGACAATCTCGCCTCCAACGCCGTGACCTTGGTGAAGGCCTGGGGCTTCACCGCCGACGACGTGCTGATCCATGCCCTGCCGGTGTTCCACACCCACGGCCTGTTCGTGGCCACCAACATCGTGCTGCTCGCCGGGGCCACGGCGATCTTCCTGCCGAAATTCGACCCGAAGCAGGTGCTCGCCCTGATGGGCCGGGCGACCTCGATGATGGGGGTTCCGACTTTCTACACGCGCCTCCTCAAGGAGCCGGGCCTGACCCCCGAAGCGGCGGCGACGATCCGCCTGTTCGTCTCCGGCTCGGCCCCGCTCCTCGCCGAGACGCACCGGGACTGGCAGGCCCGCACCGGCCACGCCATCCTCGAACGCTACGGCATGACCGAGACCAACATGAACACCTCGAACCCCTATGACGGCGAGCGCATCGCCGGCACGGTGGGCCTGCCCCTGCCGGGCGTCTCGCTCAGGGTGGTCGATCCCGAGACGGGACGGGCCTTGCCCGCCGATACGGTGGGGATGATCGAGGTGAAGGGGCCGAACGTGTTCCAGGGCTATTGGCGCATGCCCGAGAAGACGGCCTCCGAATTCAAGACGGACGGGTTCTTCATCACCGGCGATCTCGGCAAGGTCGACGAGCGCGGCTACGTCCACATCGTCGGGCGCGGCAAGGATCTCATCATCACCGGCGGCTACAACGTCTATCCGAAGGAGGTCGAGAACGAGATCGATGCGCTTCCAGGCGTCGTCGAATCCGCCGTGATCGGCCTCTCCCATGCGGATTTCGGCGAGGGCGTCACGGCCATCGTCGTCGCTCGTCCGGACGCGCCGGGGGAGCAGGAGATCCTCCGTATCCTCGAAGGGCGTCTCGCCCGGTTCAAATGCCCCAAGCGCGTCCTCTTCGCCGACGAATTGCCGCGCAATGCCATGGGCAAAGTGCAGAAGAACCTGCTGCGCGAGGCGCATGCTGATCTCTATCGCCGCTGAAGGGTAAGACGGCGGAACGCTTTGGCGGGCCGGCGGTTCTCGTCATCGAACGGCCAAGCTCGCGCCGTCTCCGTACCGGTTGCCGTCATGCCCTCGTCTCAGCCTCACCGTCCCGAGCCCACGGGGCCGGGCTCCACCCATTCCGTGGTCTGGACTCTGGCGATGGGGGCGGCGCTCGTAGCCCTGTCGCTGGGGCCGCGGTCGCGCCGCGCCAGACGTCAGGCTGAACCACCTCAGCCGCGACGCGACGAAGGCGCCCGCTCGCATAGTGGGCGCAGCGCCGAATGGGTCGCGGCAACACAGGTCCATCGCGGCCGTGCCGCAGACAGCCCGACCGAGATCACTCGCGCCGGTTGGAAGGACATCGCCGTCCGCGTCTACCTGGAATTCAACAAGGACCGCGTGCTCGCGGTGGCCGCCGGCGTGACGTTCTTCACCCTGCTGTCGCTGTTCCCCGCCATCGCCGCCCTGGTCTCCTGCTACGGTCTCGTTGCCGATGTCGGCGCCATCAACGAGCACCTCTCCAGCATGCAGGGCGTGCTGCCCTCCAGCGCCATCGACATCATCGGCGAGCAGGTGAAGCGGATCGCCGCCAAGGACAACGGCACGCTGGGCCTGACGTTCTTCTCCAGCCTCGTCCTGTCGCTCTGGAGTGCGAACGCCGCCATGAAAGCGATGTTCGATGCTCTGAACGTGGTCTACGAGGAAGACGAGAAGCGCTCCTTCGTGATGTTGAACCTGCGCTCCCTGACCTTCACCGTTGGGGCGCTCCTCTTCACCATCCTCGCGCTCACCAGTATCGTCGTACTGCCGGTGATCTTCAACTTCTTCGGGTTCGGGCAGGGGGCGAGGCTGATCGCCCTGCTGCGCTGGCCCTTCCTCCTTGTCGTCCTCCTCGGCGGCCTCTCGCTGCTCTACCGCTATGGCCCGAGCCGCGAGCGACCGCGCTGGCGCTGGGTCGGCACGGGTGGCGCTGTGGCGGGCATCCTCTGGCTCGCCGCCTCGATCCTGTTCTCGTGGTATGTCGGCAGCTTCGGCAATTACAACGAGACCTACGGTTCGCTCGGCGCCGCCATCGGCTTCATGACCTGGATTTGGATCTCGACGACGATCGTGCTCCTCGGTGCCGAGATCAATGCCGAGATGGAGCATCAGACGGCTCGGGACACGACGACGGGACCGGAGAAGCCCATGGGCGACCGTGAGGCACGGATGGCGGACACGATCGGCGCGGCCGCGTGACAGGGTGCGGTACGGCCTCGGGAGTCCTATTTCTCCAGCATATCCCAAAGAACCGGAGGCCATCATGAGCGAGACCCAGGCAGGCACCGTCCAGCGCAGCGAGGACGAGTGGCGCGAGATCCTGACGCCGGACCAGTACCGTGTCCTGCGCGAGCACGGCACGGAGCGGGCGGGCACGAGCTGCCTCAATGCCGAGAAGCGCCCCGGCACGTTCCACTGCGCCGGCTGCGATGCCCCGTTATTCGAGAACACCACGAAATTTGAATCCGGCACCGGTTGGCCGAGCTTCTTCGATCCCATCGACGGCGCGGTGGAGACGACGACCGACCGGAGCCACTGGATGGTGAGGACCGAAGTGCACTGCGCCCACTGCAAAGGTCATCTCGGCCACGTCTTCGATGATGGCCCGGCGCCGACGGGGCTGCGCTATTGCATGAACGGCATTTCACTGCGGTTCGAGCCGAATGCGTGAGCTCATTGGTATAAAAGGATAAAAATCGGGGCCGGGCTTACGAGGCCGGCCTTGATTTAGTCCCATTTTTTCTTAGTCGAATGAAAGTGGTCTTCCCATTTGTGTGCCGTCGGCGGTGCGAGGCGGGAAAACGATCGAATTCGGACGGTTCGTGCCGGCTGGTTTCCACAGGCCGGGCATTCCGTCGCTGCCGAAACAGGGTATGGCTTCGAACGGCGCCGACATTGCGCCCATGGCGCGGCGCTCCGGAGGAGGGCCTGCCATGATGAGCCGATCCGGGGGGAGAGAATACATGAGTGTCGTTCGTCGGTTTCTGGTCGCACCTGCGCTCGTCCGCCTGATCCGCAAGGAGCGCGGCGGTTCGAAGATCACCGAGGGCTATTTCGCTCCCCAGGCCGGTCGCACGTCCTATGTCCGCGTCGATGGCCAGAACTGCCATCTCGTTCTCGTCACGACGGCGCCGGACGGAACGTCGAGCGAGGAGCGGACCGACGTTCCCCGCGCCCATGGCGATGCCCTTCTGGATGTCTGCTCAGGCAAGGCGATCTACGACCGCGCCGTGCTCGCGCTCGGCAACGGCCGCGAGGCGCTCGTCGATCGCTACGCGACACCGGGAGCCCTCGACTTGCTCAGCGTCGTGTTCGACGACACCGCCCAGGCCGCCGCTTTCGTACCCCCAGCCTGGTTCGGCGAGGACGTCTCCGAGAATTCCGCCTATGACCGCCATACCGTGGCGATCCAGGGTGTGCCTCAGACCGGCGAGGTTCCCCTGAACAACGCCGCCCTCGAAGCGATCCTCGATCTGCTCGAGCCGCGCTTCGGTTTCGGCCGCTTCAATGCCCCACCGCCGAAGGCCGGCGAGGACGAGGCGACCCTTCGGGCGAACCGCCGTGCAGCCGCTCTGGCTGCCAAGGCCGCTGCTCCCGCGGCCCTCCCGGTGGAAGAGCCCGCGCCCCAACCCGTCCTTGAGGAACGGAGCGAGCAGCGTCGGGAAGAGCCCGCCGCCGCGGAGGAGACCGCCACGGACACTCCGATCCGCACCGATGCCCGCATCGACGACGTTATCGAGAGCCTGTCTCAGGCTCTGGGTGCCTCTCAGCCGTCCCGCGCTCCTGCACGCGACGACGATCCGGCCGCCGAATTCGAGCGCTGGACCGTACGTCCCCGCCGTACTCCGCAGACCTGAACCCTTGGGACCGGAGGTGGGGCATGCCCATCTCCGGGCTCTTCGCGAGGACCCGGCGGCACCGGGCATATTCGGACAAGTCGATCGCCAACGATTGTATGCAATAGCGCGGCAGAAGCCCGTCGAGTTACAGAAGCAGCCCATCCTCACGGTTTCGGCGGGAAACAAAGATAATCTCTCATAGCCGCGTTGAGGCGAGGGATTAAACTCGCTAGCGTCTCGGCAAGACAGACGAGCGTGCGCCCAACGAGGCGCCTGTGAGGGAACATGGTTCAGACCACCGTCCATGCCGGAGGCAGCGCGCCGGCAGCACCGACACCTCACGAACCTTGGTACAAGGTCCTCTACATCCAGGTGCTGATAGCCATCGCACTTGGCATCCTGCTCGGATATCTGCACCCCGAATGGGGCAAGTCCGTGAAGTGGTTGGGCGACGCCTTCATCGCACTGATCAAGATGATGATCGCGCCGATCATCTTCTGTACCATCGTTCACGGCATCGCCTCCATCGGCGACTTGAAAAAGGTCGGCCGCGTTGGCTTGAAGGCACTGGTCTATTTCGAGGTTGTCTCCACCATTGCGCTTCTCATCGGTATCCTCGTCGGTGAAGTGGTGAAGCCGGGAGCCGGTTTCAATGCCGATGTGACTAAGCTCGACGGTAAATCGGTCGAGAAATACGCCAAGATCGCCGCCGACGATTCCGTCACCGGCCACATCATGGCTCTGATCCCGAAAAGCTTCTTCGACGCTTTCGCCACAGGCGACCTGCTTCAGGTTCTTCTCATCTCGATCCTCACCGGCGTCGTGGTGACAGGCATGGGCAAGCGCGGCGAGGCCATCACGCACGCCATCGACACGGCGGGCCAAGTCTTCTTCCGCATCATCGGCCTCGTAGTGAAGCTCGCGCCCATCGGTGCCTTCGGCGCCATGGCCTTCACCATCGGTCAGTATGGCATCGGCAAGGTGATCGATCTCGCCTGGCTGGTTGGCACCTTCTACGTCACGGCCTTCCTGTTCGTGGTCCTGGTCCTTGGCGGCATCGCACGGGTGGCCGGCTTCTCGATCTTCAAGTTCCTGGCCTACATCAAGGACGAACTTCTCATCGTGCTCGGCACCTCGTCCTCCGAGACGGTGCTGCCGCACATGATGACGAAGATGCGCCGCCTCGGCGCCTCGGATTCCGTCGTGGGCCTGGTGATTCCCACGGGCTACTCGTTCAACCTCGACGGCACCAACATCTACATGACCCTGGCGACGCTGTTCCTGGCCCAGGCCGTGGGCGCTGACCTGTCCTTCGCCCAGTACGCCACCATCATCCTGGTCGCGATGCTGACCTCGAAGGGGGCCTCCGGTGTCACGGGTGCCGGCTTCATCACCCTCGCGGCCACGCTCAGCGCCATCCCCAACAATCCGGTGCCGGTGGCCGCCATGACCCTGATCCTGGGTGTCGATAAGTTCATGTCGGAGTGCCGGGCCATCACCAACCTCATCGGCAACGGCGTCGCCACGGTGGTGGTCAGCCGCTGGGAGGGTGAACTCGACCAGGAGAAGCTGAACCAGGTCATGGCGCATCCCTTCTCCATCGGCACCGACATCTCGGATCATGCGCCCAACATGGACCAGGAGTCCGCTCCCCGTCCGGCCGTCGCCGCACAGTAGCTCCGCATCGTGGATCCTGCGCGCCTGCGCATTGGGATAGACCTCGGCGGCACCAAGATCGCCGGCATCGCCCTCGATGCCGGCGGAGCCGTGCGCGCCGAGGCGAGGATCCCGACCCCGCGAAACGATTACGACGCCACCCTCGGCGCGATCGTGGCGCTGGTCCGGCGCCTGGAGCGGGACGCCGGAGGCGTCGGCAGCGTCGGTATCGGCATGCCGGGGGCCATCACCCCCGGCAGCGGCCTCGTGAAGAACGCCAACTCGGTCTGGCTGAACGGCAGGACTTTCGTCATCGATATCGAGGCACGGCTCGGCCGACCGGTCCGCGCCGAGAACGATGCCAATTGCCTTGCGGTCTCCGAGGCGGTGGATGGCGCGGGTGCCGGGGCACGGGTCGTCTGGGCGATCATCCTCGGGACCGGCGTCGGCTCCGGCATCGCCATCGACGGGGTGGCCCTATCGGGTGCCAACCGCATTGCCGGTGAATGGGGCCACAACCCGCTTCCCGCGCCGCGCGACGACGAACGGCCCGGCCCGTCCTGCTATTGCGGGCGGCACGGCTGTATCGAGACTTGGCTTTCTGGCCCCGGCCTCGCCGCCGATCATGCCCGCCGTGTCGGTGCTCCGGCAGCGACCGGTGAGGCGGTGATCGCCGCTGCGCGCGCCGGTGATGCCATCGCATCCGAGAGCATCACCCGCTATCGGGAGCGTCTCGCCCGCAGCATCGCCGGCGTCATCAACATCCTCGACCCCGACATGGTGGTCCTCGGCGGAGGCTTGTCGACGGTGCCGGAACTGACCGCCGATCTCGACGCGCTTCTTCTTCCGCACGTCTTCTCGGATGAGTGCGGAACACCGATCCGGGTGAGCCACCACGGCGACGCATCCGGCGTGCGGGGTGCAGCCTGGTTATGGGGCATCCCCGCCTGAGCCTCTCCCCATCGCGCCCCGCAGCCGGTATGGACGGGGACAATCACACAACGACGTGAGCGTATTCCCATGACGAGTCTGGCTTCCCTCGATCCCGCCGCCCGCGACGCGCTTCACGCGAAGACCCGCGAGGCCTACGAGGCTTTCAAAAGTCGCGGCCTCAAGCTCGACATGACCCGTGGCAAGCCGGCGCCGGAGCAGCTCGACCTGTCCAGCGCGATGATGTCGTTGCCCGGCAATGGCGATCATTTCGCCGAGGCGGGTGACGATGCGCGCAATTACGGCGGCCTCCAGGGTCTGCCGGAAGCGCGCGCCCTGTTCGCGCCGATGGTGCAGGCGCCGCCGGCCCAGATCGTCATCGGCGACAATTCGAGCCTCGCGCTCATGCACGATTGCATCGCCTGGGCCCTGCTGAAGGGCGTGCCCGGCTCGGTGAAGCCCTGGTCGAAGGAGGAGGAGCCGGTCTTCCTCTGTCCCGTTCCCGGCTACGACCGCCACTTCGCCATCTGCGAGGCCCTGGGCATCCGCATGCTGCCCGTCCCCATGACCGGCCAGGGGCCGGACATGGACGTGGTCGAGAAACTGGCCGCCGATCCGGCCGTGAAGGGCATGTGGTGCGTGCCGAAATACGCCAATCCGAGCGGCGAGACCTATTCCGACGAGACCGTCCGGCGCCTCGCTTCCATGGAGACCGGCGCCCCCGACTTCCGCCTGTTCTGGGACAACGCGTACACCGTCCACCACCTCACCGCGACGCGCCACCCCCTCGCCGACATCCTCGCCCTTTGCGAAGAGGCTGGCCATCCCGACCGGCCCTTCATCTTCGCCTCGACCTCCAAGGTGACCCTGGCGGGAGCGGGCATCGCCATGTTCGCTTCCTCCCCGGAGAACGTACGCTGGTTCCTCGGCCGCTCTTTCTTCCGCACCATCGGGCCGGACAAGCTCAACCAGCTGCGCCACGTCCGCTTCCTGAAGGACATGGCCGGCATCGAGGCGCATATGGAGAAGCAGCGCGCGCTCATCGCGCCGAAATTCCAGGCTGTCCTCGATGCTCTGGAGGCCCGCCTCGGCGGAACCGGCGCGGCGACCTGGACGACGCCCGAAGGTGGCTACTTCATCACCGTCGATACGGTGGACGGTGCGGCGCAGCGGACCGTGGCTTTGGCCAAGGAGGCCGGCATCGCCCTGACGCCCGCCGGCGCGACCTCTCCTTACGGACGCGACCCGCATGACCGCACCCTGCGTCTTGCGCCGACCTTCCCCTCGCTCTCGGACGTGAAGGCGGCGGCAGAGGGAATCGCCCTCTGCATCCTCCTCGCCGGACTCGAGACCGAGAAGGCGGCCTGACGCAGGCCGCCACTCATGGCGCATCCCTCCGCCCAGCCCGGGCAGGGAGAGCTGCCCGGGACGCGCATCGAAGCATCTGCCTAAGGCGGGGACTTTACCGGGGCCGCCCCATCCCGCTCATTCGTCGCAGATACGACAGGCCGCGATCCTCCACCATATATTGGCGGACGGTCTGAACGTTCGTGAGATCGGGTGGTGAAGGGGGCTCTCCCGGCCTGCGACAGGGCGGGAGACGTCACCGCCCCGAGGCGGCGGTGACAAGGAAGCCGAGCCCTATGGCCTCAGCGGAAGCCGCCGACCCTGCGGTCGCGCTTGCGCTCGGCGGCAGGTTGATACGCGATCTCGGCGTGGTGGGTGCAATAGGGCAGGCCGGTGATCGAGCGGTCGCCGCAATAGTGGAACTCCGGCGATGTCGGATCGCCCAACGGCCAGCGGCACATGGATTCGCGCAGATCCATGATGGTCACGCGCTTGGACACGGCCAGCGGCATGCTCGGGGCGGCGACCACCGCATTCGTCTCGGGAAACAGCAGGCTGGGCGCGGCGACGGGCTCGGCCGCGGTCGCCAGTTCCACGACGTTGTCGGCTTCGGCTTCGCGGATTGCCGGCTTCTTGCGGCCGTTGCCGGGCGAATCCGCCGCTTTCACGCGGCCCGACAGACCCAGCCGGTGGACCTTGCCGATGACGGCGTTGCGGGTGACGCCACCGAGCTGCGCGGCGATCTGGCTCGCGCTCAGTCCCTCGTCCCAGAGGCGCCGCAGTACCTCGACACGCTCGTCCGTCCAGCCAGCACCGGTATCCGTCATCGCCCCCTCCGACATCCGCTCGATTCCCCCGACCGACACGGGACGATCCCTGCGACACCTCGCATGGCCACTCCGTCCGTTGCCATACGGATGGTGGTCGCGCAGGGCACCCTTACGACGACGACCGGAACCGTACAGGACGCCTCGACACGGATGCAAGAGCACCCGGAAGGAGGGGGGGACTTTCCACCGGCAAACCGTCGGGGGCGTCCCGCGCGCACTCCGAAAGAGCCGGCCGGGACGCGGCTCCGCCGTGACGGCGAAGGCGTAATCCCTCGTCCACCCCCGGCCGCGCCGCCCACTGGCCAAGCTTCCCCTTGACCTGCGGCCGGATCGGGCGAGAAGCGCGTATTTCACCACGAGCCGAGTAGCGAGAGGCAGGTCATGGCCGCGACCGATCCGACCGAGGGACGCCGCCCCGGCGAGGTGCCGCCGCGCCTCGAGACGCGCGGGCTCAGCGTCGAGTTCGGGCGCAAACACGCCCTCGACGACGTGTCCCTCGCGGTCCGGGCTGGAGAAGTCATCGCGCTTCTCGGTGATTCCGGTTGCGGCAAGAGCACCCTGTTGCGAGCGGTGGCGGGCCTCGAACAGCCGAGCGGCGGGCTGGTCCTGCTCGATGGTCAAGCGATGAGCGCCCGGGTGCCGCCGGAGGAGCGCGGCGTCGGCCTGATGTTCCAGGATTACGCCCTGTTCCCCCATCTCACCGTCCTGCAGAACGTCCGCTTCGGTCTTCACCGGCTGCGCGCCAATGAAGCCGATGCCGTCGCGAAGGCGCGGCTGGAGCAGGTCGGCCTCGCCGACCGGGCCGCGAGCTATCCCGGCTCGCTCTCGGGCGGGGAGAGCCAGCGCGTGGCACTCGCCCGTGCCCTGGCGCCGGGGCCGCGCGTGCTGCTTCTCGACGAGCCGTTTTCGAATCTCGACCGGCGCAACCGCGACAGGGTCCGGGCCGACACGCTCTCGGTCCTGCGCGTCGCCGGCGCCACCGCGCTCCTGGTGACACACGATCCGGAGGAGGCCTTGCTGGTGAGCGACCGCATCGTCCTGATGCGGGGCGGGCGCATCGTCCAGATCGGCACCGGCGCGGATCTCTATCGCCGCCCCGTCTCGTGGTTCGCCGCGAATTTCTTCGGCGATCTCATCGCTTTCCCCACGCGCTGCATCGACGGCGCTGCGGTGACGCCCTTCGGCGCGTTTCCGGCGCCGGGGATCGAGGACGGTGCGCCGGTCACCGCCTGCGTCAGGCCCGAGGCGATCGGGCTGGGGCACGCAGAATCCGGTCATCCGGCGCGGGTGATCCAGCGGCGTTTCCTCGGGCCCGTCGTGGAGTTGACCCTGGCGGCGGATGGATTTCCCGAACCGTTCCGACTCACGGTCTCCCAAGAGACATCGGCGGGGGAGGGCGATCGTGTGGGCCTGACCGTTGCGAAGGGAGCGGGGCTGGTTTTTGCCGCCGGACTGGATTAACCGAGCCTTGCTGTTCGTGCCCGGTAATATCCAGAAGTATAGTTTTTAACGATGATAAACTGAGGACATAAGTCTTGCTTTTCTCTCGAAGATGCGGCCCAGAACCGGTCATTGAGAGAAGAGGGATGGACGTCATGGTCGGTTGGGTCTCGAAATGTCTGATCGGCGGTGCGACCGCCTTCGCCTGGATCGCCGGAGCGACCGCCGCCGAAGTCAACATCTACACCACCCGTGAGCCTGGCCTGATCAAGCCCCTGCTCGATGCCTACACCGCCAAGAGCGGCGTCACCGTCAACACCGTCTTCGTCGAGAAGGGCCTTGCCGAGCGTGTGGCCTCAGAGGGCGAGCGGTCCAAGGCCGACGTGCTGATGACCGTCGATATCGGCAATCTCATCGAGCTCGTGGATCGCGGCCTCGCCCAGCCGGTCCGCACGGAGACCCTGGAAGCCGCCGTTCCGGCGCCCCTGCGCGATGCCGGCGGCCTCTGGTACGCCCTCTCCATGCGCGCCCGCGTCGCCTATGCCGACAAGGACCTCGCGGAGAAGGCCCTGACCTACGAGGATCTCGCCGACCCGAAATGGAAGGGCAAGCTCTGCCTGCGCTCGGGCCAGCACCCCTACAACACCGCGCTCATCGCCCATTACATCGTCAAGCACGGGCCGGATAAGGCGAAGGAATGGCTGACCGGCGTGAAGGCCAACCTCGCGCGCAAGCCGTCCGGCGGCGACCGTGACGTAGCCCGCGACATCCTGGCCGGAACCTGCGCCGTCGGTCTCGGCAACTCCTACTATGTCGGGCTGATGCGTTCGGGCAAGGGTGGCCCGGACCAGCAGAAATGGGGCGACGGGATCAAGGTCGTGCTGCCGGTCTTCACCAGCGGCGGCACTCATGTGAACGTCTCCGGTGCGGTTGTCGCCAAGAGTGCGCCGAACCGCGACGAGGCGGTCAAGCTTCTCGAATACCTCGTCTCCGACGAAGGCCAGGGCCTCTATGCGAAGGCCAATTTCGAGTATCCGGTGAAGGCGGGTGCGCCGATCGACCCCCAGCTCACGGCGCTCGGCCCATTGACCATCGATACCGTGCCGCTCGCCGAGATCGCCCGTAACCGCAAGGCGGCGAGCCTGCTGGTGGATACGGTGGGCTTCGACAACTGAAGCCCCGGTCGATGTCGGCCGCCGTCGAACTGGCCCGATCGCAGCCCGCGATCGGCTCCGAGGCCGCTCCGAGTGCGGCGCCGCGCTTGCGCATCGCCCCCATGGCCTGGGCGGCGGGAGCCCTCGCGCTCGCCGCCCTGATCCTCAGCCCGGTGGCGTCCCTGGCGCTCACCGCGGCGGGAGGGTCGAGCGAGGTCTGGCCGCATCTCCTGGCGCATGTCCTGCCTCAGGCGACGATCACCACGGCACTGCTCCTGGGCGGCGTCGGCCTCCTCGTCGTCATGCTCGGGGTCGGCTCGGCCTGGCTCGTCTCCGCCTACGACTTCAGGGGGCGCCGCCTTTTGGAAATCGGGCTGCTGCTGCCCCTGGCGGTGCCGACCTACATCGTCGCCTTCGCCTATCTCGACCTGCTCCATCCCATCGGCCCGGTCCAGAGCACCCTGCGCGAGCTTCTCGGCGCGGCACGGCCGAAGGATCTGCTGCTGCCGGAGTTCCGGTCCCTGCCGGGCTGCATCCTGCTCCTCGGCTTCGTGCTCTACCCTTACGTCTATCTGCCGACGCGGGCGCTTTTCGTGATGCAGGCGGGCACTCTCATCGAGGCGGCGCGCATCCTCGGGCGTTCGCCGACGGCGGTCTTCGTCCACGTCGCCCTGCCGTTGGCGCGCCCCGCCATCGCCCTCGGCACCAGTCTCGCCCTGATGGAGACGCTCAACGATATCGGCGCCGCCGAATTCCTGGGCGTGCGGACACTGACGGTGCAGGTCTACGCCACCTGGATCAACCGGTCCGACCTGCCCGGCGCGGCGCAGATCGCCCTGGTCATGCTGGCGATGGTGCTCCTGCTGCTGGCGGCCGAGCGCTGGGGCCGGCGCGGGCGCGGCTATGCCGGCACGGCCCAGCGCCAGCGCGGCATGGCCCGCCATCGCCTGTCCGGTGCTTCCGCCGCGGCCGCCTTGTGCCTCGGCCTCTTTCCCATCGCCATCGGCTTCCTGATCCCGGCGGCCTATCTCGTCCATTCCGCCATCGCCCGCGTCACCCGGCTCGGATTTCCCCGAGGCGTCATCGCCGAGGCGGGAAACACTCTGCTCTATGCCGGCCTCGCTACCCTGCTCGCGGCAGCCTGCGGGTTCCTCGTCGCCGCCGGCCCCCGCCTGGTCGCGCGGCGCTTCGGGCAGGGGCTGATCCGCATCGCCGCCCTCGGCTACGCGCTCCCCGGGGCGATCCTGGCGATCGGGCTGCTCGGCCCGCTGGCGCTCGCCGATGCCTCCCTGTCCCGCATCACGACGGCGCTGTTCGGCGTCGCTCCGGCGCTCATCGGCGTCGGTGCGGGTGGCGCTCTCGTCATCGCCTATCTCGTGCGCTTCCTCGCGGTCGGTGTCGGCGCCTGCGAAGCAGGCCTGGCGAAGGTGCCAAGCTCTCTCGGGGAAGCCGGGCGCATGCTCGGCCGGGGCCCCGTCGGCACGCTGATGCGCGTGCACCTGCCGATGACATGGCCGGCCGTGCTCAGCGGCGCGCTCCTCGTCTTCGTCGACTGCGTCAAGGAACTGCCGGCGACCTTGCTCCTGCGCCCGCTCAACGTGGAGACCCTGGCGACACACCTCTACGGGGAGGCGGTGCGGGGCACCTACGAGGACGGCGCGGTCGCCGCCCTGCTCATCGTGGTCGTCGGCCTGATCCCAGTGGCGTTGCTCATGCGCCTGGGCTCGGCGGAGAACGCCCCGAGGGGCGGATAACGTCCCGGACCGCATCCCGTCGGAGGAGGGCGAGGACCGTCTCCGGTGGCGAGCTGCCGACCGCCCTCTGATGTCGGCTTAGCGAGAAGGCGACAGAGGCCCTTGACGGGCGCGTGGGCCTCGCCCTAGAAGGCCCTCGGTCCGGGTGCGTAGCTCAGCGGGAGAGCATTCGCTTCACACGCGAAGGGTCACAGGTTCGATCCCTGTCGCGCCCACCATTCCCTCAAGCCGCAGCGATAGCCGGCACGAGGGCATCCACCGCCCCCACCAACTCATCGAAATGCTGGATCACCCGCGTGGGGCCGAGTTGCTCCACCGGCAGGTCGGTATAGCCGAACGGCACCGCGATGACCGGGATCCCCGCCGCCTTGGCCGCGTCGATATCCGCGCGTGAATCTCCCACCATGACGGCGCGCGAGACATCGCCCTTGGCCTGCTCGACGGTCAGAGTGATATGGGCCGGGTTCGGCTTGTAGACCGGGAAGGTGTCGCGGCCGCAGATGGCGGCGAAGCGTCCGGCGACGCCGAGCTCCTGCAGAAGCTGCTTGGCATGGGCCTCGACCTTGTTGGTGCAGACCGCCAGCAGGAAGCCACGTGCGCTCAGCGCATCGAGCGCCGCCTCGACACCGGGGAACAGGTAGGAATGCTCGCTGAGATGCCGACCGTAATGGTCGAGGAAATCGATGAAGAGCGTCTGCAGGCGGGCGTCGTCGATGGGTTCGCCTGCGGCCTCGAAGCCGCGCTGGATCAGTGCTTTCGCCCCGGCGCCGATCATGTCGCGGGCCCGGTCGAGGGGGAGAGTCGGCAGTCCCTCGCGGGCGAGGATCGCGTTGAGGGTCCCGACGAGATCGCCCGCGGTCTCGGCGAGGGTTCCGTCGAGGTCGAACACGACGATGGGCGGCAGACTTGGCATGGTGACTCTCAAGGTTGGTGGAGTGGCGACGGGTGATCTCGGGCTGGATGATGGCGTGACGGTGGGCGGGCGCACGGACGCCGCAGGCCGAGAAAAATCCGATGCACACGCAAAGGCTTAACGCACAGGTCGGGCTGCTTTCCGTGCCACGATGCTGTAGAATCCGGCCATGATGCGATCAAGGCCGCCGCGAGCGGGTCACGGTTGCGCCGCAAGGCCGCTATAGGGAAGCTGCCGCGAGATTCCCCCTGCAAGATTCATCTGTCTGCATCAGGACATGAAGGCGACCATGCGTTCGACACTGCCGACCGACCGTGCGTTCATATCCGCCGTTCCCGCCGCCTCCACCCGTTCGCGGCGAGCCATGGGATGCCGGGCCGGGATCGCGCTGGCCCTTCTCGCCTTTATGGCCGCCTCCGCCTCCGCCGCCTCGTTCGAGTTCGTCCCCGCGCCGCAGATCGACCTCAACCGGGTCTACCGCGTCGACAAGGTCACGGGCGAGGTCACGTCCTGCCAGTACGGGCTGCGCGAAGGCGCTGTAGGCAGTGTCGGCCTCACCGTCTGCTACGGCTCCGGCGAGGGCGCCAGCGCCCAGGCCCCGTCCGAATACGGCCTCGTCGCCTCCCGCCACACCCGCGAGGCCGGGGTATTCCGCGTGAACTACCGCACCGGCGAGATGAGCATCTGCTACGTCCAGCTTCAGAAGGAAGCAGTGGTCTGCACGGCTCAGGCGAACCCGGCCGCCAGCGGTCCCGAGGAAGCCGTGGCCACGGGACAGGCGCCCGGCCGCGCCGGGCCGAGTGCCACGCCGCCCCAGAACACCCGCCCCTGACGGCGATCGGCGCGCATGTTCGGCGACAGCCGCGTTGGACGGCGTTGCCAGCCGTGCTAGGGCCACCGGACTTTCAGCGGCCCAGCCCGTAGCCCGAGAGCCCGCCCATGCATCTCGCCCCCTCCCTCCAGATGAACGGGGCTTCCTCGTGAGCGGTCCCGACCTGCGTCGCGCCGCCGCCGCCCGCGCCCTCGATCTCGTCGAGGACGGAATGCGGCTCGGCATCGGAACGGGTAGCACCGCTAACGTGTTCGTGGAGTTGCTCGGCGCGCGGGTGCGTGACGGGCTCAAGGTCACGGGCGTCCCGACTTCGGAGGCGACGCGCATCGCCGCCGAGCGCGTCGGCATCCCCCTGGCGACGCTCGAAGACCTGCCCGAACTCGACCTCACCATCGACGGTGCCGACGAGATCGATGCACGGATGCGCTTGGTGAAAGGCGGCGGCGGTGCGCTCCTGCGCGAGAAGATCGTGGCTTTCGCCAGCCGCCGCATGGTGGTGATCGCCGATGCGGCGAAATCGGTGACGACCCTCGGCGCGTTTCCGCTGCCGGTGGAGGTCAATCCGTTCGGCCTCGGCGCCACCCGCATCGCCGTGGCCCAGGCCATCGAGAGCGCCGGTTGCGCGGGCGACCTCGTCCTGCGTGCCGGTCCCGGCGGCACGCCCTTCGTGACCGATGGCGGCCATCTCATCCTCGACGCCCATCTGAAGGCCATCGCCGATCCCGAACGCCTGTCCGCCGCGCTCTGGGCGGTGCCCGGCGTGGTCGAGCACGGTCTGTTCCTCGGCCTCGCCACCGGCGCTGTCCTGGCGGAGGCCCGTGACGGGCAGGCGCACGTCACCTGTCTCGGCGCGGTCTGACGCGCCTCCACCCTCCTTCGATATCCTGATCGACACGCCTTTCCGGAGCGTTCGCCATGTCCCGCCGCCTCTCTTCCGTCCTGACCGGCTCCATTCTCGCCGCACTGCTCGCCGCCTCGGTTCCGACGATCGTGCACGCCCAGGCGCAGAAGCCTACCGCGCCGGCCAAGCCCGGCGCCAAGCCCGCCGCGCCGTCGACGCCCGCCGCCCAGCAGCCGACCTACACGCCGAACCACCTGGCGCTGGCGCGTGAGGTCACCCTCAGCTCCGGTATCGCCCGATCGTTCGATTCGATTCTTCCGGCCTTCGGCCAGCAGATCAAGCAGGCGGCCATCACCCGTCCGGACTTGACCAAGGACCTCGATGAGGTTCTCACCTCTCTGGCGCCGGAGATGGAACTGCAGAAGCAGATGATGATCGAGACGGCCGCCAAGATCTACGCGAGCCGCCTGTCCGAGGCCGAGCTCACCGAGATCGTCGCCTTCTTCCATTCGGCGGCGGGCAAGCGCTACGTCGAGACCCAGCCGCAGGTGCTCGACGAGATCGTCCAGGCCATGCAGAACTGGACCCAGGGCGTGTCCGAATACATGATGGTCCGCGTGCGTGCCGAGATGGGTAAGCGCGGCCACGAACTCCAGTAATCGCCCGGTCCGCCCGTCTCCGATGCTCGCTCTCCCACCTCGATCGGAGACGGTCGCGCTTCTGCGCACCGCTGGTGCCGTCACGCTCGCCATCCTTCCGGTGGCGATGGCGCTCGCCAACCGGTCGAGCCCGACCGTCGTCGGCCTCGCCGCGTTGTTCTTCCTCGTCGCGGGGCTGATCGAGGATGCGCGCGCTACGACGCGGTTCGTGGCGAGGCCCCTCGCCACGCCGATCGGTCTTGCCGCCCTCGGCTTCGTCGTCTGGTCGCTGGCCAGCATCACCTGGAGCCCGGCGCAGGATCTGTCCTGGCGCAACATCCAGGAATTCCTGCCGACAATCGCGGGGGCCTATCTCCTCGCCCGCCTCGCGCCCGGGAACATGCCGGCCTTCACGCCCCGGCTCGCCGCCTGGTCCATCGCGCTCGCCGGCCTGTACATCGTCGTGGCCCTGGCCGCCCACCTTCCTCTCCATCGGGCGATGGGCTCGCGGGTGGCGCTGTTCGTCTTCAACCGTCCCGCCCTGACGATCCTGCCCGTGATGGGGCCCCTGGCCTATCTCCTCCACCGGCGCGGGCAGGGAATCGCGGCACTCCTCGTGCTCGTGATCGGTACCGGGGCGATCCTGCGATCGATCAGCGGCGCCGCCGCCCTGGGGCTCGCAGCCGGCGCCGTCACGGCCCTCATCGCCGTCCTGACCCCGCGGCGGGTCGGGCTCGCCATTGTGGGGGCCGTGCTGGGCCTCGCCCTCGTCCTTGCACCGGTGGAGGGGGATATCCTCCAGAAAGTGATGCCCGATGCGGTCCACGAACGGCTCGTGCAGAGCAGTTCACGGGCACGGGTGGCCATCGCCCGCAGCTTCGGCGCGGCCGTGGCCCTCGATCCCTGGAGGGGTGCGGGTTTCGGGACCTCCGCGCGGTTCATCGAGACGCCTGTCGCCGCACGGATCGAGCCGGGACTGCGGCCGATGCTGGCGGTGGGCCACCCGCACAACATCTTCCTGCAGATATGGGCCGAACTCGGCATCGTCGGCGCCGGCCTTGCCAGCGCGATCCTGATGATGATGCTGGCGCTCATCGCCCGCATGCCCCGCGGCGAAGGCGTGGTGGCGCTCGGCCTCGTGGGCTCCTGCACGGCGGTGGCCTTCGTGGAGCACGGCGCCTGGCAGGGCTGGTGGATCGCGGCCCTCGGCGCCGCCGTCGCCTGGGCACGCGAGGCCGGGATGGAACCCTACCGCTGCGACCGCTCGGACCGATCTCAGGCCGCTTCGGCTTCCACCCGGTTGCGGCCGGAGGATTTGGCACGGTAGAGGGCGAGATCGGCACGTTTGAGCATATCCGCCGGGCCCTTGTCGTCGACATGGCGGCACGCCACCCCGATGGAGACGGTGACGTGGATCTCCCGCGTCTCCTGGTCGATCAGGAACGGGACGGCTTCGATGCGCTCGCGGATACGCTCGGCGATGACATGGGCGGCCTCCGGTTCCGCGTCAGGCAGGATGATGACGACCTCTTCGCCGCCATAGCGGGCGACGATGTCGACGACGCGGGTATGAAGGCGGATACGGTCGGCGAAGGCGCGGAGCACCTCGTCTCCCGCCTCGTGACCGTAGGTGTCGTTGATGGACTTGAATCGATCGATATCGAGCATCAGCATCGATACGGCACGGTGGCGCAAGGCGGCGTCGTCGAACAGCACCGCGAGATGGCTGTCGAGGTAGCGTCTATTGTGGAGCCCTGTGAGCCCGTCGGTGACGGCCATCTCCATCGAGGCCTGGACGGCGCCGCGCAGGGTGTCCGAGAAACGGCTGCGCCGCACCTGGGTGCGCACGCGGGCCACGAGTTCGTTCCGGTCCACCGGGCGCATGAGATAGTCGTGCACGCCGAATTCGAGGCCGCGGATCACCCGTGCCTTGTCGTTCTCCTCCGCGATCATCATCACCGGCATGGTGCGGGTACGGTCGAGGGACAGGACCTGGCTGCAGAGGCGCAGGCCGTCGAACCCCTGGAGGTCGAGGCTGACGAGAGTCAGTTCGAAATCCCCCTCGGTGGCGAGGACCATCGCGTCGTGCGGGTCCGCCACGACCGTGACCCGATGGTGCTGGTTCAAGGCCGCCGAAAGCCGCTCCGCCGAGTTCTTCCGGTCCTCAACCAGGAGGATCGACGCGTTCTGGCCGTCCCCGGCGGCGGCGAGGGCCAGGGGATCGCCGATGCCGAACTCCCGCGAGGCAAGCGCCCTGTCGCGAAGCTCATCGGTGACCGCCTTCAGCCGGACGAGGTTGCGCACCCGCGCGAACAGGGCGGTGTCGTCGATCGGTTTCGTCAGGAAGTCGTCGGCCCCCGCGTCGAGGCCGCGCAGCCGGTCCGACGGCTGATCGAGGGCCGTCACCATCACGACGGGGAGATGGGCGGTGGTCGGGTTGCGCTTGAGGCGCCGGCACACCTCGAAACCGTCCATGCCGGGCATCATCACGTCGAGCAGAACGAGGTCGCACAGGCCCTTCTCGCAGATCGAGATGGCATCCGGCCCGTTCATGGCCGCCAGAACGTCGAAATACTCGAGGGACAGCTTCGTCTCGAGCAGCTTCACGTTCGGAAAGAGATCATCGACGATCAAGATGCGGGCCGACATCGTTCCTCGCGGATTCTAACGGGTTCGACGGGGCGACCCTGTGGACGGTGGCCCTCATCAACGGGCTCCGTCGCCGAGGTAGAGGCGGACGGTGGCGAGAAACTTCGCCACGGAGATCGGTTTCGAGAGATAGGCCTCGCAGCCGCCTTCACGGATGCGCTCCTCGTCGCCCTTCATGGCGAAGGCCGTGATGGCGATGACGGGGATATGCTTGAGGTCGTCGTCTTCCTTCAGCCATTTGGTGACTTCGAGGCCGGAGACCTCGGGAAGCTGGATGTCCATCAGGATCAAGTCGGGCCTATGGGCGCGGGCGAGTTCGATCGCCTCGATCCCGTTGGCCGTCTTGAGCGTCGCATAGCCGTGCCCCTCCAACAAATCGTTGAAGAGCTTCATGTTGAGTTCGTTGTCCTCGACGATGAGCACGGTCTTCGGCATGGCTCATTGTTCCCGGCAGGCTGGCGGCGCATTCTGGAAGGACCGACGTCCCGCTCGATGAGAACCTAAGGGATACATGTTGACGAAACGCAAATCCGACCGTCCCGAAGAATCCGCCGAGCACCTCGCCATCTCGGTGCTCGGATGGCTCGCGGAGGACGGCGACAGGCTGCTGCCCTTCATGGCCTCCTCCGGTCTGACGCCCGACACGTTACGGGAAAGCGCCACCGATCCGGCCTTCCTCTCGGCGGTCCTCGACCATCTCATGGGCGACGAGGCGGTTCTGATCGCCTGCGCCACGGCCCTCGACGTGAAGCCCGAACAAATCGCCGCGGCGTGGCGCCGTCTCGGGCCGGCCGATCCTGATGCCGAGTTCGGGTGAGGTCGAAGCTCGGCAACGTAAGGGTGTCTTCCGCGCCCTGCGAGCCGCCCCCGGCGACCGCCCTTCACGGGCTTTGAAAGGCGCCGGGTCTCACGGCTTGCACTCGGCCTCCGTTTTTGCGTCGACCTTGTGGAGGTCGAGACGGCTGAGGTCGCCGGCGATGGTGAAGTCGCCGTAATTGAGACTGAGCCCGCCGCTGACGCCGTTCTCGTAGAGGAGGAAGGTGAGGGTGTAGACCGGGGTGCGCTCACCCTGTCCGGGGGTGAAGTAGCTCAGGGTCACCGGCCAGCGCCGCATCGCCGCCATTTCCCCGTCCCGCAGGGGCTTGTCCCTGTCGGCGCCGCCATTCTTGGCAGGCTCTTCGGCGGTGATCGGTTTGCCGATCACCGCGAGCGTGTCGAAGATCTTGCGGCCGTCGTCCGACCCGTCGAACACCTTGGCCGACATCGTCGTCTCGCCGGCCTGTGCCGCCTCGATCATGCGGCGCATGTGGAGAGTCGGGAACAGCACGAAGCCGTTCTCGGTGTACTGGTCGCGCTTGGGCTCCTTCAGCTTCACCTTCAGGGCGTCCGCGCCGCTCTCTGCCGTGCCATCCACCGAGGTCGATGCGCTGCCGTTGAGCACCGTGTTGGTCTTGAAGCGGAAACTGTGCCCGTCGCCGCCCTCGAAGGTGGTGTTGCGCAGATCGGAGAGGCGCTTGCCGGTCTCGCCGCTATCGAGTTCCGTCACCTGCCGGGTCTGCATCGTGTAGCCCTTGCAGGCATCTCCGCTGAAATCGAGGACGATGCGTCCCCGTGCGCTCTCGACCGCCCGCGCCCCCCGGCTTTCGGCCAGAGACAGGTCGTAGACCGCGCGGTGGCCGGCCAATCGCATCGGCGCCGCCTCGGCGATGGCCGTAGAGGCGGCGATGGCGCCGAAGGCGATGGCGAGGGTGGAGCTTGGCAACCGCATGAGGTCTCCCGATGGACGCGCCGGTCGAAGCGAGAGGCGTGCCGATGCGCCGTCACAGATAGGGGGGCGATGCCGAAGCGGCAACGGCGGCGGTTTGCGTCGCCTCCTCGATGCCGGGAGCGTCTCGGAACCGCCCGTGCCGGATGAAGCGTATCGAAGCGGTGATCGCGGCGCGGTTCAGGATCACCAGGTCGTGGGTGGTGTGGAGGGTGAGGTGATCGCTCATGCCGGTGACCCGTGTCCGCGCCACGCTCACGCGCCCGTCATTGGGGCGGGGCAGGATCAGGAAGGATTCGATGAGCCAGACCGACCGGTCCGCCGCGATGACCCCCAGGGGAAAATCGACTTCGCCGAGGAGCGTGGTGAGGTCCTCCGAGCGGTGGGTGGTGAGTTGTGCGCCCGCCGGTCCGAAGAACAGCCGGTATGGCCTCATCCGATGCAGAAAGTCAGCCACTTCGCTGCCGCCGTTCGGCGGTCCCAGCATCACCACGCGGCCGAGATTGGCCGGGCGGTACCGGGTGATGATCCCCCGCGCCACGAGCCCGCCCATCGAATGGGTGACGAAATGCAGGCGGCGGAGGCCGGACGCGAACGCCGTCACCTGGGGCGCCGCGCCCTCGACGATCGTCTGGATCGTGGCCTTTCGCCCGGGGTAATCGAGATTGAGAGTGCGGTATCCCTCGGCGCGAAAGGCGCGCTCCATCCTCCCGAGGGAGGCCGAGCGCCGCGCGATGCCGTGAAGCAGTACGATACCCTCGGCACCGTCCGCCTTCCTCGCGTCCGCGCTCCTGCCGTTGAGGTCGACTGGCGAAGCCGTCATCGGGTTGCTCCCCGCAGCACTGCGCCCGACACTCGCCGGGGCGGCGGTCGAGGTAGTGCCGGCGGTCGCCATGACGCAAGCGGGGAAACGCACGATGCCGGCCACACTCGCGTGAGCGACCGAACCGACGACCGTCGGCTGCTGGCCGGCCATCTCGCCCTCTTCGTCGCGCTCTATGCCGGATACGGGGCACTCTCGCCGTTCCTGCCGCTGTTCCTCGAACGGCGTGGGCTGCCCGCGCACGAGATTGCCTGGCTCCTCGCCCTCGCTATCCTGGCGCGGATGGTGACCGGGCCGCTCGCCGGGTGGATCGCCGACCGGTGGGGCATCGTCCGCCCGGTCCTGGCCGGTGCGGCCGCGCTCGCGGGACTTGCCGCTTTCGGGCACCTCGCGGTGACGGGATTCGCGAACCTGCTCGCCGTCGGCCTTGCCTATGCCGTCCTCACCGCCCCCCTGGCGCCGTTCAGCGACGCCCTCGCCCTGGCCGCCTCGCAAAACGGTCGGCGCTTCGTCTACGGCTGGGTGAGGGGCGTTGGCTCGGCCGCCTTCATCCTCGCGACGAGCGTGGTCGGCTGGCTGGTGCCTGGGCTCGGGATCGAGGCCGCGATCCTGATCGGGGGCGGTCTCTTTGTCGCCGCCGGTCTCGCTGCGAATGGACTTGGGACGGGCAGACCGCCGGAGGTGGCGGCCAGACCAAGGCCGCGGCGGGGCGTCTCGGAGGTGCTGGCGAACCGGCGCTTCCGTCGCGTCGTGCTGGCGGCCTCCCTGGTCATGGGCGCGCATGCCATGCACGATGCCTTCGCGATGATCCTGTGGAGCCGGAATTCCATCCCGGCCGGGATCGCTGGCCTGCTCTGGTCGGAGGCGGTGGCGGCGGAGATCCTCGTCTTCCTCCTTGCCGGGCCGTGGCTCCTGAGGCGGCTGGATCCGGGCCGGGCGATCGGGCTGGCAGCCGTCGCCGGGGCATTGCGATGGGGGATCAGTGCCGAGACCGTGGCACTCCCAGCGCTCGTTGCGATCCAGTGCTTGCACGGGCTCACCTTCGCGCTCCTACATCTTGCGTGCCTGAAGGAGATCGGCCGCTGCGTGCCGCCGGACCTCACCGCCACCGCGCTGACGCTCTACGGTCCCCTCGGCCTCGGCCTGTCATCAGCTTTGTTCACGCTTGCGTCCGGTCCGCTCTTCGCCGCTTACGGAGCGTCGGGCTTCTGGGGCATGAGCGGGGTCAGTCTCGTGGCCCTTCCGGTGGCGATCGGTCTGGGGCGCGGCGAGCGTTCGCGATCCGGCGAGAGAGTACGTACATAGAGCATGGTTCCCGTGCAGAAGAGCCCATGCCCAGCGTCGCCGATATCCTGATCCCGCTCGCGCTCGACAACGCCTACAGCTACGCCGTGCCCGCCGGGCTGGTCCTGTCGCCGGGCGATGTCGTGCAGGTTCCGCTCGGGCCGCGTGAGACGGTGGGGGTGGTCTGGCAGGTGGCGGAGAGCCCCGGCGGCTCGAACCTGCGGCAGGTGACGGCGCGGGTCGAGGCGCCGCCCCTGTCCGACCCGTTGCGCGAGCTCGTGGACTGGCTCGCCCGCTACACCCTGGCGCCGAAGGGCTCGGCTCTGGCCATGGCCCTGCGCCTGCCCGACGAGGCGGCGCGCGGCGAGACCTCGCGGATCGGCGTGCGCGGTTCGGGCAAGCCGCCCGCCCGGCCGACGCCGGCGCGGATGAAGGTCCTGGCGGTCACCGCCGATGGGACGATGCGCGGCAAGAGCGCGCTCGCCAAGGAGGCGGGCGTCTCGCTCAGCGTGGTCGATGGCCTCATCGATGACGGCGCCCTGGAGGCCGTGGCCCTGGCGCCGGAGCCGGTGGCGCTCCCGCCTGACCCGGACCACGAGCGCGTCCCCCTGTCGGAGGCGCAAGACCAGGCAGCCCGTGAACTCATCGGCCTCGCCTTTCCCGCGTCGGAGGATGCGAAGGCGCCCACAATCCTCCTCGAAGGCGTCACCGGCTCCGGGAAGACCGAGGTCTATTTCGAAGCCGTGGCCGAAGCCGTCCGGCACGGGCATCAGGCACTCATCCTGATGCCGGAGATCGCGCTCACGGCGCAGTTCCTCGACCGGTTCGCCGAGCGCTTCGGTGTCCGCCCGGCGACCTGGCATTCCGGCATCGGCTCGAAACGCCGCGAGCGCCTGCGCGCCGGTGTGGCGGCGGGCGAGGTCGCGGTCGTGGTCGGTGCCCGCTCGGCCCTGTTCCTGCCGTTCAGCGATCTCGGCCTCGTCGTGGTCGATGAGGAGCACGAGGCTGCCTACAAGCAGGAGGACGGGGTCCATTACCACGCCCGCGACATGGCGGTGGTGCGCGGCCGTCTCGAGAACTGCCCGGTGGTCCTCGCCTCGGCGACCCCCTCCATCGAGACCAAGGTCAATGCCGAGAAGGGGCGCTACGCCCATATCGTCCTGCCCGAGCGGTTCGGCGGGCGGCGGCTGCCGGACATCCATGCCATCGACATGCGCCTCGACAAGCCGGAGAAGGGCCGCTTCCTCGCCCCGCCCCTGGTCAACGCCGTGCGCGCCACCATCGAGGCCGGCGATCAGGCTCTGCTGTTCCTCAATCGCCGTGGCTATGCACCGCTCACCCTGTGCCGGGCCTGCGGCCACCGCTACCAGTGCCGCAACTGCTCGACTTGGCTGGTGGAGCATCGCTTCCGCCGGGCGCTGGTCTGCCACCAATGCGGCTATGCCGAGCGCCGGCCCGACGCCTGCACCGAATGCGGCACGTTCGACAACCTGACCCCCTGCGGTCCGGGGGTGGAGCGCATCGCCGAGGAGGTGGCCGAGCTGTTTCCCGACAAGCGCGTGATCGTCCTCTCCTCCGACTTTCCCGGCGGGGCCGAGCGCCTGCGCGCAGAGTTGCAGAGCGTGGCGGATGGGGAATGCGACATCGTCATCGGTACTCAGCTCGTCGCCAAGGGCCACAACTTCCCGCATCTGACCCTGGTCGGCGTGCTCGACGCTGATATCGGCCTGACCTCCGGCGATCCGCGTGCGGCCGAGCGGACCTTCCAGCTGCTCCAGCAGGTGACGGGCCGTGCCGGGCGTGGCGACAAGCCGGGCCGCGCCCTGGTCCAGACCTACCAGCCGGATCATCCGGTGATCGCGGCTCTGCTTTCGGGCGATGCCACCCGGTTCTACGAGGAGGAGATCGCCTCGCGCGAGGCCGCCGGCCTGCCGCCGTTCGGGCGGCTCGCCGCCCTCATCGTGTCGGCAAACGAGCGCGAGGTGGCGGAAGCGCATGGACAGGCCCTGGCGCGGGCCGCCGAACCGCCGGAGGGCATCATGGTGCTTGGGCCGGCCGAGGCCCCTCTCGCTCTGATCCGAGGACGCTACCGGTTCCGGCTGCTGGTGAAGACCGAGCGGGCCGTCGATCTCCAGGCCTACCTGCGCGACTGGCTCGGGCGCGGGCCGAAGGTTCGCGGCAACGTGAAGGTCGCCATCGACGTGGACCCCCAGAGTTTCCTATAAGTCTGGTCCGACGTTCGCATGGTGCGTTCGACCCGACCAGGAGTGCTGCACGTGCTGACCTACACCAAGACACCGGACTCGAACGTGGCCGAAATCGTCGTCGACGGCCAGATCACCGATCAGGACATGAACACCGTCATCACCGCCATGCAGGCCGATCTCGACAAGGGCGGCAAGCTCAAGCTGCTGGAGGACGTGCGCGAGTTCAAGGGCATGGAGCCGGCGGCCTTCTTTAAGGACGTCCGCTTCGGCCTCGCCATGATGAAGGGCGTCAGTCACGTCGCCCTGGTCACGGACGCGTCCTGGCTGCGCATGGTCGCCGACACGTTCGGCAAGGTCTCGCCAGCCAAGATCAAAACCTTCGACCGCGCCCATATCGACGAGGCGCGGAGCTGGCTCGCTGCCGCCTGAGGAAGCCTATTCGGCCTGGGCGGTGCGCGTGGTCTGACGCCGCGCCGTCCAGCGCCCCGAGCAGAGCGGGGAAACCTTCCAGGTGCCGCTGCCCGAACGGGCCTTGAGCCGGCCGGAGGCCGCGCCGCTTGCGCTGCCATTCGAGACATTGAGCCCCACCGTTCCATCGGTGCCCACGCGACCTGTCATCGTAGCCCGGTCCGCCGAGGAGATGAGCCGGACCTGCCCGTCCTGGACGGAGACCGAGTAGCTGTAACGGCTGTCGCAGATACCGCTTTCGGTCACGAGCTCGACGGACCATGCGCCATTGAAATTGCCGCCCTCGCGGCTGACGGCCGGTTGAAGATGAGCGGATGAGAGTCCGGCTCCGAGCGCCAGCACAGCCACGAGTTTCGACATGTTTCCCCCTGAGTTGAGACAATTCGCAGATTCCCATGGGCAGCCTTTCGGCGCTCTTGATAGGAACCATGCGTTTTGTGAGTTGATGGATTGTATAGATCTTTGATGCTCAGGGCAAATTTATGGCATCGGCCAAGGTAAGCTTCGCCGTTATGGTAGGCAGATGGTGGCGAATGCTAAGGCGAAATGGCGAATGGGGGCGTACAAATCAGGCGCGATATGAATTGGCGTGCAAGCTATAGCCGAGCCAGTATCGCTTCGATGTTGGCAATGCTTCGGTGTCGAGCGATGGCACCTCCGATCAACGCTCGTTTCAACGATCGAAATAGGCCTGCAACGCGTCGCGGTCCTGCGTGATCGGCAGCGTGAGGAGGGCCAGCACGCGGGCCTTGTCCGGCGACAGGTCGTCGGCGAAGACGGCGCCCTCCGCCTTCAGGGTGCTCCCGCCGCCAGGGAAGCCGTAGACCGGCAGGGCGCGGCCGTTCTCTAGTTTGGTGGCGATGATGATGACGACACCTTGGGCGATGGCGCTCCTGATCGCGGCGAGGAGCGCGGCATTGACGTTGCCCATGCCGAGGGCAGCCACCACGATCCCTTCCGCGCCGCTCTCCACGGCCTGGCGGATCTGGCTGCCATCGGCACCGGCATACATCGCCACGATGGCGATTCTGGCGAGCCGATCGGGCAGCGGCAGGGTCTGCCGTCGCATGGGCGACCGGCGGATCACCACGCGATCCTCGTCGATGGTGCCGAGATAGCCGGTCTCGCCCGAATGGAAGGTTTCCACGTTGTGAGTGTGGGTCTTCCTCACGTCACGCGCCGCATTGATCGCGTGGTTGAGCGTCACCGTCACGCCAAGGGATGCGGCGGCGGGCGTGAGGATCTGGCGTACCGCATTGAGGAGGTTGCGGGCGCCGTCACTGTCGCGGTCGGAGGCGTTGCGCTGCGCGCCGATGACCACGACCGGCTTGTCGCTGCGCAGCGTCAGATCGAGGAAATAGGCGGTGGTGTCGAGGGTGTCGGTCCCGTGCAGCACCACGACTCCGGCGATCTCGGGATCGGCGAGCAATCCCTCGACGGTCCGTGTCAGCGAGGGCCACAGGTCCGGGCCCATCTCCGCGCTCGGGATGTTGGAGAACTCCGTCACGGTGATCCGCGCGAGCTTTTCCAGGCCCGGCGCGGCGGCGACGAGGTCGGCTCCGGACAAAGCCGGCACCGGTGCATGGGTCACCGGGTCGGTCTTCATCGCGATGGTGCCGCCTGTGGCGACGATGGCGACGGTGGGGAGAACGAGGTCCGTCACCGTTCGCCTCAATCGTTCAGAGGCCGCGCCTCTTCGGGCAGCATGATCGGGATACCGTCACGAATCGGGTAGGCGAGCTTGGCCGAACGGCTCACCAGTTCCTGGCGGACGGAATCGTATTCCAGCGTCTGCTTGGTCAGTGGGCAGACCAGGAGTTCGAGGAGCTTGGGGTCGACGCGCGTGGCTTCCACGCCGGTCGGGATTTCGTCGGTCATCGTCATTGTCCTCGGGTCGCGGCTTCACTGCAGGGTCGGCTCGGACCCCGATCCGCGCACCAACTCCATCTCGGTCACCGCAATCAAGACTTCAGCGCGGGTCTTGAGGTCGGCCGCCTCCAGCATCGCCTGTTTTTCGCGCGAGCCGAACGGGCTCATCATGCAGAGCGCGTTGACGAGGGCCTCGTTGGGCGCCTCGTCTATGCCCGCCCAGTCGACCTTGAGGTCGTTCACCTCGACGAAGTCCTTCAGTGCCTTGAGGACGCCTTCGCGGTCTACCGCGTCTTCGCCCGCTCGCGGTTCGAAGTCGCTGAGGAAATCGTCGTAGGAGACTTGGCAGCGACGGTAACGGGTGGTGGTCGCGAGTTCGCCTTCGACGCGGAACCTTGCAATGCCAGTAAGCGAGATGAGGTAGCGCCCGTCGCCGGTCTCGGCGAATTGGGTGATCCGGCCGAGGCAACCGACGCGAAAGAGCTTGGGCGTCATTGGCGACGATCCGCTTTCCACGTCGGGCTGGATCATGCCGATGACGCGATCGGTCCTCAGGGCATCGTCCACCATGGCGAGGTAGCGCGGCTCGAAGATGTTCAGCGGCATCTGTCCACGGGGCAGGAGCAGCGCGCCGGGCAGGGGGAAGACCGGGATGACGCCGGGGCAGTCGCCCGGTCCCTTGTAGCCCGCATGGGTGCTCATCGCGTCTCTCCGCCCCGGCGTTGATGCGTCATGCGAAGACCAGCGTCGACAGTCGCCGCCGGCCCCGGATCGAAGCCTTGTCCATGAGGCCCCAGGCCTCGAAGAACGTCAGGAGCTGCTTGCGGGCCGCCCCGTCGTTCCAGGTCTTGTCCTGCCGCTCGATCTCGATCAGCTCGTCCACCGCCTCGTCGCGCTTCCCGAGACCGTTGAGGCCGAGAGCGAAATCGAACCGGGCCTGGAAATCGGCGGGATCGGCGGCGATGCGCTTCTGGAACACGCCGAGATCACCGAGGGAGGCTGCCTGTTCGGCGAGCTCCACCGCTGCGCGGATGCTCGCCAGAGCCGGGTCACCGGCCTTCTCTGGCGGCGCCATGTCGAGAATCTGGCGCGCGTTGGCGACCTCGCCGGAATCGAGTTGGATCTTCGCGAGGGCAGCCAGGGCCACGAGGTTCTCCGGCTCCTGCCCGAGGACGGCGGCATAGAGTTCGGACGCCCCTGCTATGTCGCCTTCGCCGAGGGCCGCTTCGGCCTCGGCCATCATCGCCTCCACCGGCGTCGGGCCGGCGGGACCTGCGAGCCTGGCGATGAATTCCTTGATCTCGCTTTCCGGCAGCGCCCCGACGAACCCGTCCACGGGACGTCCCTTGTCGATGGCGATGACGGCCGGGATCGATTGCAGCCCGAGCTGCTGGCTGATCTGCGACCAGATCGCCGGATTCTCGTCGATATTCACCTTGGCGAGGATGACGGCGCCCTTGGCGGCGGTCACGGCCTTCTCCAGCAAAGGAGTCAGCTGCTTGCAGGGGCCGCACCATGTCGCCCAGAAATCCACCAGAACCGGCTGCTGCAGGGAGGCAGTGATGACCTCGTCGCGAAACGTCGCGGTGGTGACGTCCTTGATGAGGTTCGCGGGACCGCCGGCGGGGCTCGTCCCGGCGGTGGAAACGTCGTTCAGCATGCCATCCTCAACTCTCGCACTCGGATCGACGGAACGGATGCCGCCGGTGGCCGATCAGATTCGTCCAAGCCCTAGATGGGCGCCCCGGATCAACTGGACCAGAGCGGTACTCGGGCTATTCACACCATCCCGGCCTCTAAGCGCTTCGGCCGTCTCGCAGCACCACCGCCTCAGGGTTTCGGCGCGCCGGGGGGCGTTTTCGCGTCCGTGACGAAACGGGCCTCATAGCGTCCCTTGGCCGAGGTCGCCTCGCAGGTGATCGCGGTCTTGCCTTCCTGCGGGTTGCTGAAGCTGCACGACCCGACAGCCGCTAGCGGTCCGCGAACCACGCCCTCGTCGGTCTTCTCGCCGGGAACGACGAGATTGATCGGCTGCAGAGCGTCGGTTTCCTCCGTCCGCTCCTGCTGTGCCCCACTGCCGCTGAAGCTCAGGGAGCGGCCGTCCCAGGCGGAGAAGTCGAAACTCGTCCGGTTGCGGGACACGGTGTTCATCATCGTGTCCTTGCAGTTCTGGGTCACGTCCAATCCCGCCACGATCAGCTTCTCGCATGTGCCCTCGAGCTTGATCGCAGTCTGGGCGCCCGCAGGACTTGCCAAGGCGACAAGGACGGCGAGGGCGGGCAGGATGAGGGCGGATGGTGTTTTCATGGCGCTGATGTATGTCCGTCGTCGGATCTGTCGAGGGCAATGTCGCGAAGGTCGCGGCCTCATGTTCCGAAGCGTAACGCCCTGTCGTTGGGAGCGTCGAGATCGAGCTCTGGACCTTTCGGCACGATCCCCGTCGGATTCAGGCTCGGATGACTCCCGTAATAGTGCTGCTTGATGTGGATGAGGTTCACCGTGCCGGCGATGCCGGGCAGGGTGTAGAGGTCGCGCAGGTAGTGCGAGAGGTTCGGATAGTCAGCGATCCGGCGCAGGTTGCACTTGAAGTGCCCGACATAGACCGGATCGAACCGCACCAGAGTGGTGAACAGGCGGATGTCGGCCTCGGTCAGCGTCGCGCCGCACAGGTATCGGGCCTTGCCCAGCCGCTCGTCGAGGGAATCGAGTTCGGCGAACAGGGCGTCGAAGGCGTCTTCGTAGGCGTCCTGCGTCGTCGCGAAGCCGGCCTTGTAGACCCCGTTGTTGACGGCATCGTAGACGCGGGCGTTCACCGCATCGATCTCGCCGCGCAGGGCTTCCGGATAGAGGTCGGGTCCGGTGCCGCCGAACGCGTCGTTCAACATGCGGATGATCTCGGACGATTCGTTCGAGACGATAGTGCGGCGCTGCTTGTCCCAGAGGACGGGGACGGTGACGCGACCGGTGAAGTCCGGCACTGCCTTCAGATAGACCTCGTAGAGTCGGTTCGCGCCGTTCACCGTGTCGGGTGTGGCGCCCGGTGAATCGCTAAAGACCCAGCCTTCCGATCCCATATGCGGATCGACCACCGAGACCGTGATCGCCTCCTCCAGCCCCTTCAGCGCGCGCACGATGAGGGCGCGGTGCGCCCAGGGGCAGGAAAGCGAGACGTAGAGGTGATAGCGGCCGGCCTCCCCGCGAAATCCGCCCTCGCCGGACGGGCCAGGCTCGCCGTCGGCGGTGACCCAGTTGCGGAACTTGGCATCTGTTCGCTTGAACCGGCCGCCGGTGTCCTTCGTGTCGTACCAGGTATCCTGCCAGGTGCCGTCGACCAGCAATCCCATCCGTCGTCTCCCACCAGACCCGCCGATAGCGAGATGAGCCATGTGCGGCTTGTCGGAAAGAGCAAAATAGCGGGAACAGGTCTGCATCCGCACGGTTTGCCGGCGATGAGTACCTTGCCCGACGCGCCCACGGCCGATCCGCTGATCCTTACCCTGGAGATGGACCCGGAGCCTTTCTTGCATTTCGACGGGTTGAGACGGCGGCATTTCCCGAAGAAGCTCAACGTCATCCCGGCCCATGCCACACTGTTCCACCACCTGCCGGGCCTGGATGAGGAGGGGATCGCCGCGACCCTTTCCGAACTCACGGCGGAGCGCGAACCGGCGGAGGTCGCCGTCACCGAACTTCACTTCATGGGCCGCGGCGTCGCCTTCGCCCTCGCCTCCGACGCCCTGTCCCGGCTTCGGGACGAGATCGCCCGGCGTTACGCGGATGTTCTGACCGCACAGGACCGGCAGGGATGGCGGCCCCACGTCACCGTCCAGAACAAGGTCGCGCCGGACGTCGCCCGCACCCTGCATCATACGCTGGAGCGTGATTTCGAACCGTTCAGCTTCACCTCGCCGGGGCTGATCCTCTGGCGCTACCTTGGCGGGCCGTGGCAACAGCGGGGACGCTTCGCCTTCGGGCGGCATCGATGATCGAGGGACGACGAACCGATGACGAAGACAGCAGCATGAAGGCGCCGCTCCCGACCTATCTCCAGCATCCGCTGTTCAGCCACGCCACGGCCCTGTGGCTCCGCCTGCGCCTCAACGAGGTCGGCCCCCTCGTGGCGCTGCTGGGCGTGAGCTTCCTCGGCTACGCCTTCTTCTTCCTCGCCGACGAGGTCGGGGAGGGCTCCACCGAAGCGCTCGACCGCAAGATCCTGCTTGCCCTGCGCAACCCCGCCGACCTGTCGGACCCGATCGGGCCCCGCTGGCTCGAGGAGACGATGCGCGACATCACGGGACTCGGCAGCGTCTTCACCATCACCTTCGTGACCCTGAGCGCGGTCGCCTATCTGGCGCTCACCCGGCGGCACCGCATCGCCGCCTTCGTGCTGGGCGCCATCGGCGGGGGATTGCTCGTCTCGACGGTGCTGAAGATGTTCTACCATCGGCCGCGGCCGGATCTCGTCCCCCACGGCATGGACGTGTTCACCGCGAGCTTCCCCAGCGGCCACGCGATGATGTCGGCCATCGCCTACCTTACCCTGGCGACATTGCTGGCCCGTGTGGACCAGAACCGTGCGGTGAAGGTCCTGATCCTCCTTCTCGGTGTCGGGATGACGCTCATCGTTGGGGTGAGCCGGATCTATCTCGGTGTGCACTGGCCGAGCGACGTGCTCGCCGGCTGGTGTATCGGCGCGGCCTGGGCCTCCCTGTGCTGGTTCATGGCGCTGATCCTTCAGCGAAGAGGCGAAGTCGAGTCCCCCGATCCTCCGCCGGGCTGACCTTGCCCGAAGGTTTTGTTGGCAGAGTGAGTCCGGCGGGCGGCGCGAGGGGAACGCTCTTCACGCGATCCCATCGTGAACCGCCCCTTGCCGCATTGCGGCCCATCGCTGCCCTGACCTATGGTCCCGCCGATGAAGCTCACCGTGCCCGAACCCGACCTGCCGTATCGGCCCTGCGTCGGCATCATGCTGATCGCTCCCCGGGGGAGCGTCTTCATTGGCCGTCGCCGTCAGGAGGCGGGGCCGGAGCATGTGCAAGGCGACCGCGCCTGGCAGATGCCGCAGGGTGGGATCGATGAGGGCGAGGATCCTCTCGCGGCGGCCCTGCGGGAACTGCACGAGGAAACCAACGTCTCGGCCGGTTCGGTCGTACTCCTCGGGGAGACACCCGGCTGGCTCGCCTACGATCTGCCGCCCGCCGTACTGAAACAGGCCTGGAAGGGCCGGTATCGCGGACAGACGCAGAAGTGGTTCGCTTTCGGTCTCGTCGGGGACGAGACTGAGATCGACGTGCTTTCACCCGGCGGCGGCTTGCACAAATCCGAGTTCGATGCCTGGCGTTGGGAAGAGATGGACGGGTTGGCCGACCTCATCGTGCCGTTCAAGCGGCCCGTCTACGAGGCCGTGGTCGCCCAGTTCGCAGTCCTTGCCGGGTGGAGCGAGCAGGCGCAGAGGGCTGCCCCATCGCGATGATGCGATTGTGGTGGATCCCCATTTCCCTGATTCTGTCGTGGTTCGTCTACACGCTGACGCCGCTCTGGATGCTCTATGATCTGGCCTCGGCGGTGCAGGCACGGGACGTCGGGTATGTCGAACGGCACGTCAACTTCCGCATCCTGCGCCAATCCATGATCCGTCAGATCTCGGCCGCCGCCTCTCAGCCGAGGGGCGAGGCCGGTGCCGAGGTCGAGCTCTCGCGGGATCGACAGAGGCTGATCGAAGCCGCGGCGGCCCTGGCCGAACCTCTGACCGAATCCCTTGTGACGGCACAGTCGGTCATCGATCTCCTCGATGACGGTATTCCGCAATCCCTCGATATCGGCCTCCGCGGCGGCGATGCCGAGCATAGGAGCGACGTTCCCGCCGGATTGAGGATCGACACGATTTCTCGGCTGATCCCGTACTACCTCTCCTCGGAGATGCGGGGATTCCGCACCCTCGTCATCGCCGTGCCTCCCGAAGCGTCGCGGTCGCAGCGGTTCCGCCTGCGCCTGCGCCTGCGGGGGTGGTCTTGGCGGCTGGTTGAGATCGAACTACCGAGCGACCTGCGTAACCGCATCGCCAGCAAGGTGGCCCGCGTCCGCAATCATCCGGACCAGGATGCGGTACCGCCGCCCACCCCGCCCTGAGCAGCTTTACACCCGACGACCTGCGACACTCCGAAGATTTGAGCGGGGGATGACATCGGGCTCGCGATGCGCGGGAGCCCCTCCAAACCGTGGGGACCGCGCGCTGAAGGTCGCGTGGTCCGACCCTCAATGCACCGTGTCGGGGAGCCGCCGGTTGGTGAAGCGGGCATTGCCGAGGCCGGTGCCGATGGTGAGGACGCCCCATCGCGCGACGCCCGTCATGTCCGACATGGCCGAGAGGCCCTGCACCACGGCATCGTTGTGCATCAGCACCATGGTGTCGTGATCCCCGATGGTGGGAATGGCTTCCACCAGTCGTTCGGCAAGGTTGAAACGACTGCTCTCCCAATCGCCGGGCAGGTTCTGGCCACCGCGTTCGATGGTCCCGTCGGAGGCGATGACGCCGGGGCACCCGACCCCAATGAAGGGCGCGAGTTTCAGGCGCGAGCGCTCCGCCCGCGAGATCAGGTCGTTCAGCATCGCGATCAGGCGTTCGACCGCCTCGTCGCGGCTCGGGGCCGGATCCTCGTCGCGGTGGCGCCAGAGCTCCGAACGCCAGATCTCTGCGCGCGACAGGTCGGCGGCTTTCTTCAGGTTGGTCGTAACGACTCCCGCCCGGATGTTGCTGCCCCCGATATCGACGGCAAGCAGACTGTCGTACCCGGAAAAGATCCAGGACGGCGCCAAGTGGACGGCCCCGATCAGACCTGCCTCGTCCGGGTGGTGACGGATTGGTTCGAGGTTCAGGTTGAGACCGCCGGCACGGAGGATCACGCTGGCGCGGTCGATGGCGAGCCGTCCGGCAAGGCTGTCGCTGAAACCGCCCCCGACGACGATGCTCTGCGTATCGCGCCACCCTTTCTGGCGCAGGAAGCGCCGTACGACGGTGGCGAGCTCCTGCGCGAATTCCTCGATCGCGCCGAAGACCACGCCGGCCGCGAGCGGGGCACCGTCGATCAACAGGTCGTCGAGGCGCCGCTTGCTGAAATCGTGGCTCGGCTTCGTGCCGAGCGGGTCGGGACCGAGCTTGCGCAGCTTTTCGCGCCAATCCTCCACGAGATCGCGGAAGGCCTTCTTCGATACGCGATCACCGATGAAGCCCTCGCCGTTCTTCAACTCGATGTTGTAATCGTCGAGGGTGACCGAGGGCAGGTCGTTCGACGCGTGGGAGAGGCTCGATCCGCGCGTTCCCGTATCCGTGCCCATGCTCGATCGATCCTTTCAGAGTGAGGGAAATGCCGACCGTCGAGATCCGGCCGCACTGGCCCGCCGCGTGGAGTTCGGCATGGCCAGCGATGCAAGCGTTCTCGCCCCGCGAGTGTTCCGTCCGAGACGCGTTCCAGCTTTTGCGAGCGTGGTCACTTCGCCTTGGCGGGGGCGGCCTCGGCGGGGGGAGCCTTCGGCTGGCGGGCTTCCATGAGATCCTCCGCCTTCTCTTCGTCGGTATCGCCGCTCTGCTCGATCGCCTTCTCGGGGTTGGTGGCCAGCGCCTTGATGATCGCGACGAGGCGATCGCATTCGCCCTCGTACTTGTACGTTTCCAGGATGATCGCCGCGTCACGCAGGGTGCGCAGGTCGCGCACCGCCTGCTTGTTGGCGGTTTCGCGAAGCTCGGATTTGCCGGCGATGGCTTCCTCGAGCTTCGCCCCCTTCACGTCGCACGCGGCCTTGGCGTTTCCTGTCGTGTAGGCGCTGAGCGTCGTGGCGCAGAGGACGAGAGCGGTGGCGAGCAGGGTGCGCATGGGGGATGGGGCTCCAGGAGGAATGGGGCGCGGTTGCGCTCAGGCGTAGTGGGGAAGACGGCGCAGGAGGCCGTTGGCGAGGGCGATGAGCTGGCTCGGGCGATAGGGCTTCGGCACGAAGATTGATTCCGCCACCGCATCCGCCTGCGAGAGGCTTCCGCGTCCTCCCGACGTATAAATGACCGGGAGGTTCGGACGCAGGCGCCGCGCCCGGCGGGCAAGGGAGAGGCCATTGGTGTTGCGGGCCAAATCGATATCGGTGAAGAGCAGGTCGACGCGTTCCCGCGCCAGGATGTCTTCGGCCTCCTCGGCGTCCGCGGCGCTGAGGACGCGGTAGCCTTCGTCCATGAGGGCTTCGACGGCCAGTTCGCAAACCATGGCTTCATCCTCCACCACCAGAACGGTTTCGGATCCGCGGACGGAGCCGAAGTTCGGCAACGCGAAGGCAGCGTAAGCGACAGGGATCATGACGCAACTCCAACTCACCCGGGGCGGGACGAGAAGCCCGACGCCGGATCGTCACACCAACGGGAGTGGCGGCCGCGATGTTCGGTCCCGTTCACTCGAATTGCGCGGACTTGGTAAGCAATGCCTTAACCCTACCGAACCGGCCTCGGTCGTCCCGGGACGGAACGGGGCGGCGGGAGCGCGCGCGCTGCCATGAGCCGGAGCCTGTCATGAGCCGGACCTGGCATCTCGGCTTCGGCCTCGTCCTCACGGCGCTGGCCGGCTACGTGGACGCCCTCGGGTTCATCCGGCTGGGCGGCCTCTACACCTCGTTCATGAGCGGCAACACGACCCAGTTCGCCGTGGCGATAGGGCATGACACGCCCCTCCTGGCGATCCTGCCGGCCTTTCTCATCTTCGCCTTCTTCGTGGGAAGCCTGTGTGGGGGCGGGCTCTCGGCCCTGACCCCGGCCCGGTGGAGCACTCCGGTGCTTCTCGGCTTCGAGACCGTCCTAGTATCCGGCGCCTATCTCACCGCGGTGGAGGACCCGAGCCCAGGCCACGCCTCGCTGCTTCTTGCCCTCGCCATGGGCGCGCAGAACGCCGCTCTCGCCCATGTCCAGGGGTTCCGGGCCGGCACCACCTTCGTCACGGGGGCGCTGTTCAGCACCGGGCAGAAGCTCGCTTCGGCGCTCGCGGGGCGCGGACCCCGTTTCGGCTGGGTCGGTGACGGCCTTGTCTGGCTCTCGCTGCTATGCGGTTCCCTGCTCGGGGCGGTCGCCTATGGCCGCCTGGCGTTGTATGCCCTCGCCATTCCCGCCGGCATCGCCGGTTGTCTCACCCTGGTCGCGACGGTCATGACGGTGCTGAAATCGGCGCCGGATTCCGCATCCGCGTCCTGAGAGGTTCTTAGCCGATGAGCGCCAGCGCTCCCTCACTCTTCGATCACGTCGTTCCGTTGGAGGCTGGCGCCCATGTCTCCGGGGCCGTCTGGCTGAAGGACGTCCTGGCCCTGGCGCTGGGCGACGGGGCCGTGATGCTGGTCGGCCCCCACGAGACGCGGCGCGTGGCGGCTCACCCGGATGCCGGCATCCTGGTGGCCTCGGGTGACGGACGGCGGATCGTGACGGGCGGCGACGACGGACGCATCGTGGCCGTCGCGGCCGATGGCGACATGACGGAGGTGGCCGCCGCCAAGGGCGGGGCCTGGATCGACGCCCTGGCGCTCCATTCCGATGGCGCCATCGCCTATGCCGCCGGCCGCAACGTCGTCGCCCGCGATGCCAAGGGCCGGGAGAAGGTCTTCGCCGCGCCCACCACGGCGCGGGGGCTCGCTTTCGCGCCCAAGGGCTACCGCCTCGCCGTGGCGCATTACAACGGCGCCACCCTCTGGTACCCGAATCTCGAGACCGCTCCCGATTTCGTGGAATGGAAGGGCTCGCATCTCGACGTGACCTGGTCGCCGGACGGCCGCTTCGTCGTGACGACGATGCAGGAGAACTCGCTCCACGGCTGGCGTCTCCAGCCCGACCGGGGCCACATGCGGATGTCGGGCTATCCCGGCAAGGTCCGCTCGGTGAGCTGGTCGGGGGACGGCAACTGGCTCGCCACCAGCGGCGCGGAGGCGGCCATCATCTGGCCGTTCGATTCGAAGGAAGGCCCCACCGGCAAGGCGCCGCGCGAATGCGGCATCCGCCCGGCCCGCGTCACGCGGGTGGCGTTCCACCCCAAGGCCCTGGTCCTCGCCATCGGCTACGAGGACGGCTGCATCCTGCTCGTGCGCTTCGCCGATGCCTCGGAACTGCTGGTCCGGCCCGCCACCAAGGGCGGAGCGGTCTCCGCCCTGGCCTGGGACGGGCGCGGCGGCCGGCTCGCCTTCGGCTGCGCCGGTGGCATGGCCGGCATCCTGACGCTGCCGGGTTGAGGCGGCCATGGCGCTCCTCGGCTTCGGACGCCGGCGCGACCCGGCCGACGATACCGCGCGTCGCCGGGTCGAAGAGTGGGTCCGCGACCTCGTCGAGCCCGGGACCGTGGTGAAGGTCAACGAGATCCTGTGCCCGGACCCTTCCTGTCCCGGCCTGGAGACGATCGTCCTCGTCATGAGGCCGGGGCGGAAGACGCAGGCCGCGAAGGTGGCCAAACCCCTGGCCGAGGTGACGCGGGCGGAGGTGGAAGCCGCCTTGGCGGACCTCCCCTGACCGTTCGGGAACCGCCACGGAGCGGCCCCTTCGTGCGCCATCCGACCGTTCGGGAACCGCCACGGAGCGGCCCTTTCGTGCGCCATCCGACCGTTCGGAACCGCCACGGAGCGGCCCTTCCGTGCGCCTCCCGACCGTTCGGGAATCGCCACGGAACCGCCACGGAACCGCCCTTTCGTGCGCCATCCGACCGTTCGGGAACCGCCACGGAGCGGCCCCTTCGTGCGCCATCCGGCCGTTCGGGAACCGCCACGCGGCTCGGCCTTTTGTCTGACGACGTCATGAGGGATGAATCGTGCTGCGTGTGATCCGGACCCTTGGCCTCGCCCTCGGCATCCTCGGCGGCATCGTCGCCGCCCAGGGGCCCGAATTCGCGCAGCAATACGCGCAGCGGCTCGGGGGCACCCTCGACGAGTTGCGACGCTCCATCGCCGCCCTCGACGCGGACGCCGCCGCGAGCGGGACCAACCGGCAGGGGGCCGTCGAGCGCCTGCGCGGGAACGGCGACGCCCTGGTGGCTCGTCGCGGGGAAGCGGCCCGCGCCGATATCGAGCGCCTGCAGCGTCTCGACGCGCAGAAGCAGGCCCTCACCGAGGCGGGCGGCCCCATGGGCCGTTTCGCCGCGCTGCTGCGCGACCCCGACATGGCGCTGGCCCGCGCCACCTACCAGGATTACGTGCCCGCGGTCCCGGCGAACGCCGACGGGATCATCGCCGGATTCCTCGGCTTCCTGGCGACCTGGGCGGGTTGGCGGGTGCTGACGGATGTCGGTCGGCGGCTGGTTCCGAGGCGGCGGCAACCGAAGGCCGCGTGAAGGCAGGCGGCGGAGGACGCACGGGTGTTGCACGACATCTACAGCGCGCACCGCCTCCCTGCACTACGACTCGAGCGGTAGCGCACGGGCGGACTCGTGGCGCCGTCGAACGGCTGCAATCGCACCATGGCCCGCGCGCCCACCTCTCGACCGTCCATCGATCCGGCCCTCGACGCGGCGGCCCTGCTCCGGCGCGTGGGGTTCTTCGGCCTGTTCGTCCTGCTTCCCGTGGCGGCCCAGGTGGCCCGGCGCGCCACCGTGATCCTGGCGCCCATCGCCATCGCGCTCATCGTCATCGCCAGCGCCATCGACGGCAAGCAACGGCCGCTCCGGGTGACGGCGACCCGGATGCTGACGTCCACGGCCTTCCTGGCGGGGGGGCTGGTCATCCTCTGGTCGGCCCTGTCCCTGGTCTGGACGCCGTTCCTCGGACCGGCGACGGAGCGCCTTCTGAATCTCACGGCCACCATCCTGATGACCCTGGCCGCCTATCTCGCGCTGCCGGACCGGATGCGCTCGGCCAACCTCTACCTGCTGCCGCTGGGCGTCATCGCCGCGTCCATCGTCTCCATCGTGTTCGGGCTGTTCGGCGACACGCTCCTGCGCACCATGCCCGAGGACCAGAGTTCGGTGGATCGCGGGCTGACGGTCCTCGCCCTGCTGGTCTGGCCCTCCGTGGCGTGGCTGCGCTCGCGCGGGCGTGACCTGGAGGCCCTCGGCACCGCCATCCTCGTGGCCCTGGCCCTCTCGATCTCGCCGAACATCACCCAGATCCTGGCGCTCGCCGTCGGCGCGGTGGCGTTCGCCCTCACGACCTATCGCCCCCTCGTCGGCGTGCGCGCTGTTGCCCTCGTCTGCGGCGGCCTGCTGGTGAGCGCGCCGTTCCTGCCCTTCCTCGCCCGGCCCATCGGCATCGTCGCTTTGGGGCCGACGGCGCCCAATGTCCTCACCATCAAGGCGTGGCAGAAAGTGGTGACCACCGAGCCGGTCCGCCTCGTGACCGGACACGGGTTCGAGACCGCCTCGCGCGGCCGGTTCGTGAACCTGCTGCCCGGCAACGCCCCCACCACGATGCTGTTCGAACTCTGGTACGAACTCGGGATCGTGGGCGCCTTCGCCGCGGCCTTCGCCCTCCACGCGGCGATCCGCCATAGCGGCCGCTCGGCCACCGCCACCGCCCCCGGCGCGATCGCACCCGGAGCGATGGCGGTCTTCGCCAGCGCCTTCACCATCGCCTGTATCGGCGTCGGCCTCACGGTGATCTGGTGGGTGACGACGCTGACCGTCACGGTGCTCGTCTTCATCGCCGTGGAGCGCGGGCAGTTCCGCACCCGTCGCCCGAAGGCCAGCCTGCTCAGACCTCGCGCCGTGAGTCCGCGTCCCGCCAACGACGATTGACGGAACCGGGCGGGCTCATCCGGACCTCACTCGTCCGCCGCCGCCTCGATGGCGGCCATGTCGTCGTCGGACAGGCCCATATGGTGGCCGATCTCGTGGACGAGGACATGGGTGACGAGATGGCCGAGGGTCTCCTCGTGCTCGGCCCAATAATCGAGCAGCGGCCTGCGGTAGAGCCAGACCCGGTTGTGCCACTGCCCGGTCGCCACCTCGCCACCCTGCGCCAGGCCGACGCCCCGGAACAGGCCGAGCAGGTCGAACTCGCTCTCGCACTCCATCTCGCGGAGCGTGGCGTCGTCGGGAAAATCCTCCACGTGGATCGTCACGCCCTCGCACAGGGCGAGGAACTCCGGCGGCAGGCGGGCGAGGGCATCGCGTGCCAGGATCTCCACGTCGTCGAGGGACGGCGCCTGGAGATCGGCCCAATTCCGGGCGGGAGCGTTCATCGGAGGACCGGGAGGACCCGCTCGCCCAGGAACGCGGCGAGATCGTTGGTGATGTGGTCGATATGCGGCTCCTTCACCGCCTCCTGCTCGAAGGCCTCGCGGAACGGATCGATGGTGCGGGGCACGACGAGGACCGTCGCCATTCCGAACTCGTGGGGCACGACGAGATTGCGGGCGATGTCCTCGAACAGGGCCGACCGGCGTGGATCGACATCGTGCCGAACGAGGAAGCGCTCGTAGGTGGAGCGCTCGGGTTTCGGGACGAAGTCGGCGGCGGCGATGTCGAACACGTCCTCGAAATGGTCGAGGATGCCGAGCTTGGCGGCCACGTTCTCGGCATGGCGCCGGGAGCCGTTGGTGAGGATCAGCTTGCGGCCGGGCAACTGCTCGATGGCGTCGCCCAGGGCCGCGTCGAGGCGGATCGTGGAATGGTCGATGTCGTGGGCGAAATCGAGGAAATGATAGGGGTCGACATTCTCCTCCACCATCAGCGCCTTCAGGGTGGTGCCGTAGCGGTGGTAGAAATGCTTCTGCAGCGCCCGTGCCGAGATCCCGTCCAGGCCGTAGAGCTGCATGACGTACAGGGTGATCCGCTCGTCGACCTGCGGCCAGACGAGGGCGTCGCTGGGATAGAGCGTGTTGTCGAGATCGAACACCCAGGTGTCGACGCTCGAGAAGCCACGGGAGCCCGCGCTGGAGAGATGGCTTTCGCCGGGAAGGAACAAGGTGGCTGAACGGGGTTCGAGGCGGCGGGAACGGTGCAGGACCGGATGCGATGGACAACGGTTACGATGAAATTGCGCCCTGCGAAAGGAAGCTCGGCCATTCGCTCGGGGCAATCGCTCGAAGCGCCCGCCTCGGTTGTCGCGCTGGCCTCGGTCGTCGGCGCCCGCCTGCGCGGGCTCAGGCTTTCGCTTCGCCGCGCGGCTCACACGGCCGCGAGCGATCGGCCCTGGCCAATTCCATCCCTCCGGATGACAAAGCCGCCGTTTCGCGTTTCCGTGCCGCATCGGCCGAATGACGGTGGTGGTTCGAAGGAAAGAGTAGGACTATCGCAACGTTGATCAGCGTAATGTACATCGCGAACGTCCATGACGCAGCGTCGATCGACGCCATCGGCAGGACGGATAACGTCGGCTTGCTTTCCTGGATGGTGCGACGTGCAAGATCGGGCACACGACCGAGGCGACGGGGAACGGAAGGATGCCATCGAGGCGGATTCCACGTACCCCGGCGATTGTGATCCGGAGCCACATCTCGACGCCGTGTGCCGCACCGCGTCGGCCCTGTTCCGCGTTCCCATCGTCCTCGTCCCCCTCGTCGATACCGAATTTCCCGCGCTGAAGGCGGGATCGGGTGCCGCGGGGGCGATGCCGGGTTGGTCCGATGCGTTCGCGGGGCAGGCCATCGCCGGCGAATCCGACGGGCCGGTGGTGATCCGCGATCTCCTCGCCGACCCTAGATTTGCCGACCATCCCCTGGTGACGGGTGGGCTCCGGGCCCGGTTCTACGCGGGCGTGCCCCTCACGCTCCGATCCGGGCACAGGACCGGCACGATGTGCCTGATCGACACCGTCCCGCGTCCGGACTTCACCGACGAACACCTGGTCCAGCTCGAGGATCTCGCCCTCATCGTCACTGGGCACCTTCGCCTTCACCTAGCCAATGCCGAGCGCGAGGCGGAGCTGCGAGAGCGCCTGCGCGTCACAACCATCCTCACCCGCCGCGAAGCCCATCTCGAAGCGGCCCTGGCATCTCAGCGCATGGCCGAGGAGATCGCGGGTTTCGGACATTGGCGCATCGACGTGGCCGAAGCCTGCGTCGAATGGTCGGCGGGGATGGCGCGGATCCATGGCCGCGCGCCCGCCGATCTCGCGCGCATCCCCCTCGACGACCATCTGGCCTTCTACCATCCCCAGGACCGGGAGCGCGTCCGCTGGCATCTCGACGACACCGTGGCCGGGTCGGGGGCATTCGCGCGCGACACTTACGAGCATCGGTCGCGGATCGTCCGACCCGGTGGGGAATGCCGGGTGGTCGCCGAGCGTGGAATCGTCGAGCGTGACCCGGACGGGAGCATCCGGGCCATCTCCGGGATCTGCCTCGACGTCACCGAACTGGCCCGATCGGACCAGCACCTGCGCGAGACGACGGATCTCCTGCGCGTCACCCTGGAGAGCATCGACGAAGGCCTCGTCATGGTCGATGCGGACGACCGGGTCAGGGTCCATAACGAGCGCCTGAACCTGCTTCTCGACCTGCCCCGGGACATGCTCCACGACGGAGCCCCCTTCGACGACCTCCGCCGCCACATCGCCGAACGGGACGGTTCGCTGCCGGCGACCCTGGACAGGCGGGTCCGTGACGGGAACCGCGATCACGGCGAAGCCGGCGCCAGCGGCGAGCACCTGCAACGGGATGGGACCCTCCTCGAACTCTGCGGGGTGTCGCTGGCCGACGGCAGCACCGTCTATACCTTCGCCGACATCACCGCCCGGCACAGGGCCGAACGCTCGCTTCGCGAGAGCGAGGCGTCCTACCGCCTGCTCGCCGACTTCCTGCCCCAGATGGTCTGGATCACGAACGACCGCGGCGACACCACTTACTGCAACCGCCATTTCGGGCGCTATTTCGAGCGGCCGCTCTTCTCCCTCAAGGAGCGGGTCGAGGCCTGTCACCCGGACGATCGCAGCCGCATCCGCGGCGATGTCGGCGACCGCCACAAGGCATGGCAGGACTACGATTTCGAGGTTCGCATCCGCCGCGCCGATGGCGTCTACCGCTGGCACAAGGTCAGCAAGCGCCCGATCCGCCTCCTCGACGGCCAGCCCGGATGGCTCGCGACGGCCTTGGATATCGACGACATCATCACCGCCAGGATCGCGCTGGAACGCACCGGCGACCTGCTGCGCCTCGCCCAGGACGCGGCGGAGGCGGGGGTCTGGGAATGGGACGTGGCCTCGGGCTGGATCTGGCAGTCCCAGGAAAGCGCACGGATGCAGGGATTGCCCCTCGATGGGGCGGATCCGGCCGCCGGCCTCGTGATGACCATGACGGAGTGGGAGCAAAACCTTCCGGCCGAGGACCTGGTTCGGGTCCGGGCGGAGGCGAGCCGGGCCATCGCGACACGCACCAACCACAAGGTGGAATTTCGCGTCCTGCACCCGTCGACCGGCGAATGCCGCTGGTTCCAGGGATTCGGCCAGGCCGTCCTCGACCCGGAGACGGGCGAGGTCTGCCGCTTCGTCGGCATGAATCTCCACATCACGGCCAGCAAGGAGGTGGAGGAGGCGTTCAGGGCGAGCGACGCGCGCCTGCGCCTGAGCGAGGAACGGCTGGCCCTGGCCCTCGACAGCGGCAGGGACGGCCTATGGGACGCCGACCTCCAAACCGGCGAGGTCTGGTTCTCCGACCGGGCTCAGAGCATGCTCGGCTACGCGCCCGGCGAGTTCGGCCGGTCCTTCGCCTATGTCGGGTCCCTGATCCATCCGGACGACATCGACGGTTGCCGGCTGGCGGCCGTCGCGCATTTCCACGGCCAGCAGCCGGCCTTCGAGATCGAGCTCCGGGTCCGCACGAAGGCGGGGGGCTACATCTGGCTCCTCGCCCGCGGCAAGGTCGTGACCCGCGCCCCGGACGGCACACCGATCCGCTTCGTCGGAACCCATATCGACATCACGGCCCGCAAGGAGGCAGACCAGCGGATCGCCCATCTCGCCTGCCACGACGCCCTCACCGGGCTGCCCAACCGGTCGATGTTCCACGAGCGCCTGGATCAGGCCCTCGGCTCGGTGCGGAACGGCGGTCGCCCGATGGCGGTGCTCTGTCTCGATCTCGACCGGTTCAAGGCGATTAACGACACGTTCGGACATCTGGCGGGCGACATCCTGTTGAAGCTCGTCGCCGAACGCCTGCGCGAGGTCTTGCGGCCGTGCGATGTCGTCTCCCGCCTCGGCGGCGACGAGTTCGGCATCATTCTGGTCAATCTCGGGGGGAAGGACGAGGCGGTCGAGGTCGCCCGCAGGGTGATCGACGCCATCGCGCTGCCGGTGAAGCTCAACGGCCACCTGGCCAATATCGGGATCAGCATCGGCATCGCCCATGCCCCCTCGGACGGACTCGAGGCCGATCCCCTCCTGAGGCATGCCGACCTCGCGCTCTACCGGGCGAAGGCCGCCGGGCGGAACACCGCCCGCGTCTACGAAGCCAGCATGGACGCGGCGATCGAGGAGCGCATCCAGCTCGAATTCGAGCTGCGCGAGGCCATCCTGGGCCGCGACCTGACCCTGCACTACCAGCCGGTGGTCGACCTCGCGACGGACAGCGTGAGCGGCGTCGAAGCGCTGATGCGCTGGCCCCATCCCACCCGCGGGATGATCCCACCCTCGACCTTCGTGGAGATCGCCGAGGAAACCGGCCTGATCGTCGAACTCGGGAACTGGGCCCTGCGCGAAGCCTGCCGCGAGGCCGCGTCCTGGACGCATTCCGCCCGGATCGCGGTCAACGTCTCGGCGATGCAGTTTCGCGAGCCGGGCCTCGAGGAATGCGTGATCATGGCCCTGTCGGCGTCGGGCCTCGCGGCGGACAGGCTGGAGCTCGAAATCACCGAGAGCGTCCTCATCCAGGATACCGAGGCGGTGATCGCCTGCCTGCACCGCCTGCGCTACCTCGGCGTCCGTATCGCCCTCGACGATTTCGGGACCGGCTACTCCTCCCTGAGCTACCTGCGGCAGTTCCCGTTCGACAAGATCAAGATCGACCGCTCCTTCATCCGTGAGATCGCCGACCCGGACACCGCCGCCATCGTGCGCGCCATCGTGGGGCTCGGCGAGAGACGCGGAACGACGATCACGGCGGAGGGCGTCGAGACACGGGCGCAGCTCGATCTCGTGCGGGCGGAGGGATGCAACGAGGTCCAGGGCTTCTTCTTCAGCAAGCCCGTTCCCGCACGGGACTTGTCCGGCGTCGTCGCCAGGCTGTCGCGCGCCGAGAGGGCGGCCTGACGCGACGGGACGGCGCGGATTCAGCCGCCGAGGCTGTCGAGATAGCCGGGAGCGAGGCGCAGGCCGAGGGGCAGGTTCGAGACCGGGGGCGGGGTCCGGATGCATTCCTCGAGGAATCCCATCGTGTTCCCGATGATGGCCTCGGAGAAGGGCTTGGCGATGACGGCCACCGCGCCGGCGAAGTCGTCGTGGAAGCGGCTCGCATTCGCGGTCAGGAAGACCAGCATCATCGCGGGCTCGTCCGCCAGATCCTTCGCCACGTCGAGGCCGGAGGAGCCGCCTTTCAGCTGCAGGTCGATGAGGACGATGTCGGGCCGGGTCCGCCGGGCCACCGCGACGGCGTCCCTCGCGGACACGGCCGTGCCGACCACCTCGTGCCCGGCCTCTTCGAGCAGGATCTCAAGCTGCATCACGATCAAGGCTTCGTCTTCGACGACGACGATCCGGAGAGGTTCGGTCACATCGACTCCCTGTGGCCCGTCCCGCCGCGGGGCAGGCGGATTTCGATCCGCGTCCCGGGATTGGCCGGGTGCCAGGCGATATCGGCATTCAGCTGGCGCACCAGACTCTCGATCAGGCGCTTGCCGAAGGTGCGGCCGCCGCCGACGTCCACCGGCATGCCGATCCCGTCATCGGCGATGGTGATGCGGATCTCCTCGCCCTCGGGCTTCACCGAGACCAAGAGCCGGCCACCCGCGTCACGGGGGAAGGCGTGCTTGAGGGCGTTGGTCAGCAGCTCGTTCATCACGAGGGCGACCGGGGGCGCCTGTTCGACGGCCACCTCGACGGAGACGAGGTCGACGTCGAGCTCGATCTCCTGCCGCCCTGAGCCGCGCACCAGATCGACGGCGAGTTCCTGAGCGAAGGCGGCGACATCGAAACGCTGGACGTCGTTCGACTGGTAGAGGCGCTTGTGCACGGTCCCAAGAGCCTCGACGCGGGCCAGCATGGACTTGAGCGAGGCCTTCGCATCCGGGTCGGTGATGGTCCGCGTCTGCAGGGTGAGCAGCGAGGCGATCATCTGGAGGTTGTTCTTCACCCGGTGGTCCACCTCGTGGACCAGCATGGTCTTGGCCGCCAGCGCCTCGGTGAGTTCCCGCGTGCGCTTTTCCACCTCGCGCTCGAAATGGATCTTCTCGTTGCGCGTCTGCATGAGCGCATCGATCCGGTCCGTCACGTCGAGCTGCGACGCGAAGAAATACACGGTCTCGCCCTCGTCGCTGCTCACGGGGCTGACATAGAGGGCGTTCCAGAACTGGCTGCCGTCCTTGCGATAATTGAGGATGTCGACGGCGACATCGCGCTTGGCCGCGATCGCGTCGCGGATCTGGCGCACCGCGTCGGGACTGGTCTCCTCGCCCTGGAGGAGGCGACAGTTCCGGCCCATGACCTCGGCGCGGCTGTAGCCGGTCATCCTGAGGAACGCGTCGTTGACGAAGACGATGGGATTGTCCGCCTGCCGCGGATCGGTGATCAGCATCGCCATGCGCGTCGCGCGGATGGCCGCCGCGAAAGGATCGCCCCTTCCGTGCTCGGCCCCCAATCGGTCGGTGAGGTGCCAGGCGTCGTCCGCTTCCATCATGCCTTCCCGTGTTGCCCGGCGCGGATCGCGGCCAGGGCGAAAGTCTTCGGCACCGACGAAGGCACCACACCGTCGCGAGGATCCGTATTGCTTCGCCATGACGGTGAGCCATGGCGTGCGAGTGATAGGCGGCGATGTCGTTGTGAGTTGATATCAACGACATAGGGAGGCTCATCCATTCGACAAGCTTTGGTGTGCCGCCGTGTTCCAGTCGTTCGAGACCGTTTTACGGAACGTGTGTCGGAGCACGCCCGTAGAACCGTTGCTGATCCATCACGTATCAGGCCGATCGGTGCGGCTTCGGCCGGCGATGATTGCCGGTCATTGCCCGGAACGGTAGAATGGCCAAGCTCGTTATCGCTCGGCTTGACGCTCCATCCCCCGGTGGCGATGCAGGTCGAACGCCAGGATCACGCCGCCATGTCGACATCTCGCCGGTTCGGATGGGTCAAGGGCGCGGCCGCGCTCGCCGTGGCCGCACAGCTGGCCGCCTGCGGCTCCATCCCCCGCGTGGCCTACACCGCGGACCAGGCCTCGGCGGCGGTTCCGGCCGGCATGGATCTCAGCGTGCGCGCCTATGCCGACGCGTCCGAGAGCACCTTCACGGAAATGGTCGCACGGCCGGAACGCTCGAAGCGCGCCTTCGCCTATCTCGCCCTGTCGGGCGGCGGCGGTGACGGAGCCTACGGCGCCGGCATCCTCAACGGCTGGTCGGAATCCGGCAAGCGGCCCGAATTCGCCCTCGTCTCCGGCGTCAGCACCGGCGCCCTGATCGCGCCCTTCGCCTTCCTCGGGTCGGCCTACGATTCGACCCTCACCGACATCTACACCAGCGGCGTCGCCTCGACCCTGGTGCAATCGCCGAGCGTGACCAACATCGTGTTCGGATCGGGCCTGTTCGGGGACGGACGTCTCCGCGACCTCGTGCGCCGCTACGTCACGTCCGATCTTCTCGCCGCCATCGCCGAGCAGCACGCCAAGGGGCGCCGCCTCCTCGTGGTGACGACGAACCTCGATTCCCAGCGCGCGGTCATCTGGAACATGGGCGCCATCGCTACCAATGGCGGGCCCAACGCCGTCGCGCTGTTCACGGATGTGCTCACGGCCTCCGCCAGCATCCCGGCGGTGTTCCCGCCCCAACTCCTCGACGTGCAGGCGGAGGGCAGGGCGTTCCAGGAGATGCATGTGGACGGGTCGGTGGTGACGCCGGTCTTCACCCTCCCGCAATCGTTCCTGCTGCGGGACGGCCGCCTGCGCACGGCGGGCAAGGCCGATATCTACGTCATCATCAACGGGCGGCTGGAGCCGGAATTCGACGTGGCGCAGAACAACACCCTGTCCATCGTCGAGCGCTCGTTCACCACCGCGAGCCGGGCGCGCAGCCGCGCGACGCTGGCCGCCACCTACGCCTTCACCCGCGGCAACGGCATGGGCTTCAACCTGACCTATATCGACGAGTCCGCGCCCAACACCACGACGGCGAAAGGCTTCGACACCGCCTACATGCGCCAGCTCTACGAGAGCGGGCGCGAGACCGGCCGGGCCGGAACCTTCTGGCGCAAGAGCGTGCCCACGGCTCCCCTGGTGAAGGCGATCGCCACCGGGGTCGCGCGGAACTGAGAGGCCGGCACCATCCCCCGGTAGGGTGGTGCCCTGCGCCACCCGCCCTCGCGCTCGTTGCTGCACTGCGATAGGAGGAGGGGCATCCTCCCGTGTGGCCATCGGCCCGCATCTCCCCTGCGTTTGGCCGCTGATTCATGATCCAGATCGAAGACCTCACTTTCAGTGCCTGGGGCCGGCGCTTCTTCGACCGCGCGAGCGTGGCCGTCCCGCCCGGATCGAAGGTCGGGCTCGTCGGCCGCAACGGTGTCGGCAAGTCGACCCTGTTCAAGATCATCCTCGGCGAGTTCCAGCCCGATAGCGGCGAGATCCTCCTGCCGAAGAATGCCCGCGTCGCCTCCGTCGATCAGGAGCACCCGGCGACCCCCGTCACCCTCATCGACACCATCCTGGCGGCGGATATCGAGCGCGAGGCGCTGAACCTCGAACTCGAGACCGCCGAGCCCGAGCGCATGGGCGAGATCTACGGCCGGCTGATCGAGATCGACGCCGACCGGGCTCCCGCGCGGGCGGGCGAAATTCTCGCCGGCCTCGGCTTCTCGGTGGAGGACCTGACCCGGCCGATGTCGGAATTCTCCGGCGGCTGGCGCATGCGCGTGGCTTTGGCCGCCGCGCTCTTCGCCGAGCCGGACATGCTGCTCCTCGACGAGCCCACCAACTACCTCGATCTGGAGGGTGCTCTGTGGCTGGAGGCGCGGCTGAAGCGCTATCCGCATTCGGCGCTGATCATCAGCCACGACCGCGAGCTTCTGAACAACTCGGTGGACGCGATCCTTCACGTCGCCAACGGCAAGCTCGAACTCTATACCGGCGGCTACGACGATTTCGAGAAGCGCCGGGCCGAGAAGGCGCGGCTGCAGGCCTCGACCAAGATGAAGCAGGACGCCGAGCGCGCCCATCTGCAGAGCTTCGTCGACCGGTTCAAGGCATCGGCCTCCAAGGCGGCGCAGGCCCAGTCACGCATGAAGCGCCTCGCCAAGATGGAGCCCATCTCCACCACCATCGAGGAGCATGTGGCCCCGTTCCACCTGCCTTCGCCCAAGCGCCCGCTGGCGCCGCCGCTGATGCATCTCACCGATGCCACCATCGGCTATGGCAATGACGAGCCGGTGCTGCGCGACCTCAACCTGACCCTCGACGTCGATGACCGGATCGGCCTTCTCGGCGTGAACGGCGCCGGCAAGTCGACCTTCGCCAAGATGGCGGCCGGCGCCCTGAAGGTGCGGGACGGGCGCATGGTGCGCGAGGGCCGGGTGCAGGTCGGCTGGTTCCACCAGCACCAGATCGAAGCCCTCGACCCGAAGGACACGCCCCTCGACATCATCCGCCGCGAGCGGCCGGACGACAGCGAATCCGGGCGTCGCGCCAAGCTCGCCAGCTTCGGCCTCGCCTTCGACAAGCAGGAGACCACGGTCGACGCCCTCTCGGGCGGCGAACGCGCCCGGCTCCTGCTCAACCTCGTGGCGATGCAGGCGCCCCACCTGCTCATCCTCGACGAGCCGACGAACCATCTCGATATCGACAGCCGCCGGGCCTTGCTCGACGCGCTGAACGATTACGGCGGCGCCGTCATCCTCATCACCCACGACCGTTCGCTGATGGAACTGGTGGCCGACCGTCTCTGGCTCGCCGCCGACCGCACGGTGAAGCCCTTCGCCGGCGACATGGACGATTACGCCCGCTTCGTCCTCGACCGGTCGAAGACCGGCAAGACCGCGCCGGGGCAGGGCCGGGAGAAGAAGAACAAGCGTAAGGCGGCGTGAGGATAGATTCTGTCGCGTGCCGGCTTTTGACTACATCCTGCGCTGTGCCGACAGTAGCTACGATGTCGGATCGGCGCGCGGCGAATCCCTCGACAAGCGACTTGGTGAGCATCACGCTGGCACGTTTCCCGGCTAGACTAGCAGCCGCCGGCCCGTTGCTCTGGTCTATGCCGCTCAATTCGAATGGATCACCGATGCCATTGCGTTCGAGCGCAGGCTGAAAGGATGGAGCAGGGCGAAGAAGGAAGCCCTCATCGCCAGTGATTGGGATGCCTTGCAGAGATTGGCGAAACGTCCGCGCAATGAAGGGACTGCCGACCCGCCGACCTCATCCTGAGGTGCTTTCGCATCGCGAAAGCCTCGAAGGAGCCTTCCAGTCTGCCTTGCGATGACTGGAGGGCTCCTTCGAGGCCGCTCGCGCGGCACCTCAGGATGAGGTTCGTGGTAGGGCGTGAGGAGCGATTCTGGGGGAAACTCCTCCGGGATCGTCCCTCACCCCCAGCTGCCGCCCCGCCACAATGAAGACGGGGGCGTTGCTTCCCACTCAATGCGTGCGGGAAGAGTGATTGTTCGTCGAGCTTACTTCCGCAGGATCTTCGTCACGAGGCGGCCGATCGGGTTGCTCGAATCGTAGTTGCGGTCGTCGCGGACGACGGGGCGGTTGTCGTTACCGAGAAGCTTGGTGACGAGGCGTCCGATGAGGCTCATGGCTGTATCCCTTCAAACCGGTTATGCGCCGCATTACGGCGCAGCTTGACGGTCAACACGCCGGACGTCCTCCCGTTCCGGATGAACCCCCACATGACGCCCGCCCATCCCGGCATCGCCCTTGCTCCTCTCGGGCTGAGAGAGGGGACACGATGACCGAGCGATTGCTCCATGCCGGCGCGAGCCTGGCGCTGCTCCTCGCCGTCGCGATTTTGTTCTCGACCAATCGCCGGGCGATCCGGCCCCGGACCGTCGTCTCGGCCCTCGCCCTGCAGATCGCCATCGGGGCAATCGTGCTGTTCGTGCCCGTGGGGCGGCAGGCCCTCGATGCGGCGGCGACGCTGGTCCAGACGGTCCTGGCCTATGGCGACCGTGGGGTCCTGTTCCTGTTCGGCGGCCTCGTCGAGCCGCGCATGTTCGAGCTCTTCGGCGGCAGCGGCTTCATCCTGGCCCTGCGGGTGCTGCCGCAGATCCTCTACGTCTCGGCGCTGATCGCGATCCTGTATCATCTGAAGGTGATGCAGACGCTGGCCCGCCTCATCGGGGCGGGGCTTCAGCGGGTGCTCGGCACCTCGCCCATCGAGACCTTCTCGGCGGTCATCACCATCGTCATCGGCCAGAGCGAGATCGCGGTGGCCCTGCGGCCGTTCCTGATCCTGCTGACCGGGGCCGAATTGTTCGCTGTGATGTCGAGCGGGGCCGCGTCCACCGCCGGGTCGATCCTGGCCGGCTACGCCGCGTTGGGCGTGCCGATGGAATATCTGCTGGCCGCCGGCGTCATGGCGATTCCCGGCGGGCTTCTCTACGCCAAGATCCTGATGCCCTCGACGGAGCCGACGCGGGTGACGACGATGCGGGTGGAATTCGCCGAGACGCGGGCGGTGAACCTCATCGAGGCGGCGGCCGACGGCACGCAGAAAGGCCTCGTCATCGCGGTGTCGGTGGGCGCCATGCTGATCGCCTTCACCGGGCTCATCGCCCTTCTCAACGGCATCGCCGGATGGGGCGGCGGACTCGTCGGTTATCCGTCCCTCAGCATCGAGGGCGTGCTCGGGCTCGCCTTCGCGCCGCTGGCCTGGCTCATGGGCGTGCCCTGGAGCGAGGCCGGTCTGGTCGGCGGCGCCATCGGGCAGAAGATCGCCTTCAACGAGTTCCTGGCCTATGCGCAGCTCTCGCCGGTGCTCAAGGCCGGCACGCTCGATGCCCGGACGACGGCCATCCTGTGCTTCGCCCTGTGCGGCTTCGCCAATCTGGCCTCCATCGCGATCCAGCTCGCGAGTCTGGCGAGCCTCGTCCCCGAGAGGAGGTCCGAGATCGCACGCTATGGAATGCGCGCGATCCTGGCTGGTACCTTGTCGAACCTGACGAGTGCGACCATCGCCGGCCTGTTCATCGGCTGACGGCGGACCCTCACGCGGCGGCGCGCTTGGCCTTGGACGGCTTGGCCGCCGCCGGGGCGGCCTTGGCCGGAGCCGTCACCGGGAGTTCGATGTCGACCCCGAGGGTCGACATGTCCTGGCCCCGCTCCAGGCGGATCTGGACCTTGTCCCGCTCCACCGTGACGTGTTTGGCGATGACGGCGAGAATCTCCTCCCGCAGGAGCATCACCAGGTCGGAGCCGCCGGCCCCGGCCCGTTCATGGGCCAGGATCAGCTGGAGACGGTCGCGGGCCGTGGGGGCCGAGGCGCGTTTGCTGAAGAGGTTGCGCAGGCTCATGCCGCCCTCCGGGTGAACAGCTTGTTGAGGAGAGACTTCTTGTCGGACGGCACGGTCATCGGAACCGTATCGCCCTTCAGGCGGCGGACGGCGTCGATATAGGCCCGGGCCGGGGCGCTGAGCGGGTTGTTCATCGTCACCGGGCAGCCGACATTGGAGGCGCGCAGCACTTCCAGGCTCTCGGGGATGATGGCGAGCAGCGGGATCGAGAGGATCTCGAGCACGTCGTCGACCTTGAGCATGTCGCCGCGGTCGGCGCGGGCGGGGTCGTAGCGGGTGAGGATGAGGTGTTTCTCCATCACCTCGCCGCGCTCCGCCTTCAGGGTCTTGGAATCCAGCAGACCGATGATCCGGTCGGAATCGCGCACCGAGGAGACTTCCGGGTTCGTGACGACGACGGCGAGGTCGGCGTGGCGCATGGCCAGGGTGGCTCCGCGCTCGATGCCGGCCGGGGAATCGCAGATCACCCAGTCGAACTTCTCGCGCAGCTCTTCCATCACCTTGGCGACGCCCTCGTCGGTGAGGGCGTCCTTGTCGCGGGTCTGCGAGGCGGGCAGCAGCGACAGGTTCTCGAGCCGCTTGTCGCGGATCAGCGCCTGGTTGAGCTTGGCATCGCCGTTGACCACGTTGATGAGGTCGTAGACCACGCGCCGCTCGGCGCCCATCACGAGGTCGAGGTTGCGCAGGCCGACGTCGAAATCGACGACGGCGACGCTCTGTCCGGCCTGCGCGAGTGCCGCGCCGAGAGCCGCTGTGGTGGTCGTCTTGCCGACGCCGCCCTTGCCAGATGTAACGACCAGAACCTTGGCCATGCGTGTTTCTCCTTAATCCAAGGTTGCCATTTTGATGGAGCCGCTATCGAGCCAGATCTGCACGGGTTTCCCGCGCAGGGTCGTGCCCATGTCCTCGGCCGTGCGGACGAGGCGATCGATCCCGAGCAGTTCGGGCTCGAACTTGCGGCAGTAGATGCGGGCGCGGGGGTTGCGGGCGGCACCGGCGATGGCCCGGCCGCGAAGCGCCCCGTAGACGTGGATCGAGCCGCCGGCGAGGATCTCGGCGCCGGAGGCCACCGAACCCATGACGGTGACGTCACCGGTGGGATGCGTGATCGACTGGCCGGACCGGACCGAGCCCTCGATCATGAGAGACGTGGTTTCCGGCTCGGCATCCTTCGGAATCTCGATGCCGAGGGTGGGCCGTCCGTTCACGAGGAGCGGGGGCAGGGCGAGACCGTCGAGCATCGGCGTTCCCGCCAGGGTCGCCGCCGCGCCCTCGATGCCGAGGATGCGGATGCGGCGGGCACCGAGATCGGCCAGGACCTTGCCGAGCACGTCCGGGTCCGACCCGAGCGCCGCGATGTCGAGGATGAGGGGACGGCCGTCGAACAGCGTCGGCGACCGCTTCAGCGAGGCGTCCAGATCGGCGAACCAATCGGGAAGCGGAGCTTCCGGAGCCAGGACGAGTGCCTTGAAGGCACGGCCTCGTAGCGTCACGGATCGGCGGGATGGAGGGGCGTGTGTCACGGGCTCTCGCGATTCCTTACCGAACCATTGACGGTCCTTATGGTTACCGCTTGGTTAACGAGCCGGCTTTCCGTGATCCTGTGACCCTATAATCCTGCGATCCCAGGTTCATATGTCGGCGCTACTCCAGCGCGGCGACCTTGATCGCATCGCCTTCCAGGCGGATCTGCGCCGGTTGGCCCCGGCGGTCCGGCCCGAGATCGTCGGCCGTCCGGTAGAGACCGTCGATGGCGAGCAGTTCCGGCTCGAACTTGCGACAGGTGATGCGGGCATCGGGATTGCCGGAGGCGCCCGCGATGGCCCGCCCCCGCAGCGCTCCATAGATATGGATGGAGCCGCCGGCGATCACTTCCGCCCCGGAAGCCACCGATCCCATGATGGTGATGTCGCCTTCGAGATGCAGGATGGTCTGGCCCGACCGGACCGGCTGGTCGAGGATCAGCGAGCGGGCGGCGCGCGGCGGCTCCACCTGCGTCGGCGCGGGCGCGTCCGGCGTGGCGACCTCGTCCACCGGCCGTCCGCCGGCCGGGGCGGGGGGCAGCCCCTCGCCGAGGCTGCCGGATTTGGCTCCCTCGATTCCCATCACGGTGACGTCGCGGGCCTTGAGCTCGGAGACCAGGGCGGTGAGGTCCGCGCGGTCGAGCCCGAGGCCGGACACGTCGAGGATCACCGGGCGCCCCACGAAGAAGGCGGGGGAGCGCCGGGACAGCGCGTCGAGGTCTTCGAGCCAGTCATGCACCGGTGCCGAGGGGGCCAGCACCAGGGCCATGAAGGAGCGGCCACGGAAACGGATCGGGGGACGGGAATTCGGCTGGGTCACGCGGTGGCGTTTCTGTTGTTCCGGAATCGACAAGGGACGTGTTGAGCCGACCATATCGGCAGATCGCCCGGAACGCTCCCCTCCCGGCATCGTCGCCCACGCCTGTTTCTCTCATGATTCCGGCCAGCCGCCGTTTCCCCTTGCCATGCGTCCGGATCGAACATAAAGATATCTTTATGTCTCAAGAGAGCGTCAAGGCGACGGTCGTCCTTCCTTTCTCCGATGCCCTCGGTGTGCTGCGCGCCACGGCGGAAGAGACGCGCCTGCGCATCCTCGCTTTGCTGATGCAGGGGGAATTGTCGGTCTCCGATCTCACCGACATCCTCGGCCAGTCGCAGCCGCGCATCTCTCGCCATCTCAAGCTTCTCGTCGAGGCCGGGCTGGTGGAACGGCATCGCGAGGGGGCCTGGGCGTTCTTTCGGCTGATCGAGGCGAGGACGGGTCTGGTGGAGCCCCTGGTCGGCGGTCTCGACCGGTCGAGCCCGCCTTTGTCCGAGGATCGGGCCCGGTTGGAGGGCGTGCGGGCTCAACGCGCGGATGCCGCGCAGAGCTTCTTCGCCCGCCTCGCCCCGAAATGGGACCAGCTTCGATCGCTCCACGTGCCGGAGGCGATTGTAGAGGCGGCGGTGATCGACGCCCTCGGATCGCGCCCGGTGCGGAGCCTGATCGATCTCGGCACCGGCACCGGGCGGATGCTCGGGCTCCTCGCTCCCAGGGCCTCCCGCGCCACGGGACTGGATTCGAGCCACGCCATGCTCTCCGTCGCCCGCGCCAATCTGGAGCGGGCCGGGCTGTCCGGCGTGGACCTGCGCCAGGGCGACATCCATGCCCCGCCCTTCGGCCGGGGCAGCTTCGACCTCGTGGTGGTGCATCAGGTGCTGCATTATCTCGACGACCCCGCCCGTGCGCTCCGCGAGGCGGCACGGCTCGTGGCGCCCGGAGGCCGGCTTCTCGTGGTGGATTTCGCGCCGCACGATCTCGAATTCCTGCGCGAGGAGCAGGCCCATCGCCGCCTCGGCTTCGCCGCCGAGCAGGTGACGGGCTGGCTCGCCGATGCCGGGCTCGGCATGGTGGCGACACGGCATCTCGCCCCGGCCGACGAGAGCGGGCACCAGCTCACCGTGACCCTCTGGCTCGCCGCCTCGGCGGCCGAGCCGACCCTCGCTTCCGAGGCGGAGCGCGCGGTGGCCTGACCGGCCGCCACGGAATTCCGTCTCGACGACATACGTCTGAACCGAACGATCTTGAGGACGACCCGATGCCCACCGCTTCCCATCACCGCGCCAGCCGCGACGGCTACCGTCCGATCCAGGTCTCCATCGAGTTCTTCCCGCCGAAGACCGACGAGATGGAGAAGGTCCTGTGGTCGTCGATCGAGCGGCTCGCTCCGCTCCAGCCGAAATTCGTCTCGGTGACCTATGGGGCCGGCGGCTCCACCCGCGAGCGCACCCACAACACCGTGGCGCGGATGATCAAGGAGACGAGCCTCAAGCCCGCCGCCCATCTCACCTGCGTGGACGCCACCCGGGAAGAGATCGACGAGGTCGTGCAATCCTATTGGGATGCTGGGGTACGCCACATCGTGGCCCTGCGCGGTGACCCGCAGGACGGCGTCGGCACCGCCTATCGGCCGCATCCGGGCGGCTATGCCAGGACCAGCGATCTCGTGGCCGGCATCAAGCGGATCGGCGACTTCAAGGTCTCGGTCTCGGCCTATCCCGAGAAGCACCCCGAGGCCGCCACGCTGGACGCCGATATCGACGCCCTGAAGGCCAAGGTCGATGCGGGCGCCGACCAGGCGATCACGCAGTTCTTCTTCGAGAACGACGTCTATCTCCGCTACGTCGACAAGGTCCGCGCGGCCGGGATCGAGATCCCGATCATCCCCGGCATCCTGCCGGTGCAGAACTTCAAGCAATCCGCCAATTTCGCCCGCCGCACCGGCGCCTCGGTGCCGTACTGGCTGGCCGCGCGGTTCGAGGGGCTGGACAACGACGTCGATACCCGCCGCCTGATCGCGGCGGCGGTCGCGGCCGAGCAGGTGCTCGATCTGGTGGACGAAGGCGTCAACGACTTCCATTTCTACTCGATGAACCGCTCCGACCTCGTCTATGCCATCTGCCATCTCCTCGGCCTGCGCGCGCAGGCGCCGAAGGTGGCGGCGGCGAAGGCGGCCTGAAACAAGCACGCGCGCTCCAACCCTCGGACCTCATCCTGAGGTGCCCGCGCATGCGGGCCTCGAAGGAGGGGTCCAGATCGCGCAACGAGACCTGGAGGCCTCCTTCGAGGCCTTCGCTACGCTCCGGCACCTCAGGATGAGGTGGATTGGTGGGACTTCGCGTCTCCAAGGATACGACATGACAGACCTCCGCCCCGTTGACGGAAAAGAGATCGAAACCGCCCTGCGCCAGCGGGCAGCGGAGAAAATCCTCGTCCTCGATGGGGCGATGGGCACCGTGATCCAGCGCCTCGGCTACGGCGAGGCGGATTTTCGCGGGGGGCGCTTCCTCGATCACAGCCACGACCAGAAGGGCAACAACGACCTCCTGATCCTGACGCAGCCCGACGCGATCCGGCAGATCCACCTCGACTACTTCCTGGCCGGGGCCGACGTCTGCGAAACCAACACCTTCTCGGGCACCACCATCGCCCAGGCCGATTACGGCATGGAATCGATCGTCCACGAGCTGAACGCGGAAGGCGCGCGGCTCGCCCGCGAGGCCGCCGCTTTGGCCGAGAAGCAGGATGGGCGCCGCCGCTTCGTCGCCGGCGCCATCGGCCCGACGAACCGTACCCTGTCGATCTCGCCGGACGTGAACAATCCGGGCTACCGGGCGGTGACCTTCGATCAGGTGAAGACCGCCTACATGGAGCAGGTGCGCGGCCTGATCGATGGCGGCGCCGAGCTGATCCTGATCGAGACCATCTTCGACACGCTCAACGCAAAGGCGGCGGTGGCGGCGGCCTGGGCGGTGTTCGAGGAGACCGGCACCACCCTGCCGATCATGATCTCGGGCACCATCACAGATCTCTCAGGCCGTACCCTCTCGGGCCAGACCCCGGAAGCGTTCTGGAACGCGCTGCGCCATGCCAGCCCGCTCACCATCGGGTTGAACTGCGCGCTCGGCGCCAAGGAGATGCGCGCTCACATCTCCGAACTCTCGCGCATCGCCGACACCCTGGTCTGCGCCTATCCGAATGCGGGTCTTCCCAACGAGTTCGGCCTCTATGACGAGAGCCCCGAAGCCATGGGCCGGCTGGTGGGCGAGTTCGCCACCTCCGGCCTCGTCAACATGGTCGGCGGCTGCTGCGGCACCACGCCGGACCATATCCGCGCCATCGCGCAGGCCGTGGAGGGCGTGAAGCCCCGCGCGATCCCGGAGGTGCCCCGCCTGATGCGCCTGTCGGGCCTCGAGCCCTTCACGCTGACGAAGGAGATCCCCTTCGTGAATGTGGGCGAGCGCACCAACGTCACGGGCTCGGCGAAATTCCGCAAGCTCGTCACCGCCGGCGACTACGCGGCCGCTCTCGACGTAGCGCGCGATCAGGTGGCGGCGGGCGCCAGCATCATCGACATCAACATGGACGAGGGCCTGCTCGATTCCGAGAAGGCGATGGTCGAGTTCCTCAACCTCGTCGCCGCCGAGCCGGACATCGCCCGCGTGCCGGTGATGATCGATTCCTCGAAATTCCACGTCATCGAGGCCGGGCTCAAATGCGTCCAGGGCAAGGCCATCGTGAACTCGATCTCCATGAAGGAGGGCGTCGAGAAGTTCATCGCCGATGCCAAGGTCTGCCGCTCCTACGGCGCCGCCGTGGTGGTGATGGCCTTCGACGAGCAAGGCCAGGCCGACTCTTACGAGCGCAAGGTCGAGATCTGCACCAAGGCCTACAAGGTTCTGACCGAGGAGGTCGGCTTCCCGCCGGAAGACATCATCTTCGATCCGAACGTGTTTGCCGTCGCCACCGGCATCGAGGAGCATAACGGCTACGGCGTCGCCTTCATCGAGGCGACCAAGACCATCCGCGAGACCCTGCCCCATGCCCATATCTCGGGCGGCATCTCGAACCTGAGCTTCGCCTTCCGGGGCAACGAGCCGGTGCGCGAGGCGATGCATGCGGTGTTCCTGTACCATGCGATCCAGGTCGGCATGGATATGGGCATCGTGAATGCCGGCCAGCTCGCGATCTACGCCGAGCTTCCGGCCGAGTTGCGCGAGCTGTGCGAGGACGTCGTCCTCAACCGGCGCGAGGATTCCACCGACCGGCTGCTCGATGCGGCCGCGCGCTTCAAGTCGGGCGGCGGCGTGCAGGCCAAGACGGCCGATCTGTCCTGGCGCGAGGCTCCGGTGGAGAAGCGCATCGAGCACGCCCTGGTCAACGGCATCACCGAGTACATCCTCGTCGACACCGAGGAGGCGCGCCTCGGCGTCGAACGTCCGCTCCACGTCATCGAGGGCCCCCTGATGGCCGGCATGAACGTGGTCGGCGACCTGTTCGGCTCGGGCAAGATGTTCCTGCCGCAGGTGGTGAAGTCCGCCCGCGTGATGAAGCAGGCGGTGGCCTATCTCGAACCCTTCATGGAGGCGGAAAAACTCGCCAATGGCGGCGACGGCAAGCGCCAGGCCGCCGGCAAGATCCTGATGGCGACGGTGAAGGGCGATGTCCACGACATCGGCAAGAACATCGTCGGCGTCGTGCTCGCCTGCAACAATTACGAGATCATCGACCTCGGCGTGATGGTGCCGGCGGCCAAGATCCTCGACGTGGCCAAGCGCGAGAATGTCGACATCGTCGGCCTGTCGGGCCTCATCACGCCCTCGCTGGACGAGATGGTTCACGTCGCGGCCGAAATGGAGCGCGAGGGTTTTGACGTGCCGCTCCTCATCGGTGGCGCCACGACCAGCCGTGTCCACACCGCCGTGAAGATCCACCCGTCCTACAACCGTGGCCAGACCGTCTACGTGACGGATGCCAGCCGCGCCGTGGGTGTGGTCTCCAGCCTTCTATCCAAGGAGACGCGGGACACCACCATCGCCAACATCCGGGCCGAGTACCGCAAGGTCTCGGATGCCCATGCCCGCTCGGAACTCGACAAGCAGCGCCTGCCGCTGGCCAAAGCCCGCGCCAACCCGTTCAAGATCGACTGGTCGGGTTACCGTCCGACGAAGCCGAGCTTCACCGGCGTGCGGGTCTATTCCTCTTACGAGGTCGCCGACCTCGTGCCGTATATCGACTGGACGCCGTTCCTGCAGACCTACGAGTTCAAGGGCCGCTACCCGGCGATCTTCGAGGACCCGAACCAGGGTCCCGCCGCCAAGGCCCTGTTCGACGACGCACAGGAGATGCTGAAGCAGATCGTCGATGAGCGCTGGTTCAACCCGAAGGCGATCATCGGCTTCTGGCCGGCAAATTCGGTGGGCGACGACATCGCGCTCTATACCGGCGAGAGCCGCTCCGAAAAACTCGCGACCTTCCACGGCCTGCGCCAGCAGCTGTCGAAGCGCGACGGGCGCGCCAATACCTGCCTGTCCGACTTCGTGGCACCGACGGAGACGGGCATCGGCGATTACGTCGGCGGCTTCGTGGTCACGGCGGGGCTGGAGGAGGTGCGGATCGCGGAGCGGTTCGAGCGGGCCAACGACGATTACCGCTCGATCCTGGTCAAGGCGCTCGCCGACCGCATCGCCGAGGCGCTGGCCGAGCGCATGCACGAGCGGGTGCGCAAGGAGTTCTGGGGCTATGCCCCCGACGAGACCTTCGCCCCCGACGATCTCGTGCGCGAGGACTATGCCGGCATCCGCCCGGCGCCGGGCTATCCCTCCCAGCCCGACCACACCGAGAAGGTCACCCTGTTCGACCTGCTCAAGGCCGAGTCGCGCATCGGCGTGAAGCTCACCGAGAGCTATGCCATGTGGCCGGGCTCGTCGGTCTCGGGCCTCTACATCGCCCACCCGGACGCGCATTACTTCGGCGTCGCCAAGGTCGAGCGCGATCAGGTCGAGGATTACGCCCTGCGCAAGGGCATGGACCTTCGGGAGGTGGAGCGCTGGCTCGGGCCGATCCTCAACTACGACCCGGCCCGCTATCTTGCGGTGGCGGCGGAGTAAGAGTGCCTCATGTAACTCTCGATCACGGTCGGCTCTCGCTGCGAGCTCGACAGCGCAGCGGGAGTTTCGTGAGAGACACGAAGGCATGCGATTCGGTGGAATGGAGCGCGGGTGTGTCCTGGCGAGGCTTGACCGTCGGACCGCCCGCGCTTCAATGCGATCCCTTGATCGATGGCTTGATCGATGGCTTGAGCGGAGCGCGACCACGTTGAACCGGACCACCGGAATCCTGGCCGTCGCGGTCACTCTCGCTCTCGGAGTCTCGGGCTGCACCGGTTTCTCCTACCTGTCGAAGAACTACGCCAGCGTGGGCGTTCAGGTGGTGACCATCGGCTGCAAGGACCCGTATTCCGTCTACGACCAGCGCCGCGTGAACAAGATGCTCGTCGTCTCCGACGGAGTGCGGGAAATCACGGGCTGCGGCATCGACGAGCGTTACGACGGGCAGGGCGGCCCGGCGGAGACCCGTGCCAAGCGGTTGCGCGAGGCGGCGCGGGCCTTCCTCGACGAGACGGCCCGCGAGAATTGCAAGATCACCGGGGAAGCGATCTTCTCCGACCTGCAGACCGAGTTCTCCTACATCTGCAAGCCGACGCCGGAAGAGCGCGGCCTCAAGGTGCCCCGCCTCCCCGGTCGCGGTTGAACCAGTCAGTCCCCATTCGCTGAGGACGGACGCGGAAAAGTCCGCTCCGCCGCATCGCCCGAGGCCGCGAGCAGGGCACGGGCGAGGTCGCGCGCCTCCCGCCGGTCGAGGGCGAGAATGGCGGTGAAGGGCGTCCCGGACAGGTCCGCGAGGCCGAGTTCGAGCCGCACACCGTCCGGCAATGCGGCGACGGCGAGACTCCAGTCCCGTTCCTGCTGCCCGTTCATGTGCCCCACTCCCGTTCGGCTCGCGGCATCGGCCCGAGGATGGGCGGCGATCCATCGGACCACGCCGATGTCGCGATGCCGGAAACCGCGCATGGAATGACCGATTGTGGCGCGCAGGGCCAGAGGGGAAGCGCCGCCCGCGAAACTCTCTCGGACGCGGGCGATTGACGGGCGGCGGCGGAACGGTGTTTCTCCGCCCGCGAAACGGCCGGATCGCCGGCCCGGCAGCCAATGCCCAGGAACAAGGAAACGCCCACATGTCCGAGATCTGGTTCCGCACCGGAGAGGCCACCGTCCTCGCCGCCGATGGCCAGTACACCGACGCGATGCCGGAGGTGCTGATCGGCTCCACCCGCGGTCCGGTGGGCCAGGCCTTCGCCGGCATGATGGGGCAGGTCCAGGGCCACACCCGCATGTTCGTGGTGCGCGACCTGAACCAGCTCGTGCGCCCCTCCACGATGATGACCACCAAGGCGACGATCCACACGGCGGAATACGTCAACCTCCTCGGTGGTGTGGTTCAGGCCGCCACGGGCGACGCCATCGTCGATTGCGTGATCGAGGGCATCCTGCCGAAGGACGGGCTCGACGAGCTGTGCATGATCATCATGATCTGGCTCGATCCGCGCTGCGCCGAGGACGCCAATCTCGACCAGAAGGACCTCTACCGCACCAATTACGAGGCGACGAAGCTCGCCGTCGCCCGCGCCATCAAGGGCGAGCCGACCATCGACGAGCTCATCGCCAACCGCAAGACGGTGAAGCACTACGCGCTCGAGGACATCGTCGAGTACTGAAAGTCCGGAGAACCCGCGGGCGGAGGGATGCGCGGGCGTTCCTCCACCCGCCGACCATCCCCATCCGGAAAAAGCGGCCGTCAGGGCGGGGATCGCCGCCCTCAGGCCGATACGGGTGCCATGGCCCGTGGCTGCATCCCGGCCGTTCCGGCGCCGCCACGGGGCCGCGCGCCCGACACCTCGCGTAAGGAGTCCACCGTCTCGTCGGAGCTCGCGGCGACGAGATCGCGCCGCCGTTCCGCCGTCGGGATCGGCATGCGCACCATGATGATGGTGCCGAGGCCCTCCTCCGAACGGATGCGCAGCGAACCGCCATGCAGCTCCGCCATGGAGCGGGCGATGGCGAGACCCAGCCCGGACCCTTTATGCGTGCGCGTGAGATTCGTCTCCACCTGCTGGAAGGGCGAGCCGAGGCGGCGCAGCGCCGCCTTCGGGATGCCGATCCCATTGTCCTCGATGAAGATGTTGACGAGATCGCCGGAGGGACGCGCCTTGACGACGATGCGCCCGTCTCCCCCGGGGGTGAATTTCACCGCGTTCTGGATGAGGTTCAGGAGGATCTGGTGCAGGGCGCGGCCGTCGGCCAGCAGGGTCAGATCGGTGGCGACGTCGACGCCGATGGTCAGCGACTTCGCCTTGGCCGCCTCGGCCACCAGCTTCAGCGCATTCTGGACCGCGCTGTCGAGGGAGACTTCCTGCAGGGCCAAGCGGACGCGGTGCGATTCGATGCGCGACATGTTGAGGATGTCGTCGATGACCGAGAGCAGGTAGTCGCCGCTGGAGCGGATGTCGCGGCAATACTCGGTGTAGCGCGGGGAGCCGAGCGTCCCGTAGACCCCGCTCTCCATCAACTCCGCGAAGCCCATGATGGCGTTGAGCGGCGTGCGCAACTCGTGGCTCATGGTGGCGAGGAATTCGGACTTCGTTTGGTTGGCGGTCTCGGCCTGGGCCTTCTGGTCGAGGTAGCGCTCGGCGAGGTCCGCGAGCTGCTGCGTCTGGAGTTCCAGGGTCCGGCGCGAGCGCTTGAGATCCTTGACCGTCTCGATCAGTTCGCGCTCCGAGGCGACGAGCTGCTCCTGCTGGCGCTTGAGGTTGGTGATGTCGGTGCCGACCGAGACGTACCCGCCGTCCTTGGTCCGCCGCTCGCTGATCTGGAGCCAGCGACCGTCGGTGAGCTCCGCCTCGAAGGTGCGGGCCGTGGCCGACGAGGCCTCGATCTCGCGCAATTCGCGGCGCACCGGCGGCAGGACGCCCCGGCCCATGATCTCGTGGTAGCGCTTGCCCGGAATCGCGTCGTCCGGGCTCAGGGCATGGAGGTGGCGGAACTTCGAATTGCACAGGACGAGGCGGTTGCTCGTGTCCCACAGGACGAAGGCTTCGGAGATCGCCTCCACCGCGTCGCGCAGGCGCATGTCGGCGGTGGCGTTGGATTCGGCGAGCTGGCGCTGCTCGGTGACGTCGAGGGCGATGCCGACGAGGTGACGGCCGCCATCGACCTGATCGGGGACGATCTCGGCGCGGGTGCGCAGCCAGATCCAGCCGCCATTGGCGCTGCGCATGCGGAACTCGTGATCGACGGTGGATTGGCTCGCGGCCAGCTGTCGGGCCAGGGCGTAGAGGTCGCCGTCATCGGGATGGACCAGGGCGTTCACGTCCCCGAAGGACAGGAACTCCCGCTCCCGGCGGTAGCCGAGCAGGGCGTACATCGAATCCGACCAGTAGATCCGGCCGCGCGGGATATCCCAGTCCCACAATCCGCAGCGACCGCGGCCGAGCGCCGTGTCCAGCCGCTGCTTGATCTGCTCGCAGAGCCTGTCCACCGCGTAGGCGCGCTGGGTCTGGAGCGCGTAGGCGATCCCGATCCCGATGATGACGAGGGCGGCGGCGCCGTAGAGAACCACCTGATGCCGCATCCGCATGGTCCAGGCGTCGAGGACCGGCGCGATGGGCTGGATCACGGCGATCTGGCCGCGGCCCTTGGGAAGCGTCCGCAAGGCCGCGAAGGCCTGCTCGCCGTTGGCGAGGGTGAGGGCCATCACGCCGGCGCGCTCGCCCAGCGTGCTGAGCGCCTGCATCTCGCCGAGGCGGTCCGTGAGGGTCCCGCTCAGATCCGTCAGTGCCGGATGGGCGCCGAGGATGGTCTCGGATGCCGAGGTCACGAGGATCTGACGTCCGGCCGGCATCAGGGACGCGGGAACGAGCGTCTCCAGGCGCGACCGGATCGCGGGGGAGGTCGCCTCCACATCCGCCAGGGCGCCGGTGACGAGACGCGTGAACGTCTCGATGTCGGTGACCGTATCGCGCAGGATCTCGCTGCGCTCGCCGCGCAGCTGAAGCGCCGCGCCCGCCGCGAGGCAGACGAGAAACGTGGCCAGAAAGGCGGGCACCGCATAGCGGAGCCAGATCTCGGCACGGACGAACCGGGTATGGGCCGCAGTCTGAGGGCGGTGAATACCAAGAATCGTATCCGCACGTGCGGAGAGGGAAGCGGAATCCGCCTCCAGCATGACAAGCCCCCGCAGCTGTGGATGAGTCGTTCCTCGGCGTGGAGTGAGTCACGCTTCGAATCGTATCCAATTCAGCATTTCCACAGGCAACTTGTCCACGAAATTCTTGGGCGAGCGCTTGACTCTCGGCTCGGTGTGACAATCGGATTCGAAGAATCGATAGTTCGAATTTGACCTTATTTTAGAAAGCGTTAACCATTCTCGAGTGTCCGGCCGAGGATATCGGCCACGTCACGCGAAAGCCCCCCGGCGGAGGCGAATTCGCCAAGCGTGACCGTAGCTTGAGTCCGCCGTCCGGATTCCAACATTTTCCACGAACCGAACGCGGTGAGGAGCCGCGCGGCGAGCTGTGGATTCGTCCCGTCGATGGTCCGGATCGCGTCCGCCATCAATCTGAAGCCCGCTCCGTCGGGTCGGGCGAACTGGGTCGGGTTCGCCATGGCGAAGGTCCCGAGAAGCGCGCGTACCCGGTTCGGGTTGGTGATGGCGAAAGCCGGATGGCCCTGAAGCGCCGCGACGCGGGCGATGGTGCCATCCTCCGGGATCATCGCCTGAAGGGCGAACCATTTGTCGAGGACCAGCGGCTCGTCGGCATAACGGACGCCGAAGGCATGGAGGGCCGCCTCCCTCGCTTCGCCGGGGATCGCGGCCAGGGTCGAGAGGGCCGCCAGCCGGTCGGTCATGGTGGCGGCCTCGGCGAATTGAGTGGCGGCGAGTTCGCCGCCTCGGGCCTCGTCCGCCGCGGCGATGAGGTCGAGGGCGGCGTTGCGCAGGGCCCTGCGCCCGGCCGAGGCCGCATCGGGGCTGAAGGCCGCGCCCGTCGCGTCGGTCATGGCGGCGTGGAGGGAGTCCAGTCGTCGTCCGAGACCCTGCCCGATCTGGCGCCGCAGGGTCCGCCGGGCGCGGTGAATCGCATCGGGATCGACGTCGCCGCCGATTTCGTTGGCGACGTCGCCCTCGCTCGGCAGGCCGAGGACAAGGGCGGCGAAAGCCGGATCGCTCAGGGCTTCGGCATCGAGGAAGGTGGCGAGAGCCTCGACGAAGGCCCGTGCGTCCGGTCCCGCATCCTCCGCCGGCGGGGCATCGGCCCTCGTCCGTTCGACGATCAGGCGCATGGCGACGCTCTGGGCCGCCTGCCAGCGGTTGAACGCGTCGGTGTCGCGGGCGAGCAGTCTCAGGCGGTCGGCATCGCTCGATGCCATCTCGATCCGGACCGGGGCGGAGAAGCCCCGCAACAGGGAGGGCACCGGCCTCTCGTCGACCCCTGAGAACACGATCTCGTCGCAGGCGCGGTCGAGGACGAACACACCCTCGCTCACGCGCTCGCAGGAGGCGGCGATGGGGCCACCCTCGCCGACGAGGCCGAGGGCGATGGGGATGACGAGGGGCGGGCTGTCCTCGGCGCCGGCCAAAAGCTGGCGGAAGCGCAGGCGATAGGTCCGCGCCGCGGCGTCGTAATCCCCCTCGACGCTCACCACCGGCGTTCCGGGCCGCTCGTACCACCGCGCGAAATCCGACAGGTCGCGCCCGGTCTCGGCACTGAACGCGGCGAGGAAATCCTCCACCGTGGCGGCCCGCCCGTCATTGTCGGCGAAGTAGCGGTCCATCCCGGCCCGGAAGGCGGCGGCGCCGATCAGGCTACGCAGCATGCGCACGATCTCCGCGCCCTTCTCGTAGACGGTGGCGGTGTAGAAGTTGTTGATCTCGGCATAGGCTCGGGGCCGGACCGGATGGGCCAGCGGCCCGGCATCCTCCGGGAACTGGCGGGCACGCAGCGTCCTGACCTCACCGATGCGATGGACCGCGCGCGAGCGCATGTCCGACGAAAATTCCTGGTCGCGGAAGACCGTGAGGCCCTCCTTCAGGCAGAGCTGGAACCAGTCGCGGCAGGTGACGCGGTTGCCCGACCAATTGTGGAAATACTCATGGGCGATGATCCGCTCGATCGCCGCGTAATCGGCATCGGTGGCGGTGTCGGGCGAGGCGAGGACGTATTTGTCGTTGAAGATGTTGAGGCCCTTGTTCTCCATGGCGCCCATGTTGAAATCGGACACCGCCACGACGTTGAAGACGTCGAGATCGTAGGCGCGGCCGAACGCCTCCTCGTCCCAGGTCATGGAGCGGGCGATGGCGTCGAGGGCATAGGAGGCCCGGTCCGACTTGCCCGGCTCCACGTAGACGGCGAGGGAAACGGGGCGGCCCTCCATCGTGGTGAACTCAGCGGACACCCGGTCGAGGCGGCCGCCGACGAGGGCGAAGAGATAGGCGGGCTTCGGGTGCGGATCGTGCCAGATGGCATAATGCCGGCCCGGGCCGGCGGGCCCGGCTTCCGTCAGGTTGCCGTTGCCGAGAAGGACCGGCGCTTCGTCGGCATCGGCTTCGATCCGGGTCGTATAGACCGACATCACGTCGGGCCGGTCGAGGAAGTAGGTGATCCGGCGGAAGCCGTCGGCCTCGCACTGGGTGCAGTAGACGCCGCTCGACCGGTAGAGGCCCATGAGCTTGGTGTTGGCGGTCGGGTCGACCCGCGTCTCGATCGCCAGCGTGAAGGGCTGTCGCGGCGGCTCATGCACCGTCAGCGCCGAGGCCGTGGCGGAATAGGCCGCCGGATCGAGGATTTCGCCGTCGAGCGACAGCCGCGTCAGCGTGAGATCGTCACCGTCCAGCACCAGGGGCGCGTCGGAGCGTCCGTCCGGGTTCGGGCGCAGGGCCAGGGTCGCGACGATCCTGGTCTCGCGGGGATGGAGCCGGACGTCGAGTTCCACCGTGTCGATGAGGTGGTCGCTCGGCCGGTAATCTTCGAGACGGATCAGGGTCGGGCTTTCGGTACGCATGCGGTCGGTCCTGATCGGGAGCGAGGATTGAGAACGGCTCCGTGTCGCCGGTCCGCCCGGCTTCCACCCTCGGGGCGTGAGGGGGCGGGAGCGTCGGGGGCATCGCGGCGTTGACGTCCGGCATAGCCGGGCCACATAGGCGGCATCAACCGGAGACGACCCAGCTCATGGAATACCTGCACACGATGGTCCGCGTGGCGGATCTCGACAAGGCGCTCGCTTTCTACGTGGATACGTTCGGCCTGCGCGAGACCCGCCGCGTGGAGAACGAGAAGGGCCGCTTCACCCTCGTCTTCCTCGCGGCCCCCGGCGATTACGACACGGCCCTGGAGACGAAGGCGCCCCAGGTGGAGCTCACCTACAACTGGGATCCGGAGACCTATTCCGGCGGGCGCAATTTCGGTCACCTCGCCTATCAGGTGGACGACATCTACGCCTTCTGCGCGCGCCTGCAGGACAAGGGCGTGACCATCAACCGGCCGCCGCGCGACGGCTACATGGCGTTCGTGAAGTCGCCGGACGGGATCTCCATCGAGATCCTGCAGAAGGGCGAGGCGAAGGCCCCGCAGGAGCCTTGGGCCTCCATGGAGAATACCGGCTCCTGGTAGGACGGCGCAATCGCGGGGCGCGTCATAGCGCGCCCCGCGCACCGGGTCATGAACCTATGCGCCGCCCAATTCATTGGCCGGCGTGATGCCGAGTTCGGCGAGCTTGGCGGAGACGGCTTCGATCGGCCGCTTGAGCTTCAGGCTGATGATGGAGACCGGCACGCGCTCGCGCGCCAGCGTCCGGAGTTCGGATACGTTTTCGAGCGTCCAGGCCGAATCGCTCGTTGCCATGGTCACCTCCTCACGTTGGCGGGCCGCCGCGACGGGCGTGGCCCATCGGGTGAGCTAGGGCCGCCTGGATCGTCGAGCAAGCCGCCGAACAAAATCCCGCCATGGCGCCCGGATGGTCATCCGGCTCCTTGACCTCGGGCGCGATGGCGGCGCACATCCGCGCCGGATCAGTCGGCCGGGCGGCCGCTCCGGTGCGAACCGGGGAGGAAAGTCCGGGCTCCATGGAGAGACGGTGCCGGATAACGTCCGGCGGGGGCGACCCCAGGGACAGTGCCACAGAGAGCAGACCGCCCTGCTTCATGCAGGGTAAGGGTGAAAGGGTGCGGTAAGAGCGCACCGCGGACGCGGCAACGCGGACGGCACGGCAAACCCCACCGGGAGCAAAACCGAATAGGGGCGACACGCTCGGTCCGACAGGACGGGGCAAGCCCTCTCTCCAGGCTCGTCGCCCGGGTTGGTTGCTCGAGGCGTTCGGTAACGATCGTCCCAGAGGAATGGCCGCCACGTCCGGGAGTTCGCTCCCGGGCCCTACAGAACCCGGCTTAAAGGCCGGCTGATCCGCTTCCCGCCGGCACCCGGCGAGCGTCGTTCCACGCATCGAATAGGCTGCATAAAACCGACGAAACTTACCGTCGGTTAACCTTGCTGAGGTCTGATCGGTCTCGACGGAGCCCATGCGGGTCCGCGCGTTGACGGTGCTCAGAGGCTCATGTTACCCGGAATCACTTCGTCAGCGGCGATTTTGGGAACGGCGGACGCACAGGGCGCTCGTCTGGGGCGAAGTGCGGGCCGCGTCCGCGACGTCCCGTCTTCCTTTGCCGTTCCGTCTCTTCCGGCCGCCTCGGAGCGGTCGATGCCCGCCGCAGGGACGCATGCGTCACATCCTTTCTTCCGTCGCCGTCCGGCGTCCTCGACCCGTTCCGCTTCGGCGCGCTTCGCCCCGGTCCGTCTCGCACGTCGCCATCGACCGGTTCGCGGCATGACGGTCCTTCATGACGGCGCCCCCGACGGCCCGGCGGCGACCCCGCCCCACATTCCCGTGCTGCTCGCGGAGGTGGTGGCCTCGCTCGGGCTGACCGGCGCGTCCCTGGCCGTCGACGGCACCTTCGGTGCGGGCGGCTACACCCGTGCGATGCTGCAGGCCGATCCGGGCGTTCGCGTGCTGGCCATCGACCGCGATCCCAACGCCATCGCCGGCGGCGCGGCCCTCGTGGCCGCCTCCGAAGGGCGCCTGACCCTGGTGCCGGGCCGGTTCGGCACGCTCGACGCCCTCGTCCGGGACCAGGGTACTGAGACGGCTGACGCCGTCGTCCTCGATATCGGCGTCTCCTCGATGCAGATCGACCAGGCCGACCGCGGCTTCTCGTTCCGCAACGACGGCCCCCTCGACATGCGCATGGAGCGCGCCGGCCAGAGCGCCGCCGACCTCGTCAACGGCGCCGAGGAGGCGACGCTGGCCGACATCATCTACCATTACGGCGAGGAGCGCCGCTCGCGGGCCGTGGCCCGGGCCATCATCGAGGCGCGGCGGAAAGGCCCGATCGAGACCACGGCGGCGCTGGCCGAGGTCGTGTCGAGCGTGGTCTGGGCGGACCCCGCCAGCGGCATCCATCCGGCGACGCGGACCTTCCAGGGGCTGCGCATCGCCGTGAACGACGAACTCGGCGAACTCGTCCAGGCGCTTCATGCCGCCGAGCGGATCCTCCGGCCGGGCGGGCGCCTCGCCGTGGTGACCTTCCATTCGCTGGAAGACCGCATCGTCAAGCAGTTCTTCTCCGCGCGCAGCGGCCGGGCGGCCCAGGCCTCCCGCCACCTGCCGAGCGCCGATGCGCCGACCCCGCGCAGCTTCACCATGGTGACGAAGGGGCCGGTGACGGCGTCGGATTCCGAGATCCATGCCAACCCGCGCTCGCGCTCGGCCAAGCTCCGGGCCGCCGAGCGCACCATGGCGCCCGTCGCGCCGCCGCTGGCCGCCATCGAAGCGCTGGCGGCCCTTCCCGCCCAGCGCGGTCACCTCGTCTCGAAGAGCGGTGGAGTGCGTCGGTGATCCGTCTGCTGAACGTCCTCGCCATCCTCGGCCTGATCGGCTCGGCGATCTACGCCTACTCGATCAAGTACGACACGCTGTACCAGGCCGGTCAGGTCTCGAAGGCCAAGAGCCAGCTCCACAAGGAGCGGCAGGCCATCGCGGTGCTGCGGGCCGAGTGGCAGCTCCTGACCCGCCCCGACCGCCTGCAGGCGGCGGTGGAGCGCCATCTCGCCCTGGAGCCCATCGGCGTGAACCATCTCGGACGCCTCTCCGACCTGCCGATGCGTCCCGACCGCGGCGACGAGATCGGCCGCCTGCTGGCCGCCACCGCGACGCCCAAGGAGAAGTCGGCGGCGAAGTCCTCCGACGAGCCGAGGACGACCGGTTCGATCACCACGCGCACCACGACCACCAAGCCGACGACCACCGCGTCGGCGACCAAGACGACCACCGTCCAAACCACCAGAACGCCCAATACGGTTTCGAGGTAGTCCCGTGTCAGACGAGACCGTTCACGATCACGCGCCCCACACCGCCGAAGAGGCCGGGGACGCCCACCACCCCGAGAGCGCTCCGCAGCCGGCGCCAGCCGCGCGTCCGACCTGGACGGTGATGGGCGTGGTGCGGGCGATGTTCCATCTGGCCATCGAGCGGTCCTATGCCCGCGTCGGCCTCGTCGGTCTCGGCTTCGCGGTGGTGTTCCTCACCATCGCCGGCCGGCTCGTGGCGATGGCGGCCTTCCCCCAGGCCGATAACGGCGACAACCGCGTCGCCGCCGCGGCCACCACCGCGATCCGGCCCGACATCGTCGACCGCAACGGCGAGATCCTCGCCACCGACATCCGCACCGTCTCGGTCTTCGCCGAGCCGAAGAACATCTACGACAAGGACGAGGCGGTGGAGCTCCTCACCGCCGTCCTGCCCGAGCTCAACGCCACCGACCTGCGCGCCAAGCTCTCGACGAAGAAGGGCTTCGTCTGGGTCAAGCGCGAGATCACCCCGAAGCAGCAACTCGAAGTGCATCGCCTCGGCATTCCGGGCGTCGGCTTCCTGCCGGACCACAAGCGCGTCTACCCCAACGGCACGGCGGCGGCCCATATCCTGGGCGTGACCAACCTCGACAATATCGGCATCGCCGGCATCGAGAAGTACATCGACAATACCGGCCTGAAGGACCTCAACAGCCTCGGCTTCGTCGCCAAATCCACCGACCTCCGGCCGGTCCAGCTTTCCATCGACCTGCGGGCGCAATTCGCCCTGCGCGACGAGCTCGCCTGGGGCCTCGACCACTTCAAGGCCAAGGCCGCGGCGGGCATGATCCTCGACGTGACCACCGGCGAGGTGATCGCGCTCGCCTCCCTGCCGGATTTCGACCCGAACAACCCGGCCGAGGCGAACAATCCCGACCGGATCAACCGGATGAATGTCGGCGTCTACGAGATGGGCTCGACCTTCAAGGCGATGACGCTGGCCATGGCGCTCGATTCCGGCAAGTACAACGTCAATTCCACCTTCGACACCCGCGGCGGCGTGCTCACCTGGGGCCGGCAGAAGATCCACGAATATCACGGCACCAACCGCACCATCACCATGCCGGAGGTGTTCACCCACTCCTCCAACATCGGCTCGGCCAAGATGGCGCTCGGCATCGGCGTGCCCGGCCACAAGGCCTTCCTGAAGAAGATGGGCCTCACCGACCGGATGCGGACGGAACTGCCCGAGAGCGCGGAGCCCATCGTTCCCTCGCGCTGGACCGAGATCAACACCATCACCATCGCCTTCGGACACGGCCTTGCGGTCGCCCCCCTCCAGGCGGCGGCGGCGGTGGGCGCCATCACCAACGGCGGCAACCTCATCGTGCCGACCTTCCTCAAGACCACCGAGGCCGAGGCGCTGAAGAAGGCGACCCGCGTGCTCAAGCCCGAGACCAGCGAGGCGATGCGCTTCATCATGCGCCTCAACGCGGTGGAGGGCTCGGCCAAGAAGGCCTCGATCCCGCTCTACTACGTGGGCGGCAAGACCGGCACCGCCGAGAAGGTGATCCACGGCCGCTACGTGAAGAACCGCCTGTTCACGACCTTCATGGCCGCCGCGCCCATGAACAACCCGAAATACCTGTTCGTCACCATCATGGACGAGCCGCAGGGCCTGCCGGAATCCGGCGGCTACGCCACCGCTGCCTGGAACTCGGGCGTCGTCACCGGGCGGGTGATCGAGCGCGTCGCCCCGATCATCGGTCTGCCGCCGCAATTCGATCCGCCGGTGAAGCCGTTCCCCCTCATGGTGAAGCTCGGCGCGTATCACGCGACGATGCTCGACGGGCGATGAGCGGCATGACCCTCGGCGAATTGTTTCCCGAGGCCGACCTTGGTGCTGCGGCGGGAAACGCCGCGCATGACATCACCGCCGATAGCCGCCGGGTCGTTCCCGGCGGCGTCTTCGTGGCGGTGCCGGGAACGCGGGTGGACGGCAAGGTCTTCGCGGCCAAGGCCTTCGCGGATGGCGCCGTCGCCATCCTGGGGGAGGGCGATCGGCCCGCCGACCTGCCGGCAGAGGCTCTCTGGATCGCCGTTCCCGACGTGCGACGGGCCCTGGCGCTCGCCGCCGCGCGCTTCTCCGGCCGCCAGCCGCAGACCGTGATCGCGGTCACCGGGACCAGCGGCAAGAGTTCGGTGGCCGATTTCGTCCGTCAGATCCTGTCGCGTATGGGATTCGCTTCGGCGAGCCTCGGCACGGTCGGCATCGTCACCGATCGCGGCGCGCAATACGGCTCGCTGACCACGCCCGATCCGGTCTCGCTGCACGAGACCCTGGCGCGGCTGGCGGATGACGGCATCACCCATCTCGCCATGGAGGCGTCGTCCCACGGGATCGAGCAGCGCCGCCTCGACGGCGTGACGCTCACTGTGGCCGGTTTCACCAATCTCGGCCGCGACCACCTCGATTATCACGCCACCATCGAGGAGTATCTCCAGGCCAAGCTGCGGCTGTTCACGACGCTCCTGCCGGACGGCCGGCCCGTGATCGTCAATGCCGATGGTCCCTACGCCGACCGGGTCATCGAGGCCGCGCGCGCTGCCGGGCACGATGTCCTGACGACCGGCATGAAGGGCGATGCCATCCGCCTCGTCGACGCCCGGACCGAAGGCTTCGCCCAAGTCCTGACGATCCGGCTCGGAGACGAGCCGGGGACGCACCGGGTCGACCTGCCCCTCGTCGGCGCCTTCCAGGTGGAGAACGCGCTCCTCGCCGCCGGCCTCGTCGGCGCCGCCATCGGACGCGACCGCATGGCGGACATTCTCGCCACCCTCGAACACCTCACCGGCGTGCCCGGCCGCATGGAGCGGATCGGCGAGGTCAACGGCGCCCTCTGCCTCGTGGATTACGCTCACAAGCCCGAAGCCCTGGAGAGCGTGCTCGACGCGCTCCGCCCCTTCGCGACAGGTCGCCTGACCTGCGTCTTCGGCTGTGGCGGCGACCGCGACACCGGCAAGCGCCCGCTCATGGGCGCCATCGCGGCACGCAAAGCCGACCTCGTCATCGTCACCGACGACAATCCGCGCAGCGAGGATCCGGCCTCGATCCGCGCCGCCATCCTCGCCGCCTCTCCCGGCGCCATCGAGATCGGCGACCGGGCCGAGGCGATCCGCACCGCCATGCGCGGGCTCCGGCCCGGCGACGTGCTGGTGGTGGCCGGCAAGGGTCATGAAACCGGCCAGATCGTGGGCGCACAGGTGCTCCCGTTCTCGGATCACGAGGTGATCCGGTCTGCGATCGCGGAGGTGGGGGCGTGAAACGGTCGTCGGTCGATCCGATGCGAAGGGTGTGCGTCCCCCTCTCCCCGCAGGCGGGGAGAGGGCTTCCTGCACCTCGCCGTGCAGGAAGCGAGCGGAGCGACGGTGAGGGGGGATCTCCGGAGGAGACTCGTCCGTCGTCGCCCCCTCACCATCGGCTGCCGCCTCGCCGTGCTCCCCGACAGGGTGGAGACACGGCCCTCTCCCCGCAGGCGGGGAGAGGGGATGCGTCCGACCGTTCATTACGAGTGACTCGCCGATGACGACGCCCCTCTGGACCCCCGAGGCCCTGGAAGCCGCCACCGGCGGCAGCCTGCTCGGCAATCCGAAGCCGATCACCGGTGCCTCCATCGACACGCGGACGCTGCAGCCGGGCGACCTGTTCTTCGCCATTCGCGGCGAGGCGCGGGACGGCCATGATTTCGTTCGCGATGCCCTGGCGCGCGGTGCCGGAGCGGCCGTGGTCGCCGCCGACCGGGCCGAGGAATTCGCCGGGGCGGGCGGCGTCCTTGCCGTGTCGGGAGCGGGCGAGGATCCGATCCTCGAGGCCATGCGTGCCCTCGGTGCGGCCTCGCGCCGGCGCACGGATGCCGGCATCGTCGCCGTCACCGGCTCCGTCGGCAAGACCGGCACGAAGGAGGCCCTGCTCCACGTCCTGTCCGCGCAGGGGCGGACCCATGCGTCCATCGCCTCCTACAACAACCATTGGGGCGTGCCGCTGACCCTGGCGCGGATGCCCGCCGACAGCGATTACGGCGTGTTCGAGATCGGCATGAACCACGCGCGCGAGATCGTGCCGCTGACGGCCATGGTCCGGCCGGACATCGCGCTGATCACCACCGTCGAGCCGGTGCATATCGAGCATTTCGCCTCGCTCTCGGCCATCGCCGATGCCAAGGGCGAGATCTTCTCCGGCCTGAGCGCCGGCGGGACCGCGATCATCAACCGCGACAACCCGAACTTTTCGCGCCTGCTCGCCCATGCCCATGCCTCGCAGGCGGGGCGGGTCGTCACGTTCGGCGAGCACGAGGAGGCCGATGTCCGCGCCCTTCGCATCGTCATGCGGCCCGATCTCTCCGTGGTGGACGCATCGGTGATGGGTATCCCCGTGACGTACCAGCTCGGAACGCCCGGCCGGCACACGGCGATGAACTCGCTGGGCGTCATGGCGGTGGTCCATGCCCTGGGCGCCGACCTGGCGCGAGCCGCCCTGTCCCTGGCCGCGTTGAAGCCCCCTGTCGGGCGCGGCGAGCGCACGGCGCTCAAGCTCAAGGACGGCGAGGCCTTCCTGGTGGACGAAAGCTACAACGCCAACCCGGCCTCGGTGCGCGCGGCCCTGGCCACCCTGTCCGGCATCGAGACCGGATCGCGCGGGCGCCGCATCGCGGTCCTCGGCGACATGCTGGAGCTCGGAGCGGCGGCGGAAGAGCACCATCGCTCCCTCGCCTCGGCCGTGGAAGAGGCCGGGATCGATCTCGTCTTCACCGCCGGCCCGATGATGCGCCACCTGTTCGAGGCGCTGCCGGTGAGCCGGCGCGGCGTCTCGGCCGGAGCGTCGTCGGATCTCGTCGATCCGCTCCTGGGTGCCCTGCGCGCCGGAGACGCCGTGATGGTCAAGGGATCGAACAGCATCCGCATGGGCCGCATTGTCGAAGCCCTCAAAGCCCGCTACGCGGGCGCCGTGGACCGCGCCGAGTCGGCGCAGGCCGCGATCCGCCAATAGACCTCCGTGTCAGGCCCGGCTCGCCGGGAGAGCCCGCGAGCCGGGCGGCATGGCGGGGATGGAAAGGCGCGCGGCCTCCTCCAACCCCGACGATCCATTCCCAGACAAACCGCGACCGGGTGTCGGATGCTGTATCTCCTGTCGGACCTGAGCGGCACGCTCTCGCCCCTCAACGTCTTCCGCTACATCACCTTCCGTACCGGCGGCGCGCTGTTCACGGCGGGCTTGTTCGTGTTCTGGTTCGGGCCGCTCATCATCTCGCTGCTGCGCCTGCGCCAGGGCAAGGGGCAGCCGATCCGCGAGGACGGGCCTCAGACCCACCTGACCAAGCGCGGCACGCCGACCATGGGCGGGCTCATGATCCTGGCCGGCGCCATCGTGGCGATCCTGCTCTGGGCCAATCCGCGCAATCACTTCGTCTGGGTGACGCTGGCCGTGACCCTCGGATTCGGCGCCATCGGCTTCTACGACGACTACCTCAAGGTGACGAAACAGTCGCATAAGGGGTTCTCGGGCAAGTTCCGGCTGCTGCTCGAAGCCTCCATCGCCATCTCGGCCTGCACCCTGATCTCGTATTATTCGGCGCCCGCGCTCCAGAACCAGCTCGCCTTCCCGGTCTTCAAGGATGCGCTCCTCAACCTCGGCTGGTTCTACGTCCTGTTCGCCGGCTTCGTCATCGTCGGCGCCGGCAACGCGGTGAACATCACGGACGGCCTCGACGGCCTCGCCATCGTGCCGGTGATGATCGCCTGCGGCACGTTCGGGGTCATCGCCTATCTCGTCGGCAACGTCTTCACCGCCAACTACCTCCAGGTGAATTACGTCCGCGACACCGGCGAACTCGCCGTCGTCTGCGGCGCGGTGATCGGCGCCGGGCTCGGCTTTCTATGGTTCAACGCCCCGCCGGCGCAGATCTTCATGGGCGATACCGGGTCGCTCGCCCTCGGTGGCCTCCTCGGCACCGTGGCTGTCGCCACGAAGCACGAGATCGTGCTGGCCATCGTCGGCGGCCTGTTCGTCCTGGAGATCATGTCGGTGATCATCCAGGTCGCCTCGTTCAAGCTCACCGGCAAGCGCGTCTTCCGCATGGCGCCGATCCACCACCATTTCGAACAGAAGGGCTGGAAGGAGCCGCAGGTCGTGATCCGGTTCTGGATCATCGCCGTGATCCTGGCGCTGGCCGGCCTCGCGACGCTGAAGCTGCGCTGAGCGTCGTATGATGGTCCGCCACAACCGGTCTCCTCCCGCCGATCACCTCGTCCCGAGGCCCGCTCGCGCGGGCACCTCAGGATGAGGTAGAGGGAGGGGGACAGAGATCAGAGCATTGGCGAGTTCGAGACCCGCATGACCCCCGCTACCACCTTCGCCAGCCGCACGGTCGCCCTGTTCGGCCTCGGCGGCTCCGGCCTCGTCACGGCGGTCTCGCTCCAGGCCGGGGGCGCCCGCGTCGTCGCCTGGGACGACAGCCCCGAGAGCCGGGCCAGGGCGCGCGAACGGGGCATCGGCGTCGCGGATCTGCGCAGCGCCGACTGGTCGGGCTTCTCCGCCCTGATCCTGGCCCCCGGCGTCCCGCTGACCCATCCCGCGCCGCATTGGACCGTCGATCTCGCCAAGGCGGCCGGTATCGAGATCGTCGGCGACGTGGAGCTGTTCTGCCGTGAGCGAGCCAAGATCGCCCCCGATGCGCCGTTCGTCGCCATCACGGGCACCAACGGCAAGTCCACCACCACGGCGCTGATCGCGCATATCCTCAGCGACGCCGGCCTCGACGTTCAGATGGGCGGTAATATCGGCACGGCGATCCTGTCGCTGGAGCCGCCGGCTCCGGGGCGCTACCACGTCATCGAACTGTCCTCGTTCCAGATCGACCTGACGCCGTCCCTGAATCCGAGCGTCGGCGTGCTCCTCAACATCACGCCCGACCATCTCGACCGGCACGGGACGATGGAGAACTACGCGGCGATCAAGGAACGGCTGATCCGGGGCTCCGCTCTCGCGGTGGTCGGCGTCGACGACGAGCCGAGCCGCGCCATCGCCGACCGGCATCGGGGACCCCTCGTACGGATCGGTGTCGCGCGCCAGGACGTGGACGGGCTGACCGTCCGCGACGGGATCGTGGCCGGGCGCTCCGGCGAGGCCATCGCGGATGTCGCCGGCATCGGCTCGCTCCGGGGCGCGCATAACTGGCAGAACGCCGCCGTCGCCATCGCCGTGGCCCAGGCTCTCGCCGTGACCGACGGGCGGATCGCATCGGCACTCGTGAGTTTCCCCGGCCTGCCGCACCGGATGGAGGAGGTCGGCCGGAGCGGGCGGGTCCTGTTCGTCAACGATTCCAAGGCCACCAACGCGGATTCCACCGAGAAGGCCCTCACGGCCTTCCGCGACATCCACTGGATCCTCGGCGGCAAGCCGAAGGAGGGTGGCATCGACCTGCTCGCGCCGCTCTTCGACCGCGTCGCCCACGCCTACCTCATCGGCGCGGCCAGCGACGCCTTCGCCGCGACGCTGGAGGGGAGGGTGCCCTATACGCGCTGCGGCACCCTGGACGTGGCGACGAAGCAGGCGGCGGAGTCCGCTGCGAGATCAGAACCGTCGGAGCCGGTGGTCCTCCTCTCGCCGGCCTGTGCTTCCTACGACCAGTTCAAGAGTTTCGAAGATCGGGGCGACCAGTTCCGCGCGCTCGTGCGGGGGCTGATCGGATAATCCGACGCCGGACCCTATTTTCCGGCATCTGTTTTATCGGGATTTAACCGCCTCGGACCGACCATCCGCCGCGATCGGCATCATGCCGCCGGCGAGGCCGACCTCCTGTGAAACAGATCGCTTCCGTTCAGATCCTGCGAGGATTGGCGGCTCTCATGGTCGTTTTCGGCCATGCCCAGCATCACACTCTCGTCCAGTCGATGAAGCTCGGCGGTTCGTTCGAGCGCGTCCACCTGCTGCCTTGGGGTGCGGGTGTCGACATCTTCTTCGTCATCTCCGGTTTCATCATGGTCTACGCGTCCGAAGACCTATTTAGCCGCGAGGGTGCGTCGCGCGAGTTCCTTGCCCGGCGCGTGGCGCGGATCGTCCCGCTCTATTGGATGTTCACGGCGCTCTACATTCTGTTCCTCATGGTCGGGCTCGCGGGCACGACCAAGGACTTTCCAGGCTGGCAAAACGTCGTCGCATCCTTCGCCTTCTGGCCCGCCTACGCCGTGGGTCATGCGGCTCCCATGCCGGTCCTCGAACTGGGATGGACGCTGAATTACGAAATGTTCTTCTATGGTGTCTTCGCGGTCTTCATCGGCCTGCGACGCAACCAGGCCGGTATCGCTGTCGCAGCCCTGCTCGGCGGCCTCGTTCTCGCGGGAGCTGTCATGCAGCCGAGCGCCGCCGCCCCGTTCTTCTGGTCCCGCCCCATCGTTCTCGAATTCGCCCTCGGCATGGGGATCGCTCTGCTTCTCCGCCACGGCGTGGTTCTATCGGGACTGATCCGGGGAGCCTTTCTCGTCGGCGGGGTCGCAATCCTGATCGCCGACCCGATCGACTCGTCGCATCAGGCCGTCGATTGGACGACGCCCAACGACGCCTGGCGAGTGGTCGGCTGGGGACTTCCCGCCGCCTTGATCGTCGCCGCCGCCGTCCTCGGCCGTCAGGGGCAGACCTCGCGTCTCTCGAAGCTCGGGGTCCATCTCGGCGATGCATCGTATGTGCTCTATCTCAGCCATCCTTTCGTGATCGTCGGGATCCGTAAGGCCATGCAATGGACCGGCTTCGAGGAAACGACGAGGGCGTGGCCGATGCTGGCCTTCACCGTCGTATCGTGCTGTGTCTTCGCAGTGATCGCGCACAGGTTCGTGGAACGGCCGATGACCCGCGCGATCCAGGCAATCCTGGTCCGCCCCCGGCCTCCCGGGACAGCGACGGCCTGACGCTCGGGCGACCGCTCTCGGCGTGCGAGGGACGGTGAGACCGTCGGTTTAAGTCTTCGCTGACGGGGAGTGCCTCATGCTGAGGCCGGGCGCGTATCCTGAGGCGGGTTGGACGGGCGGAATGGCGGCAGGCGGGAGATGGAGCGCGGATGAGGCGGGCGTCGCTATGGCGTCGGCCGATTCTCGCCGTGTCTCGTCGGGCCCGCTCCACACCCTCGGCTACGCGCTGTTGGCGCTCGTCATCTTCTTCACGTGCTTCACCTTCATGAAGCCGTCGCCCTATGATTTCCTGGCATTGCCGACGATCGCGTTGTGGTTCCTGCTGGGGATCAGGCTCTACCGCTCGACGATCCTCATCGTCGCACTTCTGCTGACCTATCTGTCGGCCATCGTCATCGCGTTGATCCCCTATCTCGACGAGACCAATTCGGTCGAGTGGACCTATCAGGCCATCTATCTCGGGCTGACCGGCATTTTCTTCGTGATGTTCTTCTCGGACGAGACCTCCGAAAGGGTCGGTTTCGTCCTCAAGGCCTATCTCGCGGGAGCGCTCTTCGCCGCGATCTGCGGCATCTTCAGCTATTTCGACGTGCTCGGCGAAGATGTGCTGTTCAAGATGGACGGACGCGCCTCGGGCGTGTTCCAGGACCCCAATCTGCTCGGATCCTTCCTCATCCTGTCGGTGCTGTATCTCATCCGCAGGATGCTGGTGGGGGAGACGCGGCGGAACTTCCTCTCCGCGACGGCACTGCTCGTCCTGCTGGCCTGCGTCTTCCTTTCGTTCTCGCGCGGTTCCTGGGGAGCCTGCCTCCTCGGCATCTGCCTGACGATCGGCCTGACATGGGCAACCTCACCATCGCGGGCCATTCGGCGGCGCATCGCCCGGCTGTCGGCCCTCACCGTCCTCGTCGGCGCGCTCCTGATCGGCGGCCTCCTGTCGATGGAGGGTGTCTCGGAGCGCTTCACCGATCGGGCGCAGGTCACGAAGGATTACGACGAAGGCGAGACCGGACGGTTCGGCAACCAGCGTCGCGGCATCCCGATGCTCATCGATCGCCCCCTCGGTTTCGGGCCTCTGAGATGGCGCGTGGTCTTCGATCTGGAGCCGCACAATTCCTATATCGGCGGGTTCGCGAATGGGGGATGGCTCGGAGGTTTCGCGTTCGTCTCCATCGTCCTGACATCCATCTTTGTCGGGTTTCGCCTGTGCCTCAAACCGTCGCCCTATCAGGGGCTCGCCCAGATCGTGTTTCCGGCCCTTCTGATGTTCTTCCTCCAGGCATTTCAGATCGATATCGAGAAGTGGCGTCACGTTTACATGATGCTCGGGATGCTATGGGGGCTCGAGGCCGCACGTATTCGCTGGGTGTTTCAACAGCGATCGACCACCTGACATCTCACGCTGGGGCCATCGCCGTGGCGTCGACGTCTCGCCGGCGAAGGAAATGATGCTGTGTGCCGTCGCAAATGAGGCGGCGGAGGGCGAAATTCTCACGCGAGACATAGAACGTTATCCTAGCGGCCTGCATATGTGATGCTCCGCAAGGCTGCCACCGCAGCGCAACGAGGCCCGATCCTTGATCACGCCGTCTCATGAAGCCGAGCGCGTCGCCGCGCTTCACGGCCTGGGTATCCTCGATACGCCCCCCGAAGAGCATTACGAGGCGGTGTCGCGCACGGCCAAACGCCTTTTCGGGGTCGAGAAGGCCTATGTCGCCCTCATCGATTCCGACCGGCAGTGGATCAAGTCGGACTGTGACCTCGCCAGCAAGGAGATGCCGCGCCTCGAATCGTTCTGCCATCACACCATCGCCGGTGGCGACATGCTCGTGGTGCCGGATGCGCGCCTCGATCCGCGCTTCGCCGGGAACCCCTTGGTGACCGGCCCCGATCCCATCGTCTTCTACGCCGGCGTGCCACTGTGCCTCGAATCGGGTTTCCGCGTCGGCTCGTTCTGTCTCATTCACAGCACGCCGCGCCCGTTCAGCGCGGAGGATGAAGCGGCTCTGCACGACCTCGCGGCCACCGTCACCGCCCATCTTCGCCTCGCGGACGCCCATGTGAGGCTGGTCCGCGAGGCCGAGGAACGCGCGGCCCATCAGGCGACGATCGCCGACCAGCGGGAAGAGTTGCAGCAGCGCCAGAGCGCGCTCGCCAGCGCGCATCACCTGCTCGCCATGGCGGAGGAGGTCGCCGGGATCGGCCATTGGCGCGTCCGGCTCGCCGATGGCCAGACCTTCTGGTCCACGGGCATCTACGGGATTGCCGGGCTCGATCCCGCGACCTCCGCGCCGACATTCGACGGGGCCCTCGATCTGCATCATCCCGACGACCGTGAACTGGTTCGGTCCAGCATTTCCGATGCGCTGGAGCGGAAAGGTGCTTTCGCCTTCGAAGCGAGGATGGTTCGTCCGAATGGGGAGGTCCGAACGATGGTCGTTCGCGGCATCTGCGAATGCGACGTGGCAGGTCTGGCCGTCGGGCTGGTCGGCACCGCCATCGACGTGACGGACGCCCGCAATTCCGACGCCGCCCTGCGGGAGCGGACGAGCCAGTTCCGCCGTCTCGTGGACGCGGTGAGCGATTGCGCCTTCGTCACCCTCGACCGGACCGGGCATGTCGCCAACTGGAACAGCGGGGCCGAGCGGATCACCGGCTATTCCGCGAAGGATGCCATCGGTCGCCACGTCTCTCGCTTCTATACCAGGGAGGGGCTCGAAGCGGGGGCGCCGCGCATCGCGCTCGCCACCGCCGCCTATGAGGGGCGGCTCAAGTTCGAGTGCTGGCGGGTTCGCCGCGACGGCTCGCAATTCTTCGCCAGCGTCGCCATCGATGCCATCCGCGACGACGAGGGGGCCGTGGTCGGCTATGCCGAGATCACCCGCGACATCACCGAGCGCCGCGCGGCGGAACTCGAACTCCAGCGCAGCGAGGATCGCTACCGCACCCTCGCGGAGGCCCTGCCCGCCCTGATCTGGACGACCCGCCCGCCGGACGGGACGGCGACCTATGTGAATCCGGCCTTCACCGATTTCTACGGTGATATCGGTCCCCAGCGGAGCGAGCGCACCGCGCGCAACCATCCCGACGATGCCGAACGCATGGAGGTCGCGTGGCGGAACGCCCATGCCTGGGGGCGGACCTTCACGGTTGAGGGACGCCTGTGCCGCCATGACGGCGTCTACCGCTGGCATAAGATCGTGATGATCCCGATCCCGACCCATGACGACCGGGCGCCCGATGCCGCCGAATGGCTCGGCACCGCCCTCGACATCGACGACATCATCACCGCACGCCAGCGGTTGGAGGAGACCACCGACCTGCTGCGCATCGCCCAGGACGCGGCCGATGCGGGCACCTGGGATCTCGACCTCTGGACGGATACCATCACCCTCAGCCCGAAAGCCGTCGGCCTGTTCGGCCTCCCCTGCGAGGGCGCCCGGGCCATGCCCGTCCAGGACTGGATCCCGCTGGTCCATCCCGATGACCGGCAGGCGGTCCGAGAGGAAGCAGCCAACGCGATCCGAAACCGGACCAACTACGTCGCCGAGTACCGCATTGTCGTGGACGCGGAGGAGCGCTGGATCTCGACCTGCGGTCGCGTGCTCTACGACGCGGCCGGCGCGCCCTATCGGATGGTGGGCCTGCATTTCGACATCACCGAGCGCAAGACGGTGGAGGCCGCGTTGCAGGCGGCCACAGTCAGGGCCGAGCAGGCCAGCGCTGCGAAAAGCGAATTCCTCGCCGCCATGAGCCACGAGATCCGGACGCCGCTCAACAGCATCCTCGGCTATGCCGACCTCCTGCTGGAGGAGCCGAGCCGGACGCCGGACGACAGGCACCGCCTCGAACTGATCGGAGGGGCGGGCGCCGCGCTTCTCACCATCGTCAACGACGTCCTCGACTTCTCGAAGATCGAGGCGGGGCAGTTCACCCTGGAACTGCTCCCCTTCCCGTTGCGCGACCTCATCGAGAATACGGTGGAGATCGTGCGCGGCAGCGCGCTCAAGAGCCCCGTGACCATCCTCTCGCGGCTCGACCCCGCGCTGCCGCCCTGGGCATTGGGGGATGCGAACCGGCTCCGGCAGGTGCTGCTCAATCTCCTCAACAACGCGGTGAAGTTCACCCCTGCGGGTTCCGTCACCCTGAACGTCAGACAATGCGGCGAGGAGGCGGGCGGCCCCGTCCTGCGCTTCGAGGTGGTGGATACCGGTATCGGCATCTCGGAGGAGGAGCAGATCCATCTGTTCCAGCGCTTCAGCCAGGTCGATTCCTCCATCAGCCGTCGCTTCGGCGGCACCGGACTCGGCCTCGCCATCTGCCGCCGTCTCGTCTCGATGATGGATGGGGAAATCGGGGTCACGAGCCGTCCCGGCGAAGGATCGACCTTCTGGTTCACCCTCGCCCTGCCGCGCGCGGAGGCGGCGAGCGGCCCCGCTGAGGCCGGGGAGGGGAGAGTGGTGGCGAGGAGCACCGTGGTCCCGAGGCCGGTGCGGATCCTCGTCGCCGAGGACGTTCCGGTGAACCAGACCCTGGCTCGGGCGGTCCTCGAACTCGCCGGCCACAGTGTCGACGTGGTGGGCAACGGTGCCGAGGCGGTGGCCGCGATCCAGGCCCATGCGGGCGGACCGCTCGCTTTCGATCTCGTCCTCATGGACGTCCAGATGCCCGGCATGGATGGGCTCGCCGCCACGCGCCTGATCCGCGCCCTGCCTGCCCCCGCCTGCGCGGTGCCGATCATCGCCATGACCGCCAACGTCCTGCCCGAGAAGGTCGCCTCGCTGACGGCCGCCGGGATGGACGACCATGTCGGCAAGCCGTTCAAGCGCGATGCGCTCTACGCGGCCATCGCCCGTTGGAGCGGCCCTGTGACTACCGGCGACGCGCCGGCCCTACCGACCATTCTCGATCTCGAGGTCTACGAGTCGCTGAGGGACATGGTGGGGCCGGAGCGGGCGACGGTCCTGCTGTCGATGCTGGCCGACGAACTCATCGACCGGTTCGGATCGTCGCCGCAGGCCGTGGATCTGTCGGGTATGGAGCCGGCGGATCTGGCCTACGACGCGCACGTCATGGTGTCGGCCGCCGGGCTGCTCGGCTTCGTCGGTCTGTCGGATCTCTGCCGCGAGATCGAAACAGCCTGCCGCAACGGGGACGACCTCGCTCTGCTGGTCCAGCGTCTCGTCGTCGTCCGGGACGGTACCCTTGGAACGATCAGGATGCTGCAAGCCGCCTGACCGTTCGGTCTCATTCGGTCTCGGGCGTCGGCTCGTCTTCCGGCTCGGGTTCCGCCGTCCAGGCCGTGGCGAAGGCGGCGAGCTGCATGGCATCCTTGAAGGCCATCACCGAGACACTGCGCTCGGTGGGCATTCCACCCGGATAAGGAGCGATCAGGACGGTCTCCTGGGACAGACGCGCGCCGGGGGTCTTCTCGGCGATCCAGGCCTCCGCCTCGGCGCAGAGACGTGCCGGGTCGGAGGGATCTCGTGCGCGGGAATCCGAGCGCAGCACGAGGACGTAGGGGCCGAGCGTCGGATTGCGCTGCTGCAGGCCCTGGATGATGTCGATCATGATCGTGTCTCGTCACGTTCCTGCCGGGGGCGCGGCACGGCCCCCGGCGAATCCGGTCGTTCAATGAAGCTTGACCCGCGGCTCCGTGCGCCGCGTCAGGGCGCGGGCCGTGGCGTCGAGGGCGGTCTTGATCGTGCCGTGCAGGGCGCGCTCGTGCATCTTGTAGAGCGACCAGTACATCATCCGCGCGAACAGCCCGGCGATGAACATGTTCTTTCCCTGGATGAAGCCCATCAGGTTGCCCACCGTGGAATATTCCCCGAGGGACACCAGCGAGCCGAAATCCCGGTACTTGAACGGCTTCAGGGGCTCCCCGGCCATCTTGATCGGGATCTGCTTGATGAGATGGCTCGCCTGCTGGTGCGCCGCCTGCGCACGCGGCGGGATCGGCGTGTCCGAGCCCTGCTCCACCAGATAGGCGCAATCGCCCATGGCGAAGATGTCGGGATCGCGCGTGGTCTGGAGCGTCGGCGTGACCACGAGCTGATTGTTGCGCGTGGTCTCGAGGCCGCCGATCTCCTGCAGGAAGGGCGGCGCCTTCACGCCGGCCGCCCAGACCACGAGTTCGGAGGGGATGAACCCGCCATCGGCGAGCTGGACGCCGTCGGCTCGGACTTCCGTCACCCGTGCCTGAGTGCGGACCTCGACGCCGATCTTGTTCAGCAGCGCCATCACCTCCGCCGAGAGACGCTCGGGGACGGCCGGCAGGATCCGGCTCGCCGCCTCGACGAGGGTGATCTTCAGGTCCTTGGCGGGGTCGATCTTGTCGAGGCCGGTGGAGGCCACGTCGCGGGTGGTGCGATGAAGCTCCGCCGCCAGTTCGGTGCCGGTGGCGCCGGCCCCGATCACCGTCACGTGGAGCTGGCCGGGGCGCACCGGCCCGACCTGGGTGTGCGCGCGCAGCATGCCGTTGACGAGGCGCTGGTGGAACCGCACCGCCTGGTCCGGTGTGTCCAGGGCGATGGCGTTCTCCTTCACCCCCGGCGTGCCGAAATCGTTGGTGGTCGAGCCCACTGCCAGGACCAGCGTGTCGTAGGGGATCGAGCGGACGGGCGTGACCTCGCGGCCCTCGGCATCGTGGCTCGCGGCGAGCTGGATCGTGCGCGCGGACCGGTCGAGCCCCGTCATCGAGCCGATGCGATAGCGGAAATGATGCTGATGCGCGTGGTGGAGATAGTCCACGGCGTGGTGACCGACATCGAGGCTGCCCGCGGCGACCTCGTGCAGCAGCGGCTTCCAGATATGGGTCCGCGCCCTGTCCACGAGGGTGACGTGCGCCTTGCCCTTCCGGCCCAGCGTGTCGCCGAGCTTGGTAGCGAGCTGAAGCCCAGCCGCGCCTCCACCGACGACCACGATGCGATGGAGGTTATCCACGGTTTCGCCCGGTACCATGCGTCCCTCGTCCCTTGAACTTGAGCGGCAGGCGGCCCGCCTTTTTCTCCGCTCGGGTCTTATAGGCAAAATCTTTTTTGAACGGCAGCCTCAGCTACGCGGCCCGGCCGATATTCTCACGCGGGCGCGCCGGGCTGGCGCAGGGGGTGCGCCCTGGCGAACGCCTCCTGCCCCAGGCAATCCTCGGCGATCCGCCTCACGGTGGGATAGGGCGCGGTCTCGACGCCGAAGATGCCGGTGCCGACCCAGAGGCTCACGAGGCAGAGGTCGGCATGGCTGATCGCGTCTCCCTGCGCATAGCGGCCGGTACCGGGCTCGTGGGCGAGGCGGGTCTCCAGGGTCTTGAGCCCGGTCTCGAACCAATGCCGCACGAACTCCATCATGCCGTCCTTCGGGATGTCGTAGGCCGACATCAGGTAGTTGCGCACCCGCGGAACATAGAGCGGATGAGTATCGCACGCGACCACCTGCGCCAGGGACCGCGCGCGCGCCCGGGCTTTCGGATCGCTCGGCAGCAGGGCCGGCTCGGGATGGATGTCCTCGAGATAGTCGAGGATCGCCAGCGATTGGGTGAGGGGAGGGCCGTCGCCGTCGAAGAAGGCCGGCACGGCGCCCTGCGGGTTGATGGCGAGATACTCGGGCTCGAACTGGTCGCCGGCATCGAGATCGATGAAGGTCTCCTCGCAGGCGAGGCCCTTGAGGTTGAGGGCGATGCGCACCCGGAAAGCGGCGGCCGAGCGCCAGTTGCCGTACATCTTCATGGCCGTCTCCCCTTCAGCCTTTGGTCGCCGGGGACCACACCCGACAACGATGCCGACCGCAAGTGCCGATTCCGTCAGAGGGACCCGGACGTCCTGGCCATGATCGTGCATTTGGCAGCGAGGCCGCCTTCGCGCATAGACGGAGCGAACCGGCCACCATCTCAGTCCGACGGGTGAATGCGAGATGCAGATCGAAACGCCCTACCTGATGTTCCTCGGCGACGTTCCCGATACGTTGGCAGCCAAGACCGCCTACGGCATCGCCGACTGGCGGCCGGACTGGTGCGTCGGCCAGTTGCGCCTGCCCGGCTGCGCCGCCGATCTCGGCATCCCGGACCTCACCCTGGACGAGGCCGTGGCCCAGGGCTGCAGGACCATGGTCATCGGCGTCGCCAATGCCGGCGGTGTGCTCCCGACGCATTGGGTGTCGGAGGTCGTGGCCGCCCTGAATGCGGGGCTCGACATCGCCAGCGGCCTTCACGTGCGCCTCGGCTCGCTGCCGGAGATCGCCGAGGCGGCCGAGAAGAACGGGCGCCAGTTGCACGACGTGCGCCACACCACCGAGACCTTCGACACCGGCAAGGGCATCCGGCGGCCGGGACGTCGCTTGCTGAGCGTCGGCACCGATTGCTCCGTGGGGAAGAAATACACCGTCCTCGCCCTGGAGCGCGGCATGCGCGAGCGCGGCCTCGATGCGGATTTCCGGGCCACCGGCCAGACCGGCGTGTTCATCTCCGGGCGCGGTGTCGCCATCGATGCGGTGGTGGCCGACTTCATCTCCGGCGCCGTGGAATGGATCGCTCCCGCGGCCGACCCGGACCATTGGGACCTGATCGAGGGTCAGGGCTCGCTCTACCACCCGTCCTTCGCCGGCGTCAGCCTCGGCCTGCTCCACGGTGCCCAGGCCGATGCCTTCGTCGTCTGTCACGAGCCGAGCCGCAAAGCCATGCGCGGCGTGGCGCATCCGCTGCCTTCGATCCAGCAGGTGATCGACCTCACGATCCAGCTCGGAAGCCTCACCAATCCCGGCATCTGCCCGGTGGGGATCGCGGTGAACACGCAGAAGCTCGGGGAGGACGAGGCCCGCACCCTGCTCCAGGATCTGACCAAGGAGCACGGGTTGCCCGCCACCGATCCGGTCCGCTTCGGCGTCGACGGGATCATCGACCGTCTGCTGGCGGAGTTCCCCGCCGGGAGCGCCGCATGACCCGCCGCCTCACGGTCGCGGTGGAGCGCTTCCCCATCGCCGGGGCCTTCACCATTGCGCGGGGCAGCCGCACGGAAGCGGTGGTGGTGCTCGCCACCATCACGGACGATGCCGACGGCCATCTGGGCCGGGGCGAATGCGTGCCCTATCCGCGCTACGGCGAATCCCCCGAGAGCGTCTGCGCCTTGATTTCCGAACAGGCCGACGCGATCGCGGCGGGGGCCACGCGCACCGATCTGCTCACGCTGATGAAAGCGGGAGCGGCGCGCAACGCCGTCGATTGCGCCCTGCTCGATCTGGAGGCCAAGCAGCGCGGCCGCCCGGCCTGGGAAATCGCGGGCCTGAGCCCGCCGCAGGTCGCCACCACCGCCTATACGCTGAGCCTCGGCACGCCGGAGAGCATGGAGGAGGCCGCACGCGGCGCGGCGCACCGGCCCCTGCTCAAGGTCAAGCTCGGCGGAGAAGGCGATCCCGAGCGCATCGCCGCCGTCCGTCGCGGCGCGCCGGAATCGCGCCTGATCGTCGATGCCAACGAGGCGTGGAGCGGAGAGACCATCGAGGCGAATCTGGCCGCCTGCCTCGCCGCGGGGGTCGGCCTCATCGAGCAGCCGCTCCCGGCCGGCGAGGACGAGTTGCTCGCCCGTATCGCCCGGCCGATCCCGATCTGCGCCGACGAGAGCCTGCACGACCGCGCCGGCCTCGACGCGCTCTCCGACCGCTACGACGCCATCAACATCAAGCTCGACAAGGCCGGCGGCCTCACCGAGGCGGTGATGCTGGCGCACGAGGCAAAGGCGCGGGGGCTCTCGCTGATGATCGGCTGCATGGTCGGCACGTCGCTGGCCATGGCGCCCGCCATGCTGCTCGCCCATCACGCCGATTATGTCGATCTCGACGGGCCCCTGCTGCTGGCGCGGGACCGCGAGCCGGCCCTGCGCTTCGACGGCAGCCTGATCCATCCGCCGACGCCGGACCTCTGGGGATAGGGCTGGAGCTCTCTTCGACCGGTTCGGGTTTCAAATTCCGGCGAACGACCCTGCAAAATGGTGCCGATCCCCGTCGCCGAGTTGACGGAATGGTGCAGGGACGGGCATGGCCCGATGCGTGCGACCCGGATCGGCCGCAAGCGTGACAGGTCCACCATGTTGAAGACCCGAATCATTCCCTGCCTCGACGTGAAGGACGGGCGCGTCGTCAAGGGCGTCCAGTTCCTGGAACTGCGCGATGCCGGCGACCCGGTGGAGGCGGCCAAGGCCTATGACGCCGCCGGCGCCGACGAACTCTGCTTTCTCGACATCACCGCGAGCCACGAGGCCCGCGGCACCCTGCTCGACGTGGTGAGCCGCACGGCCGAGGCCTGTTTCATGCCGCTCACGGTCGGGGGCGGCGTGCGCACGGTGGAGGATATCCGCACCCTGCTCCTCGCCGGGGCCGACAAGGTCTCGATCAACACGGCGGCGGTGAACGACCCCTCCTTCGTGGAGCGCGGCGCCCTCAAGTTCGGCAGCCAGTGCATCGTCGTCGCCATCGACGCCAAGCGGACCTCCGCCCCGGGCGAGCCGGATGCCTGGCAGATCTTCACCCATGGCGGGCGCAAGCCCACCGGGCTCGACGCCATCGACTTCGCCCGGACCGTGGCGGCGCGCGGTGCCGGTGAACTCCTCGTCACCTCCATGGACCGGGACGGGATGCGCTCCGGCTACGACATCGCTCTGACGCGGGCGATCTCGGACGCCGTCTCGGTGCCGGTCATCGCCTCGGGCGGCGTCGGTGGCCTCGACGACCTCGTGGCGGGCGTGCGCGACGGTGGCGCCAGCGCGGTGCTGGCCGCCTCGATCTTCCATTTCGGCCAGCACACCGTCGCCGAGGCCAAGGCGCATATGGCGAAGGCCGGCTTGCACATGCGGCTCGACCCGTGACGGGGCGCGGCGCCGAGGTCCGACCCTTGCCCAATCCCTTCCCGTGCCGCAGGCTCGTCGCCGTTGCGTGCATCGTCCGGCCTGCCGAGAGCTAGGATCGCATGACCGATTTCACCCTGAGCGACCTGGACGCCCTCATCGCCGACCGTGCCGCCGCGCCGCCGGACCAGTCCTACACGGCCAAGCTCCTGGCCGGCGGGCCGGCCAAGCCCGCCAAGAAGCTCGGCGAGGAAGCGGTCGAGGCCGCCATCGCCGCCGTGCAGGGCGATCGTGACGGGCTCGTGAGCGAGGCGGCGGACGTGCTCTACCACCTCCTCGTGGTGCTGCGCGCCGGCGGCGTCGCCCTGCCGGAGGTGATGGCGGAACTCGAGCGCCGCACCGCCCAGAGCGGCATCGCCGAGAAAGCGGCCCGGAGGCACACGTGACCGCCGAGCCGTCACGGCCCATCGCCATCGTGTCCGAGCGCGATCCCGCCCTCGGCCAGGACCCGGTGACGGGGATCGGCCCCGAGCGCCTGTCGCCCTATCGCCTGTTTTCCCGTGAGGAATGGGCGCAGTTGCGGGCCGACACCCCGCTGACCCTGACGGGGGACGATGTCAGCCGCCTGCAATCGCTCAACGATCCCATCTCCATTGAGGAGGTGGTAGCGATCTATCTCCCGCTGTCGCGGCTGCTCTCCCTCTACGTCGCGGCGACGCAGGGGCTGTTCAAGGCGACCCAGCGCTTCCTGCTGGCCGAGCGCGAGGCGAAGGTCCCCTACATCATCGGGGTGGCCGGCTCGGTGGCGGTGGGCAAATCCACCACCGCCCGCGTCCTCAAGGCGCTGCTCGCCCGCTGGCCGAACACGCCGAAGGTCGACCTCATCACCACCGACGGGTTCCTGCTGCCCAATGCCGAATTGAAGCGCATGGGCGCGATGGAGCGCAAGGGCTTTCCCGAGAGCTACGACACCGCCGCCCTCCTGCGCTTCCTCACCGACATCAAGGCCGGCAAGAAGAGCGTGGCGGCGCCGCTCTATTCCCACCTCGTCTACGACGTGGTGGCGGGCGAGGAGCGGGTGGTGGAATCCCCCGATATCCTCATCGTCGAGGGGCTCAACGTCCTCCAGCCGGCGCGCCTGCCGCGCGACGGCACCGCGATCCCCTTCGTCTCCGACTTCTTCGACTTCTCGATCTATCTCGACGGGCACGAGGACGACCTGCACCGCTGGTACGTCAACCGCTTCCTGCGCCTGCGCCAGACCGCCTTCCGTGATCCGCTCTCGTATTTCCGCAAATACGCCGAGGTTACGGAGGCCGAGGCCCTGGAGATCGCCGACAACCTCTGGACCACGATCAACCTGCCGAACCTGCGCGACAACATCCTGCCGACGCGCCAGCGCGCGAGTCTGATCCTGGCCAAGGGCGCGAGCCATCGAATCGAGAGCGTGGCGCTGCGGCGGTTGTGAGCCGGAGCGTATCCCTCAGCCCAGAGGATACGCCGCCTCCACCACATACGGCCCGCCGCCCCGCGATTCCCGCGCCGAGAACAGGGCCACCCGCGTCGCGGTGAACCGCAAAGCCGGAAACAGGCCTCTCTCGGCGAAATACTCCGCCACGTCCGGTGCCTGGGTGTCGCGCTTGGCGAGACGAGCCAGGGTCACGTGGGGCGTGAACTTGCGTCGCTCCGGCTCGGCACCGGCGGCGCGGGCGATGCGCTCGTGCTCCTCCTGCAGGTCGAGGAGATCCGCGCCGGCAGTCACGCTTGCGATGATCGCGCGGGGCCTGTCGCCGCCGAACGCGTCGAGGCCGGACAGCGTCACGTCGAGAGGCGGGCGCGGGCGCGCTTCGACGAGGCCGGCATGGAACGCCTCGGCCACCTCGTCGTCCACGTCGCCGAGGAAGCGCAGGGTGATGTGGAGGTCGCCGCGCTCGATCCAGCGCGCGCCGCGCAGGCCGCATTGATAGCGCGACACGGCCTCGGCGATGTCGTCGGGGAGTTCGAGGGCGGTGAACAGGCGCGGCATCGGTCTATTTCTGCGCCGCGCCGAGCCGGTCGAGGAAGCTCTCCACCGTGGGCAGGATGCCGGCGACGATGGTCTCGACGCCCTTCACGTTGGGGTGGAGCCCGTCCTCCAGGTTGAAGCGCCGGTCGTTGAGGATGCCTTCCAGAAAGAACGGATAGAGGACGAGGCCGTGTTGCCGGGCGAGATCGGGATAGATCGCGTCGAACCGCGCGACGTAGTCCGGTCCGAGATTGGTCGAGGCCTTCATGCCGGCGAGCAGGACCGGGATGTTGCGGGCCTTGAGCCGGGAAACGATGGTGTCGAGGGCCTTTCTCGTCACGGCGGGGTCGGTGCCGCGCAGCATGTCGTTGGCACCGAGTTCGAGGATGACCCCGTCGGTCCCGTCGGGGACCGACCAGTCGAGCCGGTCGAGCCCGCCGGTGCTGGTATCGCCGGAAACGCCCGCATTGGCGATCGACACGGCGCGGCCCCTGGCCTTCAGTTCGCGTTCCAGCACGGAGGGGAAGGCCGCGGCCGAGGGCAGGCGGTACCCGGCGGTCAGGCTGTCGCCGAAGGCCACGAGGTTGAGGGGACGTGCGGCGGCGTGGCCGATTCCCGTACCCAATGCGGCAAAGAGTGCCATCACCAGCGTCGCCCGGCGGGAATGCTGGCGTGGTGGGGCGGGACGAACCATATCGACCTCATCGCGTGACGTATGACACAGACCCATTCCCGCACAGCCTCGACCTATGGTGTTCATGACGATGGTCTCACACAGATCGGTCCTGCCGTGATGCCCGGCAAGGTGGACGCTCCAGCGATCGCCCTGTCGCGGATCGATCTCAGCCTCGGCCGGGGGGCGGCGCGGGTCCATGTCCTGCGTGGCATCTCCCTCGATGTGGCGCGCGGCGAGGCGGTCGGCCTCGTCGGCCCCTCCGGCTCGGGCAAGTCGACCCTGCTGATGGTGATGGCGGGCCTGGAGCGGCCGGAATCGGGAACGATCCATGTGGAGGGCACCGATCTCGGCGCACTCGACGAGGATGCCCTGGCGCGGTTTCGCGGCCGGCGCATCGGCATCGTGTTCCAGGCCTTCCACCTTGTGCCGACGATGACGGCCCTGGAGAACGTCGCGCTGCCCCTCGAACTCGCCGACAAGCCGGGTGCGCACGAGCGGGCGCGGACGGAACTGGAAGCGGTCGGCCTCGGCCACCGGCTGCACCACTACCCCGCCCAGCTCTCGGGCGGCGAGCAGCAGCGCGTCGCCATCGCCCGCGCCATCGCGCCCGACCCGGCGATCCTGGTGGCCGACGAACCCACCGGCAATCTCGACGAGGCCACGGGCCGGCAGATCGTGGACCTTCTCTTCGCCTTGAAGCGCGATCGCGGCGCGACCCTCGTCCTCGTCACCCACGATCCCGGCCTCGCCAAGCTCTGCGACCGCACCGTGCGTCTGCGCTCGGGGCTTGTGGACGAGGCGGTGGCGGCGTGATCCGGCTGAACCCGCGCGTTCGGCGGAAGGCCTGACCCCATGCATGGCACCCTGCCTCGTCTTACTCCGCGCCCCAGCCGCGTCCCGCTCACCCTGCGCCTCGCCTTCCGCGAGCTGCGCGCCGGGCTCGCCGGTTTCGTCGTGTTCCTCGCCTGCATCGCGCTCGGCGTCGCGGCCATTGCCGGGGTCGCCTCGATCTCGCGCTCGCTCACGGATGGTCTCGGCCGAGAGGGCAAGCGCATCCTCGGCGGCGATCTCACCTACAGTCTGATCAACCGCGAGGCGACACCCGACGAGCGGGCCGCCCTCGACGCGCAGGGCAAGGTCTCGGTGGTGACGACCCTGCGGGCCATGGCTCTGGCCGGGGACAAGGGCGCGGCCCTGGTGGAACTCAAGGCGGTGGACGGTGCCTATCCCGCCGCCGGGGACCTCGTCACCGACCCGGCCTTGCCGCTCCCCGATCTGCTGGCCGAGAGGGATGGGGTGTTCGGCGCCGTCGCCGATCCGGTCCTGCTGACGCGCCTCGACCTCACGGTCGGCGACCGGATCGAGATCGCCGGCAAGCCGATCGCCATCCGGGCAACGCTGGTCTCCGAGCCGGACAAGATCGCCAACGGCATCGGCTTTGGCCCGCGCCTCCTCGTCTCCGCCGCGACGCTTCAGGCGACGGGGCTGATCCGCCCGGGCAGCCTCAACCGGTGGAGCTATCGCATCCAGGCCCCCGCCGCCGACGATGCGGAGTTGGAGCGGCGGATCGCGGCCGTCGCCCGTGCGGCGCCGGATGCCGGCTGGGAGATGCGCTCGCGGTCCAATGCCGATCCGCGTTTCGCCAAGAGCGTCGAGCGCTTCACCCAGTTCCTCACCCTGGTCGGGCTCACGGCGCTCATCGTCGGCGGGGTCGGGGTCGCCAATGCGGTGAACGCCTTCGTGGCGCGGAAGCGCGGGTCCATCGCCACCCTGAAGAGCGTCGGTGCGCCGGGAGGGCAGGTCGTCGCCATCTATCTCACACAGGTGATGCTGGTGGCCGGGCTCGGCACCGTGATCGGGCTCGCGATCGGGGCGGGCCTGCCATTCCTCCTCGATGCCCTCTTCCACGATGCGCTTCCGCTGCCGTTGAACCCGACCCTGGCTCCGGCGGAGCTGTTGTTGGCCGCCGCCTACGGACTGCTCACGGCGCTCGCCTTCGCCATCATTCCCCTGGGCCATGCCCATGACGTGCCGGTCTCCGGCCTGTTCCGGGACGTGGTCGATCCCGACACCCGCAAGACGCGGTTGCGCTACCGGCTCATCCTCGTCGCGGCGCTCGCCGCCCTGGTGGCGCTGGCGCTGGCCACGGCTTTCGACCGGAGGGTCGCGCTGATGTTCATCGTGGCGGCCGGCCTCGCCTTCGGGCTGCTGCGTCTCGTCGCCCTCGGCCTCATGGCCGGGGCGCGGCGCCTGCCCCGACCGCGCTCGGCGGCGCCCCGCATGGCGCTGGCCAACCTTCACCGCCCCGGCGCGCTCACCCCCGCCATCGTCCTGTCGCTCGGCCTCGGGGTGACCCTGCTGGTGACGCTGAGCCTGATCGACGCCAATGTCCGGCGAACGCTGACGAGCTCGCTGCCGGCCCGTGCACCGAACCTGTTTTTCCTCGACATCCCGGCGGCGGAGGCGGACGGGTTCCATGCGGAGCTGGGCAAGCTCGCGCCGGGGGGCAAAATCGAGCGCGTGCCGATGATGCGCGGGCGCATCGTCGGCATCAACGGCACCCCCGCCGCCGCGATCAAGCCGCCGGAAGATGCCGCCTGGGTGCTCGATGGCGACCGCGGGATCACCTATGCCGAGGATCTCCCGGAGGGATCGAACCTCGTCGCCGGCTCGTGGTGGAATGCGGAGGAGGGGGCGAAACCCCTGGTGTCCTTCGATGCGGAACTCGGCCGCGCGCTGAACCTGGCGGTCGGCGGCACCGTCACGGTCAACGTCCTGGGGCGGAATCTGACGGCCGAAGTCGCGAACCTGCGCAAGGTCGAATGGCGCAACCTCGGCATCAATTTCGTCATGGTCTTCTCGCCCGGCACGTTCCGGGGCGCGCCGCATTCGGATCTCGCCACCCTCACCCTGGCGGGCGGGCCGGATGCCAAGACCGAGGCCCTGATCCTGCGTGACGTCGCCCGCGCCTTTCCGTCGGTGACCAGCGTGCGGGTGAAGGACGCCCTCGACACGGTCAACGACATCGTCGGCAAGCTGGTCTTGGCGATTCGCGCCGCCAGCGGCGTCGCCGTGGTGGCGAGCCTGTTCGTGCTCGCCGGCGCCATCGCGGCGGGGCACCGCGCCCGGCTGTACGATGCCGTCGTGCTGAAGGTCCTGGGCGCCACGCGCGGGCGCCTGCTCCTGGCCTACACGCTGGAATACGGCGCCCTGGGTATCGCCACCGCTCTGTTCGGGCTTCTCGCCGGCACGCTCGCGGGCTGGACCATCGTGACCCGCGTGATGAAGCTCGACTTCGCCCTGGACCTCTCCGGTGCCCTCGTCGCATCCACCCTCGCGGTGGTCTTCGCGATCGTCCTCGGGCTGGCCGGGACATGGCGCATCCTCGGCCAGAAACCGGCTCCCTACCTGCGTCAATTCTGAGGCCGGAGGTCGTCCGCCTCCCAATCGACGGAGAAAGACGACGCCGAAGTCATGGTTTATGACTTGTCACTATAGCTCTGGTGCGCCGCGCGGATGATGAACGAGATTTAATCCGCCCTCATCCAAATAAAGATAGAGGTCAGAAGCGGTGATTCCCTGGCCGCAAAGCTCGGCCGCCCCCTTGTGCGGAGCGGCATGACGGAACATATTTCGGCTCAAGGCGCGGTCACGTGCCAGAGGTCCTGTGCGTGAGCCTCGGTTCCAAATCACACGCTGAGAGAGCTTCCAAGGGAATCTCCCATGGCATTCGATAACAGTCCTTTCCGCTACGGCGCCCAGCCCCAGGGCTATGCCGGCTCCCAGGTCGATGTCGATCAGGGGCTGCGCAGCTTCATGCTCGGCGTCTACAACAACATGATCGTCGGCCTCGGGATCTCCGGCCTCGTGGCCCTCGGCCTGAACATGGCCGCCACCGCGCAGACCGCTACGGGCAAGCTCGCGCTCACCCCGTTCGGCCAGATGCTCTACACCAGCCCCCTCAAGTGGGTTCTGATGCTGGCGCCCCTCGCGTTCATTTTCATCTTCACGATGCGCATGGACAAGATGTCGGCCTCCTCGGCGCGCATGACCTTCTTCGCCTTCGCGGCGGTGATGGGCGCGTCGATGTCGACCCTGCTGCTCGTGTTCACTGGCGCCAGCGTGGTCCGGGTCTTCTTCATCACGGCGGCGACGTTCGGCGGTCTCAGCCTCTACGGCTACACCACCAAGCGCAGCCTTTCGGGGATGGGCTCGTTCCTCATCATGGGCGTGATCGGCCTCTTCATCGCATCGATCGTGAACATCTTCCTGGCCTCGAGCGCGCTTCAGTTCGCCATCTCGGTGCTCGGCGTCCTGATCTTCGCAGGCCTCACCGCCTACGACACGCAGAAGCTCAAGGAGATGTTCCTCTACAGTGGAGCCGATGCCGAAGGCGCGGCCAAGCTGTCGGTGAACGGCGCTCTGACCCTCTACCTGGACTTCATCAACATGTTCCAGTTCCTGCTCCAGCTCCTCGGCGATCGCCGCTAAGCGAGCCATCGGAACGCGGATCGAAAGGCCTCGGCGGAAACGCCGGGGCCTTTTTTCGTTTCCGCTGCTGCGAACCTGCGAACCTGCGAACCTGCGAACCTGCGAACCTGCGAGGATGTCGCGGTGGGTAAACCGGTGGTGCCGAAAATCGGGCGTGGCCCAGAGCGGGAGACGCCGCAGCCCAGCGACGTGCCGACCTACGCCATCGTCGGCGTGAGCGTCGCCGCAACGATCGTCGCCGGCGCATGGGCCGGCATCGGTGCAGCCATCATCGCCGGCATCGCTACGCTGTTCGTGATCGGCGCCCTGTATTCCATCGGCGCGCGGCGATGGGGTTGGCCTCCTATCCGTTGGGAGGCGCTCCCGTTCTTCATCCCGTGACGGGGCGATCACACCACGCGAAGAGGCTTTTCCAGCGCCGCCAGGACACGGGCGAGGTCGTGCCCTCGCTTCAGCACGATGCCGGCGGCGGAAATTACCGCGAAGGCGCCCTGGCGTCGCGCGAGTTTGGGATCCTTCTCCACCCGGAACAGGGGGGTCTCGGATGAGCGGCGGTAGATCGAGAACACCGCCTTGTCGCGGCGGAAGTCGAGGGCGTAGTCACGCCATTCGCCGGCCGAGACCATGCGGCCGTAGAGGTTGAACAGGGTCCTGAGTTCGGAACGGTCGAAGGCGACCTGTGGCACCACCGGAGCCGTCGGGAACGGCACGACGCGGCCGGTGGAATCCTTCGATCGCGGCTCGGCTCCGGTCCCCTCGTCCATCCTCGCTCCTCGGTTCCGGCGACGCGACGAGCGCCGCCAAGGAGGAATGATGGGCCTCCCACTCCGAGCCTGCAAGCCCGGTCGACCGCCGCGTGCGCACCGGCACCAGCCACGGACCGGCAACACAACATCACGATTTCGCCCCGTTATCGCCCATCGTCGGCCGCGATAGAAGATGATACCTGTGGCCGAACCTCGTCGGTTCCGTGCTCGGTCGGGCGGCCGATATCCATGCTCCCCAGCTTTCGGGAGTCTGCCGATGTCACGGGAGCGACACTCCAGAGGTTTCGAGACCCAAGGACTTCAGGCCGCCTCTCCGGAGTGCGGCCTTTTTTTCTGCCATGACGGTCCGCTCTGGTCTAAAAATCCTTTTCGATGGCCTCGGCCCCTCTTCGCATTCTACCGCCGCTTTGGTGGACTGCCGGATTCCGGCGGTGGCCGACAGGGGCGGGCGGCAGAGGCGGCCTCGTCGACAAGGGATGGCAGTGATTGGACGGCAGGTCTTGGTGAGGTTCGATCCCGGCTTTCGCGAGACGCTCGGCGACCTGTTCGCCTGGCGTCGTGACGTGCGCCGCTTTCGCAGCGATCCCGTCGATGAGGCCGTGTTTCAGCGCTGCCTGGCCCTGGCGATGCTGAGCCCGTCCGTGGGCAACAGCCAGCCCTGGCGTTTCGTCCGTGTCGCCGACCCGGCGCGGCGCAGCGTGGTCACCGCGAGTTTCGAGCGCTGCAACGATGCTGCGGCCGAGACCTACGATTGCGAGCGCCGCGAAGCCTATACCCGCCTGAAGCTCGCGGGCTTGCGCGAGGCACCCATCCATCTCGCGATCTTCTGCGATGAGGATACGAAGAACGGGTTCGGCCTCGGCCGCGCCACCATGCCGGAAATGCTGCGCTATTCGGTGGTCACGGCGGTGCATACCTTCTGGCTCGCCGCGCGGGCGCACGGCCTCGGCGTCGGCTGGGTGTCGATCATCGAGCCCGATTGCGTCACGTCGCATCTCGACGTTCCCGCCTCCTGGCGCCTCGTCGCCTATCTCTGCGTCGGCTATCCGGTGGAAGAGCACGATGATCCCGAACTCGTCCGGCATGGCTGGCAGGAGCGCGACAAGACGGCTTCCGTCCTGCTGGAGCGGTGAGCGAGGTGAGCCTTTATCAAAGCCTAATCGGACCGTTCGCCTTTAGCGCGAGTGTGAGGGGCGCCGTTTAACCGCGCTCCATCATTCCGGTGCGTATCCGGCCGATGACCCCCACCGGTAACCGGAACGGCAATCTCGATCGCTGCTTATCGTGAAGCTCACGGTCTCGCTTTCGGGGATGACGACAGATGTTCGCGCGTAATGGGTTCGCCGCTTGTTTGGCCGCAACGGTCTTGAGTGTGGGGTTTGCCGCGTCACCGGCCGCGTCCCGCGAACTCGTGGCCTTCGACCAGGCCGTCATGCCCGGTACCGTGGTGGTCCGCACCTCGGAGCGCCGGCTCTACCTCGTCAACGGCGACGGCACGGCGATCCGCTATCCCGTGGCGGTGGGCAAGCCCGGCAAGCAATGGACCGGCGCCACCAAGATCGACGGCAAATATGTCGAGCCGGCCTGGTCGCCGCCGCGCGAGGTCAAGCGTGACAACCCGCGCCTGCCCGACGTGATCGCCGGCGGCTCGCCGCACAACCCGATGGGCGCGGCGGCGATGACCCTGGCGGGCGGCGAATATGCCATCCACGGCACCAACCGCCCGAATTCGGTGGGCACCTACGCGTCCTATGGCTGCATCCGCATGTACAATCAGGACGTTGTCGATCTCTACGGGCGCGTCTCGGTGGGCACGCAGGTCTACGTCACGCGCTGAGCCCGCTCTCAGAAGTCGACGGCGATGCCTTTGACTTCCCAATCGTCGTAGCGGACGGGCTCCAGGCCACCACGGCCCTGGCGCTCGCGGGCGGCGGAGATCTCCGCCGCCTTCGCGTCGATGGCAGCGCGTCGGTCGGCGGCCTCGGCCAGAGCCCGCTCTGCGGCGGGCGTCAAGGCGGGGCGGGGCGGGATCTCGGCGTTTTCCGCGTCGTCGGATGTCGTCATGGCTTGCATCTCGGTGGGCCGGATGGGAGGGCATCCGTTGGGATTGGCTCCGGGTGACCGGGCCTCGGACACGGAAAGTGGCATTCATGGCGACACGCCGCAACGCGGATGGGCCGGCGACGACGATCGACCGCACGGTTCCGGGCCTCGCCGCCCGGCAGGTGGCCCATGCCGCCGTGGCCGATCTCCTCGTGCAGGGCCGCGCCTTCGCCCTCGAGGACGCCCTGGCCAAGGCGGGCGTCGACGCCGGCCTCGACGCCGCCGACGCATCGCTGGCGCGGGCCATCGCCACCGCCACCTTCCGCCGCCTCGGCTTCCTGCGGCGGATGCTGGCCGCCCGCATGACTCAGGGCCTGCCGCCGGACCAGCCGAGGCTGGTGGCCCTCCTCGTCACCGGCGCCGTGCAGATCCTCGATCTCAACGTGCCGGACCATGCCGCCGTCGATCTCTCGGTCCGCCTCGCCAAGGGCGACCCCTACCTGCAGCACACGCCCGGCCTCGTGAACGCCATCCTGCGCCGGGTGATCCGTGAGCGGGACGCCATCGCGGCCGAAGCGTCCGATCCCCTGGCGCAGAACACCCCGGACTGGCTCGCCGCCCGCTGGAGCGCCGCTTATGGACCCGACACGGCCCGGGCCATCGCCTCGGCCCATCTCTCGGGCGCTGCCCTCGACATCACACCGCGCGGCAGCGCGACGGAATGGGCCGAGCGCCTCGGCGGCGTCGCCCTGCCCACCGGCAGCATCCGCCTGCACGAGGTGCGCTCGGCGGTCTCGGATTTGCCCGGCTACGGCGAGGGCGCGTGGTGGGTGCAGGACGCCGCCGCCGCCATCCCCGCCCGCCTGCTCGCGGCCGGGCCGGGGCAGCGCGTGGCCGATCTCTGCGCCGCGCCCGGCGGCAAGACCGCCCAGCTCGCCGCTACGGGGGCGGAGGTGGTGGCCGTGGACCGTTCGGCCCCGCGCCTCGAACGTCTGACGGAGAACCTCGCCCGCCTCGGGCTGGAGGCAGAGATCCGCGTCGGCGATGCCACCCAATTGCCCGAGACCGACGCCGGCACGTTCGACGCCGTGCTCCTCGACGCGCCCTGTTCGGCCACCGGCACCATCCGCCGCCATCCCGATGTCGCCTGGACCAAGGCCGGCGGGGATGTCGGTCGCCTCGGCGGGCTGCAGCGCCGCCTCCTCGACCGTGCCGCCACACTGGTGAAGCCGGGAGGGCGTCTCGTCTATTGCACCTGCTCGCTGGAGCCCGAGGAAGGCGAGGGGCAGGTCGCCGCCTTCCTCGCCCGCAATCCGGCTTTCGAACGGCTCGCGATCCGCTCGGAGGAGGTCGGCGGCCTCGGCGAGCTCATCAACGGCGACGGCGACCTTCGGACGCTGCCCTCGCATCTGTCCGGCGATGGGGTCGTAGGCGAAGGAGCCCCCCCGGCGGTCCGTGGCGGGATCGACGGGTTCTTCGCGAGCCGTCTGGTTCGGAAAGCCTAAGGCGCACGGTGCGGGGCTTCCGCCATGCCATTGCCGGACTGTTCGCGGTCTTGCCTCTCGTCGGCCAAGCCGGGGCCGACGGGATCGACCGCCGCATCCTGCCGGTGGCGCCGGCCTATGCCCGCAATCCCGCCTGCGCCCCTGTCTCGCTGACGATCCCGTTCGAGATCCATACCGGCACCCGCGACGTGGGGATTTCGCCCTCGCCGAAAGACCTGCCCCTGAACCAGGGCGAGAGCGCGATCTGCTTTGCCTACGCCACGGCGGACATGATCTCGCACCGAGTCGGCAAATCGGTCTCGCCCCTCGACGTGGCGACGAAATTCTACTTCGCCGACCCGGCGCGCCTGGAGGCGATCGCGGACCCGCATCTGAACCGCCATCTTCGCGCGCACCCTGCCTACCGGGCCGACATCGCCTGGAGCCGCAACAATGCGGAGGCGACCAAGGACGGTAACCCGAGCCTGGAACCGTATTTCGACAAGATCGAGGGCGGTGAGGAGGATACGGCGGCGCTCCTCTACAATATCGGCGGGTATTGCGAGGACCGTGACCTGCCGTCCAACGACGGCTATCGCTACGTGCTGCCGACATTGCGCTCGCTGCGCTACCGGACGAAGCTTCGCCCGACGCGCCAGAGCTTTCGCGCCGTAGCCGCCACCGCGACCCATCTGCGCGGGCGATGGGCCGATCCGTTCAACGCGGCCTGGATCGCCCATGTGGAGGCGGCCTGCCGCCGGACGCCGCTGCCGGTGCCGCTCCTGCCGGTCTCCTACCGCGTGGCGGCGAGCCAGGCCGATTTCGCCGACATGCTCGAATCCGGCCGCCATCCGAGCAAGCCGAAGCTCGACCGCATCCTGGCCATGGTGGACTACGCGCTCGACCATGGCCGCGTGCCGACCGTGGGCTACAGCTGGTATCTCCTGGAGGACCGAGACCCGAAGGATCCCGACCTGTTCGCCGACCATGCGAGCCCGGTCATCGGCCGCCGCAAGGCGGGCGATGTGTGCCAGTATCGAATCCAGGACAATACCGGCGAATATTGCGGCCGCATGCGCGACGGCATCCGCGAGCGCTGCGACAATGGTCGCATCTGGGTGACGGAGAGCGAGTTGCGACGAACTTTGTATAGCGTCACGTATCTGCGGTAGGCGCCCGCCCTACGGCGTGATCACCCGCATGGAGACGGTCTGAATCTGCGCCGCGCCGTTCACGTCGCTCGCGGGTGTCGACTTCTTCAGCCGGGCCATGAACTTGCGCACCTCGTCGGGCGGCAGTGCGCCCACCGGGGCGATCATCATGGACAGGAGCGCCTTGGTCTTGCGATCGACCGAAGCGGAGCGGCTCACCGGCTCAAAATCCCGCACGGTATGGGTCCTGTCCTCGTTGCCGGTGAAGACGCGGGCACCGTCCTTCAGCACGACGATGTCGCCGGGGCGCAGGGTCGGATCCTTGAGGAGGGCGGCCATCGGCCCGGAGGAGAGCGGGATGGGCGTCTGGCGATCGCCGATCTGCAACTGCAGCGGCTCGCTCTTCGGCAGGGCGGCGTAACGGATCTTCGGGCGCGGGCGGTTCGCCTCGCGCCGGATCGTCAGGGACCTTTGCGGCAACTCGATCGCGGGAGCGGGCTGCTGCGCTTCCACCGCTGGGCGGGCCGGAGTGAATAACGCCTCGAACAGGCCGCCGAGGCCACGGTCTTGAGCGTTCTGGGCCATCGCAGCGCCAGACGTGCATAATAACGCTGCGGCGGACATCAAGAGACCGGCGCGCTTAAAGGCGGGGATGACAGTCACAGGCACACTGCCATTGCTGGAGGCTGCAGGAACGAAACTCGCTGGCGCTGTGTATAACCTGTGCAGCATTCAACCGTTCCGGCCGAGTTCGCCAAAAAATACAGTTTGCCGGGCCGTGGGGGTGCCCAACCTTTCCCCTGTGCGCGGCGCCACTCGGGAGGGGGAAATCCCGAGCGGAGAGGCCACGAGGCGGCGCGATGAGTATCGGCATCCTTAATTGTTGGTTAATAGGCACGGCTTAGCTTCCAGATGGGACGACATCCGGCACGATGGCCATCCGGGTCGCGGTGCTGGAGGAAAGGCGTGCGTGGGTTGGGGGGCTGATCGTTGGCGTTTCTATCGGCTCGTCGGGCGTGAGATCGCGCGCTCGGCGCGGGGCGTCTCCGCACGCCTCACCGCGAGCCCGGACCTGCTCGCGCGCGCCCGTGTCAGCGCTCTGGTGATCGCCCCGCACGATCTGCGCACCAGCGACGCCACCTTCGCCGACGATATCTATGCCGGCCTGTTCGTCTTCGCGGGGCGCTCGCTCTCGGTGAGCGGCCGCTCGCCCTTCGATTACGCGCCGCCCTCGCCGGAATGGGCGGATGCGTTCTACGGTTTCGGCTGGCTGCGCCACCTGCGCGCCGCCGACACGGCGCTGGCACGCGCCAATGCCCGCGCCTTCGTGGCGGATTTCATCGCCGGCCGTGGCGACGAGGCCCTGGCCGCGCCCGTGCCCGTGGCGGCACGGCGGCTGATCTCCTTCCTGTGCCAGTCGCCCCTCGTGCTGGAAGGGGCGGACCACGCCTTCTACCAAGCCTTTCTCAAGGCGATCGGACGCGGCGCCAGAGACCTCGAACGCTCCCTGCGCCGGGGCCTGCCACCGCAATCGCGGCTCCTGGCGGTGGTGGCCCTGTGCTATGCCGGATTGTGCTGCGAGGGCATTCAACCGATCCTGCGCCGGGCCACGCGCATCCTGTCGCGCGAGCTCGACCGGCAGATCATGGCGGATGGCGGCCCTCGTAGCCGCGACCCGCGCTTCGCCATGGAGCTCCTCCTCGACCTTCTGCCCCTGCGCCAGAGCTTCCTCAGCCGCAGCCTCGATCCGCCGGTGGCCTTGCTCCATGCCATCGACCGCATGCTGCCCCTGCTGCGCCTCCTGCGCCACGGCGATGCGTCCCTGAGCCATTTCAACGGCATGGGCGCCACGGCGGCGGACCATCTCGCCACCTTGCTGGTCTATGACGGCGCCCTGGCGCAGCCGATGATGCACGCGCCGAATTCCGGCTACGAGCGGCTGGAGAGCGGCCGGGTCGTCGTGGTCGCCGATGTGGGGGCGCCGCCGCCGCTGCCCTTCTCGATGAATGCCGGGGCCGGCTGCCTTTCCTTCGAGATGTCGAGCGGCCCCCAGCGGGTGGTGATCAATTGCGGCCTGCCGGCGAGCGGTCCGGAGCTGCGGCGCCTTGCCCGCAGCACCGCCGCCCATTCCACCGCGACGGTGGGAGATTCCTCGTCCTGCCGGTTCCTCGGCGCCAGCGAGGGGGTGGGAAGTCGCTGGGCGTCGGACTGGCTCATCGGACGGATCGGACCCGTTCTGGTGCGCGGCCCGCGTGCGGTCAAATCCGAGCGGACGAGCGATGGCGGCTCGCTGATCCTCGCCGGCCGCCATGACGGCTATGCCGCGGAATTCGGGATCGTCCACGAGCGGCGCTGGTGCCTCCTCCCGGACGGCGCCGGGCTCGAAGGCGAGGATGCCTTCGTGTCGGTGGCCCACAAGGGGAATCGCATCCGGCTGCGCCCGCCGGAGGCGGCGATCCGGTTCCACCTCCATCCCGCCATCGCGGCCAATGCGGCCGAGGGCGGAGGGATCGATCTGGCCTCGCCCCTGGGAGAGGTCTGGCGGTTCGAGGCCGACGGTGCGGCCCTGGCCCTGGAGGAGAGCGTGTATTTCGCGGGGCTGACGGGTGCGCGTCGGACCGACCAGATCGTCCTCTATGTCACGGCGGGGGAGGGCACGCGGGTGCGATGGCGATTCCTGCACCTCGCGCAGGCGCCGGGGCGGAACGATCCCGCCCGAAGCGAGGCTGCGGTGGCCGATGAGGCGGCCCGGTAGCCGATAGGGCGCCATCTGTGGTACCCGCCGCGTTTCAGGGGCAGAGTCTGCCCTGTGCCGGACGGTTCTCGACGATGTCGCATGATCAGGCGCGGGTTGCCCGCGCACTCCTTTCCGTCTCCGACAAGACGGGCCTCGTGGATTTCGCCCGCGCGCTGTCCCAGCGCGGCGTCGCCCTGGTCTCCACCGGCGGCACGCACCGGGCCTTGAGCGAGGCGGGATTGCCGGTCACGGAAGTCGCGGAGATCACCGGCTTTCCCGAGATGATGGACGGGCGGGTGAAGACCCTGCACCCGGCGGTGCATGGCGGCCTCCTCGCGGTGCGCGACGATCCCGAGCACCAGGCGGCGCTGGCCGCCCACGGCATCGGCGCCATCGACCTCCTCGTGGTCAATCTCTATCCGTTCGAGGCGACGATCGCGAAACCCTGCGCCTATGACGACGCGGTCGAGAACATCGATGTGGGCGGCCCGGCGATGATCCGCGCCGCGGCCAAGAACCATGCCGACGTGGCGGTGGTGGTGGATGTGGCCGATTACGGCGCGATCCTCTCGGAGCTCGAAGCCGGCAACGGCACGCTGGGAGCCGCGACCCGCAGGCGGCTGGCGCAGAAGGCCTTCGCCCGCACCGCTTCCTACGATTCCGCCATCGCCTCCTGGCTCGCCGACCATGTGGAGATGGAGGCGGCCCCCGCCTTCCGCGCTTTCGGCGGCACGCTCGCCCAATCCCTGCGCTACGGCGAGAACCCCCACCAATCGGCGGCCTTCTACCGCACGCCCGGCCTCGTTCGGCCCGGTGTGGCGAGCGCCCGCCAGCTCCAGGGCAAGGAACTGTCCTTCAACAACCTCAACGATACCGACGCGGCCTACGAATGTGTCGCCGAGTTCGACCCGGCCCGCGCCGCCGCGGTGGCGATCATCAAGCACGCCAACCCGTGCGGCGTCGCCGAAGGCGACACCCTGGCAGAGGCCTACGAGCGGGCGCTGGCTTGCGACCCGACTTCGGCCTTCGGCGGCATCGTCGCCCTCAATCGCACGCTGGATGCCGAATCGGCCGCGCGGATCGTCGAGATCTTCACCGAGGTGATCATTGCTCCGGACGCCACCGATGAGGCGATCGCCCTCGTCGCGGCCAAGAAGAACCTGCGCCTCCTCCTCGCGGGCGGCCTGCCCGACCCGCGCGCCAAGGGCTTCGCCATGCGCAACCTCGCCGGCGGCATCTTGGTCCAGGGCCGCGACGCGGCCGTGGTCGACGACATGACGCTGAAGGTGGTGACGAAGCGCGAGCCCACGGCTCAGGAATACGCCGACCTGCGCTTCGCCTACCGCGTCGCCAAGCACGTCAAGTCGAATGCCATCGTCTACGCCAGGAACGGTGCCACGGTGGGCATCGGCGCCGGGCAGATGTCGCGGGTGGATTCCTCGCGCATCGCCGCCTGGAAGGCGGCGGAGGGCGCCAAGCGCATCGGCGCCGCGGAGAGCCTGGCCAAGGGCTCGGTGGTGGCCTCGGACGCTTTCTTCCCCTTCGCCGACGGCCTGATCGCGGCGGCGGAGGCCGGCGCCACGGCGGTGATTCAGCCCGGCGGATCGATGCGGGACGCCGACGTGATCAAGGTCGCCGACGAGGCCGGGCTCGCCATGGTGTTTACAGGACATCGCCACTTCCGGCACTGATGCCGCGCGGTGTGCGGCGAACGGCCTGCGCGCATCGCCCTGTCGAGGCTATCTTCCATGAGCAACACGTATCTTTCCTCCAATCGCGCGGAGCGCCGGGCGGCCGGCAAGCGCCTGCGCGATTCGGTCCCCCGGGAGTCGCATGCCGATTGGTACCCGGCCGAAGACCGCGATCCGCTGGCTGTCTTGCGGGCGAACGATGCCGGCCGGCTGCTCGAGCTGATCCCCCTGCGCCACGAGCGGATGCGGGCCAGTCCCTTCGCCTTCCTGCGCGGTGCCGCCGCCGTGATGGCCTCCGATCTCGCGGGCGTTCCGGTTCCGGGCATCCCGGTCCAGGCCTGCGGCGATTGCCACATCGGCAACTTCGGCGTGTATCGCAGCGCCGAGGGCCAGACCCTGTTCGACATCAACGACTTCGACGAGACGCTCTGGAACGTCGATTTCACCATCGACGTGAAGCGCCTCGCCGCCAGCGTCGCCGTCGCCGCCTTCGCCCAGGGTGAGGACAAGGCGTATCGCGCGGCTCGCGCCAGCGTCTGCGCCTATCGCGAGCACATTCGCGAGTTGTCCTATCTCTCGCCCCTGGCCATCTGGCACAGCCGCATCGACCTCGATGACGAGATCGGCCGCCTCGGCGATGGGGACCTGTGCCGGCGCCTCCTGGCCGATGCGGCCTCCGAGACCGCCGACGGTCTGAGCCATGGCGACGCCCCGGACCTCGACCCGGCGACCTTCCATTCGGACCCGGCCCAGTGGCGCATCGCCGACAAGGACCCGACGATCTTCCACGAAGGGCCGAATGGCCTGACCGAGGCGGTGCAGGAAGCGGCCGCCGCGTTGCTCGCCTATCCGCAGAGCCTCCAGGCCGACCGCAACTTGTTGACCCTGCGCTACATGCAGCGCGACGTCGCCTTCAAGGTGGTGGGCATCGGCTCGGTGGGCACGGTCTGCGCCGTGGGGCTCTACTCCGACGCGGATGGCGCGCCGCTCTTCCTGCAGATCAAGGAAGCCCGGCCTTCGGTCCTGGGTCAGCTCGCCCTGAGCCCGTTCTTCCTCGCATCCGAGGGTCAGCGGGTGATCGACGGCCAGCGCATCATGCAGGCGGCCAGCGACATGTTCCTCGGCACCGCTCATTCCGAGGTGAGCGGGCGCTCCTATTACGTGCGCCAGCTCAAGAACAAGAAGCTCTCGGCCGTCGCCGAGATCCTCGCCGAGAGCGGCCCCAAAGCCTATGCCCGGCTCTGCGGCACCACGCTCGCCCGTGCCCATGCCCGCTCCGGGGACGCGGCGATGATCGCCGGCTATCTCGGCAAGGGCGACGCCTTCGACGAGGCGGTGGCCGAGTTCGCCATGCGCTATGCCTGGCAGACGATGGCCGATCATCACGCCCTGCAGGCGGCCCATGCGGAGACCGTCGAGGCCGCTTGACGACACACGGGCTTCGCGCGCGGACGACACGAGAAAGGGCCCCGGAGCGATCCGGGGCCCTTTTTTCATGGCGGAACATCAGGGGCTTCACGTCCGGCGCCGGACCGTGGCGGAGAGCCCGGTCCGGCGCCCCCGTTCGAGGACTACCGCGCCGGGCGGTCGTCCCAGGTGAAGATGTCCCTGTCCTTGGTCTCGGGGATGAACAGGGCACCGATGACGGCCGTCGCGAGGGCGATGACGATCGGGTACCAGAGGCCGAAATAGATGTCGCCGGTCTGGGCCACCATGGCGAAGGCCGTGGCCGGCAGAAGGCCGCCGAACCAGCCGTTGCCGATATGGTAGGGCAGCGACATCGAGGTGTAGCGGATGCGCGTCGGGAACAGTTCGACGAGGGCCGCCGCGATCGGGCCGTAGACCATCGTCACGTAGAGGACGAGGATCGTCAGGATACCGATGATCGTCAGCTTCTGGACCGAGAAGATGTCGATCATCTTGGCGAAGTTGGACAGGCCGTCCTTTGGTTCGATGGCGATCTTCACGATGCTCGGGTTGGTGGCGGTCGGGTAGCCGGAGGCGGTGAGGGCCGCGCCGATATCCTTGGCGAAGGCCGGATCGGCGGCGGCGAACTCCTTGCCGGCGACGGTGACGGTGGCCTTGGTGCCGGGAGCGGCGGGCTCGGTGGTGTAGTTCACGGCCGAGCGCGCGAGCAGCGCCTTGGCGATGTCGCAGGAATTGGTGAACTTGGCCGTTCCCACCGGATTGAACTGGAACGAGCAATCCGCCGGATCGGCCTTGACCACCACCTGCGTGCTCTGCTGGGCCGCGTGCAGGGCCGGGTTGGCGGCCGCGGTCAGCGCCTTGAACAGCGGGAAGAAGGTCAGTGCCGCGATCACGCAACCGCCGAGGATGATCGGCTTGCGGCCGATCTTGTCGGAGAGTGCGCCGAAGAACAGGAACCCGCCGGTGCCGAGGATGAGCGACCAGGCGATGAGCACGTTGGCCGTGAACTGATCGACCTTCAGGATCGTCTGGAGGAAGAACAGCGCGTAGAACTGGCCGGTGTACCAGACCACGGCCTGGCCGGCGGTGAGGCCGAGAAGCGCGAGGAGCGCCCACTTGGCGTTGCGCCACTGGCCGAACGCCTCGGACAACGGTGCCTTCGAGCCGGTGCCCTCGTCCTTCATCTTCTTGAAGGCCGGGCTCTCCTGCATCTGCAGACGGATCCAGACCGAGACGCCGAGCAGCACGATCGAGACCAGGAACGGAATGCGCCAGCCCCAGGCGGCGAAGGGCGTGATCGTCCCGGCCGAACCATCGGCGAGGGTGGTGGCGACGGGTGCATAGTTCGCGTTGACGTAGATCTGGGTGAAAAGGATCACCATCAGCGACAGCAGCAGCCCGAGGGTCGCCGTGGTCTGGATGAAGGCGGTGTAGAAGCCGCGACGCCCAGGAGGAGCGTGCTCGGCCACGTAGACCGCCGCGCCGCCGTATTCTCCGCCGAGCGCGAGGCCCTGGAGCATGCGCAACGCCAGCAGCGCCACGGGTGCGACCCAGCCGACGCCGTACTCGTTCATCGTGGCGTAGGACGGCAGCAGGCCGACCACGAAGGTCGATATGCCCATGATCAGGATAGTGACGAGGAAGGTATACTTGCGGCCCACCAGGTCGCCGAGACGTCCGAACACCAGCGCGCCGAAGGGGCGGACCAGGAAGCCGGCGGCGAAGGCCATCAGGGCGAAGATGTTGCGCGTGGCTTCCGGATAGGCCGAGAAGAACTGGGCGCCGATGATCGCGGCGAGCGATCCGTAGAGATAGAAATCATACCACTCGAACACGGTGCCGAGCGAGGAGGCCAGGATGACCTTCTTCTCGCCGGCACTCATGGGCCGTGCGGCATCCTTTGGTAATGGGACCGCTGACGTTGCAGACATGGGGGGAACCTCCAAAATTTTTTATACTTCCAGGCTTTTGCAGGCCTGGCTTTCATCACTTCAGAGACTTGGGCACTGCGTCGGCGTTCGCAGTCGCCCCAGTCCTGGCGCGCGCTGGTCTTACCGCTCACGGAAAAGAGAGCGATCGACGCTACCTCACGCCATGATTTCGCCCAAGAGTGAAAAAGCTGACGGCACAAGGATACTCACGTTTTTATGCAAACGTGTCACTTTGGTGCCGATTGATCGGGCCGCCGCCCGGCGGGATGCCATGAATGAGAAAGGGCGCGGCTTCCGCCGCGCCCTTTCAAGCATTTGTCGAATGATCTTGAAACCGTCAGTGAGCGTGAGCGCCGTCGGCTCCGATCCCGGTCTCCGAGCGCACGAACTGCTGTTCGAACAATGCGCGCTCGCGCTTGGCCCTTGCAGTATTGTCGAGCTTCGACACCACATAGATCGTGAGGAAAGCGAGCGGCATCGAGAACAGGGCCGGGTTGTCGTAGGGGAAGATCGCCACCGGATTGCCGAAGGTCGTCACCCACACCGCCTTCGACAGGATCACCATGCCGACCGCCGCGAAAAGGCCGACGAAGCCGCCGATGAGGGCACCCCAGGTGGTCGTGCCCCGCCACAGGATCGACATGGTGAGGATCGGAAAGTTGCAGCTCGCCGCCACCGAGAAGGCGAGGCCCACCATGAAGGCGACGTTCTGGTTCTCGAAGACGTAGCCGAGATAGATCGCCACGATGCCGATGACGACCGCCGAGATCTTCGAGAGCCGGACCTCGGAGGTCTCGTTGCTGCGCCCGCGGGCGATGACGCTGGCATAAAGGTCGTGGCTTACCGCCGATGCGCCGGCGAGGGTCAGGCCGGCCACCACCGCGAGGATCGTGGCGAAGGCCACCGCCGAGATGAAGCCGAGGAAGTACGGTCCACCCACGGCATTGGCGAGGTTCACGGCGACCATGTTGGTGCCGCCGACCATGCCCTTGAGCTTGTCGAAGGCGCCGGCCGGATCGAGTTTGAAATAGGCCGGGTCGGACATCAGCAGGGCGATGCCGCCGAAGCCGATGATGAAGGTGAGAATGTAGAAGTAGCCGATCAGGCCGGTGGCATAGAACACCGACTTGCGGGCGGCCTGGGCGTCGGAGACCGTGAAGAACCGCATCAGGATATGCGGCAGGCCGGCGGTGCCGAACATCAGGCCGACGCCGAGGGAAATCGCCTCGATCGGGTTCGAGACGAGGCCGCCGGGCGCCATGATGGCGTCGCCCTTCGGGTGCGTGGCGACGGCCGCCGAGAACAGGGCCTCCGGGTTGAAGCCGTATTTGTAGAGGACCGCGCCGGCCATGAAGGTGGCGCCGCCCAGCAGCAGGCAGGCCTTGATCACCTGGACCCAGGTCGTCGCCTTCATGCCGCCGAAGGCCACGTAGACGATCATCAGCACGCCGACGATGACCACGGCGTAGAGGTATTCGAGCCCGAACAGGAGCTGGATCAGCTTTCCCGCTCCGACCATCTGGGCGATCAGGTAGAAGGCCACCACGACGAGGGTGCCCACCGCCGAGATGATGCGGATCGAGGTCTGGTCGAGGCGGAAGCTCGCCACGTCGGCGAAGGTGAACTTGCCGAGATTGCGCAGGCGCTCGGCGATGAGGAACAGCACGATCGGCCAGCCCACGAGGAAGCCGGTGGAGTAGATCAGCCCGTCGAAGCCGGAGGTGTAGACGAGGCCGGAGATACCGAGGAACGAGGCGGCCGACATGTAGTCGCCGGCGATGGCCAGCGAGTTGGTGCCGGCCGATATGCCGCCGCCGGCGGCGTAGAAGTCGGAGGCCGATTTGGTGCCCTTGGCCGCCTTGTAGGTGATGCCGAGGGTGAAGAGCACGAAGAACGCGAACATGCCGATGGCCGGCCAGTTCGTCTGGGCCTTCGTGACGGCGCCGATATCCGGGCCGGCCGCATAGGCGGCACCCGCGAGAATGACCGCGAGGGTGGTGCCGAGGGCGATGGGGTGGGCGGAGCGGATCATCGGCCGAGGTCCCGCTTGAGCGCGGCGGTCAGTTCGTCGAAGCGGCCGTTGGCGCGCTGGACGTAGATGCCGGTGAGGATGAAGGCGAAGACGATCACGGCGACACCGAGGATCAGGCCCAGGGACGTCGTGGCGCTCCCGATCTTCAGGGCGAGCAAAGACTTGTCGAAGGCGATGAGGCCGATGAAGCCGAAATAGACCAGCAGCATCAGGATGGTCAGCGTCCAGCCGAAGCGGGTGCGTTCGTGCACGAGCTCCTTGAACCGCGGGTTCTGCGCAATCCGCGCAGTCTCGATATCGGACATGGCGTACCTTTCCCTGGAGCGTCGACCCTTCTGAACGGGGTCTCGGTCTCGACGAATACTGTAGCGATGAAGGAGCGGGCGCGCTTAAGTCTGCCGATCTTGTCTCATGTCCCGAGGCGCGTCAGCGCAAGCGTCGCAGGGTCACGATATCGTCAGGTCAAACGGAAGCGACGGCTCGGGATCCGGCCAGGACGCGATCGGCGCATCTCCTTCGAGATGCGCCGCTTCGTTGCGGGAGTTTGGCGATCAGGACGCGCGGTTCTGCCGGTTCTCGATCAGGTCGTCGACCACGGCCGGCTCGGCCAGGGTCGATGTGTCGCCGAGCGACGAGAACTCGTCCTCGGCGATCTTGCGCAGGATGCGGCGCATGATCTTGCCGGAGCGGGTCTTGGGCAGGCCGGGGGCGAACTGGATCAGGTCCGGCGAGGCGATGGGGCCGATATCCTTGCGGACCCAGGCCACCAATTCCTTGCGCAGCTCGTCCGAACCGTCCTCGCCTTCCATCAGGGTGACGTAGGCGTAGATGCCCTGTCCCTTCATGGAATGCGGGTAGCCGACGACGGCCGCTTCCGACACCTTCGGATGGGCGACGAGGGAGGATTCGACCTCCGCGGTGCCCATGCGGTGGCCCGAGACGTTGATGACGTCGTCGACGCGACCGGTGATCCAGTAATAACCGTCCGCATCACGGCGGCAGCCGTCACCGGTGAAGTAGAGATTCGGATAGGTGGAGAAGTAGGTCTGCTCGAACCGCTCATGGTCGCCATAGACCGTGCGCATCTGGCCAGGCCAGGAATCCGCGATGCAGAGATTGCCCTCGCAGGCGCCATCAAGGGGCTTACCCTCGGCATCGACAATGAGCGGCTGCACGCCGAAGAACGGGCGCGTGGCCGAGCCGGGCTTCAGCTTGGTGGCGCCGGGAAGCGGGGTGATGAGGATGCCGCCGGTCTCGGTCTGCCACCAGGTGTCGACGATGGGGCAACGGCTGTCGCCGACCACGCGGTAGTACCAGTCCCAGGCTTCCGGGTTGATCGGCTCGCCCACCGAGCCGAGGACGCGCAAGCTGGCCCGCGACGTCTTCTTCACCGGGCCTTCGCCGCCACCCATGAGGGAGCGGATCGCCGTGGGGGCAGTGTAGAAGATGTTGACCTTGTGCTTGTCCACTACGTCCCAGAACCGCGACGTCGACGGGTAGGTCGGGATACCCTCGAACATCAGGGTCGTGGCGCCATTGGCCAGCGGCCCGTAGACGATATAGCTGTGGCCCGTGACCCAGCCCACATCGGCCGTGCACCAGTAGACTTCGCCCTCGCGGTAATCGAAGACGTATTGATGCGTCATGGCGGCGTAGACGAGATAGCCGCCGGTGGTGTGGACCACGCCCTTGGGCTGGCCCGTCGAGCCTGATGTGTAGAGGATGAAGAGCGGGTGCTCTGCTTCTACGGCCACGGCCGGGCAATCATCGGTGACCTGGGCGGCGGCCTCGTCGTAATAGACGTCGCGGCCGGGCTCCATCGGCACGGCAGTGCCGGTGCGGCGCACGACGATCACATGGTCCACCGCATCCTTGCCGAGCCGCGCGATGGCGGCGTCGACATTGGCCTTCAACGCGACCTTGCGCCCGCCGCGCAGACCCTCGTCGGCGGTGATGACGAGCTTCGAGGCACAACCTTCGATGCGGCCGGCCAGGGAATCCGGCGAGAAGCCGCCGAAGACGATGGAGTGGATCGCGCCGAGCCGGGCGCAGGCCAGCATGGCATAGGCCGCTTCCGGGATCATCGGCAGGTAGAGGGTGACGCGGTCACCCTTGCCGACGCCGCGGTTGCGCAGCACGTTCGCCATCCGGCAGACTTCCGCATGAAGCTGGCGGTAGGTGATGTGCTTGGATTCGTTGGGGTCGTCACCTTCCCAGATGATCGCGACCTGATCGCCACGGGTGGCGAGGTGGCGGTCGATGCAATTGTAGGCGACGTTGGTCTTGCCGTCCTCGAACCATTTGATCGAGACGTTGCCCGGAGCAAAGCTCGTGTTCTTCACGGTGGAGTACGGCGTCGACCAGTCGATCCGCTTGCCGTGCTCGCCCCAGAACGCGGCCGGATCGTCGACCGAGGCCTTGTACATCGCCTGATACCCGGCATCGTCCACATGCGCGCCGTCTATCCAGGCCGCGCGGACGTCGACCACCTTCTCGTCCATGACGTTTTCCCTGCTGGTGCCCGATCGTATCGCGAAAACCGCGCAGCCGGGACTTCCACCTTGTTCTTATGCGCAGGAGCAGATTTACCGCAAGCGCGAAGGGGCATGATCCAACAGCGCCGGCACCCCCAATTGGGGGAATACTCCTCGCCAGCGGTGGCCTGCAGGTCAGTTGCAGCCGATACAGATCCCCTTGATGCCCGAACCTTCCGGTTTGGGCCGCTTGCCGTTGTCGTCACGCTTCACCGGCGTGTCGGGCGCGGCCGCGGCGCCGGGGGGCTTGGTGACGCCGGTGGGGGTGATGTTGCGGAAGGCGCCGGCCGAGTCGAGGTTCTGCCCGGTCGTCGAGGTGCCGCCCGTCTGGGCCAGGGCGCCGGTTGCTCCGGCCATGAAAAGTCCGGCGGCCAGAAGTCTCAGGGTTGTACGCATCGCGCTTCTCCATCTGTCGCGGAAGAACGGATGGGGTGCGCCGGGGTTGCTTACGGCCGGAGATCGGCGCCGTTGAAGTCGGTGCCGGAAGGCCTAGGCGAACCCAGGCCGTGTCAGGGAAGCGACCCGCAGGGCTCGGCGCGGGCCGGCAATGCCGGGTTGGCCGTCCGGAACTCAGCCACCACTGCATCGAGGCGCGCATCCACGATGTCGCTCATCTGCGGAACCCCCTCGGCCACCCGGAGCCATTTCGCGCCATCCCAGACCTGCACGAAGCCGGAAGGCCGTCCGCCGTGATCGCGGCAGGTGAAGGTGAGGGAATGGGCAAAGCCCGCCAGCCCGAGTCCTTTCCAGCGGCTGTCGTCGATCGACAGGCCCTCGAAGGCGAGGCGCACGTCCGCGCCGCGCAACGGTGCGCCGCGCCGCGCTCTCTGGGCCTCCGCGATGGCTTCGGCGGCGAGCACCGCGTTGTAGACGCCCCGGTTATAATGGGTCTCCCCCGAACCGTCCTTCGGCGTCGAGGACAATCCGCGATCGGCGACGAAGGTGTCGATGGCATCGAAGGCGGGGAAAGCATCGCCGAAAGCGTGGCGGCTCACCTCCTTGAAGCCGCGACTCGCCGAGCCGGTGCGGCGGATGCCGTCCTGATCGGGCCAGCGCAGGGCGATCATCCGGTCGGGCGGGAAGCCGACCTTCAGGGCCTCCTCGATGGAAACTCCACTCCGCGTGCCCTGGCCGAGGAGGATGACATGGTCAGGGCGCGCGGCGGCGATGCGTGTCCACAGGGCGGCCTTGCCAGCCTCGGTCTCGTCATCGGCGAAGAGCAGCGTCGAGAACCCATACCGGGTGCCGAGTTCCTGCAGGATGACGAGGGCGGACGGATCGGCGCCCGCATGGCTGTAGACGAGGCCGATGGAGAGGCCCTGCAGCTCGGACAGGCCACCGAGCCTATTGGCGAGATACCGGATCGCGATGGTGATGCCGCCGAGCACGGTGGAGGAGGGGTTGAACACCCATGGAAGCAGGTCGCCGCGCGTTCCGGCCGGGAAGCCGTCGGCGAGGGACAGGATCGGGATCCGGTCGCGCGCGGCCGGTTCCAGCAGGTCCTGGGTGATGCCCCGGTCCGGCGTCGTGATCAGGACCGTTCCGGACGCCTGCGCGGCGGCGTAGCAGGCCCGGGCGCGCTCGACCTCCGAGGCGACCTCGCATTCCTCCACCTGCAAGGGCACGCCGCCGATCCCGCCATCGCGCTGGTTCAGCATCTCCAGGTAATCGTGAACGCCATTGGCCACCCGCGCGCCGATGGCGGCGCCGGGACCCGTGCGGTTGGTGAGGAGGGTCATGCGGACGGGCTCGGCGGCTTCGGCCGACAGGCAGAACGCCAGGATCAGGGCCGTCACGGCCATCGGAGGCAGGCGTCTCGTCATGGAGAGTGCATGGGGCCCGGTCCTCCGCAGGCCGCGCGTCGCAGGCTCGACGCACGCCGCATGGCCCGCCGATGATGGCAGATGCCCGGCCGTGAGACGAGTCCGCGCCCGCCTCGACGGTCAGGCGGTCCTGACCGCCGCCTGGGGCGGGAACAGCATTTCCACCAATGTGCCCTCGTCCTTCCGGCTCTCGATGCGGAAGCTTCCGTGATTGGCCTCCACCAGGGCCTTCGTGAGCGGCAGGCCGAGGCCGGTGCCGGTGCTTCGCCCATCCGCCCGCCCCTTGGGCGAGGCCGCCACGGCGATCTGCCGGAACGGTTCGAGGGCGGTCTCCACCTCGTCCGGGCTCATCCCGATCCCGGTGTCGCGCACCCGGAGGGCGATCTCGCCCCGGTCCGCCAGTGTGGTGGAGACGATGACCTGCCCGCCGGCCTCGGTGAAGGCGATGGCGTTGGCGATGATGTTGAGGGCGGCCTGCCGCAACGAGCGCTCGTCGGCGACCAGGGGCGGCAGGTCGTGGGAGAAGCTCGTGCGCAGGACGATCCGGTCACGCATCGCCTGCGGCTGCAGCATCGCCACGCAATGGGTGACGACGTCGTTGAGGGGCACCTCCTCGAAGGACAGGTCGAGGCGCCCGGCCTCGATCTTTGCGAGGTCGAGCAGGTCGTTGACGAGGCTGAGGACGTGGGTGCCCGAGGCGTGGATATCGCCGAGATAGTCGCGGTAGCGCTCATGGCCGATGGGGCCGAACGGCTCGGCCAGCATCATGTCGGCAAAGCCGAGGATGCCGTTCATCGGCGTCCGGATCTCATGACTGATCCGGGCGAGGAAATCCGACTTGCGCGCGCTGGCATATTCCGCCGCGCGCCGGGCGTTCGAGGATTCAGCTTCGACGCTTCTGGTAGCGCGCACGTCCCGGACGGTCATCACCATGCGGCCGTCGTCCCGCCCGGCGAGAGGCGCCACATGGATCAGCATCGGCAGCATGCCGGCGGCCGCCCGGGCGATGACATCGGGCACCGGTTGCGACTGAGCCGCCTGTGCCGGGCCGGCGATGCCATGGACGCTGGCGAGCACGGCCACGGCGCTTTCCGGCGCGAACAGGCTGAGAATGCCGGCACCGACGACCTCGCGCGGGTCGAGACCGAACGTCGCCGCCGCGCTGCGGTTGAGCCCGATGATCCGGGCATTCCGGTCGAGGGTGACGACGCCGTCTTCCAGGCTGTCGAGCACGGCCTGCGCGTCGGCGGCGCGGGCACCGGCGAAGGCATCGGCGATCTGCATCGCCGCGCGCTCGCGGGCCGGCTCCCCCGCGACCGCATCGCGGACGAGGAGCAGCTGGGCCGGCGCGCCGGTCCAGTCGACTTCGGACGCCTGGATATCGACGCTCAGGCGGTCACCGGCCTGGGTGGTGAGCAGAGCGGGCGCGCCATCCGCCGACCGCTCGTGTGGGATGAGCCCTCCGAACAGCCTGTCGAGGCCACCCGACGCGGTGAGCTCGGCGAGATCGGCGAACCCTGCCATGGTCAGCAGGCGACCATTGGCGAACAGGACGCTGTCGTCGCGATAGATCATCACGCCGCCGGGCAACCGTTCGAGCGTCGCCGCCACGGCGGCGTTCGGGCCTTCCGGAGCCGGTTCTACATTGCGCGCCATCGCGGAGGGGAACGGGGTCACCGATCCGCTGGCCGGCCGTTCGTCGTCCGTCGTGACCTCTTCATCGGATTCGGAATCGCCCGCAAAGCGCGCGCCCAGGGCGCGGGCGATCTCGCGGAACGCCGCATGCTCGTGGCTCGACAGATGAGAGTCCTGGAGCGTCGGCCAACCGCTCTGGGCGTCGGACGAAGGCTCGGTGGCGAACTCGACCGGTTCCGGCGGCGCGTCGGCCTCCGAAACGAGCGGCGGCGGGGCGGGGGGGGCATCCGCGTCCACCACCGGGCTCGCCGCGTCGGCGACGAGACCGGGCGAGGGTTCGGCGACGGGCGGTAGCGCCGCCGCCTCGATTGCCGGAACCCCGGAGGAAACGGGCGACCCGGTGCCATTGGATAGAGTGGCGACGGGGGCCGTCACCTCGGCTGGATCGGCAACGGTGCCGATGCCGCCTGCCGCCTCCGGGACGGGTCGCTCGCTCGGAGACTGATCGGGGGACGCTTCCGCATCGCCCGTGCTCGTCACGACATCCTCTGCCGAGGGGGACACGGAGGGGCGGACCATGGCGAAGCCGTTGAATCCGGAGAACTCGTCTCCGGCGCGCCGGGTCGGCGTACCGGAGATGTCGAGATCCATCGCATCCGGCGCCCCGTCCGGCTGCAGGGTGACGGAGATCGCCCGGAAGGTGCGGCGCTGGGCGAGGGCGAGCAGGAGCCCCTCCGCATCGAGGAGCGTACGGGTCTGTGACAGGGCGGACCATGTCCGGCCGAGCATCGCCGGTTTGACCGACGCGGCGGCAGCCCCGGAAATGTCGGTGAGCCTGTCGTCGGCATCGCTGCGCCATACCAGGCGGCCGGTCTGCATCGAAGGATTGTCCTGCGGCGAAGGCACGCCTTCCGCGACCGGGGACAGGCGCGCAGGCTCTGGCGCCTCCTCGGCCTGCGGGAGGGCGGGCTCCACGACGGCTTTCTGTGGCGATGCGCGGTGGTTCGGCAAGCGGTCGAGAAGCGCCACGATCAGGAGGTTGCGCCCCGACTTGTCCTTCGTCCGCAATACGAGGCACGTCGTGGCCGCTCCGAGACGGCGCGTTTCGAACCGAAGCTTCATCAGCGTCGGCCGATCCAATGGGAGACGGCGCGGGCGAACCTGGTCGCACAGGCGAATTGCATCGACCCGGCCCGATTCGTCGGTGCCGATCGCACGGCCGAGGCCGTTTGCCGCCGTCGAAGCCAGCAGGACTCGCTCCGCTGTCCCGTCCAACACGAGCCAAACGGCATCCGGGGCGCTCAGACGAAGCCCGAACCGCGAATCACCACTCCAGTGTCTGACGAGGTCGCCGAGGTCCGGGTCGGGGCCGGACGTCGGTTCTTCAGCCCCTTTTTCGAACATCCGTACCCGTTTCGCCTGGCATGTAAGTGATTCGCGCTCTTTTTTACCCGCAACGCGCCGCCGATATAGACACCAAGCGCTGCCGGTGCGCGTTTACCTTTTGTCATCCTTAATGCCACGCACGAGGGTGGCATAGGGCAGGCGATGTGTTATTGTGCAGCGCACAACAAACGATCAACAAGCAAGTTCAGAGGAGACGGACATGAGCAACACCCCGAACTATGAAGTGCCTGCTGAAATGCGCGATTTTGCCGAAAAGAGCGTCGATCAGGCCCGCAAGGCTTTCGATTCGTTCATCGGTGCGGCCCGCCGCACCGCCGACACGGTTCATGGCTCGGCCGATACGGCCCGCACGAGCGCGCATGACGTCTCCGCTCGCGGCTTCGAGTTCGCCGAGCAGAACGTGAATGCCGCCTTCGACCTCGCCCAGAAGCTGGTTCGCTCGCGCGACCTGCAGGAGGCCATGCAGCATCAAGCCGAGTTCGTCCGCAGCCAGTTCGCTGCGATCCAGGCCCAGGCCAAGGAGTTCGGTGGCCTAGCGCAGAGCGCCATGCAGCAGGGTGCCGAGAAGGCCAAGGCCGCTATGCAGGAGACTGCCGAGAACACCCGCAAGGCGATGGAACAAGGTACGGAAGCCGCTCGCAAGGCCGGCGCCGATGCCGAGCAGGCCATTCGCAACGCAAATTCCTGATAGTTTCGAAATGCGACGGATCTGATCCGTCCGACGGTAGAGGCCCGCCCCGCCCGCACGGTGAGGCGGGCCTCGCTGTTTTTCGGAAGACGGGCTCGATGATCCGGCTCGATATTCGGTTGTTGACGGTCCCGGCCAAGCTGTCTTAGTCAAGTTTCGCCGCGCCGAGCGCGTGCCGTAAGCGTCTGACGTCAAGCAACGCATTTTCCGATCCGTCATCCGGTCGGTGTCAGTGCTGCCCCGGATTACGGTCCAGACGTCGGGTTATCATGAACCGCCTGCAATCGTTCCGTCTCCGCGGATGCCTGCCACAGAGCAGTCAGTGGCTCCTCATGCCTCTGGTGCTCTCCGTCCTGATGACGCTCGTCGTCTCGGCGATCGCCACCTACAAGACTTCGGGGGCCGACGCGGCTTTCCTCGACCATTGGCCGCCGGCCTGGGCTTTGTCCTGGGTGGTGGCGTTCCCGACGCTTCTCCTGGTCCTGCCCCTGGTCCGCCGGATCGTCGGGTTCCTGGTTAGATCAGCCTGACGCGCGCCCGCCTTGGCCTACGAACATCAGATGTCCGGAAGGACGATCCGGACCGAGCCAGAGAGGGCTAAGGCAGTTCTCAAACGAACCGGCACGGCATAAGAAACTCCCGCATCGCTCCCGAGGCCATGCCCTGTGCGGTGCGGGAGCCTTGCTCGAGAGGCTCGAGACTAAAGCTCAGGATCGACAGGCGGCGCAGATCGGGGGAATGGGGATCGATGACCATCAAGCCGGGTGATTACGTGGGGTCGGACGACAACGAGGCGACCATGACCGTCGTCGAGATCGTGGACGACAGGGCCCTGTGCCGCTGGTTCGTGGATGGCGACGTCGACGGCGACGAACTGGAAGCGTGGCTGCCGATCGCCTCCCTCACGGTTCTTTGAAAGGCGCGCGATCGCCGGTGCCGTAGTCCCGTCGGCGACGGCAGCGAACGACGTGCGACACGGCGCTTGCACCGCGGCGAGCGGTCTCCTAACCCTGGCGCCCCGCCCGGATTTCGGGCTCGTCGAAGAGGGCGATCCTCCATGCGACCTGGTTTTTCGCGCTCCGCCCAGCGTTTCGGCCTGTTGGCCCTCACTCTGGCTGGTGTGCTCTCCGCTGGCGCCGCCAGCGCGCAATACGATGACGAGGGCTATTACCGTCCGCCGCCGCGCCGTGATTACTACGACGATCGCGGCCCCCCGCCCCGCCGGGCCGTGGGCCTGAACTGCGATGCGGTTCAATCGGGCATCACCGGGCCGCAGCCTTATTCCTGTCCCCTGCCGGGGCCGCGTCCGCTCGGCGCGCGCTGCTTCTGCGACATGCCAATCGCGTCCTTCAGCGCACCTCAGACGGCAGTGGGGCGCGTCGTCCCGTAAGGGTCGAGCCGACGACGAAGAACGCCGCGCCATCCAGCGATGACGCGGCGTTGTATCTTGAGCCGGATGTCGTTCAGTTGAGGACGACGACCTTAGCGCCGACCTTCACACGCTCGTAGAGATCGGTGACGTCGTCGTTGGTCATGCGGATGCAGCCGGAGGAAACGGCCTGACCAATCGTGTCGGGCTCGTTCGAGCCGTGGATCCGGTACTCGGTGTTGCCGATATACATGGCACGTGCGCCGAGCGGGTTCTCAACACCACCGGCCATGTAGCGCGGCAGGTCGGGGCGACGAGCGATCATCGCGGCCGGGGGAGTCCACGACGGCCACTCGCGCTTGGCGGTGACGGTCTTGGTGCCCGACCAGGTGAAGCCCGGGCGGCCGACACCGACGCCGTAGCGGATGGCTTCGCCGTTCGGCAGGACGAAGTAGAGACGTCGCTCGGCGGTCGAGACGACGATGGTTCCCGGCTTGTATGCGCCGTTGAAGCCGACGATCTCGCGCGGGATCGGCGCGACCTGGGCCTGGGGAGCGGCCTGAGCGCCCTGGCCGACGGTGCCCTGATAGCCATAGGGATCGTAGGAGGGCTGAGCGTACTCGGTCTCGGGGTAGTAATCGTCGCCACCCGTTCCGAACGGATCGTAGGAGGAAGCGGCGAGGACGGGGGTGGAAGCGAGGATGCAAGCACCCATCATGCCTGCAAGAGCGGTCGCCAACGTCTTCATGGTCGGATGCCTTGGCTGTGCGGTAACCTTTGCTATACAAGCGTAAGCGTAGGGCGGTGGTTCCACCCCCCGATGCAGATTTCACATCTCGTTAACGTGAGCTTCCAAAATCAGTACACCTCGTCGGTATGCACGTCGAAGCGGGCGAGGTGCGAGTATCCGAAGTTGGTGGTGATCGCGACGTCGGTGGCGTCGCGACCCCGCGCCATGACGATGCGGCCGATGCGCGGCGTATTGTGGCGGGCGTCGAACGTGTACCAGCGCCCGTCGAGATAGACTTCGAACCAGGCCGAGAAATCCATCGGGTCGGGGACGGGCGGGATGCCGATATCGCCGAGATAGCCGGTGCAGTAGCGCGCGGGAATGTTCATGCAGCGGCAGAAGGCGACGGCGAGATGCGCGAAATCGCGGCACACGCCCTGCCTCTGCATGAAGCCGTCCCATGCGGTGCGCGTGGCGTCGGCGAGCATATAGTCGAAGCGGATGCGGTCATGGACGTAGTCGCAGATCGCCTGGACCCGTGACCAGCCCGGCATCGTTCCGCCGAACAACGACCACGCGGTCTCCGAGAGCTTGTCGGTGTCGCAGTAGCGGCTGCCGAGAAGGTAGACCAGCACGTCGCTCGGCAGGTTCTGAACATCGATCTGCTGTGCGTAGGGAGCGTATTCGTCCGGCATTCCCGTGTCATAGACAGTGAAGTCGGCCGAGATGTCGAGACGCCCCACCGGCGTGACGATGCGGGTGCAGATGTTGTCGTAGACGTCCCGGTATTCCTGGAAGGGGATGGGCGGATTGAAGCTGATGACGTGCGGCGTCATCACATCCGGCATGCGTGACGGGTGCACGCTCAGTTCGAGGATCATGGGCGTCGGCTGAACCGATTCGAAGGCGATGTCGAACCCAGTCCTGATCTTCATCGTAATGGCCCCATGTCTGTAAAAATCTGGTCTGAACCCGGTCGCCGTCCGGCGACAGGGGCGTGATCGTCGTCAACGCACGAGGATCGGATCCGGTGTGCGCTGCTCGACGGAACCCGGTTCGATTTCGTCGACCTCGACACTCACCGACATGCCGAGATCGTCCGCGGGAAACCCGAAGAAGGAGCCGTGCAACGGCACCGCCTGGCGCGGGTCGCGCGCGACGGCGACGCGGATGAGGTCGCGGTTGCCGACGATGCCGTTGGTGGGGTCGAACTCGATCCAGCCCGCGCCCGGCAGGTAGACCTGGACCCAGGCATGGGTCGAGCCGCCGCCCACATGGCGGTTGCGGTCCCCGCGCGGGTTGTAGAGGTACCCGGAGACGAAGCGGGCGGCCATTCCGAGAGCGCGCACGGCCTCGATCATCAGCACCGCGAAATCGCGGCAGCTTCCGCGCTTGAGGCGCAGGGTGGTGACGGGATCCTGAACGCCTTTTTCCGAGCGGGCGAGATAAGCGAAATTGCGTCGGACATGGCGCGTCATGTCGGCCAGCAATTCCTGCGTGCCGACGCGGCCGGCGGGCGGGACGAAGCTGCGCGCCCAGGCATCGACCTCGTTCTTCGGGTCGCGATGCTCGCGCTCGATGGAGCGGCTGAGATCGGGCATGTCGTCGGCGCCGTAGCCGAAGGGGTAGAAAGCCGCGTGCGGCGCGATGGGGAATTCCGGCGCCAGTTCAGGCGTATGGTCGAGGGTGATCGAGCAATCGAAAATGAGGGACGAGGCCCGCCCCTGAAAGGTGGCCACCGCGACGCAATTGCCGAACACGTCGTGAAGCCAGCGCAGGGACGAGGGCTCCGGCGTGATCTTCAACGTCGCTGCGAGCAGGCGCTGGTCGTAGCTGTCGCGAGGCCGGAACATGATTCGATGCTCGCCCAACCCGACGGGCTGGCGGTAGCGGTACGTGGTGATGTGTCGGACGGACAGTATCGGCACGTTGACGGGCTCCGCGGCACCGGTCGGTACCACTCTCTTGGATCGACGCAATGCAAGAGGTGCGCCCAACTCCGTGGCGGAGCAGGATTCCGCCGCCACGCCTGCGCAGCATTGTCCTGGATATCATCGCCGGGGCAATGGTCGGCGGGCCTGCTCGACAGGGATGTTTTTGGATGAAGGACCGTGCGGCCCGAGTCGATGTCTCGGTGCGCAGCCGTCCATCAGGGTACGGCCGGCGGAGGATTGCTCGTGGCGTGCTCGGCCTCCACCAGAACGTCCTGCGGTCGCCAGGGTTTAGGGATGAACACCACTCTCTCGGGCAACGCGTCCGGTCGCGGGGCGCGCCGGCCGGAGGTGACGACCATGCGGGCCGTGGGCCACAGCATGGCCACGGCCCGTGCGAGCTGCAGGCCGTCCATGACACCGGAGAGCTGGATATCGGCAAAGACGAGAGCGACGTCCCCACCCCGATCCCGCATCACGGCGAGCGCCTCTTCCGCCGAGCTGCAGCCGATCGTGTCGAGTTCGGTCTCATCGAGAAGGGCGACCGCCAGACCTTGCGTCGACGCGTCGTCTTCCACCACTAAAGCGAGGCGACCGGACTTGCGCACCGGTGCGGAGACGACGGGCTCCGGCTCGGCCGCAGCGTCCGGCGAAGGAACCTGACGAACGAGGGCCGCCAGATTTTCGGGGATGCCCTCGGCGATCAGGTCGTCATAGAAGGAAGCGAGCGCCTCGCCGATCTGATCCAGGGCGAGGCTGGGCGCGAGGGTATCGTGACCGGCGCGCTTGGCGGGAGCGGCCTTGAACGGTGTGGGGGACCGATCCTTCAACGGGCCTTTTGGATCGAGCACGTCATCCCTCCGACTTTCGTAATCCGCCCCCGCACGACCTGCGCGACTGCAAGCTCAACGTCGGGAGTTCGGCGTCAGTTGCCCAATGGACAACAAGAGGGGCCGGCATGCGGCGAACGCGGCCGTAAGGCGCGTGGTCCGTGCCGGCGACGGACAGCATGAAGATGGAAATCGGTCTCGCGCGCCTACTCGGCCGACGCGTCGGCATAGGCCATCACGCCCGAGAGCGAGCGGACATCGCGGTAGCGGGCGCCGCGGGTGCTCATCATGGTCTCGAACTTCTCGTGAACCTCGGCCACCGACAGGCTTGCGGCCTTGCGACGACCGCGCTGCGCCGCGAAGAAGATGGTGCGGTTGGCGCGTGCCGGGCCGGGCAGCATCTGTGCCGCGGCGGATTTCGGCTTGTCGACCACGCTGGCGAGGAATTCCTCGGCATCGTCCGGCCCGAGGAAGTGCGCGAGGTAGACCTCGCCGAGGGTGAGTTCGCGGCCGATGCGCAGGGAGATTCGCGCCGCGTCGCGCTTGAGCATCTCGCCCGCCATCAGGGCAGCGAGGTAGGGATCGCGCCGCAATTCGAGGATGCGGGTCCGCTCGGCGGCATCGGCGACGCTCGGCTTGCCATTGTCGCCGGAGACCACGAGGGCCGCTTCCTGCGTCAGCCCGTATTTCGGTCCGAAGTCGCGCACGACGCCGAGCCAGGTCCGCTCGATGAACTGGAACAGACCGGTGGCCGAGGAGGTCTTGGCCTGCACTTCGGTGATGAAGCTCGATTCCTTGTCGGCCACCGCCATCAGCAGGACAGGATCGGTCTGGACGGCCTGGGCCGCGCGGACGATCTTCTGCACGAGGTGGCGCCGGATCTTCATCGGCCCGAATTCGAGGATGTCGTTCGGGTCGCCGACGGCGCTCTCGGTGAGCAGATAATCGTAAGACACCCGGTCGACCGCATTGGAGCCGATCTCGGTGTCGAGGTCGTGGACGGCAGCGAATGCCGAGGACGCCGTGAGCACGGTGGGCGCCGCATCGAGGACCGCCGGTACAGACGATTGAATTCTGGGCTTGGGCATCGACGGCTCGGTCATCGCCTGAGCCGACTGCACCACGGCGCCAAAGCCGCTCGTGCCGGTGCCGTTGAGGACGACGGCGCTGAGGCCGCCGGCAACCAGCATCATCGCGATAACGGAGCGCGTGAGTGCGGGGCGGCTGCCATGGTCGCGGCCGACGCGATTCTTGAGGGTCAGAGCATCGGACGATGTCGCGACGTCACCGCCAGCGCCGAAGCGGCGCGAGGGAGGGGAAATTCGTGATGATCCGACCTTCTGAACCCGCATCTGATCGACTCGTCTCCGTGTGGTGGCGCACATCGGCATTTACGAGGACAGTTGTGGCGACAAAACGGCTAGGCTTGTGCTCATCCCGTGGCGTCGATGGCCGCTTTGAGGCAGCTTGGCCGTAAGTCGAGGCAACGGCCGCGCTATCGCGCGCTCGATCGGACCCGCTCCGTGTCCATCGGACACTTACGGCATCGCCGATTCCAGTCTTTCGATGGAGGGATGGCGTCTCGGCCGTCGGACCTCATGGAAGTCCGTGACGCGAACCCGTGCCCGATGCCTTGCTGGGCGTCTTCATACGCGCCCGGAAGGTCGAATGGTACCACTGCCCCGGCTCGAACGGGGGACCTCTTGATCCACAATCAAGCGCTCTAACCAACTGAGCTACAGCGGCACTCGGGCTGCGATGTATCCCGAGGCCGCGGGCATTTCAAGCGCCTGCGGCGCAGGGAATGCAGAATGGGGAAAACTCATTGTCGCGCGCAGTCGGGCTCACACCGGAAACCGGTCGACGCCTCCGGCCTTTGCCCCCTAAGGTGGCGGCTGTTTCCCACCCCTTTCGTCTCACTCTTTCCCATCGGTCGATGAAGCCAAGAAGCGTGCCGCGCCGTGGATTTCCCGCCGGCCAGATGCTGGTTCACGTGCCCGGCCGATTGCGCGCCCTGGTGCGCGGCAGCGAGTTCGGCCTCGTGATCCTGGCCGCCTGCGTTGGAACCATCGCCGGGATCGCCGTCTCGGCCATGAGCCTCACGACTCAGGGCCTGCGGGAAATCCTCTATCGCCTGCCGCACGGCGCGCGCCTCAGCGCATCGACGGATGTGGATCCGCTCCTCATCCTGTTCGGCCCGGCCATCGGCGGCTTGGCTATCGGCTTCATCGCTTTCGGGCTCGCGCGCTGGCGCGGCGGCCCGCAACGGCCCATCGTCGATCCCATCGAGGCCAATGCCCTGCATGGGGGGCGGCTCTCGGTGAAGGGGTCCGTCGCCGTGGCGGCCCAGAACGTGATCTCGAACGGCAGCGGTGCCTCGGTCGGCCTCGAGGCCGGCTTCACCCAGATCTGCGCCAGCCTCGCCTCCCGTCTCGGCGTCGCCTTCGAGATGCGCCGCTCCGATCTACGGACCCTGGTTGGCTGCGGGTCGGCCGCTGCCATCGCCGCCGCCTTCGGCGCGCCGCTCACGGGGGCGTTCTATGCGTTCGAACTCATCATCGGCACCTACTCCATTGCCACACTGACACCGGTCGTGGTGGCGGCCCTGTGCGGCAGCCTCGTGGCCAAGGCGCTGGTGACGCAAAGCCCCCTCGTCAGCGCCAATGGGTTCGAGGCCCTGACGACCCGGGCGATTACGGGAATCGACACCCTGCCGAGCCTCGCCCTCGGTCTTGCCTGCGCCGGGCTCGGCATCCTGATCATGCGCGGCGTCACCCTGGTGGAGCAGGGGGTGCGGGCGACCGGTCTGCCGTCCTTCCTCGCGCCGGCCCTCGGCGGTCTCTGCGTCGGCGCCCTGGCTCTCGCGGTCTCGCCGCAGATTCTCTCCGGCGGTCATGGCGCGCTCCATCTCCACCTCGATGTCGACATGCCCGCCATGGGGATCGGTGCCCTGGCGCTGCTGTTCGTGGCCAAAGCTTCGGCCTCGGCGATCTCCATCGGATCTGGCTTTCGCGGCGGGCTGTTCTTCGCTTCCCTCTTTCTCGGCGCCCTTGCGGGGAAACTCTTCGCCGCGTTGGTGGCGGAGACGATCCCCGGCCTGTCAGGCCTTCACGGATTGTCCGGTCTGGAGAGCCTCACAATGTTCGGCCTCACGCCGCTCGCCTATGCGGTGATCGGCATGAGCGCGCTTGCGGTGGCCGTCATCGGCGGCCCGCTGACGATGACGTTCCTCGCCCTCGAACTCACCGGCAGCTTTCCCATAACCGGCCTCGTCCTCGTGGCCGTGATCGCCTCGTCGATGACCGTGCGAAAGACCTTCGGCTATTCCTTCGCCACCTGGCGCTTTCACCTTCGCGGCGAAAGCATCCGCAGCGCGCACGATATCGGCTGGATCCGGTCGCTCACCGTGGGGGCGCTCATGCGCCGCGAGGTCGAAACCACACCGGTCGACATGACGCTGCGGGATTTCCTGAAAGCCCATCCCCTCGGCTCGCCCTCGCGCGTGGTGCTGGTCGACGGGGAAGGGCGCTATGCGGGGATCGTGCTGGTGCCCGAGGCCCATGCCCTAGCTACCGCCGATGGCGAGGCCGCTCTCGCCGAGGCCATGCGTTATGCCGACGTGTTCCTCACTGCCGACATGAACGCCAAGCAGGCGGCCTCTGCCTTCGATGGTGCCGAGAGCGAGGCGTTGGCGGTGGTGGACGATCCGGCCTCGCGCCGGGTGGTTGGCCTGCTCACCGAGAGCCACACGCTGAAGCGCTACAGCGAGGAACTCGACCGGCAGAGGCGGGCGATCATGGGCGAGGCCGGATAAGCGCTGGACGCTTCGCGATCTTCCGTGCCGGACCCGGGAGTTGGTTCCGCCATCGCCCCATCCGCCCGGGAGGGGGCGGATGGGATTGGTCGTGTCAGGCCGGCAGCACCCGGCGCGACTTGCGCATCAGCGCCTCTTCTACGGTGCCGTCGCCGTCGAGATAGCCGTGGCGCTTGGGGTTCGGCATGATCAGCGAGCCGATGAAGGCAATGGCGAGCATCGCCGTGACGTACCAGAAGAAGCTGCTCTCAGAGCCGATCTGCTTCAGATACAGGGCCACCATTTCCGCCGTGCCGCCGAAGATGGAGTTCGCCACCGCGTAGGAGAGGCCGACGCCGAGCGCGCGGACCTGGGTCGGGAACAGTTCGGCTTTCACGATGCCGCTGATGCCGGTGTAGAAACTGATCACCGTGAGGCCGATCATGATCAGGCCGAACGAGAGGTATGGGTTGGTCGTGGCGCCGATGGCGGTCATCAGCGGCACCACCATCAGCGTGCCGAGCCCGCTATAGAGCAGCATATTGGTCTTGCGGCCGATCCGGTCCGACAACCAGCCGAAGAAGGGCTGGATCACCATGTAGACGAGAAGCGCCGCCGTGGAGATCTGCGAGGCGGTGATCTTGTCGATATGCGCCGTGTTGAAGAGATACTTCGGCATGTAGGTGGTGAAGGTGTAGAAGCTCAGGGAGCCGCCGGCGGTGTAGGCGAGCACCACGCAGAACGCCCGCCAATGCTTGAAGAGGGCGGCGAAGGTGCCGGATTCCTTCGAGGCCATGTCCTCTTTCGTGGCGGTTTCCGCGAGCGACGAGCGCAGGAACAGGGCGACCACAGCCGCCATCGCGCCGATCAAGAACGGGATGCGCCAGCCCCAGGCGGTGAGTTGCTGGGCGGTGAGGACGCTCTGCAGGATGATCAGCACCAGCGAGGCGAGGAGCTGGCCGCCGATCAGGGTGACGTACTGGAACGAGGCGAAGAACCCGCGCTGACCCTTCAGGGCGACCTCGCTCATGTAGGTCGCGCTGGTGCCGTACTCGCCGCCCACGGACAGGCCCTGGATCATGCGCGCGAGCAGCAGCAGGGCGGGAGCCCAGTGCCCGACGCTGGCATAGGTCGGCAACACGGCGATCATCAGCGATCCGCCGCACATCATCAGCACCGAGATCATCATCGAGGTTTTGCGGCCGAGACGGTCGGCGATGCGGCCGAACAACCAGCCGCCGATGGGGCGCATGAAGAACCCCACGGCGAACACGGCCGCGGATTTCAGGAGCTGGCTGGTATCGTCACCCTCTGGGAAGAAAACCGGCGCGAAGTAGAGGGCGAAGAAGGCGTAGCAATAAAAATCGAACCACTCGACCAGGTTGCCCGACGACGAGCCGACGATGGCGAAGATGCGGCGACGGCGATCTTCCGGATCGTCGGGCCGCGAAGGATCGATCGCGATAGCGTCGGACATGTGGACTCCCAGACTTCGAGCAGGACCTTCGGAGTAGGTCTCTTGGGCGGCGACGTTAAGCACCGGTCCACGATTCACAAGGGCTTAAGCGCGGCTTTTCTACAGCGCGCTTGAAATGTCAGCCGTTCTTCGCGCCGGGGCGGTTTGCTGTTCAGAGCCAAAGGATAGGCGAGCGCGCCCGTCCAATGAAAGGCGCATCATTCAAGCTTGAGCGTGCTTGAGCGTAGCGGTCTCCATGATGAGAGGCGTCATGTTACAAAAAATGAGGAACGGTTTTGCCGGTCTTTCTGTTTCGGCTTCGCATCGGCGCCTGTCGGCGTCTGAGTTCCACATGAGAATGGACTGATCGATATGAGCAAGCTCTTGCGGAGTACGATGACGGCTGCCGTTCTGGTCGTCGGTGCGGCGACTGCTTTCGCCCAAGGTGGGCCTGGAGCCGGCGGTGGAGGCGGTGCGGGCGGCGGCGCGGCAGGAGCCGGGGCGCCGGGTGGTGGCGGCGCGGGTGGTGCGGGATCGGCCGGTGGCGCCGGAATGCGTGGCGGCGGTGGCGCCGGAGCGGAACGTGGTGGAGCGGCAGGCGGTTCGGAGCGTGGCGGTTCCCCGGGGGAACGTGGCGGTCCGGCGGGCGAGCGTGGCGGATCTGCCGGGATGGAACGGGGCGGTGGCGACCGGAATGGCCGCATGGAGCAGGGTGAACGTCCGGGCGCCGGCGGAAGAACAGATGCAGGCCGGCCCGATCGTGACGGCAAGGCCGATCGCGATGGTAAGCCTGAACGCGATGACAAGCCGGACCGGGGCGAGCGCATGGAGCGAGGCGGCAAGGCCGATCGCGACATGAAGGACGGCAAGGCGGACCGTGGCGAGCGGATGGATCGCGAGAGGGGTGATCGCGGTGACAGGGGCGGGCGTGGAGATCGTGGCGGACGAGGCGACAGTGGCGCCGTGCGCGGAGCCTATGGCCGGCTTGGTGCTCCGCAGCGGACGGAGTTTCGCCAGAACGTGCTGCGTCGCGGCATTCCACGCCTCGCCGCCGGTGCCTTCGCCCTGACGGTGGGGACCGCCATTGCTCGCAATTACACCCTTTACGACCTCCCGCCGGATATCGTTCGGATCGTGCCGGAATACGAAGACTACCGCTACGTCCTCGTCGATGATGACATCGTCATCGTCGATCCCGATACCTACGAAATCGTGGACGTCATTCGCGGCTGATCTCGGATCGGCGGTTTCCCCGAGAGGGGAGCCGCCGCAGGGCGAAGCATCTTCCTTTGTCGTCCGTAGCCGCGATGCCGGCCATAGCGATACTGGTGCTCAACAGCCGCGACGTGATGATGCGAAAGTAAGTCCAGAGGCTCCGGATCGGTTGTCATTGCCGATCCGGAGTTTCTACGTTTAAGCTTTTCCACCGATCTGTCGCTCTCTGCGAAAGGCTCATCCTCCGCCGGCATCGGCATGCGATCCTGTTTTGTCGCCTTCATCTCTCGGTTCGTGGTTTCCGCCGCCGACACCGCTTGGTCGTTCGGGCCTTCGGCGCGTCACAGGTTCTCAAAGGCAGAAACGGGTGTGCCTTCGCGCGGCCCACTCGGCTCGGGCGAGCCGGCCCTCACGGTGCCTGGTTTCGCTCAGCGGCCGCCTCGATCCAGCATCCGCGAGACCACCCTGGCGGTGTAATCCACCATCGGAACGATCCGTGCGTAGTTGAGCCTGGTCGGACCGATCACGCCGACGACACCGACGATCTTCTGCGAACCGTCCCGGAACGGCGCCGCGATCATCGATGAGCCCGAGAGCGAGAACAGCTTGTTCTCCGAGCCGATGAAGATGCGGACGCCCTCGCCGCCCTCGGCGCGGGAGAGGAGTTCGATGACGTCCTTCTGCGTCTCGAGATCGTTGAACAGCAGGCGGATCCGTTCGAGATCCTCCACCGCGCGCAGGTCGTCGAGCAGGTTCGCCTGGCCGCGTACGATCAGTTGGCGTGCCTCTGACGGCCCGACCGTGGTGGCGAGACCGGCATCGACCAGCCGCTCGGTGATGACGTCGAGTTCGCGCTTCATCGCCTCGCGGCCAGCCTCGATTTCCGCTCTCAAGCCTCCGAGGGTCCGCCCCTGCAAGCGGGCATTGAGGTAGTTCGAGGCCTCCTGCAGGGCGCCCGCCGGAAGGCCGGGCGGCAGGTCGAGGAGGCGGTTCTCCACCGAGCCGTCATCGGAGACGAGGACGACGAGTGCGCGGGCGGGATCGAGCCGTACGAACTCGATGTGCTTGAGATGGACGTTGCTCTTGGTCGTGACGACCACGCCCGCCCCCCGCGAAATGCCCGACAGCATCGACGAGGCCTCGGCGAGGGCGCTTTCGAAGGTGTGGCCCGACGCGGCGGCGCGCATCTGCGCCTCGATCCGCTCCTGCTCCTCGCGGCCGACATCGCCGATCTCCAACATGGCGTCGACGAAGAAGCGCAGGCCGAGTTCCGTCGGCAGGCGCCCGGCGGAGGTGTGGGGCGCGAAGATGAGCCCGGAATGCTCCAGATCCGCCATGACGTTTCGGATCGAGGCCGGGGACAAGGCCATCGGCAGGATCCGCGCGAGGTTGCGTGACCCCACCGGTTCGCCGGTCGTGAGATAGCTCTCGACGATCTGCCGGAAGATCTCGCGTGTCCGCTCGTTCAGGGCCGAGAGGGCCTGAAGTTGCTGCGACGAGGAATAGGGATGCGCGCGTTCGGTCACTGGGTGTTTCCTGACCGCCGATTGTGTCCGGCCCGGAGCCCGGGCACAACCTTTACCGGTGAGGCATAGCCGCCCTGTGGTCTGCTAATCCGTTTGCCGCCCGAACGGAACGGCCTTTGCGTTGCGTCGCCGCCCTCGCGAGCCTGCTCGCCGTGGCCGGCGGGTCTGGTTGACGGACCCGCCGCTCCCGTCCGTTCGGAGGAACACGCCGCCGTGCCCGACCTCGACACCGTCGTCAAAGAGATCGCCGAGGAGATGGCGGACAGGCCGGACCGGGGGGAGGTCGCCACATACATACCGGAACTCGCCCGGGTCGATCCGAAGGCGTTCGGTCTCGTCGTCATCGATGCGGACGGTCACGTGGCGGCGGGAGGCGACAGCGACACGCCGTTCTCGATCCAGAGCATCTCGAAGGTTTTCACCCTCACCCTGGCACTCGGCATGGCCGGCGACCGTCTCTGGCGCCGGGTGGGACGCGAGCCCTCGGGCAGCCCCTTCAACTCCATCGTCCAGCTGGAGCGCGAGCGCGGCATTCCGCGCAATCCCTTCATCAATGCCGGTGCCATCGCGGTCACCGACGTGATCCTGTCGGGCCATCAGCCGAGGGAGGCCCTGGGCGAGATCCTGCGTTTCATGCAGTTCCTGGCGCAGGATCCCACGATCATCATCGACGAGGCGGTGGCGGCCTCGGAGCTGCGCACGGGCTTTCGCAACATCGCGCTCGCCAACTACATGAAATCCTTCGGCGTTCTCGACAATCCGGTGGATTTTACCCTCGGCGTCTATTTTCACCACTGCGCCATCGCCATGTCATGTCGGCAGCTCGCCAACGCCACCCGTTTCCTGGCGCATTCCGGGCGCAACCCGCTGACCGGTTATTCCGTGGTCTCGGCTGAGCGAGCCCGGCGTATCAATGCGGTGATGCTCACCTGCGGTCACTACGACGGCTCGGGTGAGTTCGCGTATCGGGTCGGCCTGCCGGGCAAGAGCGGAGTCGGCGGCGGGATCATCGCCGTGGCACCGGAAAAGGCTTCGATCGCGGTCTGGTCGCCGGGCCTCGACGCATCCGGCAATTCCCATCTTGGCCGGATCGCCCTCGAACAGCTGACCAAGCGCCTCGGCTGGTCGATCTTCGGCGCTTGATCGCGCTCGCCCGGGCGCCTTTCCGGTCCTCAGCCCTCCGGCGCGTCCGCGGCCTTTCTATTCAACACAGCGAGGTAGTCCCGCAGGAGCCCCACGCGTTTCGGCCGGAAGCTCGCGCCCGCGAGTTCGGCAGCGGCGATCCGGTCCACTCTGAACATCCGGTGCGCCTCGCGCAGACAGCACCAAGTGAGGACCACCAGCTTGCGGTCGAGATAGACGATCGCAAGCGGCCAGATCGTCCGTTCCGTGATCCGCGCCTCACCGTCCGCGTAGCGGATCGTCACCGCCTCTTCGCGCCAGCACCCTTCGCGGATCACCGCCGTGGCGGGGGAGGGGGCGAAGCGCTCCTCGGAGCGCCGGACCTTCGAGACCGCGTGGAGCAGGTGCTGTTGGCCGGTATCGGGGAGGGTCGCCGCCACCTTGGCGAGCACTGCGGCGGCGGCCCTCGCCAGCGCCGGATCCCCCATGTGCCGGACCTCGGACAAGCCGAGCACCAGTGCTTCGATCTCGATTCGATCGAAGATCTGCGGCGGCAGAGCCCCGTCCTCGATCAGTCGGTAGCCGTAGCCGCGCTCACCCTCGATATGGGCGCCGGCTGCGCGAAGGCTATCGATGTCGCGGTAGAGCGAGCGGAGGGAGACGCCCGTCTCCTCCGCCAGCCGGGCCGCCGTCACCGGCGCAGGCAGCATGCGCAGAGCCTGAAGCAGTCGGAAGAGGCGGTCCGTGCGAGCCAAAGTTCAACTGACGCAGAGTGGCAGTAGCGCTCGTCTATAAGCATCGGTGTCGACCCCGCCAACACGAGTACTTCGATGCTGACCCTCGTTCATTCGCCCAAAAGCCGCTCGACCCGCATCATCGCGCTGCTGCACGAACTCGGCGCCCTCGACGACGTGTCGGTGGAAATCGTCGCCATCGCGCGCCAGGACGGCTCCGGCCAGTGCGATCCCAGCAATCCCCATCCCGAGGGAAAGGTGCCGCTCCTCGTTCATGACGGCGTGACGATCTGGGAGAGCAGCGCGATCATGCTCTACCTCGCCGACCTCTTCCCGAAGGCTGGCCTGACTATCCCGCTGGGTCATCCGCAGCGGGGGGCCTATCTCAGCTGGTACGCGTGGTATTCGGGTGTGGTCGAGCCGGTCATGCTGCTGGAAGCGGTCGGGCTCACGCATCCCGCCATCGCTTCGACTTTTCGCGGGAGTGTGGAGGTGCGACAGCGGCTCGCTGCAGCACTCGCCAAGGGGCCCTATCTCTTCGGCGAGCGCTTCACGGCGGCGGACCTACTGCTTCACTCGCCTTATGCCTGGTTCGGCAAACCGGGCGATCCGGTCCTCGATGCGTGGGTCGAGCGCTGCATGGCCCGTCCTGGGGCGGCTTTCGCCACGGAGTTCGACCTCCTGCACCCACTGAAATGAGCGGTCTCAGCAGGCCATCTCATTCTCCGCATCGGTGAAGCGCGGCGGTTCTGATCTGATGCTTCGACTATCATCAGCGCAGCGTCGATATCGGGCATCGTGCCTAAAAAGACGTCATTTGGCTCATGAAGCAGTCATGGAGAACGAAAATTGCCACGGCGCCGAGGAGCGCCGTGGCGGATGTCGTGTCAGGCTGCTGCCTTCGCTTCCTCGGAAGTCGGAACCGAGGCGACGGTCTTCAGGATCTGCGAAGCGATCTGGTAGGGGTCCCCCTGGCTGTTGGGACGGCGGTCTTCCAGATAGCCCTTGTACTCATTGTTGACGAAGCTATGCGGCACGCGGATCGAGGCGCCGCGATCGGCGATGCCGTAGCTGAACTGGTCGATCGCCGCAGTCTCGTGCTTGCCGGTCAGACGCATGTGGTTGTCCGGGCCGTAGACGGCGATGTGGTCGTCCAGGTTCTCCTTGAACGCTGCCATGAGCGCCTCGAAATAGGCTTTGCCGCCTACCGTGCGGAGATGCTCCGTCGAGAAGTTGGCGTGCATGCCCGAGCCGTTCCAATCGGTCGCACCGAGTGGCTTGCAATGGTATTCGATGTCGATCTCGTACTTCTCGCACAGGCGCTGCAGGATGTAGCGGGCGACCCACATCTCGTCGGCGGCCTTCTTGGAGCCCTTGCCGAAGATCTGGAACTCCCACTGGCCCTTTGCCACCTCGGCGTTGATGCCCTCGTGGTTGATGCCCGCGTCCAGGCACAGGTCCAGGTGCTCTTCGACGATCTTGCGTGCGATCGAGCCGACTTCCTTGTAGCCGACGCCGCAGTAATACGGGCCCTGGGGGGCCGGGTAGCCGCTGGCGGGGAAGCCGAGCGGACGACCGTCCTTGTAGAAGAAATACTCCTGCTCGAAGCCGAACCAGGCGCCGTCGTCGTCGAGGATCGTGGCGCGCTTGTTGGAGGCATGCGGCGTCACGCCGTCCGGCATCATCACTTCGCACATCACCAGCACGCCGTTCTTGCGTGTGCTGTCGGGGAAGTGGCGCACGGGCTTGAGCATGCAGTCGGAGCTGCCGCCCTCGGCCTGCATCGTCGAGCTGCCGTCGAAGCCCCAAAGCGGAAGCTGCTCGAGGGTCGGGAAGCCGTCGAATTCCTTGATCTGGGTCTTGCCACGCAGGTTCGGCACCGGCGTGTATCCGTCGAGCCATAGATACTCGAGCTTATATTTCGTCATTTCGAGCCTCTCGTCCCTCAAGCGATCCGACGGCCGGGTCTCCCCCTCACATCGTTCGCGGCCGTTCGTAGCCGGAATCGCCGCTAGCATAACGTGTGCCAGCCATGGTCGTGGGGCCAGGCGCCATCGACGGCGGGATCCAGCCGCAACGAGGCGGACGCTTCACTCGCAGGGATAGAGAATCCTTAGCGCGGGAATGTTTCTGCCTACCGAATAAGCGCCCCTAAATGGGCATCCAGGAAGTGCTCGAGCGAATGCTCATATTCTGTTCGCCGTCAGTGCCTTGCCCATTTGCTTAGCAAGCGACGACGCAGCGTGGTCGTGTGGCTAGGAAAATCGTCTGATGGAAGCGCGCCTTCTGCTTAATCCCGAAACAAAAAATATAAATTCGGAGCAGCGCATGCTGCCTTTCCAGGCGAGCGCGCGTTCCATCGCATCCGCACCAATACGGTCGGCGATACGAGTAACTCACGGAACGGAGTCCGTCCTGATGAAGAACCCAACCCTGTCCGCCATGGCGAAGACCCTCGCCATCGTGGTCGCCCTGGTGGGCGCGATGATCCTCGGTACTCCGCGCGGCGCCCAAGCCGCACCGATGGCGGTGTCCAGCGAAGTCGCCGGCTCGGTCAACGTGGCCGCCACGCAGGTCCAGTACGGTGGTGGTCACTGGCGCCATCACGGCCGGCATCATCGCCGTCACTTCGGTCACCATCGCGGTCGCCACTTCGGCCATCACTACGGCCGTCGATTCGGCCACCACCACCATCACCGCCGTTTCGGTCATCATCATCGTCGCCACTACCGCTACTGAGCCGTGAGTTGGGGGCGCGTCCCCGTCGGCGCGCTCCTCTCCATTCTGGCCGCGCTTGCCGGTGGACAAACCGGGGCCTAAGAGCCCGGACGATCAATCCGGAACTCGACCAAGGAGAGTGCCCATGCGGCCCTCGAAGCGCGCGAACGACGAACTGCGCACCGTCACCCTGGAGCGCGCCGTCGCCCGCTATGCCGAGGGTTCCTGCCTCGTCACCTTCGGCCAGACGAAAGTGCTCTGCACGGCCTCCCTCGAGGAACGCGGCCCGCCATGGCTGCGCGGCTCGGGCAAGGGCTGGGTCACCGCCGAGTATTCCATGCTCCCCCGAGCCACCCACGAGCGCACTCGCCGCGAGGTGAATTCCGGCAAGCCCTCCGGGCGGACGCAGGAGATTCAGCGGCTGATCGGCCGCTCGCTCCGTGCCGTCACCAATCTTCCCGCCATCGGCGAGCGACAGATCACCGTGGATTGCGATGTGATTCAGGCGGATGGCGGTACCCGCACCGCTGCGATTACCGGAGCCTGGATTGCCCTGCACGATTGTTTCACCTGGATGCGCGGGCGCTCCATCATCTCGGTCGACCCCCTGCGCGAGCATGTCGCCGCGATTTCCTGCGGCATCTACAAGGGTACCCCGGTGCTCGATCTCGAATACGCGGAGGATTCCGCCGCCGAGACCGATGCGAATTTCGTCATGACCGGCTCCGGCGGCCTCGTGGAGGTGCAGGGCACCGCCGAGGGCAAGCCCTTTTCGGAGGCCGAACTCATCGAATTGCTGCGGCTGGCCCGTGGCGGAGTCGAGCAGCTCGTTTCCCTTCAGAAGCAGGCAATCGCATGAGCGAGCCGCGCATTCTCACAGGGCGGGTCGTCATCGCCACCCACAATCCCGGCAAGCTCGTGGAGATGCGCGAGCTGCTGGCGCCGTTCGGCGTGGAGGCCGTCTCGGCGGGCGAACTCGGTCTGCCCGAGCCCGATGAGACCGGTACAATGTTCTCCGAGAATGCGGCGATCAAGGCCATCGCCGCAGCCCAGGCCTCGGGCTTGCCCGCTTTCGCCGACGATTCCGGCCTCTGCGTCAATGCCCTCGACGGTGCACCCGGCCTGTTCTCCGCCCGCTGGGCTGGTCCGAACAAGGACTTCTCCGGCGCCATGGCCCGCATTGCGGCCGAACTCGACAAGCGTGGCGCCGCGACCCGCCGAGCTCACTTCGTCTCTGCCCTCGTCATCGCCTGGCCGGATGGCCATACCGAAACGTTCGAGGGTCGGGTGTTCGGCGATCTCGTGGAGCCGCGCGGCTCACAGGGCTTCGGCTACGACCCGATGTTCTTGCCGGACGGCTACGATCGCACCTTCGGCGAGATCTCCTCGGAGGAGAAGCATGGCGTCGACTGGCAGAGCGGGAACGCCCTGTCGCACCGCGCCCGCGCGTTCGTGCTTCTGGCTGCGAGCTGCCTGCGTCGGCCCGGCTGAACGGGCGGGCGAGCTTCTTTACGCCTCACCTCGGCCGCATGCGGAGGTGAGGCGGTAGACGTGGATCGTCCCGGCACCATTGCCAAAATCCCCAGCCGCGCGCACATCCGCCCGATGACCGATCGTTCAGGCCCGGACCACCCGACCCGCGATGCCGGGTTCGGCGTCTATGTCCATTGGCCCTTCTGTGCCTCGAAGTGCCCCTATTGCGACTTCAACAGCCATGTCCGTCACGCGCCGGTGGATGAAGTCCGCTTTCTCGCGGCGTTCCGGGCCGAGATCGCCCATGTGGCGGCGCGAGTTCCGGGCCGCACCGTGTCGAGCATCTTCCTGGGGGGCGGCACCCCGTCACTGATGCAGCCGAGCACCGTCGCGGGGTTGCTTGAGGCCATCGACGATGCCTGGGGCGCGGCGCCCGATATCGAGGTGACGCTGGAAGCGAACCCGACCAGCGTCGAGGCCGGCCGTTTTCGCGGTTATCGGGCCGCCGGCGTGAACCGCGTTTCCCTCGGGGTCCAGGCCATGGACGACGCCTCCCTGAAGGCCCTCGGGCGGCTCCACACGGCTGCAGAGGCGATGGCGGCGGTTGAGATGGCCGCCGCGCATTTCGAGCGCTACTCCTTCGATCTCATCTATGCGCGGCCGAACCAGAGCGCGGTCGCCTGGCGTGCCGAGCTGAGGGAGGCCATCGCCAGGGCGGCCGAGCACCTGTCGCTCTATCAACTGACCATCGAGCCAGGGACGCCGTTCTTCGGCCTTCACGCCGCCGGCAAGCTCGTCCCACCGGACAACGACATGGCGAGAGCGCTCTACGACGTGACGCAGGAGGTCTGTGACGCGGCCGGGCTCTCCTCCTACGAGATTTCCAACCATTCCCGCCCCGGCGCGCAATCGCGGCACAACCTCCTGTACTGGCGTTATGGCGAATATGCCGGCATCGGTCCCGGCGCGCATGGCCGGCTGGTGACCGGCGAAGGGCGGATCGGTACGGTCACCGAACGCGCGCCGGAAGCCTGGCTCGCCCGGGTCGAGCGCGACGGCCACGGCATCGTCGAGACCGAAACTCTCTCGGCCGCCGACCAGGGCGACGAGTTCCTCATGATGGGCCTGCGTCTCAGGGAAGGGGTCGATCCGGCCCGCTATGCAATGCTGAAGGGTCGCCAACTCGATCCGGTCCGTATCCAGGCCCTGATCGGTGACGGGCTCGTCGCCCGTCTGGATGGAGGCCGTATCGCCGCGACCCCCCGCGGTGCGCCGGTTCTGAACGCGGTGGTGGCGGAACTCGCTGCCTGATGCTGCGCCGCGCCCTGCCGCTCATGACCTATTGCAGCGGCGATCCCGGTGAGACCTACCCGATCACCCTCGGTAGGGCCTTCCTCTGCCACACCTGATGCGCAAACCGCATCATGTGCCGGAGGGGCCTAGCGTGCGCGGGGCCGGGCTGACGATGGTTGGTGCGCCGCTACGGATCTCGTAGATCGCCAGCGCCCTGTCGCTCACCCCCTCCGGCCGGAATCGGAAGGTGCCGTCGATCCCAGAGAAGCCTGCCTGCGTCGTGAGGGTGACGTCGGCGAAGCGCTGCGATCCGTATTGCCGTGTCAGCGCCGCCATGAGCGAGACGGCGTCGTAGGCTAACGTCGCCACGCGTGGCGGCACGGAGCCGAAACGCGCCTGATAACGCTGCGAGAAACCGTTGAACCCATTGGCATCCGCTGCTGCGAACCAGCCGCCCTGCAGGGCGGGGACGGCAAAGACGCGTGGATCGTTCCACACCGCCGTGCCAATGGGTTTGACCCGGCCGGGAGAAAACCCCGCCTTGGTGAGCGCGGGTGCGACGACGGCCAAGCCCTCCGGGCTTTCCGGCAGGAACAGGGCATCGGCCTGGGCGCCGGGACCGTTGATCAGGCCGGCGAGGCGCGAGATCGCGGGGGCGGGCGCGCCCGGCGCGTAGCGCTCGATTCCCACCAGGCGGGCGCCCTTCCTCGCCACCGCCTCGCGGAACTGCGCCTCCACGGCATTACCGTAGCTGCTCTCGGGGATCAGCGCGGCGAAGGAGCGGCGGCCGGCTGCGACCGCCTCGTCGACCACGCGGTCCACCTCGGCCTGCGGCAGGAAGCTGAGGAGGTAGACGCTGCGCGCCGCGACGCTCGCATCGGTGGAAAAGGCGATGATCGGCTTGCCGGCCCCACGCGTGACCCCCGCCGCCGCCTGGACATTGGCCGCGAAAAGCGGTCCGAGCACCAGCTCGGCGCCCTCGGCGAGGGCGGCCTGGGCCGCTTCGCGCGCGCCATCCGGCGAGCCGCGGTCATCCTTCACCAGAATCTGCAGGTCGGGTTTCTGGAAATCCTCCACGGCGAGTTCTGCGGCATTGCGCAGAGCCGCGCCGACTGCCGAACCCGGACCGGACAAGGGCAGGATGAGAGCGATCTTCACCGACCCGGTGCCGATCTTCGTTGCACCCAATGACGTCGCCTGCGGATCGCCCGCGGCGGCCATATCCGGGTTAGGCGCGGCTTTCGTGGCGCGCGGGCCGCCATCGGGACCGCCGATGCAGCCGCCAAGCCCCCCGACGAGCATGAGGATCGCCGCGGCCCTTGCCCAACCGACCGTGGCGGGACCGTGGCCCCTTGCAAGGCTTTTCCCCATTGCACGGTACTCCCCGTCGCTCATCTGCATCGCCCGCCCGATCCGTGCACGGTTAAAGCCTGGACGACAAAAGTAAATGTGCCGACACCCCCGGCGCGGGCATTCCTCCGGCCCGTGTCCCCGTGGCAAAGTCCGCCTCATGACTCAGAGAATCGACAATCGGACGCGCCGCTCCAAGGCGGTCCACGATCCGGCCAAGCCCGTCTCCACCTTCACCGCTTTCGGCCTTGCGGCGGAGGCCGAACCGCTCGACCCCGGACTGCACGTGGTGGCGACCCCGATCGGCAACCTCAAGGACGTCTCGTTCCGTGCGCTGGCGACTTTGGCGGCGGCCGATACCGTGCTCGCCGAAGACACCCGCGTCACCCGCACCCTGCTGATGCATTACGGCATCACGACGCCGCTGGTCGCCTATCACGAGCATTCGAACGCGGCGGTGCGTGAGCGTATGATCGCACGGATGCAGAACGGCGAGGCCTTGGCCCTGGTCTCGGATGCCGGAACGCCGTTGGTCTCCGACCCCGGTTTCAAGCTCGTCCAGGCTGCGATCGAGGCGGGCATTGCGGTGACGCCTATCCCCGGTCCATCCGCGGTGATGACCGCCATCGTCGCGGCGGGCCTGCCCACCGACCGCTTCTTTTTCGAAGGCTTTCTGCCGCAGAAATCCGGTGCCCGGCGCAATCGCCTTGCGGCGCTCGGGCAGATCCCCGGAACGCTGGTCCTGTTCGAATCACCCCACCGCCTGCCCGAGATGCTGGTGGATGCCGCCGCGATCCTCGGAGGGAGCCGGCCCGCGGCGGTCGCCCGCGAACTCACCAAGCTCTACGAGACGATCCGGCGTGGCACCCTCGCGACCCTGGCCGATACCTTTACCGAGGAGGGGGCTCCCAAGGGCGAGGTGGTGGTGGTGATCGGGACCAACCCGGAAGAACCGCCGGAGGAGGAGGTCGAGGCCGGTCTCGATGCGGCGATCGAAGCGGCGCTGTCCCGCCACTCGATCAAGGACGCCGCCGCCCTCGTGGCCGATGCCACCGGCCAGCCCCGTCGCGTGGTCTATGCCCGCGCCCTCGTCCTCGCCCGGCGCACCGATGCCGATGTCTAGGCTCGTCGACGCCAAAGAGCGGCGGCGCGCCACCTACCTGCGCGGCCATTCGGGCGAGACCCTCGCGCTCCTCGCCATGATGATGAGGGGGTATCGCCCGCTCGCCCGGCGCTTCAGCGCGAGCGGCGGGGAGATCGATCTGATCCTGCGCCGGGGCGACACGATCGCTTTCGTGGAGGTGAAGGCGAGAGCCACCCTCGACGCGGCCCGGACCGCCATCGATGCGAAGAAGCGCGCCCGTTTTTCGCGCGCGGTGCGCGCCTGGATGGCGCGCAATCCGCGCTATGCCACCATGACGTTGCGTGCGGATGCTGTCTTCGTGGCACCGCGCACTTGGCCGCGCCACCTGCCCGATGCCTTCGCGATCGAGGGCATGTGAGGCGGCGCGACGGCCGTTCCGCACATCGTAAGGTGGCCGCTTACTTCCTCGCTGCGGCGAGGGCGGCGATCAGCGTGCGCTTGAGATCCGCCTGGCTGAACGGCTTCTGCACCACGGGACGGTCGCGGAACGGCTCGCGGATTCCCGCGCCGCCATACCCCGTCGAGAACACGATGGGCAGGTTGCGCTCCGTGATCGCCTCGGCCACCGGATAGATGGGTTCGCCGGCGACGTTCACGTCGAGGATGGCGACCTCGAAGGTCTCGCTCCGTGCCATTTCCAGGGCCGTCGCGAGACGCGCCGCGGGCCCGACGACGGTGCACCCGAAATCGAGCAGCATGTCTTCGAGCAGCATGGAAATGGCGGCTTCGTCCTCCACCACCAGAACCCTGGCGCCGTCGAGGAGAGTGTCGTTCTGTTCAGCACTCACGCTGGGGATTCTTCCCTTCGATTCGTTCCGGCCTGGAACGGTGCCGTCATCCGGAGCCTTACAGGCTTGCCATCCGTGAGGTTGGCGAGAATGACGTTTAGCGCCTGCGGCAACGGTCGAGCCGTCGCCCGTTCCGCTTGGCGTGTCAAGGCGCAGAAAGTGGCCGCGGAGGTTCAGGATCGGGTTAATGTTATCGGACGATACATTTTCACGCAGATCGGCGGGACCTGTTGCGCCCGGAGCGACGAACCGGCGCGGTGCCCTGGCACTCCTTGTCAGCTGGGCCGTCGCGGCGGGCACCTCCGCCCGGGCGGAGCGACCCCTCGTCGTGGCCTCGAAGAGCGACACCGAAGGCGCGCTCACGGGGGCGATGATCGCCCTCGTGCTGGAGCATCTCGGCGTGCCGGTGGTCCGCAAGCTCGGCCTCGGCCCCACCCTGATCGTCCGCGAGGCCCTCCTCTCCGGCGAGGTCGATATCTACCCGGAATACACCGGCAACGGCGCGTTCTTCACCGGCACCGAGACCGATCCCGCCTGGAAGATCCCGCAGGAGGCCTACGAGACCATCCGGCGCAAGGACGCCGAACGGGGGTTGGTCTGGCTCGCCAGGGCGCCCGCCAACAACACCTGGCTCATTGCCCTCAACGGGGATTTCGCACGGACGCGGCATCTGGCCACGATGGCGGATTTCGCCAGGGCCGCCAATGACGGCCTCATCCTGCTGGCGGCCTCCACCGAGTTCGTGGAGAGCCCGGCGGCTTTGCCGTCCTTCGAGGCGGCCTACGGCTTCGGCCTGCCCCTCGACCGCATCGTCAGCCTGCCCGGCGGCGACACGGCGGTGACGGCCAGGGCCGCGGCGCAGCGGATCAGCGGGGTCAATGCGGGCATGGTCTATGGCACCGACGGGGCGCTCGCCGCCCTCGATCTCGTGGTCATGAGCGATCCCAAGGCGGCCCAGATCGTCTACGAGGTCGCCCCGGTGATCCGCGCCTCCGCGCTGGAGCGCTACCCGGCCATCGGTCCGGCCTTGGCGCGGGTCTTCGCCGGCCTCGATGCACCGACCCTGCGCGGCCTCAACGGGCGAATCACCGTGGACGGCGAGGTCGCGGATCGGGTCGCCCGGCGCTACCTCAACGAGCGCGGACTGATCGGGTGAGAGCGCCATCGCCACCCGCTTTCATGCGCCATGCGACGGGCCATCGAGCGCCATGGGCCGGGCTTTTCGCGGCCGGACTTCTCGTCGCGTCCCTCCATGGGATGGCGCTCCTCGACGTGGCTGCAAACCGCCTCCTGCCCGGCGATCCCGTCCGTGCGTCCGCGTTCCACGAATGGTCGATCGGCCTCGTCTCACTCCTGTCGCTGGCCGGCCTCGTCGTCGGCACGACACTGCCCCGGCGGACGGGCGGCCTTCTCGCCCTGGGATTTTTCCTGTCGGCCTGGGCCGTGTTCCTGCTCGGCCTCGGCGCGGAGGCGGCCCGGATCGTGTCCTCCATGCCGTCGGCCGCGAGAGCCAGCCTCGGCTCCGGCTTCTGGCTGGCCTCGTCCTGCCTCCTCGCGCTGGCCGGAGGCAGCATCGCACGGGTCCGACGCCGAGGGCTCGGCGTGCTCGCCATCCTCGCAGCCTCGGGATTCCTGGTCGCGGCCTGGCGCGGCGGCGGGTTGGACGGGCTGTCCCTGGCGGTGGAATATGCCGGGCGGCGGGAGGCGGTGCACGAGGCCATCGCCGAGCACCTGCTCCTGGCGGGGGGAGCGATCGCCCTCGCCATCCCGGCGGCCGTGCTCCTCTCTCTCTGGCGCTCCGCGCAGGGGCTCGTCGGGCTCCTCGTCAGCGGCGTGCAGGTGATCCCCGCCGTCGCCCTGCTGGGCGCCCTCGTGGCTCTCGTCGGCGGAGTGCTGCGCGCCGTGCCGGCGATGCGCGATCTCGGCCTCTCGGCCCTCGGTCCGTGGCCCGCGCTCCTCGGCATCGCCGCCTACCTGCTGCTGCCCCTCTGGCGCGGGATCGGCACGGCCCTGCGCGCCGCCGATCCCGCCGCCATCGATGCCGCCGAGGCCATGGGTCTGACGAAGGCCCAGATCCTGGCCCGAGTGACGCTGCCCCTCGGCGCGCCGATGCTCGTGGGCGCCCTGCGGGTCGCGGCGGTGCAGAGCCTCGGCCTCGCGACGTTGGGCGCCCTCATCGGAGCGGGCGGCCTCGGGCGGATCGTCTTCGACGGTATGGCTCAATTCGCCCCGGACCTGATCCTGCTGGGCGCCATCCCCATCATCCTCCTGTCCCTGGCAGCGGAAGGGTCGCTGAGCGCCGTCGAGGCCTCCTGCCGGGCACGGTGGCGCGCATGAGGCCCGGCCTGCGCACCGCCCTCGCCACCGGTCTCGTCGGGGCGGCCCTCGCCGCCATGAGCCATCCGACCGTGGCGGCCTGGATCGTCTCGGGCCTCGGGGAGGCGCCGCGACGCGGCTTGAGCGCGGAGCGCCTGCTGGCCCTGGCAACGCATCACCTCGCCCTCGCCGGGACCGGGCTCGCCCTGGTGGCGTTGCTCGGCCTCGGCCTCGGCATCCTCGCCACGCGCGCCGGCGCGGCGTCCCTGCGCGGCGGCATCGACGGCATCGCGGCCGCCGCGCAGGCGGTGCCGCCGGTGGTGATGGTGGCCCTGGCCCTGCCCATCCTCGGCTTCGGCGGTCCGCCGACCCTGCTGGCGCTCGTCGCCTACGGCATCATGCCGGTCCTGCGCGGCACGGTGGGTGCGCTGGAAGCGGTCTCGCCCGAGGCACGCGAGGCGGCGCAAGCCCTGGGGTTCACCCGCCTCCAGATCCTCTTGCTCGTGGAACTGCCCCTGGCGATGCCGGGCCTCGTCGATGCCCTGCGCACGGCCCTCGTCCTCGCCATCGCCACCACGGCGGTGGGCGCGCTCGCGGGGGCCTCCACCCTCGGCACGCCCATCGTCGCCGGGCTGCAGAACCAGAACGTCCTGCCGATGCTCCAGGGCGCGCTCGCCACCGCCGCCCTGGCCTTCCTCGGCGACGCGGGCATGCTGGCGCTGGCGAGCATCGGCTCGGCGGACCGGGCGCGGCGATGAGCGGGTTTCGCAAAGGCGGTGACCGATTTTGCGATCTGAAATCGGCGACGAGTTGGAGCCTGTTTGAGTTGTTTGTCCAACGCATTAACCTCATCCTGAGGTGCCGCGCAGCGGCCTCGAAGGAGGGCTCCAGAACCCGCTGCGCGAACTGGAGCCCTCCTTCGAGGCCTCCGCTCCGCTTCGGCACCTCAGGATGAGGTGGTCGGCTGGGGCGATCGGTGCGGTCGTTTCCTGGCCTGTTCGAACGTCACGAGGCGGCATGACAAACCCGACGGCGCAGGACATCGCGGCATTGCGGAGCGAGTGGATCACCGGAGGCCGGCTGGTCGTCGGCGACGATCCCTCTCCATCGGACCATGAAGCGGTCTACCGATGGGTCTTGGACTTCATCGACGGCGGCGCTGACGACCCCGATTACAGCACCGTCCTCGGCCTGATCTATCATAGCCTGAACTTCGACATCCCGTTCAGCGCGACGAAGTCGGTGCGGGACGATCTGATGCACATGGCACGGAGAAAACTCGAAGATCCGCAGTGGCGCAAACAAACGATCTAGCCGACAGGATGTGAGACTTTCTCGGTATCCGCGGCGACGCGAGCCTGCTCGGCGTTGGCACGTGATTGGCCGGACGGCGTGAACGGCCACCGAGGGCGCGTCGGGCCGGTGCCGTTGGCGGAACATCGTCCGGGGCGACCGGATGCGGCGCTCGCCTGTCGTCGACCAGAACGGCATGACGAGGCCGTGTCCATCCCGGGTGGTCTTGAGACGGGACGGTTCGTGGAAGCCGGTGCGTAAAATCAGACGTTCGAGGGGACAACGATCCCTGTTGTCCCTCGCGCGCGAGACGTCTGGCACGGCCCCTCGCGCGTTCTACAGCAAACCGCTCTAGGCGGATGTCAGCGGCATCGAGAGATGTCTGCCAAAGCGTGAACCTGCGCACCTCCGAAGACGACCTGTTGCCGCAACGGCGGTTGCGCCAGGGCGTAAATCAGTCGCGGCTCGGCGGGCATGCTGGCCGCATCGAGGGCGGCACGGTGCTGGGGTTCCAGTACGAGTCCGAGGGACGCCACATTGTCGGCGACCTGTGCCGCGCGGCTGACGCCCATCAGGGTCGAGGCCACGCCCGGTTTGCCCACGACCCAAGCGAGCGCGACACGGGCCGGCGATTGTCCGATCGCGTCGGCCACGCGGCGGACGGCCTCCACGATATCCCAGTTGCGCGGCGTGAACAGGCGGTCGCCGAACGGATTCGCGCCGTCGAGGCGCTTGTCGTCGGCCGGGCGCGCCTCACCGGCCTGCGCCGCGTCTTTCGGCAGGCCACCCGCGAGTGGGCCGGCCGCCTCCACGGTGGCGCGGTCGTACTTGCCCGTGAGCAACCCGTAGGCGAGAGGTGACCAAGGCACCATGCCCATGCTGAATTCAGCCGCGAGCGGGATGTGCTCGTCCTCCACCTCCCGATTGACGAGCGAGTAGAAATACTGGAGCGCGACCGGACCCCGCAGACCGCGCGAGGCGGCGAGGGTCGCGAGCTTGGCGGCATACCAGGCCGGTGTGTTCGACAGACCCCAGTAGCGAACCTTGCCCGCACGAACGAGGCCGACCATCGTTTCGAGGAGTTCTTCCGCCGGCGTGATCCCGTCCCAGACGTGAAGCCAGTACAGGTCGATGTAGTCCGTTCCCAGGCGGCGCAGCGAACCGTCGATCGCCGCGTGGACGTGCTTGGCGCCGCAACCACCCGCGTGCGGTCCACTCCCGGTGGCGAAACCCGATTTGGTGGCGAGGACGAGCCGGTCGCGCAGGCCGCGTTCGGCGACGAAACGACCGACCATCGTCTCGCTGCCGCCACTCGCGTAGACGTCGGCCGTATCGACGAAGTTGCCGCCACGCTCGACATAGGCATCGAACACCGCGCGACTGCCGGCCTCGTCGAGCCCCCAGCGCGCCGTGCCGAACGTCATGGTGCCCAAGGCCAGGGGGCTCACCGCGAGTCCCGAGCGGCCCAGCGTCCGATAATGCGTCAAATCCATTGTTGAGCCTCGCTAATGATCCGGCGGATGGTAGCGATACCGCCCCCAGGCGATTAGCCGTTGCCGGCGGCAAGGGTCTGTGAATGGAATGCAGCAATGCGGCGTGGCGCACTCGACGATCTCGCGGCCTTCGCGGCGGTGGCACGGACCCGCAGCTTCACGCGGGCCGCGGCCGAACTCGGCCTGTCGCCGTCGGCCCTCAGCCATGCGATGCGAGGCTTGGAGACGCGTCTGGGTGTGCGCCTGCTCGCGCGCACGACGCGTAGCGTCGCCCCGACGCCAGCCGGCGAGCGACTGTTGCGCTCGCTCGGCCCGGCGTTGGAAGAGGTCGAGCGTGGCCTCGCGGCGTTGGCCGATTGGCGCGACGCGCCGTCCGGCACCCTCCGGTTGACGACGTTCGCCTACGCCGCCCGCACCATCCTCGAGCCGACCCTGCCACGGTTCCTGCTCGAACACCCGGCGGTCTCGGTCGAGGTCGTGATCGACGATCGCCTCGCCGACGTCGTCACGGCCGGCTTCGATGCCGGCATACGCTTCGGCGACACGGTGGAGCAGGACATGGTGGCGGTCCGCGTCGGACCGGACCTGCGCACGGTCGTCGTCGGCACGCCAGGCTATTTCGCCCACCATCCTCGGCCGGCGACCCCAAGCGACCTGGAGGCCCATAACTGCGTGAACTACCGCCTGATCGGTGGCGGCGGCCTCCTGCCCTGGGAGTTCACCGACACAGACAAGGGCCGCGAGATACGGGTGCGCGCGGGCGGACAGCTCATCGTCAATGACGGCCCCCTCGCGGCTGCGGCGGTGCGCGCGGGGGCGGGGCTCGGCTACATGTTGGAGGACGAGGTCGCAGCCGATCTCGCGGCCGGAACGTTGGTTCAGGTGCTCGACGCGTGGTGCCCGCCCTTCTCGGGCTGTCACCTCTATTATCCCAACAGGCAGGTCACGCCAGCGCTCCGCGCTCTGATCGACGCCTTGCGATGGGTGAGACCGTGACCCCTATGGGTCGACGGCGCCCCAACCATCGATCCCACGCCGCAACAGGTCTCACTCGTCCTTGAACACCACCTTGGCGCCGCGCTCGATGCGGGTGGCGAGGTCGCGGGCGTCCCAGTTGGTCAGGCGGATGCAGCCGTGGGATTCGGTCTTGCCCACCTTCTCCGGCTCGGGCGTGCCGTGGATGCCGTAGGACGGGATCGACAGGTCGATCCAGACGATGCCGACCGGGTTGTTCGGGCCGGGGCGGATCGAGAAGGTCTTCTTCGTCTTCACGCCCTTGAACGCGTATTTGGGGTTGTAGGTGTAGACCGGCGCGAAGGCGACGCCCTTCACCTTGGCCTCGCCGGAGGGAGCGGGCTTCTCCGCGCTGCCGATGGAAGCGGGGTAATAGGCCCGCAGGGTGCCGTCCTCGCCGAAGCCACGGACATGGCGGGTGACCTTGTCGACCTCGACCCGCACGATGTCCTTCTTGGGGGTGTCATCCTTCTTGGAAGTATCAGCTTTCTTGGGCGCATCTTCGCCCTTGGTCGCATCGTCCTTCTTCGACGTCTCCGTGCCCTTCTCAGCGTCCGGCTTGTCCTCGGATTTGCTGGCGGACTTGCCCTCGGACTTGCCCTCGGATTTGCCCTCGGATTTGTTCTTCGGCTTCGCCTCGTCCTTCGCCGGCTTGCCGGTCTCCAGGGGCGGGACCGCCGCCACGGTGATGGTGGTGCCGGCCTTGTCGAGGGCGGCGTCCGGGTTCAGGGCGGTGAGGAGGTCGCGCGACATGTGAAAGCGCTCGGCCAGCATTTCGCGCGGATTGGTGTAGCTCATCGCCTCGAGATCGGCCTGCTCCTCCATCTTGGCGGGGATTTTCTCCGCGAAGGTGCCGGCCGCGTCGGACTCGGTGATCGTGTAGGGGACCACCACCGGGTCGGCGCTCGATGCGGCGAGCTTGTCGAAGAGCTCCTGGTTCAGGGTCTGGCTCGCAGGCAGCCCCTGCGCCACCGCGTAGGCCGACAGGGCGTTGCGCATGTTCTCGCCGTCGCGGCCGTCGATGGCGCCGGGGGAGAAATGCGCCCGGTCGAGGAGCACCTGGACCTTCACCAGAAGCGGCTGGGGCCGTTTGTCCTTCGCGCTCGTGCGGGCCTTCTTGTCGCCCGCCTTGTCGCCGCTCTCCGACCCCGTGAAGGTCGCGCCGTTGATCTCCTCGACGGTCAGGGCCTCCCCGGGTGTGGTCTTGCCCGCGTCGGAGGACGTGGTTCCTGCCGGCTTCGCCTCTAGTGCCGCCGGTGTCGCCAGGCAGACGAGGGCCATGAGCGCGACGGCGCTCGGCAGGGGCAGATGGGCCATTTCAGGGTCAACTTTCGCCGGGGGATCGACAGGTGCGCTCCTTAAAGCCGGCGCGCCCCTTCGGCGTTCCACATCTCCTACTGGCAGAGACGATGTCCCGCGTTCCTCTCGCGCTCGTCGAGATGGAGGTGGTTGCCGTGGGCCGCATCCGACCCCGGTCCGAGCACGGTGCGGAAGAAGCCGCAGGCCTTGGCCCGGATGGCGGCCTGGAACGTCGCCTCCGATGCGTCGTCGAGACCGGCGCCGACCTTGATCGGTGCACGCCCGTCGAAACCATAGCCCATGATATCGACGCCGTTGGCGAAGCTGTGCTCGCTGAGCTTGGCTTCGGGATCGTGGTTCTGGCCGCGGCACTCGTAGGAGGTGCCGATGGACAGGCTCCTGAGGGGGGCCTTCAGGATGCGCTCGGAGGCTTCCTGCGCCTCCGTCGCCAGGCGCGCCAGGGCCTCGGCCGTGTTGCAGACCAGGGTCGCGGGAGGCGTGAGCGCCACGTCGCCGGAGAGGCGGGTGAGCTTCAGCGGCTTCTCGGCGCCGCATTGGCCGTTCGAGATCGGCGGCAGCGCCTCGAAGGTCGCCCCCAGGCGCTCCAGGCGCTTGCGGCAGGCGGTGTCGTCGAGGGGGGCGACCGTCAGGGTGAGGGCGGGCGATGTGGTCGGCGGCGTCGAAAGATCGGCCGGGCGCGGGGGCGGCGGCGGCATCTCGGCAGCCGGACCCGTCTCCGGCGCGGCCGGGGGAGGGGGCGTCAGTTCGGCCGGGCGTTCGGGCGGGGCCGGAGCGTCCGGGAGCGGCGGAACCGTCGCGGGTGTCGGCGCCGGTTCGGGCTTTAGCTCGGCGGGCCGGGCCGGGGGCTCGGGCATCGAAGCGGGCGGAGGGGCCGACTTTTCCTCGGCGGCCAGGGCCGGAAGCGACAGCGCTGAGACGCCCGCCGCGAGGCAGAGAGCGAGGATTCGAACCGTCCCCCGCCATCTACGGGCTTCGCCGATCTGCGCGACGGGCTTCCTCTCTTGGAAGGAGAGGGTTGGGGAGAGGTGCGTGGACTCTCCGAAAAGGTCGCACACCTCACCCTGTCCCTCTCCTTCCAGGAGAGGGGACCCGAGCGGCCCGCGAGATCTGCGACTATCGTCGTTCTGCCGGGCAGACGCAGAGATGCGAGCGAGGGCGGCCTTCATGTCGTCCTCGATCCCATCGTCACCGTTGCGTCAGAGCAGGACCGGCCCCGCCACGGGGCCGGTCCGGAGACGCGGTTGTCAGCCTTCCGAGCGGGCGGCGAGCCGGCTCGCGCCGTAGGACAGGATCCCGGCGATGGCGAACAGGGCGACGAAGGTCTTCACGGTGGCGGTGAACAGCGCCGGCTCGATGCCGGTATCGGTGTAGAGCAGGAGGCCGATGGCGGAGATCGGCAGGAGCAGGACGATCAGGACGGGACCCAGCGGGTTCATGGCGTACTCGCGTATGTCGGGACCGGGGTTCGGCCCTTCTCTCTGTAAAGCGGCCCCGGTCATAGCATTGCTCAGCGCCCGAGGGGACACCCCGGACGCAACAAAATTCACAGGGATCGGACGGTCACGCCGGGATGCGGACGGTGGCGCGCAATCCCCCCAGCGGACTGTCGTGAAGGGCGACGTCGCCGCCATGGGCGCGGGCGATGTCGCGGGCGATGGCGAGGCCGAGGCCCGATCCGCCGGCATCCTGGCGCGCATCGTCGAGGCGGACGAAGGGCTTGAACACCTCCTCGCGGCTCTCGACGGCGATGCCCGGACCGTCGTCGTCGATGCAGACGAGGAAGGACCGCGCCTCCGTGCGGCCCCGGATCGCCACCGTCTCGCCGTAGCGGGCGGCGTTGGCGGCGAGGTTGAACAGGCAGCGGCGGAACGCGTCCGGCCGCAGCGTCACCATGGCGCGGCCGTCGAACTTCACCTCGGCCACGTGGGCGCCGAGGCGCTCCACGTCGGTGCGCAGATCCTCCAGCATCGCCCGCATGTCGGTGGGCACGGCGGCCTCGCCGGAATCGCCCCGCGCGAAGGCGAGGTAGGCCTCCAGCATCCGGCTCATCTCGTCGACGTCGCGCTGGAGGTCTTCCACCTCCGACGTCTGCTCCACCAGGGCGAGCGACAGCTTGAACCGGGTGATGATGGTGCGCAGGTCGTGGCTGACGCCGTTGAGCATGGTCGTGCGCTGTTCCATCGCCCGCTCGATGCGCCGCTTCATCTCGATGAAGGCGTGGCCGGCCTGGCGCACCTCGCGGGCGCCGCGCGGCCGGAACTCGATCTCGCGGCCCTTGCCGAAACTCTCCGCCACGTCGGCCAGCCGGAGGATCGGCTTGATCTGGTTGCGCAGGAACAGGATCGCCACGCCGAGGAGCACCAGGGACGAACCGCTCATCCACAGCAGGAAAATGTGCGAGTTCGAGGCGTAGGCCATGCTCCGCCGCGCGGTCACCCGCAGCACCCCGTCCGGGATCTCGACGCGGATCTCGATGAGGCTGGACCGGCCCACCGTGTCGATCCAGAACGGCCGGCCGATCTGCTTGGCGAGTTCCTCGGAGAGCGTCTCGTCGAGGATGGAGAAGAACGGCCGCGGCCCCGGCAGGGGGAGCTTGGCGCCTTTCAGGATGTCGAGATCGAGGTTCAGCCGCGTGCCGGCGATGCGGGTGAGGGTGTCGGCGTCCTTGTCCTGGGGGTAGCTCTCGTAGACGTCGATCATCGCCGCCACGTCGGCGGTGACGGCCGCCGAGAGGCGGCGGGTCACGAGTTGCCAGTGCCGCTCCATGAAGGTGTAGGCGATGACCGATTGCAGCAGCACCACCGGGGCGATGATGATGATGAGCGAGCGCGCATAGAGCCCCTTCGGCAGGGCGTTGCCGATGGCGCGCGCGAGCCTCTTCCATATCCGGCGCGGATGCGGCCTCGCGCGCCAGGCGGCGGCGGTGCTGGTTCTGATCCGCGACAGGTTCAGGCCGGCGAGGGCCATGGCGGGTCCCGTCTAATCGATCGCGAGGCGGTAGCCGATGCCGCGGACCGTCTGGAGGAAGAGGGGATTGCCCGGATCGACCTCGGTCTTGCGGCGCAGGCGGTTGATCTGCACGTCGATGGTGCGCTCGGCGGCGAGCCCGCCATTCCCGGCCAGCACGTCGCGGTCGACATTGCCGCCCTTGGCCTCGGCCAGGATCGTCAGGATCTCGCGCTCGCGGTCGGTGATGCGGATGGTCTCCTCGTCGCGGCGCAACTCGCCCCGGTCGATGCGGTAGGAGAACGGCCCGAACGTCACCGTGGCGATGGTGCGGTCGGAGGGCGGAGCGCCGTCCGGGCGGCGCTTGATGATGTTGTTGAGGCGCAGGATCAGCTCGCGCGGCTCGAAGGGCTTGGGCAGGTAATCGTCGGCCCCGATCTCGAGCCCCATCACCCGGTCGTTGGGGTTGGAACGGGCGGTGAGCATCAGGATCGGCACCCGCGAGGTCTCGCGCACCTGCCGGGCGTAATCGAACCCGTTCTCCCCCGGCATCATCACGTCGAGGACGAGGGCGTCGAAGACGAAGCTCTGTGCCCGCTGCCGGGCCTCCTCGACATTCCCGGCCGCCGTGACCCGGAACCCCTGCTCGTAGAGATAGCGCGACAGTAGCTCGCGCACCCGGCGGTCGTCGTCCACCACGAGGATGTGGGGGGCGTGGTCGGGAAGCTCGGCGCGGATTCTCGGCTCCGGCGACGCCATGTCAGCGACGGCTCCGGGCGCGGCGCGCCATGAGGCTGGTCACCGCCGCGCGCTCCTCGGGTTCGATCATCGCCATGAGAAATCCCTGTGCCGCGGCAAATCCGTTTCCGTCCCGGGCGCCCGTCGGTTCGTCCGCCACCGGATCGGCGATGGCGCGGGCGACCCGCCGCACCTGGACCCGCGTCAGCTCCGCCGTGAGCGTCGCGCCCGTCTCCGAACAATAGAGCAGCCTCTGGCGGCGGTCGCTCCGGCCGGTCTTCTGCACGATGTGGCCCTGTTCGATCAAATCCTTGAGAACCCGGTTCAGACTCTGCTTCGTGATCCGTAGGATGTCGAGGAGTTCGGCGATGGTCAGGCCAGGATAGTGATAGACGAAATGGAGCACCCTGTGGTGCGCCCGCCCGAAGCCGTATTCGGCCAGCATCCGGTCCGGGTCGCCGACGAAGTCGCGATAGGCGAAGAATAGCAATTCGACGAGATCGTTGGTGATGCCGTTGTCGGATGTGGGCACGCCTTCGGGCGCGAGACCTGAATCCGCCGGCCCGTCATCCTCCTCGGACAGGGATAGGGGGGCCGGGCCCGTTGCCAGGGTGGATTGGCGCGTCACGTCCGGCGACATCCTCAATATACGTCAGTGTTGTTGACATATCTCAGGGGCGTTGATACCCGTCAAGCCTTACCGGGGCCGGCTCGCCGTAACGGCCGTCTTGCGGACCTCCGTCCTCGCGGATACTGCGCGGGGCATTGCCTGGCCATCGCGCCAACCCGATCGATCGACCCCGCAGGCGCCCCGATGCGAGCCCGCGGTTTCAAGGAATTCGTCATGTCCGTGATCCCGTTCGACGAACGCGAGGGCACCATCTGGTTCGATGGGGTGCTGGTGCCGTGGCGCGAGGCCAAGATCCACGTGCTCAGCCACGGCCTGCATTACGGCTCGGCGGTGTTCGAGGGCGAGCGCGCCTATGGCGGACGGATCTTCAAGAGCCACGAGCATGCCGAGCGCCTGCTCCGCTCGGCGCAGTACCTCGATTTCACGATTCCCTACGGCGTCGCCGAGATCGAGGCGGCCAAGGAACTCGTGCTCAAGACCAGCGGCCTCACCGACGCCTACCTGCGTCCCGTGGCCTGGCGCGGTTCGGAGATGATGGGCGTCTCGGCCCAGAACAATACCATCCACCTCGCCGTCGCCGCCTGGGAATGGCCGAGCTATTTCGATCCCGAGACCAAGATGAAGGGCATCCGCCTCGACATGGCCGATTATCGCCGGCCCGATCCGCGGACGATCCCCTCCGCCTCGAAGGCGGCCGGTCTCTACATGATCTGCACGATCTCGAAGCACCGGGCCGAGAACAAGGGCTATGCCGATGCCCTGATGCTCGATTGGGAGGATTACGTCGCCGAATGCACCGGCGCGAACATCTTCTTCATCCAGGACGGCGTGGTCCACACCCCGCTCGCCGACCGCTTCCTCAACGGCATCACCCGCCAGACCGTCATCGACCTCGCCCGCCGGCGCGGCTTCGAGGTGATCGAGCGGCGGATCAGGCCCGAGGAGATGGAGGGCTTCTCCGAGTGCTTCATCACCGGCTCCGCCGCGGAAGTGACGCCGGTCTCCGAGATCGGCCCCTACCGCTTCACCCCGGCCGCCATGACCAAGACGCTCATGGACGATTACACCGCTGAGGTTCAGCCGAAGGCGGTGGCGGCGTAGTTCGGGCCGCTCTTCGCGCGGCCACGTCGTGGGCGATCGCGAGGACGAGGCGCGAACGACGCCTTGCCCTCGCTCACCGGGGACTCACATCGAGTTGGTCCTTCGTGACGAGGCGTCGCCGTCCATGACGCAAGCGGACGCGATGGACGGTCCCGGCGTCGAAGCCTGTTGCTTTCAATAGGCTGTCTGATCGCATCTCTCGGTGGATGATCCTGCCGATGTCGATCATCCAAGCAGATTTCCTCATCCTGAGATGAAGCTTAGGAAAAACAGCTCGAACGGGCCCTAAGCCGCGTCTCCGTATCGCGCCAGGTCTTCCGGACGCGGGACCTGACCGCTGCGGTTCTTCACGGCCGGACGATCGGCGACCTTGCCGCGCCAGGCGTGAAGAGCGGCGAGTTCCGGGGCGATGGGCAGTGCGACGATGTCGGCGAACATCAGGCCGGCGAACAAGGTGATGTCGGCCATCGAGAAGTGCTCTCCCGCAAGGTACGGCTGGTTGGCCAGCACGCCGTTGAAATAGGGCATGTTGGCCACGGCATAGGCGCCCCGCCTCTGGCCCCATTCCTTCGCCCCGCTCCAATCCGGCATCCGCCATGGCCGCAGCGCGCCTCCGAGGCCGGGGGTGCCGTAATGGAAATAATCGTCGACGGCGTCGATCAGCATCATCTCGGCGCGCCGCTGCATCATGTGGATGACGCCCTTCTCACGCGGTGTCCTGCCGGTGAGGGTCGGGTCGCCATCGAGGGTGTCGAAATATTCGGTGATCGCCGTCGATTCGCTGATGATCGTCCCGTCGTCGAGTTCGAGGACCGGGACCTTACCGATCGGGTTCATCGCCAGGAAGGCCGGCTGCTTCTGCTCGGCGGCCATGAGATCGACGCTGACGAACTCGACCCTTTCCTCGAGCCCCTTCTCGCCCAGAACGATGCGGATTCGTGCGGGGTGCGGACCCGCCTCCCGGTCGTAGATCTTCATCGCGGATGTCCCCTATCTGCCAGTTGGTAGATATATCAACCAGATCGGAATCGACGCGTCAACGTCTATCTGCCATGTGACAGGCGGCAGGTTCGAGGGCTCCGGCGAAGGTACCAGGATGAGTGAGAGCACCAGGGAGCTGATCCTGAGCGCCGCCAGGCTGACCGCGCAGGCGCGCGGCTATGGCGGCCTGAATTTTCGCGATCTCGCCGAGGAGGTGGGCATCAGGGCGGCGAGCATCCATTACTATTTCCCCGGCAAGGCCGCCCTGGGTGCGGCGGTGGCCGGGCGCTACCGGGAGGATGCGGCGGCGGCGCTCGAAACCATGGCGGACGAATTCCCGAACCCCCTCGACTGTCTGCGGCGCTACCCCGACACGTTCCGCGCTGCGCTCCAGAACGACAACCGGATGTGCCTCGCCAGCATGATGGCCGCCGAACACGACGACCTGCCGGAGGAGGTGAGGGCCGAGGTGCGGGCCTTCGCCGAGGTCAACGTGGCATGGATCGGCCGACGGCTCTCCGCCGCCTCCCTGGTCACGGTGGAGGACAGCACGCCGAGGGCATGGGCTATCTTCGCGGCCATCGTCGGCGCGCAGCTCCTGGCGAGAAGCCGGTCGGACATCGCCGTCTACGATTCGGCGATCGACACCTACCGGAAGGCGGGACTTTTGCCTGACTAAGACCGGACCTCGATAAGCCTGACTCGTCGAGGTCTCCCCGCGCGACGGCGCGGCGGCGGTCGTCCGCCGGACGTCACTGCCCCTGACGGATGGATCAGAGTCGGTGAGACTCAGTCCCGGCCCGGACCGACATTGTCGGCGGCGAAAGCATCCCGGACGCCGAGGGGTTTCGGCCGCCCCTCTGTGCTGTCGCGGGCGGTCTGGCGTTCCATCTCCGAGTTGATCTCGGCGCCGAGCAGGACGACCACGATCGACAGCCACATCCACGACATCAGGCCGATGCCGGCGCCGAGCGACCCGTAGATGCGGTTGTAGCTGTCGAAGCTGGCGACGTACCAGGAGAAGATTCCGGAGGTGCAGACCCAGAGAAACGCCGCCAGTGCACTGCCCCAGCTCACCCAGCGCCATTTCGCCCGGCGCCGGCTCGGGCCGTAGCGATAGATCAACGACAGGCTGAAGCTCACCACGACCAGGATGACCGGCCACCGCGCCACGGACAGGATCGTGTCGGCCCATCCCTGGAACCCGAAGCGCTCCACGATCGCGGGAAGGACCACGACCACGCTGATCGTGAGGAGGAGAAACGCGGCCCCGCCGAGGGTGAACAGGAAGGTCGTCGCATAGAACCGGACGAGGGTCCGGTCCTCCCGCTCACGGTAGATGACGTTGAGGGCATCGAAGAGCGCGCTGACCCCGGAATTCGCGCTCCACAGGGCGATGAGCAGGCTGATCGTCGAGGTGAGACCGAGGGACCCCGTGCTGCGTTCGGCGATCCGCACCAGTTGTTCGGACAGGAGATCGAGGGCGGCGGCGGGGAGGATGTAGGTCAGGAGGCCGACATGCTGGCTGATCACGGCGGGATCGGAGAACACCCCGTAGATCGAGACCACGGCCACGAGGCCGGGAAACACCGCGAGCAGGGCGAAGAAGGCGACGCCGCCGGATGTAGTCAGCACGCGATCCTGCGGTAGAGCCCACAGGACGCGCCAGAGGATGTCCTTCCATCCCGCCTGCGGAATGTCGGAGGGACGGCTCGCATCGCGGCCCCTGTCCGGCTCCCGTGCCCGCCGCCGCGCCGTTTCGAGGGCCGCTTTATCCTGCGACCGCGTCCCCACCGAGCGCCAGTCGTCACCCTCGTCGACGTCCTGGGCCATGGCTGCGTCTCTCGTGAGGGCTGACACCCGTGATCGGGCTGCGGATCCACCTTATGGCATCGGCAGGGGCGGGTGTACGGATGAAGCGCCCAGTCGATCGATCCCTCGGGTCGGGAGAGGGGAGACGGCGCGGAACTCATCGGCGAGGCCCTCGTTATGAAGAGAACAATTCATGAACGAGGTTGCGCGATGACGAAGAAGCAGGCGACGGACGAGAACGAGAACGAGAACGAGAACCCGAAGACGGCCGGTGGCGACGCGTCGAACCGGATCAAGGATCCGAGCGAGTGGACCACGGGCGACGAGCCGATGACCGGCGCGCAGGCCTCCTACCTCAAGACCCTTTCGGAGGAGGCGAAGTCGCCGGACGCGTTCGAGCCCGATCTCGACAAGGCCGAGGCTTCCAAGCGCATCGACGCCCTTCGCAAGGAAGCCGGACGGGGCTGATCCGCCCTCATCCTCGGTTTCCGCTGCTCCCTGCGTGGAGAAGCGGGCGTTTTACGGGAAACGTTTAAACGGGCGGCAACGATTTCCGGCGTAGGACAACCTGCGCCGGCTTCGTCGAGGATAGCCCCACTTCCATGACGAACCGCGAGACAATTCGGGCGACGCAGCGGGATCGGGCTCGATCCCGTGTCCCGGGCCTCGCCGCGCGGTTCAAGCGGGACACGCGCGGCACGACCGCGATCGAATATACGCTGATCACCGGACTGATCTTCCTGGCGATCGTCACGGCTCTTCATCTCTATGCCGACAGCGTCGGCGCGATGTACAAATATATCGGTGACGCCATCGCCCGGAGCACGTGAGGCTTCGCGCGACGCTCAGCGCCGTGTCGGGCCGGGTTTGGCGGCGGGTTTCGCCTTCGACGGATCCATGGCCGTCAGGCCGTCGCGCCACAGGCTGTCGAACAGGCTCTGCATCGTCCGTGCGTTCTCCTGCTGGGCCTCCAGCCCGGACTGGAACATCTGCTGCAACAGGTCGAACGGGTTGAGGGGGGAGGCTTGCGCCGCTTCTGTGGTCCTTGTGCCCGAGCCGGGTTTGGAACCCGACGCAGCCTTCGAACTCGCGGATAGGCTGGGCTCCGGGAAGAAGCGCGCCGGCGGCAGGCTTCTCTGGGCCGGGGTTGCGCGGGAAGTCGTCACGTCCTTGGGCGCGGACAGCATCGAGCCGCCCGCCGCCATGAACGCGTTCATCATCTCCGTCCAATAGGGATGGGTCGGGATGCCGAAGGGGGAGGGTGGAGGCGCCGCCGGGGCCGGAGCCGCCTGGCCGGGGTTCATCATGACGTGGACGATCCCCGCCACCACCATCCCGGCCATGAGCGGCAGCATCTGCCGCAACGCCGGTGTCGCGACGCCGCTCGCCGCCGCGGCCTGCTGCAGCACGGCCTGCCCCAGATGCTGCGAGCCGAAGAGCTGGCGCATCATGGCGTCCATCTGCGGCTTGGCCTGCGTGGTGGCGGACGCGCTCGGGTCCATGAAGCTGAACATCTGGGTGAAGCCGGTGGGATCGGCGGCGGCGTTGCGCTGAAGGCCCAGCGTCAGGGCCGGCATCAGCGCTTCCATGGCCCGCCGGGTCTGGTCCGGCGACAGGCCGAATTGCTGGCCGAAACCGTTGGCGCCCATTCCGCCTTGCGCCTGCATGAGATCGAACAGGTTGAACATGGCGGAAGCCTTCTGAATCCCATCGCGGCCAGGCGGACATGCTTCAGCCCGCTGTCGAGGAGCGAACTCTGTCGCATCCCAGCGGCACTTACCAGCCCGGGATCATGCCCGTACCGGCACTAAACCAGTGCGTTCGGCCTCTCCGGGGCCGGAATATCGCCTCCGGCGGCATCCGCCTCGGCTTCCGATGCCATTTTCGGCGCGTGACCGGTCCGTTTCTCCAGTTGCGCCACCGTCCGGAAGGCCAGCGCGATCCCGATCGCCCCGAAGGCGACCGAGCCGAAGCCCACCCCGGCGATGATGCCCTTCGGGCCGTACAGATGGGCGCCGAGGAGGGCCGGCGGAACGGTCCCGATGGTCGCCCGGCCCCAGTTGAGGAAGGTCGACAGGAAGGGAAAGCCCAGATTGTTGAACGAGGCGTTGGCCAGAAACAGGAGGCCGGTGAAGAACCACACGCCCCCGCTCACGAGGCAGAAGAAGACGAAGAGCTCGGCGGCGGTGCCGGTCAGTTCGAACAGGCCCGTCAGCGGTCCACGAAAGACGATCAGGGCGGCCCAGACCACCACGACATAGGCCGCCGTCACCAGCGCCCCATCCCGCAGCACGCCGCGCATGCGGTCGAACCGGCCCGCTCCCCAGTTCTGCCCGAGGATGGGGCCGATGGAGCCGGACATGGCGAAGAGGCCGCCGAAGGCCACCGGGGTCAGCCGGTCGATCACTACGTTGCCGGCCACCGCGACGGCGCCGAACTTGGCCAGCGCATGGGCGATGAAGGCGCTCGCCACCGAGGGGGCGAGGTTGGTGAGCACGGCGGGCAGGGCGATCCTGAACACGGTGGGCGCGTCCGCGATCACGTCCGCCAATGTGGGGGCGGCCAGCATCCGGTGCTGGCGCACGCCCCACAGGCCGACGAGGGCGAAGGTCGCCCGCGCCACGCAGGTGGTGATCGCCGCCCCGTCGATCCCCAGACCCGCCGTGAAGATGAGGAGAGGGTCGAGACCGGCGGTGACGATGGCGCCGCCCAGCGTCACGTACATCGCCTGGCGCGCCGCGCCGACGGCGCGCAGCAGGCCCGAGAACATCATGCCCGGCCCCATGAGCATGTTCGAGGGCAGGGCGATCCAGAGGAATCGCTCGGCCACCGGAAGCGTCTCGGCATCGGCGCCGATCCAGGACAGGATGAGGGGCAGGAACGGCAGCATGGCGAGGACGAGGATGCCCGAGACGACGATGCCGTGGATCGAGGCCGAGGTGGCGAGCCGCCGCGCACCCGCTTCGTCGCCGGCCCCGATCGCCCGCGAGACCAGGGCCCCGGCGGCGATCATCAGGCCGATATTGATGGCGATGGCGAAGAACTGGACGATGGTGGCGAAACCCACCGCCGCCGTGAGCGTCGGGTCGCCGAGCTTGGAGACGTAGATCAGCGAGAGCAGGTCGACCACGAAGATCGCCATCAGGCCGATGGAGCCCGTGCCGGTCATCACCACCACGTGCCGCAGGATCGATCCCGTGACGAACCGTCCGGCCTCCTGTCGGACGGCGGGATGTCCCGCCGCCTTGCGGGTGTCAGGCATCCGACGGGGTGTCCTGGGGTTGCAGCGTGCGGGTCGCCGCCTCGCGCCGCTCGAGGCCGATGATGTCCCGCGTCTCGGTGCTCAGCGCGCGCGAGGGGCGCTTGGGTTCGGTGAGCGGTTCCGGCTTGATCTCGGGGCTGCCGCCCATGTAGCGCGATTCCTCCGGAAGGGCGCCCGCCTGCTGCAGGACGAGGCGGGCGACGTCGCGCTTGCGCACGTCCTGGGCCGTGGCGGCGGCGGCCTCCGCCGGGATGCCGAGCCCTTCCAGGGTGGCGCGGCCGAAGGCGATGGCCGATTCCACCGTCTCGCGCAGCTGGTAATCCACGTCCCGGTTCATCAGTTCCACCGCATGCATCCGGTCGTAGGCGCGCACATAGGTGCGCACCGCCGTGAATTCCTCGTGCACGATGTCGACGATCTTCAGGGCGGCCTGCGGGTCGTCGACGCAGATGCAGAGCAGTTCCGCCCGGCCCACTCCGGCGGCGCGCAGCACGTCGAGGCGGGTGCCGTCGCCGTAATAGATGCGGAAGCCGAAGCGCGAGGCACTGCGGATCTGCTCCACGTCCTTGTCGATCACCGTGACGCTGATCCCCTCGGCGAGCAGCACCTGGGTCAGGATCTGGCCGAAGCGGCCGAAGCCGACGACGAGGACGCGGGCCTCGGTGCTCTCGATCTGGTCGGGGGCATGCTCGGCCACCTCCGGTCGGTGGCGGGACAGGTAGCCGTCGAGGGCCTTGGCGGCGACGGGGCCGACCAGCATGGTGAGGGCGGCCAGCGCCACCGCGAAGCGCGTGGAGGGCTGGTCGATCAGGCCGAGTTCGGCGCCCGCCGGCAGCAGCACGAAGGCGAACTCGCCGGCCGGCGCGAGAATCGCGGCCCCGCGCACCGCGTCGAGCCAGGGCGAGCCGAACAGGCGGAACAGGCTGGCCACCAGCCCGACCTTGATGAGGATGGCCGCCGCCGTCGCCCCGAGCAGGGCGGGCCACGCGCTCTTGAGCAGGCCGCCGTCGATGGACATGCCCACGCTCATGAAGAACAGGCCGAGGAGCATGCCGCGGAACGGCTCGATATCGGCTTCGAGCTGGTGCCGGAAATTCGATTCGGCGAGCAGCACGCCGGCGAGGAAGGCGCCCATGGGCATCGACAGGCCGACATGCTCCATCAGCATCGCCGTGCCGAGCACCACGAGGAGGGCCGCTGCCGTCATCACCTCGCGCGCACCGCTGGCCGCGAGCAGGCTGAAGAACGGGTTGAGGCCGTAGCGGCCCACCAGAACCACGGCGAGGAGGGCGCCCCCCACCGTGGCGGTGGATTGAAGGGCCTGGCCGAGCCACGCGTCGTTGCCGCTGCTGCCGGTGGAGGCGAGGAGCGGCATCAGGGCGAGGATCGCCACGACGGAGATGTCCTGGAACAGGAGCACCGCGAAGGCGCGGCCGCCATAGGGCGTGCCGAGGTCTCCGCGCTCCTCGAGGAGCTGCAGCGCCACCGCCGTGGCCGACAGGGCGAGGGCGACGCCGATGATGAGACTCGCGGCCGGGGTGAGCCCGAACAGGGCACCGGCGCCGGCAAGCACAATGGTGCAGAGCAGCAGCTGCGTCGCACCGAGCCCGAAAATGTCGCGCCGCATCGAGATCAGCCGCGAAATCTCGAGTTCGAGGCCGACGATGAAGAGAAGGAGGACGACGCCGAGCTCCGCGACGCTCGCGGCGGTCTCCGGCTCGGCGATGAGCGAGAACCCGAAGGGGCCGATGACGACGCCCGCGACGAGATATCCGAGCACCGCGCTCTGGCCGATGAGACGGAAGATCGGCACGCCGATCACCGCCGCCGACAGGAAGGTCAGCACCGGCGGCAGGAAGCTCACATGGGTTGAGGCGCTCGCCATGTCGATCCGGTCTGTGAGGAGTGGGGTCGCCCGCGGCCGATGCCGTAGGCGCGTCGCCGTGCTCTCCTCTTAGACCAGGGGCACCGCCCCCGCCACGCCTGCATGGCGTGGACGGGCGGTGTCGGATCCATCACCGGTGCGGAGCGGCACGCGGTTCAGGCGAAGCGGCGCGTCACCTGGCGGACGGCGCGATGGGCCAGGATGATCTTCGTGGCGTCCGAAGGCGTAGGCGCGTCGTAGGCGTCGAGGACGTCCCAGCGGGTCAGGCCGATATCGTTCAATTCCCGCTCGGAAAGCGAGCCGAGCTCCACGAGGCCGCGCTCGTCGGCATCGTTACGCGAGAAAACGGAGGCGGCCTTGGTGAGGAGGCTGCCGACGAAGCGGGTGGCCCGTCCGACCTGTTCGGCTGCTGCGTCGCCCGGGGTCCAGTTGAGGGTGCTGTTCATGATCCTAGTGTCCAAGTTCTCGGCGCACGTTCACGATGAGGAAGGTGATGCACGACGAGGAAGGTGATGGGGGTGATGTGCGCCCCCTTCGCCGTGAATGACGTGCGATCGAACACTTAGCCTCAATAGACTTGCGGTGCCTGCAGGTCTGGTAGAACCGGACCACGGATAAACCTCAATCACCACCTGATTGACCAGTTTGGCGGCATGCCGAATTCGAAGTCATGCTCAATAATGCACGTTCCGCCATCTTGATCAGATCTTAACGATTCGGGACGGGCGTGCCTCCCGTCTCTCGTCCTGGCGGACCAGCAGGAACTGGGAGGCGTCGGCTTCGCCTGCGCCTGCATCCATCACGTCCTGCCGGATCAGGCCGATATCCTTCAATTCGCGATCGGTCATGACACTGAGCTTGCGCAGGACCCGCCGGTTGATCGCCTGGCGCGACAACTCGGCGGCCAGTCCGGCGAACAGCCGGGCGGCGGCGAGCGAGACGCGCCGAGCGAGGTCGCCCGTCCGCGTTGTGTTCCGCTGCTGCAGGATCGTAGTCATCGATGGGCCTTTCCTTCGCCGGCCTGCCGCGCGGGCCTGACGGCGTTTCGTCGGAGGGCAGGGATGGCCCCGTCCCGCTGGCGGAGACAGGGACAGTCCAGTACGCTTTGGCTGAATTGTCCGGGCGAAGGATCAGTACAGATGGCGGGATCGGCGCGGACCACGCTCACCCTGGTGGATACGGTTTCCTCCGCGATCACGGAGCGGATCGCCGGGCGGCAGCTCATGCCCGGCGCGCGGCTGCCCTCGGTGCGGGCTTTCGCCGAATCCATGGGCGTGTCGAAATCCACCGTGGTGGAGGCCTATGAGCGCCTCGGCGCGGAAGGCGCCATCGTCGCGCGCCGGGGCTCGGGGTTCTATGTGGCGGGCAAGACCCGCCCGCTTTGCCTCAAGGAGATCGGGCCGCAGCTCGACCGGGCCGTGGACCCGCTCTGGATCACCCGACAATCCATGCAATCCGGGCCGGAGCTGCTGAAGCCCGGTTCCGGCTGGCTGCCGTCGTCATGGATGCCCGAGGAGGCGATCCGGCGCGCCCTGCGCCACATCGCCCGCGACGCCGATTCGAACGTGATCTGCTACGACAAGCCCCTCGGCTTTCCGCCGCTGCGGAGCCAGATCGCCCGGCGGCTCGCCGACAAGGGTGTCGAGGCGGAGGCCGACCAGATTGTCCTGACGGATTCGGCGACACAGGCCGTCGATCTGCTGTGCCGCTTCCTCCTCGACCCGGGCGATACCGTGCTGGTCGATGACCCCTGCTACTTCAACTACCATGCGCTGCTGCGGGCGAACCGCGCGAAGGTGGTTGGCGTGTCCTTCACCCCCGCCGGGCCGGACGTCGCCGAGCTCGAACGGCTGATCGTCGAGCACCGGCCCCGGTTCTACCTGACCAATTCCGCGCTCCATAACCCCACCGGCGCCACCCTGGCCCCGGCCGTGGCCCACCGCGTCCTCAAGCTCGCCGAGGCGCACGACATGCTCATCGTCGAGGACGACATCTTCGGGGACCTCGAAGCCGACCCGGCCCCGCGTCTGGCGGGGTTCGACGGGCTCGACCGGGTGATCGCGGTGGGCAGCTTCTCCAAGACCCTCTCGGCCTCGATCCGCTGCGGCTACATCGCCCTGCGCCCCGACTGGGTGGAGGGGCTGATCGACCTGAAGCTCGCCCTCAGCCTCGGCAACGGACATCTCTCCGCGGCGCTGATGCACCGCCTCATCACCGACGGGGCCTATCGCCGCCACCTCGCCGAGATCCGCGAAAAACTCGCCCGCGCCATGGGCGAGACCGCACGGCGGCTGGAGCGCTGCGGCCTGACGATCTGGACCGAGCCGCGCGGCGGTCTTTTCCTCTGGGCGCGCCTGCCGGACGGGCTCGATTCGGCGGATGTCGCGCGCCATGCCCTCGCCAGGGACGTGGTGCTGGCCCCGGGCGCCGCCTTCAGCGCCGGGGCGGGCGGCCGCGAGTTCCTGCGCTTCAACGTGGCCCATTGCGCCGATCCGAGGACGTTTTCGGTGTTGGAAGACGCCATGTCGGCGGTTTGATCGGCGTCCGGCTGGCCCTGCCCGGAACCCACCGCCCGGGCCGAGGCTTTGAAGAGATACGGCAAAGCTCAAAAATATGTCGGGAGGACCCATGTCGAAGCCGGAGTCGTCGAAGCCGGAGTTGAAACAGCCGCGTCCGCCCGAACTGTTCTCGCCCTGGCGCACGGAGGCGCGCGCCCGGCTCCAGCAGGAGGCCCGCGATTTCGCCAGGGATGTGGTCCTGCCGCTTGCCGACGAACTCGACCGGCAGAAGGCCGAGATGCCGCGCTCGCTCATCGACGCCATGGCGAAGAAGGGCTGGTTCGGCATCACCATCCCGGCCGAGCATGGCGGGCTCGGCCTCGGCGTGTTCGAATATTGCCTCGTCTCGGAGGAATTGGCCCGCGCCTGGCTCTCGGTCGGCAGCATCCTGGCGCGGGGGCAGGGGCTCGGCACCCAGACCCTCGACGAGGAGCGCCGCCGCGCCTTGCTGCGCAAGTCCGCCCGCGGTGAGTGGATCGGCGGCATCGCCCTGTCCGAGCCCACCGCCGGCTCCGATCTCGCCGGCGTGAAGACCCGCGCGGTGCGGGACGGGGACGATTGGGTGCTCACCGGCACCAAGCGCTGGGCCGGCTTCGCGCTCGCCGCCGACTTCATCGAAGTCCTGGCCCGCACCCGCGAGCCGGAGCCGGGCGAGCCGCGCTCGGCCGGGCTGGAGCCGTTCCTCGTGGTCAAGACGCCCGGCACCTTCCCCGAGGGCATGACGGGCCATGTCATCGACAAGATCGGCTATCACGGCTTCCTCACCTTCGAGCTCGAACTCGACGGCGTGCGCGTGCCCGAGGGCGATCGCCTCACCGGCCTCTACGGCGATGGCGGGGCGGATGCGGATTCCGGCGGCTTCGCCTCGGTGCAGCGCGGCCTCAACATCGCCCGCGTCCATACCGCCGCCCGCGCCGTCGGTGTCGCCCGCGCGGCGGTGGAGGATTGCCAACTCTACCTGCAGGAGCGCGAGCAGTTCGGCCATCCGATCGGCGAGTTCCAGGCCCTGCGCTTCGCGCTCGCCGACATGTCGGCAGAGGTCGATCAGGCCCGCGCCTACTGGCAACAGGTGGCCCACCTCCTCGACGCGGGCGAGGCGGCCGAGAGCGAATCCGCCAAGGTGAAGCTGCTGGCCACCGAGATGGCGGTGCGCGTGACCAACCAGGCGATGCAGCTCCACGGCGGCAACGGCTACACCACTGAACGGCGCGTGGAACGCTACTGGCGCGACGCGCGGCTCACCACGATCTTCGAGGGAACGAGCGAGATCCAGCGGCGGATCATCAGCGACCGGATGTTGGGGCGGGGGTGAGGGAAACGCCCTCACGCTCGGACGGTGTGACCGCTGGCGGATCGACCGTCGCGGATCACTCCCAGCGGTCGATCCGATAGGTTGCGGTGCCGATAGCGCTCTCGACGCGGATCCGATGATCCCCATCCTGGCCGACGAGGAGACCGTTGGCCGTGCCCTCCTCGACGCCCTCGATCCTGTGGGCTTTCGAATAGGTCTCGATCACGGCCCGTACCCCGTGCAGGTCCGAGCGCAGGAACTCTGGAAACAGGCAGAGGCCCGAGGCGGCATCATCCTGCGCGCCGTCGAGGATCAGCACCGCGCCCGTCCTGTGGTGGCGATACCGGTCCGCGCCGGACCACAGGACGGGCAGGAGCGTGGCCCCCGTCACCGGCACCCACGCCCCTTCGGGCAGGCGCCAGCGCGTCGGGGTCGAGCCGTTCACGTAGATGTACCAGGAGACCGGGTTGCGCGCCTCGGGTCGGTCCCATTGCAGGAGGGGCGGCGCCTCGGGATCGACGGCGGTGACGAGGCCGCAAAAGGTCATCCGCTCCGCCGTGAACACCCACATCCGCTGCGCGTCAGGGAGGACGTCGCGGGCGAACTTCGACCAGGTGACCGTCTGGGCCGGCATGTCGAGCACGGCTTCGGGCACGGCCGCCTGCCTCGCCTTCAGACCCCCGAAGATGCCGGATGCGGTGTGGGAGGCCGTCGCTTCGGCCGCCGCCGCCCCATGGCGCGGGCGCCAGATCGTCGGGATCTCGTCGAGGCGCGCGTAGCGGCGGCGCAAGGCCGGTTCGAGACCGAGCTGGGCGAAGAGGCGTTCGGCCTGGGCGATGGTGCCCGCTCTCGGCGCGGCCTGCGGGCGCTGGTAGGCGAGCGGGTGCATCTTGGCGGTGAAGCGTGCCTTGACCGTCGCGAAATCCCGGCCCTCTGCGATGTCCGCCAGCAGCGTGCCGATCATCCCGCCGCGCGGCGTGCAGAAGCCGGGCGGCGCATTGGCGACGGCCCGCCACAGGATCGCGTCCCGCTTCGGGCCGGCCTTGCGCGGAACCTCGTCGTGCAGGCGCAGGAGAAACTCGGCCGGGCCGATCACCTTCTCGGAGCGGTACAGCGCCTCGGCCCGCAGGAGGGTGAGGGCCTGCGCCACGACGCGCCGGTCGAACACGTCGAGGGCGTGGGAGAGCGTGCGGAAATCCTCGCGCCGCGCCGCCATCGCCTGCCGGGCGGTGACCACGATGCCGCCGTAGCGTCGCGTTTCCGGCACCGCGAGCGAGAAATGGGGAAAGCCGCCGGCCGTGGGGCGGCCCCAGGTCTCGCCGGAGGCCAGGAAGGCGGAGCGGATCGGGGCGCCGGTGACGGCCCCCATCATCGCCGTGACGGCGGGCCGGTAGAGGTCGGGAACGGTATCGGGGCTCCACAGCGCGGAGGCGATGCCGCCGTTCTTCGTGACGGTGACGAGGCGGCCGAAGCGGCGCAGGAAGGTCAGGCAGCAGGAGCAGGTGTGATAGGGCCGCCGCTCCGCCGGCAGGTGCTCGAGGAAGAGCGGACCGAGATCGGGAGCGCCGACCTCGAAGAGATGGCCGTCGGCCGCGACGACGGCGTCGAACCGCGCCTGCACGGCGCGCGAAAACGCGTCGAACGTGGCCGCTTCGCCCGCCGCCGGGGGCGGAGGCGCGGTTCCGGCGTCACTGGTCATGGTCGGCCTCCGTTATTGGCCCAGAGGCTCGCCTCCGCGCCCGAGAGAGATCGATGCTCTGCCCGTCGACAGATGAAGGGCGCCCAAGAATGCGATCAGATCGAGGGAGGATCGAGCAATACTCCCCCGGAACGGTATATTGGGGAGCTTAAGGCAGAGGGTTTGTCGGTACAATGCCGTGCATCTCGTCCGGCGAGAATGACTTATAGCCTGAGACGGGGCCGGCCGGTCTATCGCGGAGGCCGTGGGCGGGAGCGGGGGAGACGGTGGGATAGGGAGAGCTTGCCACGTTCGTGATTCGTCTTCGACGGCGGTGCAGCGTTCCCGGAACGTCAGCCGGCGGGGGCGGGGCCCGTGGCGGAAGCGATGGGGATGGCAGGTGTGCCCCACCTGCCCTGACACCGCGGCACATTATGCGCTATAGGAGGTTGACAGGGGCGGCCTCGCCTCGCCACATCCCGGCTATCATGAGCGATCCTCTTTCGAAGACCTTTCCCGACGGTTCGGCCAAGCCGCCGCTGGAGATTCTGCTCTGCGCGCCGCGGGGGTTCTGCGCGGGCGTGGTCCGCGCCATCGACGTGGTGGAGCGGGCGCTGGCGATCTACGGACCTCCGGTCTACGTGCGTCACGAGATCGTCCACAACAAATACGTGGTCGAGAGCCTGAAGCGCAAAGGCGCGGTGTTCGTGCGCGAGCTCGACGAAGTGCCGGACGGCAACGCCCCGGTGATCTTCTCGGCCCATGGCGTCGCCAAGACGGTGCCGGCCAATGCGGACAATCGCGGCCTCGTCACCATCGACGCCACCTGCCCGCTGGTGACCAAGGTCCACCGCGAGGCGGAGATCCACCACAAGCGCGGCCGCCACGTGCTCCTGGTCGGCCATTCCGGCCATCCGGAAGTGGTCGGCACCATGGGCCAGCTGCCCAAGGGCTCGATCACCCTGGTGGAGGATCTGGAGCAGATCGCCGCCCTGGAGCCGGACAACCGCGACAACCTCGCCTGGGTCACGCAGACGACCCTGTCGGTGGACGACACCCGCCACATCGTCGCCGCCCTGAAGCAGAAGTTCCCGACCATCACCGGTCCGCACAAGGACGACATCTGCTACGCCACCACCAACCGCCAGGAAGCGGTGAAGCAGGTGGCCCCGCTGGTGGATGCGGTGATCGTCGTCGGCTCCTCGAACTCCTCGAACTCGCAGCGCCTGCGCGAGGTCGCCGAGCGCGTCGGCTGCCCGATCACCCGCCTCGTGCTCCGCGCCGAGGAGATCGACTGGCCGGCCTTCGAGGGCATCCGCAAGCTCGGCCTCACCGCCGGCGCTTCGGCGCCCGAGGTGCTGGTGGAGGAGATCATCGACGCCTTCGCCGCCCGTTACGACGTCACTGTCGACACGGTTTCCACGGTGGTGGAGGACATGTCCTTCCCGCTGCCGCGCGAATTGCGCAGCGAAGCCGCCGAGTAGGCCGCATCGCCCGTTATCCTCGCTGGGGGCGCCGAAGGGCGCCCCTTCTCATGTCTGCCCTCCAACGTCAGCGAAGCCCGTGGCCGTCTATACCGAGGTCTCCGACGAGGCGCTGACCGCCTTCCTCGCCCAATACGAGATCGGCACGCTGCTCTCCTACAAGGGCATCGCCGAGGGCGTCGAGAACACCAACTTCTTCCTGCACACCACCGCCGGCTCCTACATCCTCACCCTCTACGAGAAGCGGGTGAATGCCGGCGACCTGCCGTTCTTCCTCAACCTGATGCAGCATCTGGCCGCCCGTGGTCTCGCCTGCCCGCAGCCCATCGCGAAGCGCGATGGCGTGGCGCTCGGCGAACTCTGCGGCCGGCCGGCGGTGATCGTGACCTTCCTCGACGGCGTCTCGGTCAAGCGCCCGACGGTCGACCATTGCCGGGCTCTCGGCGTCGCTCTCGCCGGGCTGCACCGGGCGGGCAGCGATTTCGGCATGACCCGCGCCAACAACCTCTCGGTTGAATCCTGGAAGCCGCTGTTCGAGGCTGCCGGCCCCGCCGCCGACACCGTGTCCGAGGGTCTGACCGAGCGCGTGCGCGGCGACCTCGCGGTGCTCCGGGCCGGCTGGCCGCGCGGCCTGCCCTCCGGCGTGATCCATGCCGACCTGTTCACCGACAACGTGTTCTTCATCGGCGACGACCTGTCGGGCCTGATCGATTTCTACTTCGCCTGCACCGACGCCTTCGCCTACGACCTCGCCATCTGCCTCAATGCCTGGTGCTTCGAGCCCGACGGCAGGTTCTTCCCCGACAAGGGCGAGGCGATGATCGCCGGCTACCAATCCGTGCGGCGCCTGCAGGACGACGAGGTCGCGGCGCTGCCGATCCTGTGTCGGGGTGCCGCCCTGCGCTTCATGCTGACGCGCCTCGTCGACTGGCTCAACGTGCCCCCCGGCGCCCTGGTCCAGCCGAAGGACCCGCTCGAATACGACCGCCGGCTGGTGTTCCACCGGGCGGCGACGCATGCGCGGGATTACGGCTGGCGCGAATAGCGTCTTCGCAGAGATCAGGGCATGAAAAAGCCCCGGCCGTTTCCGGCCGGGGCAAGGTGGTCTCGTTCGTGAAGGCCTAGAAGAAGCCGAGCTTCTTGGCCGAGTAGCTGACCAGCATGTTCTTGGTCTGCTGGTAATGGTCGAGCATCATCTTGTGGTTCTCACGGCCGATGCCGGACTGCTTGTAGCCGCCGAAGGCCGCATGGGCCGGGTAGGCATGGTAGCAGTTGGTCCAGACGCGGCCGGCCTGGATCGCCCGGCCGAAGCGGTAGGCGCGGGTTCCGTCACGGGTCCAGACGCCGGCGCCGAGGCCGTAGAGCGTGTCGTTGGCGATGGAGAGCGCGTCGGCATCGTCCTTGAAGGTGGTAACCGAGAGGACGGGGCCGAAGATCTCCTCCTGGAAGATCCGCATCTTGTTGTGGCCCTTGAACACGGTGGGCTTCATGTAGAAGCCTTCCGCGAACTCGCCGTCCTTCACGTTGCGCTCACCGCCGGTGAGGCATTCGGCGCCCTCCTGGCGGCCGATATCGACGTAGGACAAGATCTTCTCCAACTGCTCGGAGGAGGCCTGCGCGCCGATCATCGTGGCGGGGTCGAGGGGCGAGCCCTGGGTGATCGCCTCGACGCGCTTGATCGCCCGCTCCATGAAGCGGTCGTAGATCGATTCGTGCACCAGCGCGCGGCTCGGGCAGGTGCAGACCTCGCCCTGGTTGAGGGCGAACATGGTGAAGCCTTCGAGGGCCTTGTCGAAGAAGTCGTCATCCTCGTTGGCCACATCGGCGAAGAAGATGTTCGGCGACTTGCCGCCGAGCTCCAGCGTCACCGGGATGAGGTTCTGCGAGGCGTATTGCATGATGAGGCGGCCCGTCGTCGTCTCGCCGGTGAAGGCGATCTTGGCGATGCGGGGCGAGGAGGCGAGCGGCTTGCCGCATTCCAGGCCGAAGCCGTTGACGATGTTGAGGGTGCCGGGCGGCAGCAGGTCGGCGATGAGCTCGGCGACCACGAGGATCGAGGCCGGGGTCTGCTCGGCGGGCTTGAGCACCACGCAATTGCCGGCGGCGAGCGCGGGTGCCAGCTTCCACACCGCCATCAGGATCGGAAAGTTCCACGGGATGATCTGGCCGACGACGCCGAGCGGCTCGTGGAAATGGTAGGCGACGGTGTCGTGGTCGATCTCGGAGATCGAGCCTTCCTGCGCGCGGACGCAGCCGGCGAAGTAGCGGAAATGGTCGATGGCGAGCGGGATGTCGGCGTTGGTCGTCTCGCGGATCGGCTTGCCGTTGTCCCAGGTCTCGGCGAGGGCGATCAGGTCGAGATTCTCCTCCATCCGGTCGGCGATGCGGTTGAGGATGAGCGCGCGCTCGCCCGGCGAGGTGCGGCCCCAGGCCTCCTTGGCGGCATGGGCCGCATCGAGGGCCTTCTCCACGTCCTGCGCGTCGGACCGGGCGACCTCGCAGATGACGCGGCCTGTGACCGGCGAAGTGTTCTCGAAATACCGGCCGGCGACGGGGGCGACCCACTGGCCGCCAATGAAGTTCTCGTAACGGGCCGAGAACGGCGCCTTGGTACCTGACGACAGGAATTCGGGCTTGTTCATGTGCGTTTCCTCCGTGTTGTTCTTGTGTGCGCCAGCAGAAGCCGGGCGGATTGCCAAATCAAGATAGACTTTTGGCCTAACCGACTCGGAGCGACGGCATCGAGCGGGTCGGCGCGTGGTCCCGCTTCTATGGCGGGGAGCTACGCGCTGCGGCAGTCTAGCGCCTCTGCGGCGGCCTGGCGATGCCGTGGGCCGGCGATTTGGAAGGCCTTGCAAAACTCTCGATCACCGGCGGTTATCTCCGGGAGTGCGGTTCCGCAGCGGGAGTTCTGCCAAAATCGATCATCCGATCAGATCACCTCAGGATGAGGTAAAGCCTTGGACGAACAACCCAAACAGGCTCGGCAAGACACTCACCGTCCTGACGGCAGCCGGGTGAAGCGCCGGGCGGTGATCCGCCGGGCGATGGCGCGGTCGATCCTGGGGCCGGCCCGTTCGGTGCCGTCGCGGTGGATCATCACGCCCGTGGCGCGTCCGTCCGGTTCGATGTCGAAAGCCACGCGGATCGCGCCGTTCTCCGCCACGAAGGCCCTGTCGCTCTCGGCGACGAGGGTGATGCGGGACTCGGTCGATCCCTGACCGAGCGCCTGCGCCGTGAGGCGGTCGCCGTCGCGGGTGACGCCCAGGACCGAGCGCGGGCCCGTCCGGTAGAAGCCGACATAGCGGTCGAGAACGGTCTGGCCGACGCTGATCTCGGTGCGCGCGGGCTCGCCGAGATAGAGGGCCGCGAGTTGTCGCGAGAGGGCCTGGGCCGGCACGATCTCGGAATTGCCGAGCACCACGATGGTGAGGCCGAGATCGGGGTAGGCATCCTTGATCGCGCTGAACCCGCTGATGAACCCGCCATGCGACCACAGGCGGTGCCCGTAGGCCGTGCCGATGTACAAACCGAGGCCGTAGCCGTGGCCGTAATCCGTCACCATGGCCCGGCGCGACGCCTCCGACAGGACACGGCCGGAGAACAGCGCCCTGTCCCAGGCGACGAGATCGTCGAGGGTCGAGGCCAGCATGCCGGCACCCGACGGAGCGCTGGCCGCCAGGGGCAGGGCGTGGCGCCATTCGCCCGAGACGCGGCGGTAGCCGGCGGCACGCCGGGGGATGATGGCGCCCGGATCGGCGTCCCGGGTCGAGGCCAATCCGGCCGGCGCCAGGATGGCGTCGTTGAGGTAGCGCGCGAAACTCTGGCCGGTGATCCGCTCGATCAGGCCGGCGAGGAGGATGTAGCCGGTATTGCTGTATTCGTGGCCGGTCCCCGGCGGGAAGAGCAGATCCTCGCGGTAGAGGAGGGCCACCGTCTCCATCGGCGAGCGCTCGATCCGCCCGAGCTGCGTCGCGTAGCCCGGCAGGGCGGTGACGTTGGGCAGGCCGGAACTGTGGTTGAGGAGCATCCGGATCGTCATCGGCGCCCAGGCCGGCGGCAATTCGGGCAGGGTGCGGATGGCGGGATCGTCGAGGGAGAGGGAACCGGCCTCGGCGAGTTTCAGGATCGCCGCCGCGGTGAACTGCTTCGTGATGGAGCCGATGCGGAACATTGTGTCCGGCGTGTTGGGGATCACCCATTCGCGGTCGGCCATGCCGTAGGCGCGGCGGAACAGGGGGATGCCGTCCCGCGCCACGATCACGGCACCCGAGAAGACGCCGCCCCTGGCGTGCGAGTCCATGAGGGCCGAGGCCTCGCGCGCGAAGTCGCCGGTCCCGTCCTGCATGGGAGCGCCTGACGCCCTGTCCTGGGCAGTCGCCGCGCCGAGCAGCAGCAACAGGGCGCAAGCGCCGGAAAGGAAGCGTGAAAGCATGAGGCGCGGTGATCCGTCGGCTGCGATCCTGCCAAGGTTGCGCGGGAATGTGGCGTGGTTGCGCGGGAGTGCCACCCCCGGTCGAGATCGGCGGCATTCCCGCGAAACCGTGATCGGCATCGGCGCCGAGATCACTGTTTTGCCCCGAAGCTCGGCAACATGGCCCGCCTTCGTGCCGACGGACGAAGCCATCCGTCGCGACCGGACTCGCTCCGCCGATGACGGCCCTTCCCCAACCACGCAACAGGAAGAGACATCCATGAGCCGCACCACTCGCGCCCTGCTGGCAGCGTCCCTCACCTTTGGTACCTCCGCCCTGGTCTCGCAGGTCAGCTTCGCCCAGGCGCCGCAGAAGGCGCCGGCACCCGCCAAGGCCGCCCCCGCCGCTCCCACCCCGGCCCCCGAGGCCGAGGAGCAGAAGGAGGTCGCCCTGACCCAGGCGCTGATCGACGGCCTCGTGGCGGCGCAGCCCGAACTGGCGAAACTCCCCGGCGGCAACGCGGACAAGCCCGATCCGAAGGTCCAGGCACAGGCCGTGGCCATCGCGAAGAAGAACGGTTTTGCCAGCGTCGACGACCTGCAGGACGCGGCCGACAGCGTCGAGGCGGTGCTGGATGGCGTGGACCCCGAGACGAAGACCTATGTCGGCGTCGTGCCGCTGCTGAAGAAGCAGGTCGCCGCCATCGAGGCCGACACGAAGATGAAGCCCAAGGACAAGGCCGCCGCGCTGAAGGACATCAACGAGGCGATCGCCGCCGGCGAGCCCACCAAGCCCTCCGACAGCAACATCGCCCTCGTCACCAAGAACATCGACAAGCTCGGTCAGATGGCGGGCGGCGGGCAGTAGCACCCGGCCGAGCCGAGCCCGGCCTCCGGGAATGGCGGTCCGCGAAGGGCTCGTGCAACCGGAGGTCGGGCCGCTGACTTTCCATCACGACGTCGCCGGCGCAGGAGCCGGCGACCGCAGCGAGGCTCAGGACCAGTGACTGCACCTTTGAGGCCGGTTCCGCCGAGCGGCCGGCCGGTAACGGAACGGGCTTTTCCGCAGGGCGGTCCGGCTTGGAACGGCCCGGGCTTCGGCGAATTCGTCGGTATCGTCGCCCTGATGATGGCCGTGACCGCCATCTCCATCGACAATCTGCTGCCGGCCTTCCCCGCGATCCAGGCACGGTTCTCGGTCGCCGACCCGAATGCGCTGCAGCTTCTCGTCTACGTCTACATGATCGGTTTCGGCGTCGCCCAGATCGTCTACGGGCCGGTCTCGGATGCGCTGGGGCGCCGGCGGGTGCTGCTCGGGAGTCTGGCGGTCTACGGCGCGGGCACGGGCCTCGCCATGGTCGCGCCGTCCTTCGAATGGCTCTTGGCCGCCCGCGTCATCCAGGGGATCGGGGCGGCGGGTGGGCGCGTCCTCTCCACCGCCATCGTGCGCGACCGTTATTCGGGGCGCGAGATGGCCAGCGTCATGTCGCTGATCATGATGGTGTTCCTCATCGTGCCGATGATCGCGCCCGCCATCGGCGGGGCGATGCTGCTGCTCGGCTCCTGGCACTACGTCTTCGTCTCCATGCTGGCCCTGGCCGGCATCCTCACCCTCTGGTTCTCCTGGCGCATGCCGGAGACCCTGCACCCGGAATTCCGACGTCCGCTCTCCCTGCGGTCGATCGGGCAGGCTATCTCCCTGACCTTCCGCACCCGCGTGGCGGTCGGCTATGCCACCGCCCTTGGGCTGCTGACCGGCTGCATCATGGGCTATGTCGGCTCGGCCCAGCAGCTCTTCGATACAGGGCTGTACCGGCTCGGCGCGCTGTTTCCCCTCGCCTTCGCCCTGGTGGCCGGCGCCATGGGGGCGGCCACCCTCGTCAATGCCCGTCTGGTGCGGCGCCTCGGGATGCGGCCGCTCTCGCATGTGGGCCTCACCCTGTTCGTGGCGGTGGCGCTGGCCCAGGTCGGAATCGGCCTCGCCTATGCCGGGCATCCGCCGCTGTGGCTGTTCCTCACGGTGCTCGCCGGCAACCAGTTCATGATCAGCTTCGCCATGCCGAACTTCAACGCGCTGGCCCTGCAGCCCCTCGGCGAGATCGCGGGGACGGCCTCGTCCTTCCTCGGATTCTACACCACGATCCTCGGCGCCTTTTGCGGCTTCATCATCGGCCACGCCTTCGACGGCACTGTGCTGCCCCTCGGCCTCGGCTATGCCGGCCTCGGGGGAGCGGCCCTCCTCGTCGTCGCCTGGACCGAACGTGGCCGGTTGTTCCGAGGTGGGGTGTCGGGGTGAGTGTTGATGGATGCACCATCGACCAGAAGTTAAACTGAACGCTCACCCCGCCTATTCTTGACTGCACGGCTGGCGTTCCCCAAAGAGTTCGATCGATGAGTGCGTCCTACGCGATCGCCTTCGTCTTCACGCCGTTACTCGCCGTTGGCCTCGGCTGGCTCGCGGTTTTGCTGCATGAGCGCTCGCTGGCGAAGGCGGAGCGTCGCTCCCCGGGCGAGTGAGCGCCGGCTCCAAGCTTTAACGCCGTCTTCAGCCGGTCTCGCGCATTCTCCCGATCTCGATGGGGTCAGGGACGGAGTTCGCGCGTGTTCGGTCGGAGCCAGGACGGAATCCTCCTTGCGTCGCGCCTGTTGCTTGCGGCGGCGCTGCTGCCGACGGGCATCGCGCGTGCGCTCAACGTGTCGGGTTTCGCGCTCGCGCTGGCCGGGGCCGGGATGCCGTCTCCCAATGCCGTCGCCACGGCGGCCGTGGTGGTTCAGGTCTTCGGGCCGCTGGCGCTCATCCTCGGTGTCCTGCCCCGCATCACCGGCTTCGCCCTGGCGGGGTTCGCGGTGGCGATGGCGGTGCTGCTGCACGGGTTCTGGGCCTATTCCGGCGCGGCGGCGATGACCGAGCGCACCCTGTTCCTCGCCGATCTCGGCCTGGCTGGCGGCTTCCTCATCTACGCTATGGCCGGTCCCGGAGCCTGTAGCTGGCAGGGCTGGCGCCGCTCGACCCGGGAGGCGCCCGCTCCCGCCCGGCCGCAATCGGCCAACGCCAATGCGAAATCGGCCAAGGGACCGAAGCGCAGCCCCGCCCGGCCGTCGAGCCGCGCGGCGGCCTAAACGCCCTTCGACGCGAGGCGCTGACCCGAGACCTCCGCGCCTGCATCCGGCTTCAGCCGCAGGAAGGCGAGGAGGGAGACGGACGAGATCAGCGCGACGGTGAGGAAGGCGGGCCAGAAATCGCCGGCCTCGATGGTCGTGCGGCCATGCTGCGCGGCGGCCGTCTCCAGGGCCAGGGCTCCGATGGAGACGCCGAGGCTGAGGGATAATTGCTGCGCGACGCTCGCGAGACTCGTCGCCGAACTCATCTCCCGCTTGTCGAGATCGGCATACGCGATGGCGTTGACGCAGGTGAATTGAAGCGACCGAACGCAGCCGCCGACGAGCAGGATGCCGATGATGATCCAATGGGGCGTCTGCGCCGTGAACAGGCCGTTCACTGCCAGGAAGCAGGAGGCCACCACGGCGTTGAACAGCATCACCCGGCGGAAGCCGTAGGCGCGCAGGATGCGCGGCCCGATGATCTTGATGAGGAGCGCGCCCGCCGCCGCGGCGAAGGTGAGAAGGCCCGATTGCAGCGGATCGAGGCCGAAGCCGATTTGCAGCATCAGGGGCAGCAGGAACGGGATCGCCCCTGTGCCGATGCGGAACAGGCTGCCGCCGGTCACCGCCGCGCGGAAGGTCGGGTACCTCAGCAGATCGAGGCGGATCACCGGATGCTCGACCCGGCGCGAATGCGCGAGATAGAGCGCGAGCAGGATCGCGCCGCCGCCGAGACACCCCCACGAGACGTAATCCGGAAGGAGATGACGTCCGAGGGAGGCGAGGCCGAGCATCAGGGTGGCGAGGCCGGCTCCCGAGAGCAGGAACCCGAGGACGTCGAGGGGCGGCCGGGACGGCTCGCGGATGTTTTCGAAATAGATCGTCGAGAGGGCGATTCCGGCCAGCCCGATCGGGATGTTGATGAAGAAGATCCAGCGCCAATCGAGATAGGTCGTGATCAGCCCACCCAGCGGCGGCCCCATGATCGGGCCGATCAGGGCCGGAATCGTCAGGTAGGCGAGGGCGCTGACGAGTTCGCTCTTCGGCACCGCCCGGAGGATGACGAGACGGCCGACCGGCACCATCATCGCCCCGCCGATGCCCTGGAACGCGCGCGCTGCGACGAAGGCGCCGAGCGAATCGGACGCGGCGCAGGCCAGCGACCCCGCCATGAACATCACGAGGGCGGCGCGGAAGATCGTGCGCGCGCCGTAGCGATCCGCCATCCAGCCACTGATCGGGATGAAGATCGCGAGGCTGACGAGATACGCGGTGAGCGCGAGCTTGAGCGCGATCGGATCCTCGCCGAGGCTTCGGGCGATGGCCGGCAGCGCGGTGGCGATCACCGTGGAATCGGTGTTCTCCATGAACAGCGCGGTGGCGACGACGAGGGGAACGATCTGGGATGGGCGCATGGGGATCGCGTAGGTAGCGCGGACGAAGCCGCCCGGTTCCGTCACGCCGTCGAGGGGGCGCAACTCGGCTCTCGAACGAACATGCACACAAATGATGGTCTCTGTGGATGACACGTGCGGTGTCGCACGTGGTGGACGACCGTGACCCACGAGCCACAGGTGCGGGCTTCAAGTCGTCAGGCCGGCATGGCCGCCTTTCGGGGGCGTCGATACGGCCTTAAGCTCAGCAACAATTCGGCTGTCTCGTATCACGTCGGTTGAGCGAGCCACCGCCGCCATTTTGCGCGAAAGATATTGAATGCCCTCGCGGTTCGAAACCTGTCGACGCTCGCCCCTCATCGGTGGGGCTCTGGGCCTGCTGCTCATGGTCGCCGGTTGCGGCACCGTCATCCTCAATGAAAGCGGGTCGCTCACCCGCTACGACCGCCTCAACGGCAGCACCGAAGTGGCCACCGGAGCGAAGCTCTACGCCGATCAGCCGACCCTCGCGGCGACGCGGACGGTCCGCATCATCCCGGCGGCGTTTCCGGAATCGATCTCCGGCCCCGGTCTCAACAGCGTCGAGCGCCGGCTGATCGCCAACGCGGCCGACCGCGCTCTCTGCTACGAGCTGTCGCTGCGCTACGACGTGGTCTCCACCAAGAAGGCCGACCTCACGATCCGGTCCGCCGTCACCCGTGTCGAACTCACCAACGTCCCGGCGGCCGGCGCGACCATCGCCACCTCGGCGGGAATCACCATCGCGTCCCAGCTCGGCGTCGGCTTCGCCACCGCTGTCGGCCGCGTGCCGATCCCGCGCATCCCGATCGGTCTCGGCAGCATCACCATCGAGGCCGAGGCCCTCGATAGCCGTCACCAGCAGCGGGCGGCGATGATCTGGGGCGGCGGCGCCAACGCCTTCACCAACCAGGCGCGCTTCTCGGCGGCCGGGGACGCCTACGATCTGGCCGGCGAATTCGGCCAGGATTTCGGCACGTTGCTCGTCACCGGGCGCGACCCGTTCAAGGAGCCGCTGGCGATTCCGAGCTGGGACCGCATCCGCGTCACCACCCTCGGCGAGGCTCCGCTCGACCCGGATTGCGAGCAGTTCGGCCGCGCGCCCGGCATCGACGGCATGGTCGGCGACTATCTCGGCCTGCCGCCGGAATGGACCGACAAGGGCCCCCGCGACACGATCAACTGAGTTTTCCATTGCGATGCCGCGATCCTGCCTTTGCGCAGGGTCCGGCCCCATGATACTGCGCCGTGCCAACGCATTCGGCGTCGACGGCTGTTACAGCCCGGCGCCTCTCACCGTTTCGGGAGTTGGCACATGGCTCGTATCACCGCGGATTCCATCATCGAGGGCCTGACCTTCGACGACGTGCTTCTCCGTCCCGCCGCATCCTCGGTGATGCCCACCGAGGTCAGCGTCGCGTCGCGACTGACCCGCACGATCCACCTCAACATGCCGATCCTGGCCTCGGCCATGGACACCGTCACCGAAGCGCCGATGGCCATCGCCATGGCCCAGAACGGCGGCATGGGCGTCATCCACCGCAATCTCGAGCCGCACGAGCAGGCCGAGCAGGTACGCCTCGTCAAGAAATACGAGTCGGGCATGGTGCTCAACCCGATCACCATCCATCCCGACGAGACCCTGGCCGACGCCTTCTCGCTGATGAAGCAAAACCGCATCTCCGGCATCCCGGTGGTGGAGCGCGGCCCCAACGGCTCGCGCGGCAAGCTCGTCGGCATCCTCACCAACCGCGACGTGCGCTTCGCCACCAACCCTTCCGAGACCGTCGCCGAGCTGATGACCCGCGACCGGCTCATCACCGTGCGCGAGGGCGTGAACCAGGAGGAGGCCAAGCGCCTGCTCCACCAGTTCCGCATCGAGAAGCTTCTCGTCGTCGACGACCATTACCGCTGCATCGGCCTCATCACGGTCAAGGACATCGAGAAGCAGGTGGCCTATCCGGGCGCGGTCAAGGACGAGCAGGGCCGCCTGCGGGTCGCTGCCGCCACCACCACGGGCGATAGCGGGTTCGAGCGGGCCGAGCGTCTCATCGATGCCGGCTGCGACGTGATCGTGGTCGACACCGCCCACGGCCACTCCATCAAGGTGCTCGATGCCGTGCGCCGGGTGAAGCAGCTCTCCAACGCCGTTCAGGTGGTGGCCGGCAACGTCGCCACCCGCGACGGGGCCCAGGCTCTGATCGATGCCGGCGCAGACGCGATCAAGGTCGGCATCGGCCCGGGCTCGATCTGCACCACCCGCATCGTGGCCGGCGTCGGCGTGCCCCAGCTCACCGCCCTGATGGAAGCGGTGGAGGCCGCCGACCGGGCCGACGTGCCGGTGATCGCCGATGGCGGCATCAAGTTCTCGGGCGATCTCGCCAAGGCCATCGCCGCCGGCGCCTCCGTGGCGATGCTAGGCTCGCTGCTGGCGGGAACCGACGAGGCGCCGGGCGAAGTGTTCCTGCACCAGGGACGCTCCTACAAGAGCTATCGCGGCATGGGCTCGGTGGGCGCCATGGCCCGCGGCTCGGCCGACCGCTACTTCCAGGCCGAGGTCAGCGACACCCACAAGCTCGTTCCCGAGGGGATCGAGGGACAGGTGCCCTACAAGGGGCCGGTGGCGGCGGTGCTGCACCAGCTCGCCGGCGGCCTGCGGGCCGCCATGGGCTATGTCGGCGCCCCGACCATCCCCGAGTTCCAGGACAAGGCGCAGTTCGTCCGCATCACCAATGCGGGCCTGCGCGAGAGCCACGTCCACGACGTGACCATCACCCGCGAGAGCCCCAACTACCCCAGCCGCGCCTGAGTCCGGTCCGATGTCCGATCCGCGCCACCTCGTGCTCTGGCCCGTGCTGGCGCAGATCGGGCTCACCTTCGGCCTCTATGTCTGGCTCTCCGCGGCGCGCCTCCTGGCGGTGCGTCGCGGAGAGGTGGAGTTCGGGTGTTTCGAGTTCGGCCGCGACGAACCCGCGCCGATCGCCCGCATCACCCGCAACCTCTCCAACCAGTTCGAACTGCCCGTCATCGTTTTCGCCTGCGTCGCCCTCCTCGCGGCCCTCGACCGGGTGACCTGGGTCGATGTCGCCGCCGCCTGGCTCTTCTTCGCCGGCCGGGTGATCCACACCGCCGTCCAGACGCTCACCGACGACGTGCCCCTCAGGGGCAGGGTCTTCGTCATCAACTTCCTCGGCTGCGCGATCCTCGTCGCGCATCTCGGCCTCGTCGCCCTCGGGCGCTGACGCCGCCGCATCGGGATCCTCCATGACCGTCCAGGCCATCCTCGCCCCCGTCTTCGCGCAAGTTCTGTTGATCTTCGTGCTGATGTTCTGGCTGGGACGGGTGCGCCTGGCCGAGATCAAGGCGGGTGCGGTGACGGCCGGCGACGTCTCGATGGGACAGCGCAACTGGCCGCCCCGTGCGCAACAGGCCGCCAACGCGTTCTCCAACCAGTTCGAGCTGCCGGTGCTGTTCTTCGCCCTGGTGCCGCTGGCGCTCTACACGAAGAAGGCCGACCTGCTCTTCGTCGTCCTCGCCTGGATCTTCGTGGCGTCTCGCGCCGTCCATGCGGGCATCTACGTCAACTCGAACCACGTCCCCTTCCGTTTTCGCGCCTATACGCTCGGGGCACTGGTGCTGCTGGCGATGTGGATCGTCTTCGCGGTGCGCATCTTTCTGGCGCCGATCGGAATTTGATCGCACGCCTGGAAAACCGCCTCCCTCGTCCGATAAAGAGGGACGCTCATCGAGATTGAGGATCGTCCCATGCGCGTGCTCGTCGTCGGCGCCGGTGCCACCGGTGGATATTTCGGGGCGCGTCTCGTGGAGGCCGGTCGGGACGTCACCTTCCTCGTGCGGCCTGCGCGAGCCGAGAAGCTCGCCGCCTCGGGGCTTCGGGTGAAGAGCCCGGCCGGCGACATCCATATCGCGGAGCCCGCGACCCTCACCGCCGCCGATCTCGCGGCGGGCAGGGGCGGACGCTTCGATCTCGTTCTCCTCAGTTGCAAGGCCTACGACCTCGACGGAGCCATCGCGGATGTGGCCCCGGCCATCGGCCCCGCGACTTTGGTGCTGCCCGTCCTCAACGGCCTGCGCCATCTCGACGCCCTCGACGCCGCCTTCGGACCGGAGAATGTCCTCGGCGGGTCCTGCGCCATCGTGGCGACGGTGCGGGGCGACGGTGAGATCCGCATGATGAGCCCGCTCCATTCCCTCACCTTTGGCGAGCGGGCAGGGGGGCGCTCGGAGCGGGTGGAGCGGATCGAGGCGCTGATGCAGGGCGTCGCGTTCCAGGCTCGCCTCAGCGAGACGATGGTTCTCGAGATGTGGGAGAAGTGGTCGTTCCTGGCGACCCTCGCCGGGGCGACCTGCCTGATGCGGGCCACCATCGGCGACATCGTCGCCGCGCCGGGCGGCCTCGCCCTCATCGAGGCGCTGATGGAGGATTGCCGCCAGATCGCCGAAGATGCCGGGTACGCCCCGCGGGAGAAGGTGATGCAGAACACGCGCACGAGTCTCACCGCGGAGGGCTCGGCCTTCACCGCCTCGATGCTGCGCGACATCGAGAACAAGGCGCGGATCGAGGCCGATCACATCATCGGCGATCTCATCGCCCGCAGCCGCGACGGGGCGCACCCGATGCTCGACCGGGCCTACACCCATCTCAAGGCCTACGAGAACCGCCGCGCCCGCGAGGCCGCCTGAGCGGCGGCCCCGGACAGGCGGCGCTCAGTAGCGCGGAGCCGGGGGTGGTGGCGGCGGATTGCCGTATTCGAGCTGCGTCTTGGCATCGTAGGGGCGCTGCGGCGGCGGCGTCAGGTCGACGGCGGGCGCGGTGGAGCAGGCGGCGACGCTGAGCAGGACGAGGCCCGCGAGAGTGAGTTGGACGATGGGGTACATGACGATTGCGAGGCTCCGGACGTTGACGCAGCGGGCTCGGGCGCAGCAAGGGCACGAGACGAGTCTGGCGCCCTGCCTGTCTGACGGCCGATCGCGCCGGAAGCTCGGCTGTATTGTGTCGGACACCCGCTCAAAGCGTGACCGTATCGCGGCGGTGGTCGTGACCGGTCTCGCTTCCCTAACCCTGAGGATTTCGTCCTGACCCCTCCCGCTCGCCTTTCCGCCGCCATCGAAATACTCGCCGACATCGCCGGTCGGCGCCGACCGGCCGCGGACGCCCTCAAGGATTGGGGCCTCGCCCACCGTTTCGCCGGCTCCGGCGACCGCGCCGCCATCGCGAGCCTCGTCTACGACGCCCTGCGCCGGCGCGCTTCTGCCGCCTGGATCATGGGGGACGAGACCCCGCGCGCCATCCTGATCGGCATGCTGCGGCTGCAGCACGGACTCGCGGCACCCACCATTGCCGAGCTGTTCTCGGGCGAGCGCTTCGCGCCCGATCCCCTGACCGATGCCGAGCGCACGGCCATCGCCGAGGGCTCGCTCGCCGATGCACCGCCCCACGTGGCCGGCGATGTCCCGGACTGGATCCTGCCCTCCCTCGGCCACCTGTTCGGCGATACCCTGCTCGAGGAGTTGCGCGCGCTCGCCCGCCGCGCGCCCCTCGACATCCGCATCAACACCCTCAAGCGCGACCGCGAGACGGCTCTGACCGGGCTCGCGCATCTGGCGCCGGTGGTGACGCCCCATGCGCCGAACGGCCTGCGCATTCCCATCGGCGAGGACGGTCGCGGTCCCGCCTTGCATGTGGAGCCGGAATTCCTCGACGGCTGGTACGAGATCCAGGACGAGGGCTCCCAGATCGCCGGCGCCCTGACCGGCGCGCGCGCCGGCGAGACCGTGGTCGATCTCTGCGCGGGCGGCGGCGGCAAGACCCTCGCCCTCGCGGCCATGATGCGGAACGAGGGACGGCTCATCGCCACCGACGACGATCCGCGCCGGCTCGCGCCCATCCACGACCGGCTGCGCCGCTCCGGTGCCGAGGCCGAGATCCGCACCCCGCGCGGCGGACGCGCACGGGCCGACGTGCTCGGTGACCTCGACGGCACCGTGGACCGGGTGGTGGTCGACGCGCCCTGCACCGGCTCGGGGACGTGGCGGCGCAATCCCGACGCCAAATGGCGCCTGCGCCCCGGCTCCCTCAGCGCCCGCGTCACGGACCAGGCCGAGGTGCTCGACCGGGCCGCCCGCCTGGTGCGGCCGGGAGGGCGGATCACCTACATCACCTGTTCCCTGCTGCGGGAGGAGAACGACGCGGCCATCGACGGCATCCTCGCACGGGCGAATGGCGGGCTGACGGTCCTGCCGGCCGAGACGGTCGCCGCCGACCATGCGCCGGGCCTCGCAGGGGTGGTGCGGTTCACCGAGCACGGCCTGCAGATGAGCCCGGCGCTCACCGGCACGGACGGCTTCTACGTCGCCACGCTGGAACGACGCGGCTGATGCGCCTCGACCGCCGGACATTGGTCGCCGCAGCCGCGGCGATGCTGTCCGGCGGTGCGCAGGCCCGCGCGGAGACGGTTCCGGCTCCGGGCACGAATCTCGACGTGATCGACCTGTGGCCCGGCCTGCCCCCCGGCAGTGGCGGCCCCATCGCGGCGGATGGGCGGTTCGACGAGAGCCGCGACGGGGTGATCAGCAACGTGGCGCGGCCCTGCCTTCTCGTCATGCGCGCGCCCAAACCCAACGGGGCGGCCCTGGTCGTCGCGGCGGGCGGGGGCTATCGCCGCATCGACATCGGCAACGAGGGCATCCCGGTGGCGCGCTGGCTCGCCACCGTGGGCATCACCGCCTTCGTGCTGATCTACCGCCTCCCCGGCGAGGGCTGGGCGGCCGGTGCCGACGCGCCGCTCCAGGACGTGCAGCGGGCGCTCCGCCTCGTCCGGTCGGGGGCCGTGACCTACGGCATCGACCCCGAGCGGGTCGGCGTGCTCGGCTTCTCCGCCGGCGGCCACCTGATGGGAGAGGCGGCCATGCGCGCCTCGGCGGAGACCTATGCCGGGCTCGACGCCAGCGACGCGCTCTCGGCCCGGCCCGAACTCGCGGGGCTGATCTACCCCGTCATCACCCTGCTTCCGCCCTTCGACCGGACCTCCACGAGGCGCATCCTCGCAGGCGACCCGCCCGATCCGGTGAAGGCCTCGGCCTATTCGGTGGAGACGCATGTGCGCGAGAAGGCGCCGCCCACCTTCCTCGCCCAGGCCGCCGACGACCCCATCGCCGTGGTGGACAACAGCCTGCTCATGTATGCCGCCCTGCGCGGCGCCTTGGTGCCGACGGAACTGCACCTGTTCGAGCGCGGAGGCCATGGTTTCGGCCTCGGCGTGCCGGGCTCCCCGGCGGCGGCGTGGTCGGGCCTGTTCCTCACCTGGATGCGGCGGCGCGGGTTCCTCCGGGCGTGAAAGCCGAAGGAATGGCTCCGAGGGGCGAGCCATTCCAGCCGGGCCGTCCCGACACCGAGTCGACGGCCGGAAGGCCGATGCTCAGAAGCAGCGGCGCGTACGCACCATGGTCACCCGCCCATACGGACCCCGACGCTTCGTCACGACCGTCCGGCAGCGGGGGCCCCTGACGACGGTGCGCGAGACGACCCGCACCTGCTCGATCGCGGTGGTGGGCGCCGGCGGGGTCGTGCCGACCAGCGGCAGAGCCGAGGCCGAGCCGATGCCGGCGAGGGTAAGGGCTGCCAGTCCGAAGAGGGTTGCTCTCATCACGCGAGGCTCCTGTCTGTTCGAGGGACGGGAGGAGTTGCGCGGGTTGGATGAATCCGAGGTTAACGGTCCTGCCCGGAGCCCTCCGCCGGGCAGGGCCACGCTCAACGCATGTGGGCGGCGCGCGCTCTGCGGAACCTGCGCGTTGCACGGCGGCAGGGCCTCGTCTAACTCCGATCCATGAATACCGACCACGATAAGATCCTCATCGTCGATTTCGGCTCCCAGGTGACCCAGCTCATCGCGCGGCGGGTGCGCGAGGAGGGGGTCTATTGCGAGATCGTCCCCTTCACCAAGGCGGCGGAGGCCTTCGCCGAATCGAAGCCCAAGGGCGTGATCCTGTCCGGCGGCCCCGAATCGGTGACGAGCGACGCCTCGCCCCGAACGCCCCAGGTGGTGTTCGATTCGGGCGTGCCGGTCTTCGGCATCTGCTACGGCCAGCAGACCATGGCGGCGCAGCTCGGCGGCGAGGTCGAGGGCGGACACCATGCCGAGTTCGGCCGCGCCGAGATCGAGATCATTTCGGACTGTCCCCTGTTCAAGGGCGTCTGGCATGTGGGCGAGCATTATCCGGTCTGGATGAGCCACGGCGACCGGGTGACCAAGCTCCCCGACGGGTTCACCACCGTCGCCCTGTCGAAGAACGCGCCCTTCGCGGCGGTGGCCGACGAGTCGCGCAACTACTACGCGGTCCAGTTCCACCCGGAGGTGGCGCACACCCCGCACGGCGCCCTGCTGATCCGCAACTTCGTGCGCGACATCGCCGGCTGCACCGGCGACTGGACCATGGGCGCCTATCGCGAGGAGGCCATCGCCAAGATCCGCGCCCAGGTGGGCAAGGAGCGGGTGATCTGCGGCTTGTCGGGCGGCGTCGATTCCTCGGTGGCGGCGGTGCTGATCCACGAGGCCATCGGCGACCAGCTGACCTGCGTCTTCGTCGATCACGGCCTGCTCCGCATGGGTGAGGCCGACGAGGTCGTGCGGCTGTTCCGCGACCATTACAACATCCCCCTCGTCCATGTGCAGGCGCAGGAGCTGTTCCTCGGTGAGCTCGAAGGCGTCAGCGACCCGGAGATCAAGCGCAAGACCATCGGCCGCCTGTTCATCGACGTGTTCGACGAGGAGGCCAAGAAGATCGGCGGCGCGGCCTTCCTGGCGCAGGGGACGCTCTACCCGGACGTGATCGAGAGCGTCTCCTTCACCGGCGGCCCCTCGGTGACGATCAAGAGCCACCACAATGTCGGCGGCCTGCCCGAGCGCATGAACATGCAGCTCGTGGAGCCCCTGCGCGAGCTGTTCAAGGACGAGGTCCGGGTGCTCGGCAAGGAGCTCGGCCTGCCCGAGGCCTTCGTCGGCCGCCACCCCTTCCCCGGCCCCGGCCTCGCCATCCGCTGCCCCGGCACCATCACCGCCGAAAAGCTCGAGGCGCTGCGGAAAGCCGATGCAATCTATCTCGACGAGATCCGCAAGGCCGGTCTCTACGACACGATCTGGCAGGCCTTCGCGGTGATCCTCCCGGTGAAGACGGTGGGCGTGATGGGCGACGGCCGCACCTACGACCACGTCTGTGCGCTCCGCGCGGTCACCTCGGTCGACGGCATGACGGCGGATTTCTACCCCTTCGACATGGCCTTCCTCGGCCGCGTCGCCACCCGCATCATCAACGAGGTCAAGGGCATCAACCGGGTCACCTACGACATCACCTCGAAGCCGCCCGGCACCATCGAGTGGGAGTGATGTCAGTCTCCACCGACATTGCGCCGGATCGTTCCACAAGCCGCTTGACGACGTTGCTGATGATGTTGGTGTCCAAGAGATAGCGCGTCACAGGTCGACCTTACGTCCCTCTTCACGGGGGCGGGAAAGATCTAGTTCCGCATTCACCGGCGGAGAGCGCCGTAAGGCGGCGAGGATACGTCGAGTCTTGGCCGGAGCGCGAGCGATCGACTGGCTGACGGTCGCGCGAAGCTTCGAGGCCTCGGACGTGTCCTCGGACTGACGTCTGGGAAGCGACCGGATGAGGTCGCGATCTGCGTCCCGGCCAAGCACTTTGAAACGCGCGAGGCCGCGCTCGCCAAGGCGCGAGCGATATTTCCGGATGGCGCGTTTCTGCGAGCTTTCCATCATCGGCTCCGGATATCTCCAGTAAAATATCTGGAGCGAGAGCGGGCAGCAAGGTCGCGTGGTCGGCTAAGGGGGCGGTCGGGGTCCATCGGACATCCGTCCGACTCGACGCCGGGTGTAGGCGTGGCATCTCTCGCCCCTTGAAGGCCCCGCCTTCCCGCGAACCCGTCGACGGTGGCCCGGACCGTCGGCGCCGTCATCGTGCCGGAGTGGATGATGAACGCAGTGAAGCTCGTCTGGATTCTGTTGGCGCTCACCTGTGCGGCCAGCGAAAGCAGGGCCGAGCCGCTCGCGGGTCCATCGGCTCCCGGGGGCGGGACCATACCGGGCGCCGCGGCACTCGACGACATTCCCGTCTCGACCGTGGCCCTCGGCGGCTTTCCCTATTTCACGCTGCCCACGGGCTACCAGCCCGTGAACCCGCCCGAGACGCGCGATTTCGGGCATTTCCCGTTCTGGACGGGCACCGCGCTCCACGACGTCGACGGCAAGGTGTTCCTGTCCCTCATCGGCGCCAAGGACGGTAAGACCTACTCGTCCTATGAGTTGAAGAAGAACATCGAGGCCGTGCTGACCCAGGCCGGTGCTCGAAAGCTCACCGACAGCCAGATGCCCGCGTCAGTGACCGATACCCTGCCGGAGGAGGTCAAGATGGGCATGTATGAAGGCCTCGGTAACGTCTACTCCGAACGGACGCAGACATGGGTGATCCGCCGCCCGGACCGGCAGATCTGGGTGCATTTCGTCCCCGGCAGCAGCAACGCGAGCTGGACCATCCTCGAGACGAAGCCGTTCGCCCAGACCGCCTCCCTGCTGCCCGCCGAGCAGCTGAAGCAGGACATCGACAAGACCGGGCGGGCGGTGATCCATGTCAACTTCGCCACCGACAAGACCGAGATCCTGCCGGACTCCGCGGCTCAGATCGAAGCGGTGACGAGCCTGCTGAATTCGAATCCCGGTCTCAAATTGGCGATCAACGGCTACACCGACGAGACCGGCTCCGCCGGGCACAACCAGTCGCTCTCCGATGGCCGTGCCAGGGCGGTGATGGCCAGGCTCATCGCGTCGGGCGTCGCGAAGGATCGGCTGAGAGCCAAGGGCTTCGGGGCCGCCAGCCCGGTCGCCTCCAATGGTAGCGAGGAGGGCAGGGCGAAGAACCGGCGCGTGGAACTGGTGAAGTTCTGACGCGGAGACGTGGGGTGCCGCCGGCCCGGGAGGTCGTCTCCACCGGTACGGTCTTCGGTGACGAAGTCCGCCTTACGGCGGATAGGGGCCGGCCGTGATGACGATCCGCTCCCGGCTCATGGCCAGACCTTGATCGCCAGGGGGCGGCGGACGAGGTCGCGGTCCGAGGTCACCTGGCAGCCCTCCCGGCGCAGCGTCACGTAGGTGAGGAGGGCGGTGTCGCCCACATCGTCGAAGTTGCGGCCGGTCGCCTGCGGATCGAGGATCGACGGATAGGCGATGAGGTCGCCTTTGGCCGCGCAGGGATCGTCGTAGAGTGTGGCGCCGGCGAGGAGCAGGCGCGGCTGATCCCAGGTCAGGAGATCCCGCGAGGTCGTCCAGTAGAAGCCGGATTGCGGAACCTTGGCGCCGGCCCCTGCCATGAACACGGCGATCCAGGCCCCCGTGCCGCGGTGGCGCACCACCGCGCCCACGGGCAGGCCGAACGGCTCCAGCGGCTTGCACGGTTCGGTGAGCAGGGTCGGCTTGGTGTAGGGGTCGGGGAAGGCGGCGGTGAAGCCGAGCCCGGTCCAAGCGCGCCAGCGCGTCGGGTCGGAGGGCGTGTCGGTGCGGAACAGGCAGGCCCCGGCGGATTGCTCGCCGCCGCCGGACGACCAGCCCGTGGTGGCGATCAGCACGTAGCGCCAGCGCCCGTCCGCGACGATGTTCGACGGATTGAAGAAGCCCCGCTGCCGGCCCTGGCCCACCTCCTGGCGGAACGGCGCCCCGGCCACCACCACGGGGGGCCTGGCGCGGGAAAAGCTGCGGCCGCCATCGCCGGAGGAGGCGGCGACGATCGTGTTGTACCAGCACTCGATATAGACCTTCGAGCGGCAGCGGCCCTCGTGCTCGTTGGCCTGATACTCGTGGTGGAGGAGGGCCGAGACCGCCTTGCCGTCCTCGGTCCATGTGGCCGTGATCCAGGAGCGGTCGTCATAAGCCGCCGGATCGGCCTTCTCGCCGGAGTCGAGCACCACGGCGCAGTCGAGCTTCAACTGGTCGAGGCTTGGACCGCGCAGGGCCCGGTTGCGGTAATGCATTCCGAACAGGGCGACGCTGCCCGATGCGTCGCGGAAGGCACGGGCGGAGGCGTCCGGCACATCCGCCCCGTCGCAGGCATCGCGCCCGGCCCTGAAGATCGTCGTCGGCGGACCGACGAGGGTGAGGGCGGACAGCGGCGGTTCGGATCGCGCCGCGACGGCGTGCGGGAGCAGGACGAGCAGGAGGAGAGCGAGGAGCCGCGTCATCGGGTGAGCCTGGACATCGGCCCGAGTTTGGGTTTTGAACAATTACAGTCTGCTTCACCCGGCCTGGCGCGGCTTCCGCGATCCACAGGCGCGATTCGAAGGCGTTCCATGCTCATCCTCATCCTCGGCCTCGTGCTGTTCCTCGGCACGCATGCCTTCTCCATGTTGAGGACGAAGCGCGCGGGCGTCATCGACGAGTTGGGGGAGAGCCGGTTCAAGCTCGGTTATACCGTTCTGTCGATCGTCGGCATCGTGCTCATCGCCTACGGGTTCGGGCAATACCGCGCGAGCGGCTATATCGAGGTGTGGAGCCCGCCGACATGGACACGCCATCTCGCGCTGCTATTGACACTCCTCGCCTTCATCGCCCTGGCCTCCGCCTACCTGCCCGGCCATATCCGGGCGCGGGCCAAGCACCCGATGCTGCTGGCGGTGAAGATCTGGGCGACGGCCCATCTCCTCGCCAATGGCGACCTCGGCTCGATCCTGCTGTTCGGCAGCTTCCTCGCCTGGGCGGTGATCGCCCGGATCAGCGCCAAGCGCCGCGCCCTGTCGGCCGGTGCGGTGGCCGCCCAGCACGGCGCCGTCGCGGCTCCGGCCGGCTGGCGCAACGACGCCATCGCGGTAGTGGTCGGCTTCGTCGTCTGGTTCGTCTTCGCCAAATACCTGCATCAATGGGTGATCGGCGTCTCGGCTTGGCCTGTCCCGGCCTGAAGCAGGCTGCATGGCCAGTCGCCAAGCCGGCCTGGCTGTGCTAGGCGCCGGGCTTGGTTTTCCTCAAGGCCGTCGATCGTATCGCGGTCGGCGTGAGACGACATGGCCGAGAACAACGAGTTTATCCGCGAGGTCAACGAAGACTATCGCCGCGATCAGGTCGCTCAGATCTGGAAGCGCTACAGCGGTCTCATCGTCGCCGTGGCGATTCTCGTCGTGGCCGGCGTCGGCGGCTATCGCTACTGGCAGCACGACCAGCGGGTCCGCGCGGAAGCCGCGTCCGAGAAGTTCGAGGCCGCCAATCGCCTCGCCAAGGACGGCAAGGGCGCCGAGGCCGACAAGGCCTTCGAGGCGCTGGAGGCCGAGGCTCCCGGCGGCTACCGGATGCTGGCCCGCTTCCGCTCCGCCACCGAGACCGCCAAGCGCGACGCCACCGCGGGTGCTGCCGAGTACGATGCGCTGGCAGCCGACACCAAGCTCGACGATGGCCTGCGCGACCTCGCCCGCCTGCGCGCCGCCCTGATCCGCCTCGATCAGCCGAACCCCGATCCGGCCCTCGCCAGCCTCCAGGGGCTCGCCGCCCCGGCCGGCGCGTTCCGCCACACCGCCCGCGAAATGCTCGGCCTCGTGGCGCTGAAGCGCGGCGAATACGATGCCGCCGGGCGCTGGTTCGACCAGATCATCTCCGATCCTCAGACGCCGGCCAATCTTCGCCAGCGCATCGAGGTCTATGCCGCCCTCGTGGCCGGCGGCCCGGTCACCGTGACTTCGGCCCCTGCGCCTGAGCCGGCCGCACCCCCGCCCGTGACGCGCTGAGCCGGTTCCGGCACGCCGCCTGCACGACGAATTTTCTCCGTACGACGACTGAATCGAGACCACCATGGACATGCCGACCGTCGCTATCGTCGGACGGCCGAATGTCGGCAAGTCGACCCTCTTCAACCGGCTGGTGGGCAAGAAGCTCGCCCTCGTGGACGATCGCCCCGGCGTGACCCGCGACCGGCGCGAGGGCGATGTCAACTTCGGCGGATTGGTGTTTCGCGTCATCGACACGGCGGGGCTCGAACAGGCCGATGCCGATTCGCTGCTCGGCCGCATGCGCGCGCAGACCGAGGCCGCGATCCTCGAAGCCGACGTCGTGCTGTTCGTCATCGATGCCCGCGCCGGCATCCTGCCGGCCGACCAGCCCTTCGCCGAACTGGTGCGACGCGCCGGCTGCCCGGTGGTGCTCGTCGCCAACAAGGCCGAGGGCGGCACCGGCCTGTCCGGCGCCTACGAGGCGTTCTCTCTCGGGCTCGGCGATCCGATCCCGTTCTCGGCCGAACATGGCGAGGGCATCGGCGAGCTGCATGACGCGCTCACCGAGGCTCTGCCCAAGCTCGACGACGAGGACGAGGAATACGACGACGACCCGTCGAACCGCTCGCTCAAGGTCGCCATCGTCGGCCGCCCGAATGCCGGCAAGTCGACCCTGATCAACCGGATGCTCGGCGAAGAGCGCCTGCTCGTCGGCCCCGAGGCCGGCATCACCCGCGATTCGATCTCCCTCGACTGGGAATGGCGCGGCCGCCGGATCAAGCTCCACGACACCGCCGGCATGCGCCGCAAGGCCCGCATCGACGACAAGCTCGAGAAGCTCGCGGTGTCCGACGGCCTGCGGGCCGTGCGCTTCGCCGAGGTGGTGGTGGTGCTCCTCGATGCGACGATCCCGTTCGAGAAGCAGGACCTGACCATCGTCGATCTCATCGAGAGCGAGGGCCGCGCTCTGGTCATCGGCCTCAACAAGTGGGACCTCGTGGCCGACCAGCCGGGTTTGCTGAAGAAACTGCGCGAGGATTGCACCCGCCTGCTGCCGCAGGTGCGCGGCGTCTCCGTGGTGCCCCTCTCGGGCCTCGCGGGCGACGGCATCGACACGCTGATGAAGGCCGTCACCGAGACCTTCGAGGTCTGGAACAAGCGCATCTCCACCTCGAAGATCAACGACTGGCTCAACGAGGCGACCCAGCGCAACCCGCCGCCGGCGGTGGCGAGCCGCCGGATCAAGATCCGCTACGCCACCCAGGTGAAGAGCCGCCCGCCGCACTTCGCCCTGTTCGGCAACCAGCTCGACGGGCTGCCGAAATCCTACACCCGCTACCTCGTCAACAACCTGCGCGAGGCCTTCGACCTCCCCGGCGTTCCGATCCGGCTCTCGCTACGCACCTCGAAGAACCCATTCGACAAGGAGAACAAGGGCTGAGCCTCACGACCCGCAGGTCGTTTCACTCAGCCAATCGACCACGTCGTCCAGCCCCTGCCGATTGGTGCGGCCCGTCTCTCGGGCGGCTTCGAACACCGCGATCTGGCGGTCGGCGCTGGTGCCCTCGCGAACGATGGTGCGTGCCCGTTCCACCTCTTCGCCGCAGCCGAGCGCGTCGGCATCCGCGTCAATGAGGGCCAGCATCGCGTCGAGGGCGTCGGCGAAGGGGAGGGCGTCTTCGCTGGCCTCGTCGATGATCTCGGCCTCCGTGCCGCTGCGTTGGGCGCGCCACAGGTTCTCTTCAGCCAAAGCGCGGGAAACGCCGTCGAGATCGGCGTTGAGGTCGGGCCGGCGCACGACACAGCGCACGAGGCAGCGGAAGAGTGCCGCCACCGTGAGCGCGTCCTCCAGCCGTGTGCAGGAATCCGCCACCCGCAATTCGAGGGTCGGGAACTTGATCGACGGGCGCAGGGACCACCACAGGAAGCTCGCATCCTGGATCGAGCCGGCTCGCGTCATGATACGGACGTAGCGCTCATAGGCGTCGGGGTCCGAGAAGAGCTGCGGCAGTCCGGTGCGCGGCAGCTCGCCGAAAGCGCTGAGACGGTAGGCGGTGAGGCCCGTCGGCTCGCCCTGCCAGAAGGGGGACGAGGCCGAGAGCGCAAATAGCAGCGGTTGGAACGGCAGCAGCCGGTTCATCAGGTCCACCCGCCCCTGCGGGTCGGGCACCTCCACATGCACATGCATGCCGCAGATCAGGCTGCGCCGTCCCGCCATTCCCACATCCCGCAGGATGCCGCGATAGCGCTCGCCCTTCGTCGGCAATTGCCGCGCCCAATCGGACACCGGATGGGTGCCGGCGGCAAAGAGCAGAAGCTCGTGGTCTTTCGCCAGACGGCCGAGGGCGTCGCGCTGACGTCCCAGTATCTCACGCGCCTCGCTGAACTCCGTGGAGGGCGGGGTGCAGACCTCCACCTGACACTGAAGCATCTCGCGCCCGATTTCGGGCAGACGCTCGCTCGCCTCCGTATGGAACGGCTTCACCGACCGCCGCGGCGTCCCTCGCGTCTCGGCATCGGCCAGGAAATATTCCTCCTCGATGCCGAAACGGTAGCTGTGCGCGGTCATGGAGGTTTCCTGCGGTGGATTAGCATCAACTCGCAGGAGGCGTCGTCGTTGCCGTCAGGTCCGCAGCGCCCCGCCCACCAACCACGCCGGGTCGAACCAGCGGTCCGCCTCGCCGTCATAGGGCAGGCGGGTGATGTCCCAGTTCTGGATGTACTTGGCGTAGACGTTCCAGACCGTGATGCCGCCGCCGACGAAGATGCGCCGGCCCGGATAGCGCTTGAGCACCTCTTCCGGATCCTCGTGGCTGCGGATGACGTCGATGGTGCGGTCCTTGAAGGCGAAGTCCGGCACCGAGGCCACGGTCTTCGGCCCGGCGATCAGCACGTGCCCCATGGTCAGCGCGAAGAAGCGCGTCACGTCCTCGACGAAGAGCGGATCGGTGTTGCCCTCCCAGGGCAGCTGCCCGTTGAGGCCCAACTGGCCGCGCAGGCCGATGGCGCAGATGCAGCGAACGTCGATCATGATGGAAACCTCGATGAAGGCGGGTCACTCCCTCCACCGACCTCATCCTGAGGTGCCGCGAAGCGGCCTCGAAGGAGGGCTCCAGATCGCGCTGCGGGTGCTGGAGCCCTCCTTCGAGGCCTGCGCTTCGCTTCGGCGCCTCAGGATGAGGTGGCGGGTGGGGTTGTGAGGGGCAGGGAAGCTAAGCCGCCATCTGCGGCGTCAGCACGCGGTCGCTGGGGAAATCGTAGATCTTGCCCGATTGATCCCAATCCGGGCTCGCGAGCCGCACGAAATGCGGAGCGAGGTCGCCGGGAGTCTTGAGTGTGGTCTCGTCTTCGCCCGGCATCGCCGCCTTGCGCATGGAGGTGCGCAGAGGGCCGGGGTTGAGGAGCATGGCCTTGATGGCCGTCGTCTCGGTCTCCGCCGCATAGGTCCGCACCAGGGCATCGAGGGCCGCCTTCGAGACCGAATACGGTCCCCAATAGGCCTTGCATTTCTGCGACGCGCCGGAGGTGACGAAGATGGCGCGGCCCGCATCCGACATCCGCAGCAGCGGGTCCATCGAGCGCAGCAGGCGCCAGTTGGCGGTGACGTTGATGTCCATCACCTGCGACCAGGTCTTGGGCGTCACGTGGCCGAGGGGCGTGAGATTGCCGAGGATGCCGGCATTGCCCACGACCACGTCGAGCTTCCGCCAGCGCTCGTGGATGCTGTGACCCAGCCGGTCGATCGCGTCGAAATCGGTGAGGTCGAGGGGCACGAGCGTCGCGCTCGATCCCGCCTGTCGGATCGCGTCGTCCAGCTCTTCCAGCGCCCCTTGCGTCCTGGCGACGGCGACGATGTGCGCGCCGGCCTCGGCGAGGGCCAGGGCCGCCGCCCTGCCGATGCCGCGCGAGCAGCCGGTGACGAGGGCGATGCGGCCGTCGAGGGGCTTCGTCATGGGTCGGATCAATCCGCTTCGGCGAGCATCGCGAGACGCTTCGGCCCGGCGATGGCGAGGTCGGTCAGGCCGGTCGGGTAGTCGCCCGTGAAGCAGTGATCGGTGTATTGCGGGCAGGATTCGTTGCGGCTCTCCTCGCCCATGGCCTTGTACAGGCCCTCGATGGACAGGAAGGCCAGGGAATCCGCGCCGATATAGCGGCGCATGCCTTCGAGATCATGAGTGGCGGCCAGCAGCTTCTCGCGCTCGGGCGTGTCGATCCCGTAGAAATCCGGATAGGTGATCGGCGGCGAGGCGATGCGGAAATGCACCTCCTTCGCGCCGGCCTCGCGCATCATCCGCACGATTTTCACCGAGGTGGTTCCGCGCACGAGGCTGTCGTCCACGAGGACGATGCGCTTGCCCTCCACCACGGCGCGGTTGGCCGAATGCTTCATCCGCACGCCGAGCTCACGCACCGACTGGGTCGGCTGGATGAAGGTGCGCCCGACATAGTGGTTGCGGATGATGCCCATCTCGAAGGGCAGGCCGGTCTCCTGCGCGAAGCCGAGCGCCGCCGGCACGCCGGAATCCGGCACCGGGATCACCACGTCGGCGGCGGTGGCGGATTCGCGGGCGAGTTCGTGGCCGATATTCTTGCGGACGGAATAGACGCTCTTGCCGTTCACCACGGAATCCGGCCGGGCGAAGTAGATGTATTCGAAGATACAGGGGCGCATGGGCTGCGCCGGCGCGAACCGGATCGATTCGATGCCCTCCTCCGAGATGACGACGATCTCGCCGTTCTCCACGTCGCGGATGAACTTCGCGCCGATGATGTCCAGTGCACAGGTCTCGGAGGCGAGGATGTAGCGACCGTCGAGTTCGCCGATGACCAGGGGGCGGATGCCGAGGGGATCGCGAGCGCCGATGAGCTTCTTGTTGGTGAGCGCCACGATGGCGTAGGCGCCCTGGACCTGGCGCAGTGCCTCGGTGAAGCGCTCGACGATGAGCGGCGCGCGGCTGCGGGCAGCGAGGTGCAGGATCACTTCCGTGTCGGAGGTCGACTGCGTGATCGCGCCGTCGCGGACGAGGTCGCGGCGGATGGAGAGGGCGTTGGTGAGGTTGCCGTTATGGGCCACCGCGAGGCCGCCGCTGGCGAGTTCGGCGAAGAGCGGCTGGACGTTGCGGAGGATCGTGCCGCCCGTCGTCGAGTAGCGCACATGGCCGATGGCGGCCGAGCCTTCGAGATGCTCGATGGTGGAGCGGTCGGAGAACGAATCGCCCACGAGGCCGGGCCGGCGCTCGGAATGGAAGATGTGCCCGTCGAAGGAGACGATGCCCGCCGCCTCCTGGCCCCGGTGCTGGAGGGCATGGAGCCCGAGGGCCACGATGGCCGAGGCGTCCGGATGGCCGAAAATGCCGAAGACGCCGCACTCCTCGCGCAGCGTGTCCCCGTCCCGGTCCAGCCCATCCACCACGTCGACCGAATGGCGGGCGCTCGCGCTGCGTGCTGACATCTGGTTCTGCGATCCTAAGGTGGCCCGCCGCTGCCGAGTTCGGCACCGTCCACGGACCGGCTTGCATCCTGCGACCGTTTTATGACGACGGCCGCTTGCTGCAAGAAGCCGTCATTTAGTCGGCCTTGGCCCAGCAACCAAGCGGCATGCCACGCAGATCAGACGCGCTGCGTGAGAAGGTCAGCGCCGGGCCGGCGACTCGGTGCGGCGTTGGGCGGGTGCCGCATCGCCGTCGGCCGCCGGTTCGGCGGGGTCGACCACATCGCCCTTGGACTTTTTGAACTGCTTGAGGAACCCTTCCGGATTCTCGGGCAACTGCGCCACCAGGGCGTCCCCCGATTTCTCGAGTATCGGACGGCTGCGGGCCTGGGCCGCCCAATCGGGCATCTTGCCCTGGACCAGCCAGGCCAGGAACACCCAGCCGATCACGCAGATGAGGAAGCCGCGCCCCGCGCCGAAGACGAGCCCGAGGGACCGGTCGATCGCGCCGATGCGCGAATCGAGGATCATGTCGGAGACCTTCACCGTGATGATCGAGACGATGATGAGCGTCGCGAGGAAGATGGTCGCGATGGAGGCGACCAGCGCCACGGTGGCGTTGGAGACGTGCTGGCTCACGGTGGGCAACAGCAGGGGATAGAGCTTCCAGGCGACCGCCGCGGCGGCGACCCAGGCGACGATGGCTAGCACCTCGCGTGTCGCCCCGCGCACGGCGGCCAGCAGGGCCGAGATGACGACGATGCCGAGAACGGCCAGATCGAGAACGGAAAACGGCATTTAAGGCTATGGTCGCACGGGGCAGAGGGGCTGACGATCGCCGGCTCGTGCGGCTCCCCCTCGCCGCCGCGCCTGTATATCCTGCGGAATCTCGGCCGTCACCCTCCGCCACGTCCTCCCTTTCCCGGCCTCACTCGTCGTCCTCGTATTCGTACCGCGCCGGGTTGCGCTCGGGCCGGCCGCGTTTGGGCGCGCCGCTGGCGATGCCGGCCACCAGATCGGCGATGTGGCGCAGGGCCTCCGTGGGCAGGGAGCTGTCGCCGATCTCGTTGCGGCCCTGCGGCGTGACGGCCTTGGCGAAGCCGAGCTTCAGCGCTTCCTTCAGCCGCGACGGCGCCTGCGCCACCGGGCGGATGGCGCCGGAGAGACCGATCTCGCCGAAATAGACGGTCTCGCCCGGCAGGGCCGCGCCCGACAGCGACGAGACCAGGGCGGCCGCCACGGCGAGGTCGGCCGCCGGCTCCGTGATGCGCAGGCCCCCGGCGACGTTGAGATAGACGTCGTGGGTGCCGAGCCGGATGCCGCCATGGGCCTCCAGCACCGCGAGCACCATGGACAGTCGGTTGGGATCCCAGCCGACCACGGCGCGGCGCGGCGTGCCGAGGGAGGAGGGCGCCACCAGGGCCTGGATCTCCACCAGCAGGGGCCGCGTGCCCTCCATGCCGGCGAAGACCGCCGTTCCCGGCGCCGCGTGGTCGCGTCCCGCGAGGAAGAGCGCGGAGGGGTTGGGCACCTCGGCGAGGCCGCGGTCGGTCATCTCGAACACGCCGATCTCGTCGGTGGGGCCGAAGCGGTTCTTCACCGCGCGCAGAATACGGAAGTGATGGCCCTGGTCGCCCTCGAACGAGGCCACGGCATCGACCATGTGCTCCACCACGCGGGGGCCGGCGATCTGTCCGTCCTTGGTCACGTGCCCGACGAGGATCACCGCCGTCCCGGTGGTCTTGGCGAAGCGGATCAGCGATTGGGCCGAGGATCGGACCTGGGTCACCGTGCCGGGGGCGGATTCCACCGTCTCCGTCCACATGGTCTGGATCGAATCGATGATGGCGAGCGCCGGCGGCCGGCCCTGGCTCAGGGTCTCGACGATGTCCTCGACATTGGTCTCGGCGGCGAGATCCACCGCCGCGCTCGATAGGCCGAGGCGCTCGGCCCGCAGGCGCACCTGCGCCACCGCCTCCTCGCCGGAGATGTAGACCACGCGCTCGCCGGTGCGCGCCATGGCGGCGGTGGCCTGCATCAGCAGGGTCGATTTGCCGATGCCGGGATCGCCGCCGAGCAGGATCACCGAACCGCGCACGAAGCCGCCGCCGGTCACCCGGTCGAGTTCGCCGATGCCGGAGGGAATGCGCGGCGCCTCCCGCGCCTCGCCGGTGAGCCCTTCGAGGGGGAAGATGCGCCCATGCGACCGGCTCGGCCGGGTCTTGACCGGACCGGCCTGCGGGCCGCTCGCGCCCGTCTCCTCGACGATCGTGTTCCAACCGTTGCAGGCTTCGCATCGCCCGCGCCAGCGATTGTAGACGGCGCCGCAGGATTGGCAGACGAAGGTCTGGTGGATCTTGGCCATGATCGCCTTTTGAGTGGATCGCCGCTCGAAGAGATTGAGCACCGTTATCCGCCGATCCAACACACGACCTCATCCTGAGGTGCCGGAGCGGAGCGCAGGCCTCGAAGGAGCTTTCCAGTTCGCTTTGCCGGATCTGGAGGCCTCCTTCGAGGCCCGCTGACGCGGGCTCCTCAGGATGAGGTCGTGTGTTGGATCAATCTATTGGTCCTACATAACGACGAACATATCGTGAACCAAGACCGGTCAGGATTTCGTAGCCGATGGTGCCGGCGGCGTGGCCGACACTGTCCACGTCGAGGGAATCACCGATCAGGATCGCGGGTTCGCCGCGACGGGCGCTGGGCGCGTCGGTGACGTCGAGGATGATGAGGTCCATGGAGATCAGGCCGACGATGGGGCAGGGCACCCCGCCGACGAGGGCGTGGCCGCGACCGCTCGCCGAGCGCGGATACCCGTCGGCATAGCCGATGGAGAGGGTGGCGAGCCGTCGCGGGCCGGGGGCGGTCCAGCGGGCATTGTAGCCAGCGCCATCTCCGGCCGCGACGTCGCGGACTTGCGCGATCGCCGCTTCGAGGCGGACGACCGGCCGCATCGGGTTCGCCCGCCACGGGGTCGGGTTGCCGCCGAAGATGGCGTAGCCCGGCCGGAGCAGGTCGCTGGCGACGCCCTCGCCGAGATAGCAGCCGGAGGAATTGGCGAGCGAGCCCGGAATGCCGGGATAGGCCCGCAGAACGTCCCCGAACGCCTCGCACTGGCGCCGGTTGATCGACTCGTCGGGCCGTTCGGCGCTGACGAGATGGCTCATGAGCAGGTCGATCCCGGCCGCTTGGATGAGCGGATCGCCGGCGAGCGCCAGGGCTTCGGGGACGGTCAGGCCGAGGCGGTTCATGCCCGTATCGACGTGAAGGGCGGCGGGAAGCGGCCGGCCCATCTCCGCCCCCAGAGCAGCCCATTCGTCGAGTTCCTCGCGCGATCCGAGGACCGGGCGCAGGGCGTGCGCGGCGAGGACGGGGCCGCTGCCGGGCGTGAGGCCGTTGAGGACGTAGATCGTGGCCGCGGGCAGGGCGGACCGGGCGACCGCGCCTTCGCTCGCATGGGCGACGAAGAACGTCCGGCAGCCGGCCCGCCACAGGACCGGCGCGACCTTCACCAGTCCGCAGCCATACGCATCGGCCTTGACCACGGCGGCACAGGGGATGTGCGGCGCCTGCGCGCCGAGCCGACGCCAGTTCTCGGCGATGGCCGCGAGGTCGATGGTGAGGTGGGCGCCGTGGATGGCGGCCTCCGGATGAGCGATCGACATTGCCGGGTCTCGTTCGAGCGCGGTGATGGGGCAGTCTCCGCTGCCTGCAAATCTCATGTGAGGAACCGGAGTCTACCGTCTCGCGCAGGGTGAACCATAGAGGCGACGGTCTCTGTAGCGCCCTTGCCACCCCCTCGCGGGGCTAAAGGATTCCCATCCGCTCTTTCAAGCGGACCGCGTCCCCCTCCCTTGCGGGGAGAGGTTAGGAGTGGGGGTGGTTGGGTGACCCTCACTCGGCTGGCACGGCACCGATCACATGCGCTGCGGCATCCGGTCTTCGCTGGCCAGATCCGAGAACCGCGTGATGTTCGCATCGAACTGCAGCTCCACCGTGCCGGTGGGGCCGTGGCGCTGCTTGCCGAGGATCACCTCGGCCTTGCCGTGGACGCGGTTCATCTCCGCCTCCCAGGCGAAGAACTCCTCGGTGCCTTCGCGCGGCTTCTTGTTGTTGACGTAGTATTCCTCGCGGAACACGAACATCACCACGTCGGCGTCCTGCTCGATCGAGCCCGATTCGCGAAGGTCGGAGAGCTGCGGGCGCTTGTCGTCGCGGTTCTCCACCTGACGCGAGAGCTGCGACAGGCCGATGATCGGCACCGCGAGTTCCTTGGCCAGCGCCTTCATGCCGGTGGTGATCTCGGTCATCTCCTGCACGCGGTTGTCGCTGCGCTTGCCCGAACCGGACAGCAGCTGCAGGTAGTCGATGATGAGGAGGTCGAGACCCTTCTGGCGCTTCAAGCGGCGGGCGCGGGCGGCGAGCTGCGCGATGGAGATGCCGCCGGTCTGGTCGATGTAGAACGGGATCGTCTGCATGTCCCGGGCGGCATCGGTGATCTTGTAGAAATCCTCCGGCCGGATGTCGCCGCGGCGGATCTTGTAGGACGGCACGCCGGATTGCTCGGCGATGATGCGGGTCGCCAGCTGCTCGGCCGACATTTCGAGGGAGAAGAACCCGACGATGCCGCCGTTCTTGGTCTCGATCCGCCCGTCGGGCTGCTTCTCGCCCCGATAGGCCTTGGCCACATTGAAGGCGATGTTGGTCACCAGCGACGTCTTGCCCATGGCCGGACGGCCGGCGAGGATGATCAAGTCGGAGGATTGCAGGCCGCCCATCTTGGCGTCGAGGTCCGACAGGCCGGTGGCGATGCCCGAGAGCTTGCCGTCGCGCTGGTAGGCCTTGGCCGCCATGTCCACGGCGGCGGTGAGCGCGTCGGAGAATTTCTGGAAGCCGCCATCGTACTTGCCCGATTCGGCGAGCTCGTAGAGCCGGCGCTCGGTGCCCTCGATCTGGTCGCGGGGGGAGGATTCCACCGGCGCCTCGTAGGCGCCGTTGACCAGATCCTCGCCGATGGTGATCAGCCGGCGGCGAATGGCGAGGTCGTAGATGGTGCGGCCGTAATCGCCCGCGTTGATGACCGTGGTGGCCTCGGCCGCGAGGCGCGCGAGGTACTGCATCACCGTCTGGCCGCCGAGATCGGCGTCACCGAGATAGGTCTTGAGCGTGATTGGGGTCGCGAGCTTGCCGACCTTGATCAGCGAGGCGGCGACCTCGAAGATCTTACGGTGGACATCCTCCATGAAATGCTCGGGCAGGAGGAAGTCCGAGATCCGGTAATAGGCGTCGTTGTTGACGAGGATCGCGCCGAGCAGCGCCTGCTCCGCGTCGATGTTGTGGGGCGCGACGCGGAACTCCTGCGTGACGCTCTGGAGGTTTGCCGTCAGGGCGTTGGGCAGGGCCATGGGCTGACTCGAGGCTCCGACTTCTTCGACACCGCGCGGCGAGTCCATCGCCGCACCATTCCGCTACCGCACGACCATGGCCCAGGCATGGTTAGCCGAACCTTAGCCGATTCGCGCGACGCGCTCGTCGCTTCCTCAATCCAACCACCTCATCCTGAGGTGCCCGCGTGAGCGGGCCTTGAGGGAGGGCTCCAGAACCCGACGCGCGAAATGGAAGCCTCCTTCGAGGCCTCCGCTGTGCTCCGGCACCTCAGGATGAGGTGGCCGGGTGGGATGGAGTGCGTGGACCGAACACGAAAAACGCCTGCCACCCCTTTCGGGATGACAGGCGCCATGCTGGAACAAATCGGGAACCAGTCAACCCCTTTGGGTGATGATCCCCGTTCTCCACCGGTCGTGGATGGGGCTTACTCGCGGTCGTCGCCGGCCTCGGCGAGAGCGGCGCCGACTTCGAGGCCGAGGTCGTCGAGGTTGAACGCCTCACGCTCGGTGGTCGATTCGCCGCGGGCCTGACGCTCGGCCTCTTCCGGCGAGCGAGCGACGTTGACGGTGACGGTCACCTCGACCTCGGGGTGCAGCACCACCGGCACAGTGTGCAGGCCCAGCGTCTTGATCGGCTGGTTGAGGGCGAACTGATCGCGGCCGACGGTGAAGCCCTCGGCGGTGACGACTTCGGCCAGATCGCGGGTGGAGACCGAACCGTAGAGCACGCCGGTCTCGCCCGACTGCCGGATCAGCACGAAGCTCTTGCCCTCGAGGGTCTCGGCGACGGACTGCGCCTCGCTCTTCTTCTCGAGGTTGCGGGCCTCGAGTTGGGCGCGCTGGGTCTCGAAGTGCTTCTTGTTGCCGGCGGTGGCGCGCAGGGCCTTGCCGCGGGCGAGGAGGAAGTTGCGGGCGTAGCCCGGCTTCACGTTCACGGTCTCGCCCATCTGGCCGAGTTTGGCGACGCGCTCGAGGAGGATGACTTCCATGGTCTTGGTCCTTGCTGGGGTGGGGTGTGTTGGGAGAGGTCCGGCCGCGTGATGCGGGAGACGGGCCTCAGGTTCGTCCGGCGTCCTCCTTGGGACGGCGCCGGTTGAAGGCGGTGTCGGCGAGGCCGAACAGGGTCAGGGCGAAAAGAGCGACGCCCTGCGTGAAGAACAGGATCAGATAGAGCCCGAACAGGAGGGCCATGCGTCCGGGTCGGCCACGACTGCGATCGTGGAAGGCGGCGAGGCCCTGCATGGCGAAGGCGGCGGTCAGCGCACCGATGAGGCAGATGCCGAGGACGCCCGGATAGCCGGGCACCAGGGCCAGCACGAAGGCCGCTCCCAGGATGCCGAGGACGGAGCGCGGCATCGCGGTGGAGGGGATGTCGGGCCAGGGCCGAGGCAGGCGGCCGGAAATGCGCACGATCCGCCCAGCGGCCCAGAGATAGAAGGTGAGCAGCACGGCAAGACCCTGCGTCGCCAGTCCAGGGGCGATCGTCGCCAGGGCATCGGCCACAGCGTTCTGCTGGTCGGTGCCGGGCTCGGCGGTGGGCGCCGTCTTCGCATCCGACTCCGCCTGGATCGCGGGCGTCTCCGTGGGCGGGGGATTCTCTACCGGTGAGGGATTCCCCGTCGTCGAAGGGTTTCCTGCAGGAGCGGCGGCCGGGGGCGTCGCACGGGTCTTGCCCTGCATCGTCACCAGCGTGCGCGTCATCCCGCGCAACTGGGTCTGGAAGGTCTCGAAGTTCGGCGAGGCGATCACCGCGATGGCGACGAAGGCGAGCCCGGCCGTGCCGGCGGTCCAAGCGAGAAGCCGCCCGGTCGGGTACCATTCCATGGTGCCGTCGGCGTTCGGTCGCCCGAGGAGGGCGAGATAAGCCAGCCACCAAGCCGGCAACGCCAGATAGGCGAGGAAGCCGAGGCCGAGGAAGGGTTGTAGGAAGGCAAGCGCGACGGCGCCCGTGATCGCAGCGACGAGGGCGGCCTTGTGGCTCCAGCCGAGGCCCACGATCAGGATCGGGAGCGGGGCGAGCAGGTAGAGCACGATGGACAGCAGCGTGCCCTTCAGCAGGACGCCGAAGAGGAGTGCGGAGACGAGGCCCGCGCCGATGCCGATACCGAGAAACTGTGTCATCGATCCCGCTGTCCCGCTGTCCCCGAAAGGGGCAGGGTTAGAGGCGTTTCATTTCGCCCCAACGACGTCCGGCAGCGTGCTTACCGCCGGCGTAGACTTACCTCCCCCTCGTGGGGAGGGATCGAGGGTAGGGGTGGCTCCGCCAGCCTGCGCAGGCCGAGGGCCACCCAATCACCCCCACCTCCAACTCCTCCCCGCGAAGGGGAGGAGGGGGCCTCGTGGAGAGGCCGAGGCCTACTTGATCACGTAGGGGAGGAAGCCGAGGAAGCGGGCGCGCTTGATCGCCTGGGCGAGTTCACGCTGCTTCTTGGCCGACACCGCCGTGATGCGCGACGGCACGATCTTGCCGCGCTCGGAGACGTAGCGCGACAGGAGCTTGACGTCCTTGTAGTCGATCTTGGGAGCGTTCGCGCCCGAGAACGGGCAGGTCTTGCGACGACGGAAGAAGGGACGGCGTCCGCCGCCCGCACCACCACCAGCGGCAGGAGCCGCACCAGGTCCAGCACCGAAACCCATGGCTTAGTTCTCCCCGCCGAAGCTGCGCTCGGGACGGTCGCCGCGATCACCGCGGTCGCCGCGATCCCGGTCGCCACCGAATCCACCACCACCGAAGCCTTCGTCGTCACGACGACGGCCGCGCTCACGATCCTTGCGGTCGTCGCGGTCGCGCTTCTGCATCATCGCCGACGGCTCGGACTCGAGCTCTTCGACGCGGACGGTCATGAAGCGCAGGACGTCCTCGGAGATCTGCATCTGGCGCTCCATCTCGGCGAGAGCCGCCGGGGGGGCGTCGACGTTGAGGAGCGTGAAATGCGCCTTGCGGTTCTTCTTGATGCGGTAGGCGAGGGACTTCACGCCCCACATCTCGATCTTCTCGACCTTGCCGCCATTGGCTTCGATGACGCCCTTGTAGGTCTCGACCATGGTCTCGACCTGCTGGGCCGTCACGTCCTGGCGCGCCAGGAAGACGTGTTCATAAAGAGGCATAACGGGCCCTTCATAGCAAAAGGGGCCCGACGGCACGGATGTGCGGATGTCGATCGTCGGGCCGGTTCAACGCGTTTCGCCCGGCGCCAAGCCCTTCGAGCCGTTTGAAGGCCCGAGCGGTTGATCGAAGGCGGAGACACGGGACGATGGAGCGAACTCCGCATGCCGGACAAGCCGGCACCGTCCGTTCAGCCCCCAGCCGGAGCGAACACGAGTTGCGGCGCATAGACGAGTTCGGACGGGATGGCAAGGATGGCGACACGGATGATCGCCCCGATCCCAGCGGCAAGGAAGCCCGCGAATCGATCCGCATCCGGTGATAGAGGAGCGGCTGGAATGCGCACGCCACGTGGGAGGATCGCCGATGTCAGCTATGAAACGAGCCGTGGCCCTCCTGCTCTGTCTCATTGCGTCCGGCCCGGCCATCGCCGACGAGCCGGTGCTGCAGACGGTCGATTACGCCAACACGCGCTATTCGAAGCTCGACCAGATCGACGCCGGCAACGTGAAGCAGCTGCAGGTGGCCTGGACGTTCTCGACGGGCGTGCTGCGCGGCCACGAGGGTTCTCCCCTCGTCGTCGGCAACATGATGTACGTCCACACCCCCTTCCCGAACATCGTCTACGCCCTCGACCTCGACAAGGACGGCGTGATCGTCTGGAAGTACGAGCCCAAGCAGGACCCGTGGATGATACCACGGTCACCGTGACGGTGGTGGCGGTGGGAAAGCGATGATGTACGTCCACACCCCCTTCCCGAACATCGTCTACGCCCTCGACCTCGACAAGGACGGCGTGATCGTCTGGAAGTACGAGCCCAAGCAGGACCCGTCGGTCATCCCGGTGATGTGCTGTGACACGGTCAACCGTGGTCTCGCCTATGCCGACGGCGCCATCATCCTGCACCAGGCCGACACCACCCTGGTTTCCCTCGATGCCAGGACCGGCCGGGTGAACTGGTCCGTGAAGAACGGCGATCCGGCGGTCGGCGAGACCAACACCGCCACCGTGATGCCGGTGAAGGACAAGATCATCGTCGGCATCTCTGGCGCCGAGTACGGCGCGCGCGGCCATATCACCGCCTACGATGCCAAGACCGGGACACGGCTCTGGCGCGGCTATTCGACGGGGCCGGACGCGGACATGATCGTCGATCCGCAGAAGACCACCTCGCTCGGCCGGCCCATCGGGGAGAACTCGTCCCTCGCGAGTTGGGAGGGCGACCAGTGGAAGACCGGCGGAGGGGCGACCTGGGGCTGGTACTCCTACGACCCCGAGCTCGACCTCATCTATTACGGCACCGCCAACCCCTCGACCTGGAATCCGACGCAGCGTCCCGGCGACAACAAGTGGACGACGGCGATCGTCGCCCGCAACCCGGATACCGGCATGATGCGATGGGTCTACCAGATGACGCCCCACGACGAGTGGGACTACGACGGCGTCAACGAGATGATCCTCACGGATCAGACGATCGACGGCCGGACGCGTCCGCTTCTCACCCATTTCGACCGCAACGGGTTCGGCTACACGTTGGACCGGAGCACCGGCGAACTCCTGGTGGCGAAAAAATTCGATCCGGCGGTGAACTGGGCCACCGGGATCGACATGGACGAGGGCTCGGGCCGTTACGGGCGCCCCCTGGTCGATCCGCGCCGTTCACCCGATAAAACGGGAGAGGACGAGACCACCACCGGCATCTGCCCCGGCGCCATCGGCGCCAAGAACGAGCAGCCGGCGGCGTATTCGCCGATCACCCGGCTCTTCTACGTGCCGACCAACCACATCTGCATGAGTTACGAGCCGTTCCACGTCACCTATACGCCCGGCATCCCCTACGTCGGCGCCACGGTGACCCTGCAGCCGACTGAGGATGGTCCCGAGACGGGCCGGTTCATCGCCTGGGACGGCGTCGCCGGAAAGGTCGTCTGGTCGAACACCGAGCCGTTCTCGGTCTGGTCCGGCGCACTCGCCACGGCCGGCGGCGTCGTCTTCTACGGAACGCTGGAAGGCTATCTGAAGGCCGTCGATGCGCGCACGGGCCGCGAACTCTACCGCTTCAAGACCCCGTCGGGCATCATCGGCAACGTGACGACCTACCTCCATCGCGGCCGGCAATACGTCGCCGTGCTCTCGGGCGTCGGCGGCTGGGCGGGGATCGGGCTAGCGGCCGGTCTCACCGACCCGGCGGACGGGGCCGGGGCGGTGGGCGGCTATGCCGGCCTGTCGCGCTACACGGCGCTGGGCGGACAACTCACGGTCTTCGCCCTTCCCGAATCGCGGGACTGACGCCTCAGGAGACGCTCGTCACGCCGTCGCGGGCTCGGAGGGCGGCCACGATCTCGTCGAAACTCTTCTCAGGTATGTGGACGTAAGACACGTCGATCGTGTCGATGCCGTCCTCCGCCGTCGGCTGGGTGACGAACTGGAGGAGGCGGGAGGCATAGGAACCGGACAGGCCGCGCAGGACCTCGATGGTGATCGTGCCGCGCCTGGCCGTGATGGTGAGGGTGCGGGTCTGCGCCCGCTCGCGATAGCGCGCCTCCAAAGGTTTCATCCCCGCCAGGATCAGGAGGACGATGGCGGTGGTCGCGATCGCCGCCACGTAGAGGCCCGTTCCCGCAGCCAAGCCGATGGCGGCCACGGCCCACAACCCCGCCGCCGTGGTGAGGCCCTTCACCATCTCCCCGCGCAGCATGATCGTGCCGGCACCGAGAAAGCCGATGCCGGACACCACCTGCGCCGCCATGCGCGACGGATCCAGAGAGACGTTCGGCGTACCGAGAATGTCCGAAAAGCCGAAAGCCGAGACGATGACGATCAGGCAGGAGCCGACGCAGACGAGCATGTGCGTCCGCATCCCCGCCGCCCAGACGAGGCGCTCACGCTCGAAACCCACGGCGCTGCCGAGCAGCGCCGCGAGGAGAAGACGCCCCAGGATCTCGAAATTGCCGATCACGCACAGTCCATCCGCTCAGAGCCCGTCGGTCGCTCCTAAGCAGAGACGAGGACGGCGACAATCCTGACGCCGTCCCTGTTCACCCGTCGATGGGCCTATTTGTCGGGCTTCTCGGAAATGATGGCGCCGGTCTTCGGATCGGCGTGGAATTCCATCTTCACGCCGTTCTTCATGCCCTCGCCCTCCCAATGGCCGTCATCCGCCTCGAACTCGGTGATGTCGGTATAACCGGCGGCCATCAGCTTCTGCTTGACCTGCTCGGCCGGCATCCAATCCGCACCGGGCTTGTCGGCGAGAGCGATGCCGGCGGACCCGGCGGTGAGGAGCAGGGCGAGGAGCGCGGGTTTCAAGACTCTCATGAGGTTCCTCCAAGATTTCGTTTGCCGTCTAAAAGCAAACATCTGCCCTGGTTTTCCGGTTCCGGAGACGAATCACCTGAGGGAGGCGGCGATCGCCTGCTGGATGCCCAGGATGTCGGCGCCGCGCTTGAGCGTCTTCCTGATCGGCTCCGGCCGGCCGGAGACCCAGATCGCCAGCTCCGAATCGAAGTCGAAACTGCCCGCCGTCTCCACCGAGAAGCAGGTGATCGCCCGGTAGGGCACGGTCATGTAGGCGACCTTGCGCCCGGTCATGCCCTGCTTGTCCACGAGGATCAGCCGCCGGTCGGTGAAGACGATGAGGTCGCGGATCACCCGGAAGGCGACCTGCACCGTTTCGCCCTGGGTGAGGATTCCCGCGAGGCTGTCGTTCACCTCCTGCGGAGAGAGGTCGCTGCCATGGCCGAAGAGGCCGTCGAGAATTCCCATTGCGCCGCCTATCCCGAAAATGCCGCCTTGCCCCTATCTAGGGACGAGCCGGCCCGGCACATCCTCCGCCGGTCGTCCTTTTTCTCGGGACCCGCCTGCCGTCCGGAGCCGCATGATGTCCGCTACAACCCCCGTTCCCCTGCGCCTCGGGGTGAACATCGACCACGTCGCCACCGTGCGTAACGCTCGCGGCGGCATCCTTCCCGATCCCGTCGCCGCCGCCCTGCTCGCCGTGGAGGCCGGGGCGGACGGCATCACCGCGCATCTGCGCGAGGACCGCCGGCATATCCGCGACGCCGATATCGAGGCGCTGATGGCGCGGCTCTCGGTGCCGCTCAATTTCGAGATGGCCGCCACCGACGAGATGGTGGGCATCGCCGCCCGCCTGCGGCCGCACGCCTCCTGCCTCGTGCCGGAGAAGCGCGAGGAGCGCACCACCGAGGGCGGCCTCGACATCGTCGGGCAGGCGGCGCACCTCGCCCCCCGGATCGCCGCCCTGTCGGCCGCCGGCATCCGCGTTTCGCTCTTCGTCGAGCCCGACGAGGCGGTGATGGACGCGGCACTCCGTCTCGAAGCACCCGTGGTCGAGTTGCATACGGGGAGCTACTGCGAAGCGGTCGCCGAGGGCAACGGCGCGCGGGTGGCGCATGAACTCGCCCGCATCGCGCGGGCCGCCGATTACGGCTCGCGGATCGGCCTCGAAGTCCATGCCGGGCACGGTCTCGCCCTCGACAGCGTAGGGCCGGTGGCGGCCCTGCCGCAGCTCGCCGAGCTCAATATCGGCCACTCGCTCATCGGCGAGGCCATCTTCTGGGGGCTCGGCCAGGCGATCCGCGACATGCGCGCCGCGATGGACCGGGCGCGGGCGGGGATCGCGGCATGATCGTCGGCATCGGCTCGGACCTCTGCGACATCCGCCGGATCGAGCGGTCCCTCGCACGCTACGGCGAGCGGTTCACCCACCGGATCTATACCGATGGCGAGCGCGCGAAGTCGGAGGGCCGCGCCTCCCGCGCCCCGTCCTATGCGAGGCGCTTCGCCGCCAAGGAGGCCTGTGCCAAGGCGCTGGGCACCGGCATGAGCCACGGTGTTTTCTGGCGCGACATGGAGGTGGTGAGTCTGCCGGGCGGGGCGCCGACCCTGCATCTCACCGGCGGCGCCGCGGAGCGACTGCGGGCGATGATTCCCGCCGGGCATGCCGCGAAGATCCACGTGACGCTCACCGACGATCCGCCCATGGCGCAAGCATTCGTGATCATCGAAGCCTTGCCCCTTCCGGCCGCGCATGCTGAGCCGGCGACCGCTCGCGTTGCGGCCCCCGACCGCATGGTCTAGACCGCCGGTCTTCACCGACAGTCGATCGGGTTCGCGCGTCGAGCCGGAGATTGCAGACAGATGGAACGAGCGCGCGTGGATCACCAGACGAAGCGAGACCTGAGGGCGGCCGATACCGGCGCCTGGGCGAGCATCAAGGAGACGGTCAAGGTCGGCGTCCAGGCGCTGCTGATCGCCCTCGTGGTGCGCACGCTGCTTTTCCAGCCGTTCAACATTCCCTCGGGGTCCCTGGTTCCGACGCTTCTCGTGGGCGACTACCTGTTCGTGTCCAAGTACTCCTACGGGTATTCGAAGTACTCGCTCCCCCTGAGCGAGTACCTGCCGTCCAAGGCCGATGGCCGGATCTGGGCGGCGGAGCCGAAGCGCGGCGACATCGCGGTGTTCAAGCTGCCGAAGGACAATGCCACCGACTACATCAAGCGCGTCATCGGCCTGCCCGGCGACAAGATCCAAATGAAGGCCGGCATCCTCTACATCAACGACGTGGCGGTGAAGCGTGAGCGCATCGCCCCCTACGAGACCACCGGTCCGTACGGCGAGGAAACGAAGGTCGAGCAATATACCGAGACCCTGCCCAACGGCGTCGTGCATCAGGTGATCGAGCGCGAGGGCGACAACGGCTACTGGGACAATACCGAGCCCTATTTGGTGCCGCCGGGCCGTTACTTCATGATGGGCGACAACCGCGACAATTCCACGGATTCGCGCGATCTCGCCAATGTCGGCTTCGTCCCGTTCGAGAATTTCGTCGGCCGCGCCGAAATGATCTTCTTCTCCATCGACGAGGGCACGCCCGCCTGGCAGATTTGGCAATGGCCGACGAAGGTGCGGTGGGGCCGCATCTTCAGCAGCATCCGTTAGGACGATCGATCGTGGGTGAGGAGGCGCGTCCTTCCAGCCGGGCGCGGCGCGCACCGCGACCCAAGCCCGGCCTGAACGTGCTCGAAGAGCGGATCGGCCATGTCTTTGCCGACCGCAGCCTGCTGTCCCTGGCCCTGACCCATGTCAGCAAGGCCGGCGGCGGTGGACGGGTGGGAAGCTACCAGCGCCTCGAGTTCCTCGGTGACCGGGTGCTCGGCCTCGCCATCGCGGACCTCCTCTATGAAGCCTTTCCCCAGGCGGATGAGGGTGACCTGTCGCGGCGTCTCGCCGGGCTCGTGCGCCGGGAGACCTGTGCCTCGGTGGCGACGGCCTGGGATGTCGGGCCCCATCTCGCCCTCGGCCCGGGCGAGATCCAGAGCGGCGGCCGCCGCAACCAGACGATCCTGGCGGATGCCTGCGAATCGATCCTCGGCGCGGTCTTCCTCGATGCCGGATACGAGGCGGCCAAAGCCATCGTCCTGGCGGCCTTCGCGCCCGGCACCGACACGGCGGCGCCGCGCGGACGCGACGCGAAATCCGCCCTTCAGGAATGGGCGATGGGGCGCGCCCTGCCGATCCCGGTCTACGACGTCGTGGAGCGGTCAGGCCCGGACCATGCCCCCGTCTTCCGGATCGCCGCGCGTGTCGAGGGCCTGGAGCCCGGATACGGCACCGGCCCTTCGAAACGCCTCGCCGAGCAGGAGGCCGCCCGCCTCGTCCTCGACCGCGAGGTCCAGGGTGTGAGCCAGCAACCTGGCGCGCGCCCCCTCAACGGAATGGAGACGTCGGCGGACGTCGGTGAAGAAAGCGACTCCGATGCCTGACGACCACAACGATTTCGACGACGAGGACGACCTGCCCCCTCAGGCCCCGATGCCCGAGATCAAGCCGCTGCCGGTTATCCCGGCGGATTCGAGCGCGGGCTTCGTCGCCCTGATCGGCGTTCCCAATGCCGGCAAGTCGACCTTGCTCAACAGCCTCGTGGGCACCAAGGTCTCCATCGTCTCGCGCAAGGTCCAGACGACGCGGGCGCTGGTGCGCGGCATCGTCATGGAGGGCAGCGCCCAGATCATCCTGGTGGACACGCCCGGCATCTTCGCTCCCAAGCGCCGCCTCGACCGGGCAATGGTGCATTCCGCCTGGAGCGGGGCCGCCGATGCGGACGCGATCTGCCTGCTGGTCGATGCCCGCAAGGGCGTCACCGAGGAGGTCGAGGCGATCCTCGCCCGCCTGCCCGAGGTTCGCCGCCCCAAGGCGCTGATTCTCAACAAGATCGATCTGATCCCGCGCGACCGGCTGCTGGCGCTCGCCGCCTCGCTCAACGAGCGCATCGCCTTCGCCCACACATTCATGATCTCCGCGCTCAACGGCGACGGCATCGACACGCTGAGGAAGACTCTGGCCGGTATGATGCAGCCCGGCCCCTGGCTCTACCCGGAGGACCAGGTCTCGGATGCTCCGCTCCGCATGCTCGCCGCGGAGATCACCCGCGAGAAGCTCTACGACCGGCTCCACGAGGAACTGCCCTACCGCTCCACCGTCGAGACCGACCAGTGGGTGGCCAAGACCGATGGCTCTGTCCGGATCGAGCAGACGATCTTCGTGGAGCGCGAGAGCCAGCGCTCCATCGTGCTCGGCAAGGGCGGACAGACCATCAAGGCAATCGGGCAGGCGGCGCGGCGCGAGATCGCCGAGGCGGCCGATCAGCCCGTCCACCTGTTCCTGCACGTCAAGGTGCGCGAGAACTGGGCCGACGACCCGGCGCGCTATCGCGAAATGGGACTCGAATTTCCGCGCGGCTAAAGGAAGGCCCTATGTCGCACGGCATGATCCGAGGTATCGGATACTCGTTTCATGCTGCGCCGCCGCATAAACCACAGTATCGTTTCGCGGAAGGTTGGGGTTCTCAAGGCGGAGTTGCAATTGAATGGCCTGCTTTGAATGATTCCGTACAGAACAGCTTGGCAATGACTTGACAGGCTGTTGCCAACCGATTCGCTCGATTTTGCGAATTTGGCGGATGCCGCGAAGATAACCTTTCCAACGAGGCCATCGCCGGCTACCAATCACGAAGCCGCACCCGATTCCGAGTCGCGGACCTCTCTATCCTCCTTTCAACGCCCAACTCTCGAGGCGCGCGTGCTGTCGCGCCGGATCCATCAATGATGCCTTCTCCCACCGTCCCGGATGCCGTCTATGGTTCACCTCCCGCCGAACTCGCCGACGTGTCCGCAGGAGCGGCCCAACTCTCGCCGCTGATCCCCGGATCGGTCCGGCTCGAGGACATCGCCGAGGGCAGCCTCGAGAGCGTGACCATGCTGGCCCCGGCGGGGACGATCGAGCGGCGCTACGCACTCTCCCTGTCGTTGCGCGCCCTGCGTCCGGGCGGTCGTCTGCGTGCCCTGGCGCCGAAGGACAAGGGCGGCGCCCGCCTCGGCCGAGAGCTGAAGGAGTTCGGCTGCGAGCCGGCCGAGACCGCCAAGCGGCATCACCGGATCTGCGAGGTCGCCCGGCCCGCCGCGATCATCGACCTCGACGAGGTGATCCAGGAAGGCGCCCCCCGTCATATCGACAACCTCGCTTTGTGCACGCAGCCCGGCGTCTTCTCCTGGGACCGGCTCGATCCGGGCACGGCGCTGCTCCTGGCCAACCTGCCGGCCCTGTCCGGCCGGGGCGCCGATTTCGGCTGCGGTATCGGCGTCCTCGCCCGTGCCGTCCTCGCCTCCCAGGGGGTCACCGCGCTGACCCTGATCGACATCGACCGGCGCGCCGTGGAGATGGCCCGCCGCAACGTGGGCGATCCCCGCGCCGACATCCGCTGGGCCGACATCCGCTCCACCGACGTCACCCTGGAGCGTCTCGACTTCGTGGTGATGAACCCGCCCTTCCACGATGGCGGGATCGAGGATCGCTTCCTCGGCGAGGTCTTCATCCGGCGCGCCGCCGAGACATTGAGGCCAGGCGGCACGCTCTGGCTCACGGCCAACGCGCACCTGCCCTACGAGGCACCCCTGAAGGCCGCCTTCAAGGCCGTCACGCTGAGGGCCTCGGCCGGCGGCTACAAGATCTACGAAGCGCGCAAGTGAGCGTGCCTTCGTGAGCAAGAGCCCGAGCCTCAGGCTCGATCGCCTGCTGGCGAATCTCGGTTACGGCTCGCGCCGGGAGATCGGCCTTCTCGCCAAGGCCGGCCTCGTCGTTCTCGACGGCGCGCCTTTGCGGGACGCGAGCCAGCGCATCGCCGCGACGCCGGATCTGTCGGAGCGCATGGTCGTCGATGGCGATCCCCTGGATCCGCCGCCCGGCCTCGCCTTGATGATGAACAAGCCGCTGGGTGTCACCTGCTCCCACAAGGAGGCCGGTCCCCTGGTCTACGGGCTCCTTCCAGAGCGCTGGCGAAGGCGCGACCCGGCCCTCTCCACCATCGGCCGCCTCGACAAGGAGACCTCCGGTCTCCTGCTCCTCACCGATGACGGGCCTTTCCTGCACAAGGTGATTTCGCCGAAATCGAAAGTCGCCAAGCGCTACCGTGTCGCCCTCGACCGTCCGCTCAAGGGCGACGAGGTCATGGTGCTGGGCAGCGGCTCGATGCTGCTCGAAGGAGAGGACAAGCCGCTCCTGCCGGTGGAGATGGAAGTCGAGGACGAGACCCATGTGGTCGTGACCCTGCATGAGGGCCGCTATCATCAGGTCCGCCGCATGTTCGCGGCGCTCGGCAACCACGTCACCGCCCTGCATCGCGACCGCATCGGCGGCCTGACCCTGCCGGCCGACCTGGAAGCCGGCGCGTACCGCATCCTCACCAAGGGGGATGTCGCCGCCTTGTTCGGCGAGGCACCGGCTGCCTGATTCGCTCCCTGCTATGTCCTTCGCATAGCCTTGCCTCGGCAGATATCCTCTGCTAAGGCCCCGCCCATTCCACACGCGGAGCCGGCCTCATGCCTGAATGAGGCGTTTCCGGTGATCGTTCCTTTCGAGGGGCGGTCGCTTCCTCCGCGGCGGCATCAACCGGAAGAGAAAACGATCATGGCCGTTGATTTCACGATGCGTCAGCTCCTCGAAGCGGGCGCCCATTTCGGACACCAGTCCCACCGCTGGAACCCGAAGATGCAGACCTACATCTTCGGTACCCGCAACAACATCCACATCATCGATCTGGCCCAGACCGTGCCGGCTCTTCACCAGGCCCTCCAGGCCGTGAGCGACACCGTCGCCAAGGGCGGCCGCGTGCTGTTCGTCGGTACCAAGCGTCAGGCCGCCGACACGATCGCGGAAGCCGCCAAGCGTTCGGCTCAGTACTACGTCAACTCCCGCTGGCTCGGCGGCATGCTGACCAACTGGAAGACCATCTCGGGCTCGATCGCCCGTCTGCGCAAGGTCGACGAGACCCTCGAAGGTGGTGGCCAGGGCCTCACCAAGAAGGAGCGCCTGATGCTGTCCCGTGAGAAGGACAAGCTCGAGAAGGCTCTCGGCGGCATCAAGGACATGGGCGGCGTGCCCGACCTGCTGTTCGTGATCGACACCAACAAGGAGCAGCTCGCGATCAAGGAGGCCCAGCGCCTCGGGATCCCGGTGGCGGCCATCGTCGACACCAACTGCAACCCCGACGGCATCACCTACGTCGTCCCGGCGAACGACGATGCCGGCCGCGCGATCTCGCTCTATTGCGACCTCATCGCCCGCGCCGCCATCGACGGCATCTCGCGTGGCCAGGGCTCCAGCGGCGTCGATCTCGGCGCCTCCGAGGCTCCCGTCGCCGAGGAACTCCCGCAGGAAGAGGCTGCCATCTCGGTGGAGTCCGGTGCTCTCGACCCGGCCGACGTGGCCGCCCTCGTCGAGTCCACCGAGCATTTCGAACTGCTCTCCGCTCCCCGCGGCGCTCCGGACGACCTGTCCAAGCTCCACGGCGCCGGCCCGCAGATCGTGCAGAAGCTCAACGATGCCGGCGTCTACCATTACTGGCAGATCGCCGCGATGACCGACGCGGAAGTCGCCAAGGTCGATGCCGACCTGAAGCTCAACGGCCGTATCAGCCGCGACGGCTGGGTCGATCAGGCCCGTGGCTTCGCCGAGGCCGCTGCCGCCGTTTGATCGCACAGGCATCCCGGTGACGGGACGCCGCCGCTGACGTCGAAACCATCCCCGAAGCCCGGCGCTGACCCTAGCGTCGGGCTCCTTTATCATTTGAGACAGACCCGAAGAGAGGACTCGCCATGGCCAACATCACCGCCGCATTGGTGAAAGAGCTCCGCGAAAAGACCGGCGCGGGCATGATGGACTGCAAGGGCGCACTCAACGAGACGAACGGCGACATCGAAGCCGCCGTCGACTGGCTGCGCAAGAAGGGCCTCGCCAAGGCCGCCAAGAAGGCCGGCCGCGTCGCCGCCGAGGGCCTCGTGGCCGTCGAATCGTCGGGCCATCACGCCGCCATCGTCGAGGTGAATTCCGAGACCGACTTCGTCGCCCGCAACGACAGCTTCCAGGGCTTCGCCCGCGAGGCCGCCAAGCTCGCCCTCGACACCGACGGCACCCTCGAAGGCCTCGAGGCCGCGCACTTCCCCGGCGGCTCCACGACGATCAAGGAGACGCTCTCCAGCCTCATCGCCACCATCGGCGAGAACATGACCCTGCGCCGCGTCGCCAAGCTCGATGTGACCAAGGGTGTGATCGCGTCCTACGTCCACGCCCAGGTCGCCGACGGCCTCGGCAAGATCGGCGTGCTGGTGGCTCTCGAATCGGAGGGCGATGTGGACGTTCTCTCCACCCTCGGCCGTCAGATCGCCATGCACGTCGCGGCCACCAACCCGGTGGCCCTCGACGCAGCGGGCGTCGATCAGGCCGTGCTGGAGCGTGAGAGCAACATCCTGCGCGAGAAGAACGCCGGCAAGCCGGATCACGTGCTCGCCAAGATCGTCGAGAGCGGCCTGAAGAGCTACTACAAGGAGGTCACCCTCCTGGAGCAGCCCTTCGTCCATGACGGCTCCAAGACGATCACGCAGGTGCTGAAGGAAGCCGAGGGCAAGGCCGGCGCGCCGGTCAAGCTCACGGCCTTCGTGCGCTATGCCCTCGGCGAGGGCATCGAGAAGGAAGAAGCCCCCGATTTCGCCACCGAAGTCGCCGCCGCCGCCCGCGGCTGATACGGCCTTCGATCCGAGACGGGTCTCCCTGTGAAACGGGCGGCGGCAGCGATGCCGCCGCCCGTTTCACGTTTCCGGTCCCCGGCCTCGTCGCGCCTCTCCACAGGCTTGGGGGCGAGATGGGGGATGACGCGCGAACGGCGTCCTGCCCCTCGACCTTCGCGACCGCCTTGCGATAGACAGCGGACACTTCCGATTGGATCGTTCGGCCTTGCGCCGGTGCTCGAGGGGACTGGCGCCATGTCGAAGACCAAACCGTTTCGCCGCGTGCTCGTGAAACTGTCGGGCGAGGCCTTGGCCGCCCCGGACGGGTATTGGCTGCATCCCCCGCTTCTCGCGGCCCTGGCGGACGATATCGCCAAGACCCTGGAGGCCGGCTTCCAGGTCGCCCTCGTCGTCGGCGGCGGCAACATGATCCGGGGCGCGCGCATCTCGTCGGCGGGCTGGATCGACCGGGCCACCGGCGACTCGCTGGGCATGATCGCCACGGTGATGAATTCCCTCGCCCTGGAGACGGCGCTCAATGCCGCCGGCGTGCCCGCCCGCACCATGTCCGCCGTGTCGATGCCGACCATCTGCGAGACCTATGCGCGCCAGCCGGCCCTTCACCATCTCGACAAGGGCCAGGTGGTCGTCCTCGCCGGCGGCACCGGCAACCCGTATTTCACCACCGACACCGCCGCCGTCCTGCGCGCGGCCGAACTGCGCTGCGGAGCCGTGCTCAAGGCGACCCAGGTGGACGGAGTCTATTCGGCCGATCCGAAGAAGGACCCTTCGGCGGTGCGTTTCGATCGCCTGACCCATGACGATGCCATCGCCCGCGATCTCAAGATCATGGATACCGCCGCCTTCGCTCTCGCCCGCGAGAGCCGCATCTCCATCGTCGTCGGCTCGGTCCACGCGCCGAGTTCGGTGACCGCGATCCTCACCGGGAACGCCCCTTCGACGCATGTCGTGCCCTGACGGCACCCTGTCTCAAGTATCGGATTGGCCCCGCCGAGTTGATGCGCGGCGGTCTGTCAGTCGATCGATGCTTCTGCCCACAGGGTTTCTTGAGGATTTTAGGTCGTCCTGGGAAAGGGAACGCCTGCCGCACGCCCGAAGCGGCTACCGAGCATAGTCGATGCCCTTGTCGCAGATCGTTTTCTATAGCCGGAATCTCGTCAAGCTGACGGGTGGTTCGATGCGCGACATGGTCCGGGACATCCTGGCCTCCTGCAGCCGCTACGATCGCGCGTCCGGCATGACCGGGGCCCTCGTGTTCAACGAGGATTTCTTCCTGCAGGCCATGGAGGGCGAGGCATCGACGATCTCGGAGCAGCTCTGGACTCTGGCGGCGGACAGCCGTCACAGCGGCATGGTCCTCGTCTCGGCCGCCCCGGTGCAGCAGCGTTCGTTGGGGGGATGGACGGTGGGTTATGCCGGCCGTTCGGAGGCCCTCAACGCCCTCTATCTCCAATACGGTCCCACCGCGAAGTTCGACCCCACGGAGATGTCCGCGACGTCCATCATCGCCCTGCTCCGGGCGTTCACGGAGCTCGATGCGAGCCATTTCGTGCAGCGCTCGGGCCAGACGGGGATCGTGGCGATGAAGCCGGTCGCGCGATAGGCCGATCGCGAACCCGGCTCGCACCGGCGATTTGATCCGCCGCAGCTGCGAACGCCATTTGCGACCTGTCGGATTTTGGTTCATTGAGGCCGCACGCACGGGCCCCGGCGGCCCAACGCCCTTTCTCCCTAATTTCGTCGGGACACACAGTATGGCGACCCCAGAGTTCGACCTGAACGATATCAAGCGCCGGATGCAGGGCGCCGTGAGCGCCTTGTCGAAGGATCTCGGCTCCCTGCGCACCGGACGCGCCACTCCGAGCATCCTCGATCCGATCAACGTCGATGCCTACGGGTCGTCGATGCCGATGGCCCAGGTCGCCACGGTGAGCGTGCCCGAACCGCGCCTCCTGTCGATCTCGGTCTGGGACCGGAGCATGGTCGCTGCCGTGGAGAAGGCCATCCGCGAATCCGATCTCGGGCTGAACCCCCAGACCGAAGGCCAGACCATCCGCCTGCGCGTGCCGGAGATGAACGAGCAGCGCCGCAAGGAAATGGTCAAGGTCGCCCACAAATACACCGAGGAGGCCCGCGTCGCGGTCCGCCACGTCCGCCGCGATGCGCTCGACCATCTCAAGAAGCTCGAGAAGGACAGCGCCATCAGCGAGGACGACGAGAAGCGTCAGGCCACCGAGGTGCAGAAGGTGACCGACCAGCACATCGCCGAGATCGACGGCGTTCTCGCCTCGAAGGAAAAGGAAATCATGCAGGTCTAGGTTTCGGACAGGTATGGAATCGACGGAATCAGGGACGGGGAGAAGCGCGTTGGGTCGCTCAGAGGGCGCGCGTCAGATCGAGGTATCTGCGGCCGGGGATAGGGATGCGGCCGCTGCCACGGTCGGCCTCGCCTCGCGCGATGCCGCGCCGTCGGGGGCCGGCCCGTCTCCCGTCACCCGTCCGGCGGCACCCGCCCATGTGGCCATCATCATGGATGGCAACGGCCGCTGGGCCGCGCGCCGTGGTCTGCCGCGTGTGGAGGGGCATCGCCGCGGCGTCGAGGCCGTCCGCCGCGCGGTCCGCTCCGCGATCGAACTCGGCGTCTCCTATCTGACGATCTACAGCTTCTCCTCCGAGAACTGGCGCCGGCCGCCGGCCGAGATCGCCGATCTCATGGGCCTGCTGAAGCTGTTCGTGCGCCGCGACCTCGCCGAGCTCCACGGCAACAACGTGCGCGTCAAGATCATCGGCGCCCGCGAGGGCCTGAGCACCGATATCGCCGCCCTGCTCGACGAGGCCGAGTCGCGGACCCGCGGCAATACCGGCCTCACCCTGGTGATCGCCTTCAATTACGGCGGGCGCCAGGAGATCCTGCGGGCGGTCCGGACCCTGGCCCAGGCCGTGGCCGACGGGCGGATGAGCCCCGCCGAGATCGGCCTCGAAGCCATCACCCAAGCCCTCGACACCACCGGCATTCCCGATCCCGACCTCGTCATCCGGACTTCCGGCGAGCAGCGCCTGTCGAACTTCCTCACGTGGCAGACGGCCTACGCCGAATACGTGATCGTGCCGGAGTTCTGGCCGGATTTCGACCACGCCTGCTTCCATGCGGCCATCGACGAGTATCATCGCCGCGACCGCCGCTTCGGCGGCCTCAGCGGCAAGGCCGGGTGATGGTCTCGCCCGGCGACGCGGCGTCTGCGCCGAGGCGTGGCCCCCTCGGCGGCCGCGAGTTCCAGCTGCGGACCGCCTCAGCCATCGTGCTGGCGACCATCGTGCTCACCACGCTGTTCCTCGGCGGCTGGGCCTTCGCCGCCATTTGGCTTATCGCCGGCATCGTCTTCGCGGGCGAATGGATCACGATCAGCCGGATCGCGCCGCTCAGGCCTACCGTTGCGATCACGGGCCTGGGGCTGGCCGGCCTCGCCCTCTGCCTGCGCTTCGATGCGTCGCCGCCGATCTGGCTCGCGGTCACCGGCGCCGCCCTCGTGGCGCTCCTCGTCACCGTGAGGGATTCGGGCGGGCGGAGCCGCGTCCTCATCGGCTTCCTCAGCGCCGCCGTGCTGGCCCTGGTTCCCCCGGCTTTGCGCGACGACCCGGCCATCGGCATCTTCGGCCCGGCCTGGATGTTCGCCGTGGTCTGGTCCACCGACATCGTCGCCTACATCACCGGCCGGACCTTCGGCGGGCCGAAGCTGATGCCGTCGGTGAGCCCCAAGAAGACGTGGTCGGGCTCACTTGGCGGCCTCGTGGCGGGCATCGCCGCCGGCACCCTGCTGGTGATGGCCGCGCGCTCGCAGGGGTGGAGCAGTCTGGCGAACGCCCCCCTCGTCGCGGTCGCCATCACGAGCGCCCTCGCGTCCATCCTGAGCCAGGCTGGCGATCTCGCCGAATCCGGGCTCAAGCGTCATTACGGCGTCAAGGATTCGGGCCGTTCGATCCCGGGCCATGGCGGTGTCATGGACCGGCTCGACGGCTTCTTCGCCGTGGCCGTCCTCGCCGGCCTCTATCTCATCGCCCACCGCCTGGCGGTGGTCTGAAGGAATCGATTCGTTGACCCATACCGTCACCATCCTCGGCGCCACCGGGTCCATCGGTCGTTCCACCACGGATCTGCTGGCCCAGCATCCCGAGCGGTTCCGGATCGGCGCCCTCGTCGGTGGTCGCGACGCCGTGGCACTGGCCAAGCTCGCCCGCGAGATCGGAGCCGACTTTGCCGCGCTCGCCGACGAAAGCCAGGGGCCGGCCCTGCGCGAGGCCCTTTCCGGCACCGGCATCGCGAATGGGGCAGGCGATAGCGCCGTCCTCGAAGCCGTGGCCCGTGACGCCGACATCGTCGTGGCGGCGGTGAGCGGCGCGGCCGGCCTGCGGCCGACCCATGCCGCCCTGCGCCTCGGCCGCACGGTGGCGCTCGCCAACAAGGAGAGCCTCGTCTGCGCCGGCGACGCCTTCATGCGCGATGCCGCGCGGTTCAAGGCGACGCTGCTGCCGGTCGATTCCGAGCACAACGCCCTGGCGCAGGCGCTTGGGGACGGTTGCGTCTCTGACGTGACCAAGATGACCATCACCGCCTCCGGCGGCCCGTTCCGCACCTGGACGCGGGAGCGTATCGCGGCGGCCTCACCCACCGAGGCTGCGGCCCATCCGACCTGGTCGATGGGGATGAAGATCAACATCGATTCGGCGTCGCTGATGAACAAGGGCCTCGAACTCATCGAGGCGCATCACCTGTTCGCCATCGAGGCCGAGCGCCTCGACGTGATCGTTCATCCGCAATCCATCGTGCACGGCCTCATCACCTGGCGCGACGGCGCCGTGACGGCCGGTCTCGCCATGCCGGACATGCGCGTCCCCATCGCCCATTGTCTCGGTCTCGGCGACCGCCTGACCATCGAGCGGGGACGCTCCCTCGATCTCGCCGCCGTCGGCAGTCTCACCTTCGAGGCGGCGGACGAAGCGCGCTTCCCCTGCCTGCGCATCGCCCGCGCGGCGCTCGCGGAGGGCGGCGCCGCCCCGACGGTGATGAACGCCGCCAACGAGATCGCGGTGGCCGCCTTCATCCGTGGGGAAATCGGTTTCTACGGCATCGCCGAATTGGTGGAGCGGGCCTGCGAGCATTTCGCCCCGGAGTATCGCAGCGCGCCCGCCGACGTGGACGAGGCTCTGGCCATCGACGCCCATGTCCGTGCCTGGAGCGCCAAGGCGCTGCCTTCGGCCGCCTGAGGTCAGCTCAGAACAGGACGAATCGCGGTTTCGCCGTCATCAGCCAGACGATGGCAAGCATGGCGGCGAAGGCGGGAAAACCGCAGGCGAACCAGATCCGGTACAGTCTGTGATAGCGCGGCGGCAGGGGCACTCCCGATCCCGCCGCAGCGCTGGCGAGATCGCGCAAGGTCGTCTGGATCCTGACGACCGGCAGCCAGAACAAGCCGATGACGACGTAGAGGATCAGCGACAGGGCGATCCATCCCTCGGAGAGGGGCCAGCCCACCGCGCGTGCCAGCAGCCAGCCCGTCAGCGGTTGGATGACCGCCGCCGTCGCCGTGAAGAGCGTGTCGGCGACGACCACCGTTCCCGCCACATGGGCGATCAGGTCGGGCCGTCCCGTGCGGTGCGCCATCGTCATGAAGAAGGCGATGCCGGCCCCGGTGCCCAGCAGGATCGTCGCGCCGATGACGTGCAGCCAGCGCAGGAGATCGACGTACTCCATCGAGGTCAGCGCTCGTCGGCCAGCGCATAGGCCACGAGGGCCAGCATCACCCCGGGCAGGGTCTTGAGATAGGCGCCGAGGGGATCGAGCCAGAGACCGGCGGCGATGGCCGAGCCGAAGAAGAGGTAGATCCCCGTCATCGCCGCCATGCCGAGGGCGGCGAGCGGCATGGTGCGCCTCACCAGGATCGCGGCCCCCAGCGCCAGGTCGACGAAAATCCCGGCGAGCACCGTGACCCGCGCCGTCACCGCATCGATGCCATGGGCGGTCATCGCCGCCATGGCGGCGTCGAGATGCGTCAGGGCAATCAGCCCCGAGAGCAGCCAGAACAGCGAGAGCGTGGCGAGGATCGCCGGCTTCAGGAGCCAGAGACGGCCGAACCAGCGTTCCTGCACCCCGGACGGCATCCGGCGAAGGCTCTCCGACAGGGAGGAGAGCGGTGAGCCCGCGACCCGCTTCCAGGCGGTCGGGTCCCCGCTCACGCCGGCCTCGATCTGGCGCAGAGCCGTGATGCGGATGGGAGTCCGCCAGCCGAGTCGGCCGACGAGATCGCCCATGCGGAAACCGGCCCGGAGGAGCCAGGACGGGACCGGCAGCGCGAGCGGGGCCGGAGGGCGCCCGAGCCAGGCGCGGTAGGCCGCGACGATGTCCGGCAGGGTGTGGCCTTGATCCTCGACGAGGTCGTAGTGCGCCCGTACGGCGATCCCTCCCTCCACCGCGAGGAGGACCGCCCCCGCTACGTCCTGCACATGGACGGTCTGGATGGGCCGGAGAGAGGGCATCCCCGTGAAGACCACCGGAAGCGACGCCAACCCGCGTATCAGGCCGGTGGCGCCGTAGGAGACGGGCGCGAGGACGAGGCCGGGCCTCAGGATCACCCAGTCGAGATCGAGGGCGCAAAGGGCCGCATCGGCCTCGGCCTTGCTGCGCATGAATTCGGTGGGGGCATCGGACGAGGCTCCCACGGCCGAGACCTGGACGATTCGCCGGATGCCCATCTGCCGGCAGCAGGCGAACAGGGCGCACATGGCGACCGCCTGGACGGCGCGGACATCGTCGCGCGGGCCGTCCTGCAAGGCGCCAGAGCAGTTCACCACGGCGTCGAACCCGGTGAGAACCGTGGTCCAATCCTCCGGCTCGGCCAGTCTCGCGATGTCGCACGCGACCCAGTCGGCATCGGGGTGACGCCATCGCGCCGACCGGACGTCCCGCCCCAGGCCCGTCACCGCATGCCCGGCGGCGAGGCAGCGGGAGACCACCGCCGAGCCGATGAGGCCGTAGCCTCCGAGAACCAGGATTCGCATCTCTCGGTGATCCACCGCTCCGATCGCGTCTCGGCCCACCCTTGCCGGCTTTGCCTGAATCAAGCGTGACCGTTCGCGAGGCTGAGACCCGTCACTCCTCGGGCCCGTAGGCCGCGAAGAACACGCGGATGGCCTCGCTCACGCGGGGCGCGATCTCGCCTTGCGTCACCGGACCGCCCGCCGCGAAGAGCAGGCGCGTCAGCAGCCCGGCCTGGCACAGATGCAGGAAGTGCTTGGCGGCGAGTTCCGTATCGGCGCGGCGCAAACGACCCGCCGCCACCTGGCGGTCGAGATAGGCGGTGAGCCGTGCCACCCCCTGTGCCGGGCCGGCCTCGTAGAAGGCCTGGCCGAAGCGCGGAAACTTCTCCGTCGCCCCGATCACCATCCGGATGATCGCCACGTGGTCCGGACGGATCATGTGGACGAGGTAGGTCTCGCCGAGCCGGGTGAGGACCCCGCGCACGTCGGGATCGTCGGCATCGAGCTGGAATAAAGCCTCGGCGAGGCCGCGCTTCTCCTCCAGAGTCAGCGCCTCGAACAACGCCTCCTTGCTATCGAAATAGACGTAGAGCGTGCCCTTCGACACGCCGGCCGCCTTGGCGATCTCGCCCATGCTGGCTCCGTCGAAGCCCGAGGCCATGAAGACCGAGCGCGCGCCGTCGAGGATCTGCCGACGCTTGTCGGTCTCCGCCGGGTTTCGCGCGCCCGTCCTGTCCGACGTCGGAACGTCCCCTCCGCTTGCCACCACCTCTCCCTCCGATTGACCGAACCGTTCAGTCATCCTAACTAGGTGCAATCGACGGCCTCGGTCAATCCGATGCCGAAATTGACCGAACGGTTCGGTCAACTCATTTGTTTCGGGACGGGATCATGTCTCTGCGTGACGATGATGGGCACGGCGACGCGTCCTCGGGGGCGGTCCATTCCGACGATACCGTGGCGCCGGTGGCCTCGCCGGCGATCCCCGTCGTGGCCGGACCGCCGACCGCTCAGCCGGCCGGAGCGGTCGCGTCACCTCCGAGGCGACGTCCTCTGCGCAAGGCCATCTTGGCGAGCCTCGTCGTCCTCGGCCTCGCCGGCGGCGGCTACAAGGGCTACGAATGGTGGACGGTGGGACGCTTCTTCGTCTCCACCGACGATGCCTATGTCCAGGCCGACATCTCGATCCTGGCGGCTAAGGTTTCCGGCTATCTCGCCGCCGTGCCGGTGATGAACGGGCAGGCGGTGCGGAAGGGCGACGTGATCGCCCGCCTCGACGACGGCGATTATCGCCTTGCTGCCCAAGCCGCGCATGACAAGCTCCTGACGCAGCAGGCCACCATCGCCCGCATCGGCCGGCAGGTGGAGGCCGCGCAGGCCCAGATCCTCCAGAGCGCAGCGCAGATCGATGCGGCCAAGGCCGATTCCATTCGCGCCGCCGCCGATTACGCCCGCCAGCAGCAGCTGGAGAAGGTCGATTTCGTCGCCAAATCGCGGATCGAGCAGGCCCTGGCCGATCGCAACCGCACCGAGGCCACGGTGAAGGGCGCCGAGGCGAACCTCGCCATGATGAAGGCCAATGTCGAGGTGCTGCGGGCTCAGGGCCGGGAGGCGGAAGGGCTCGCGGCCGAACTGAAGACCGCCGAGGACAGGGCCGCCCGCGACCTCTCCTTCACGGTGATCCAGGCCCCCTTCGACGGCGTCGTCGGCAACAAGGCCGTGGAGGCGGGCGCCTATGTCGCGCCGGGCTCGCGGGTCGCCGCCCTCGTTCCCCTGGAGAGCGTGCGGATCGACGCGAACTTCAAGGAGACGCAGGTCGAGCGAATGCATCCCGGTCAGCGCGTCCATATCGCGGTGGACGCCTATCCCGGTCAGGACATCGTGGGTGAGGTCGAATCCCTGTCACCGGCCTCGGGCTCGGTCTTCAGCCTGCTGCCGCCGGACAACGCTACCGGCAATTTCACCAAGATCGTGCAGCGCCTGCCGGTGCGTATCCACGTGCCGGCGGACGTCGCCCATGAGGGGCTCCTGCGTCCGGGCCTCTCCGTCACCGTGCGTGTCGATACCCGCGACGGGGGCGAGCCCGTCCGCACGGCGTGGCGGCATTAGGGGCCGATCATGGCCGCCACCGCCACCATCGCGCCGGCACCCGCCACCGAGCCGCCCCTCGATCGCCGCCGCATGGTGGCCTTCGTCTGCATGGTGTTCGGGATGTTCATGGCCATCCTGGACATCCAGATCGTCTCGGCATCGCTGGCCGAGATCCAGGCCGGGCTCTCGGCCTCGGGCGACGAGATCCCCTGGGTCCAGACGAGCTATCTCATCGCCGAGGTCATCGCGATCCCGCTCTCCGGCTTCCTGTCGCGGGTGATCTCGACCCGGTGGATGTTCGTAGTCTCGGCCGGCGGCTTCACCCTGATGAGCCTGATGTGCGCGACCTCGACCTCGATCAACGAGATGATCCTGTGGCGGGCGCTGCAGGGCTTCATCGGCGGCGGCATGATTCCCACCGTCTTCGCCTCCGCCTTCACGATCTTCCCGCCCTCTAAGCGCCCCATCGTCTCGCCGATGATCGGCCTCGTGGCGACGCTCGCCCCCACCATCGGCCCGACCGTGGGCGGCTACCTGACGGACGCCTTCGACTGGCACTGGCTGTTTCTCATCAACGTGGTGCCGGGCATCGTCGTCACCGTCTCGACCTACCTGCTCGTCGATTTCGACGAGCCCAACCTCGACCTGTTCAAGCGCTTCGACTGGTTCGGTCTCGCCTTCATGGCCGCTTTCCTCGGCTGCCTCGAATACGTGCTCGAAGAGGGGCCGAACCACGACTGGCTTCAGGACGAGGCGGTTTTCGCCTGCGCCATCGTCTGCGTCGTGGGCGGTGTCGCCTTTTTCTGGCGCGCGCTCACGGCGGCAGAGCCCATCGTCGACCTGCGCGCCTTCTCCGACCGCAACTTCGCGGCGGGCTGCATCTTCAGCTTCGTCCTCGGCATCGGCCTCTACGGCCTGACCTATCTCTACCCGGTCTATCTCGGACGCGTGCGCGGCTACTCCGCCCTGCAGATCGGCGAGACGATGTTCGTCTCAGGCCTGTGCATGTTCGCCACCGCGCCCATCGCGGGGCGGTTCTCGGGCAAGGTCGATCCGCGCATCCTGATGGGGATCGGCTTCACCGGCTTCGCCGCCGGCACGTGGATCGTGACCGGGCTGACCAAGGATTGGGATTTCTGGGAATTGCTGCTGCCGCAGGTCCTGCGCGGCTGCTCGCTGATGCTGTGCATGATCCCGATCAACAACATCGCGCTCGGCACGCTTCCGCCTGCGCGGATGAAGAACGCGTCCGGCCTCTACAACCTGACCCGCAACCTCGGCGGGGCGGTGGGCCTCGCCCTCATCAACACCGTGCTCAACGACCGCTGGGATCTGCATCTCGCCCGGCTGCACGAGCGCTTCACCTGGACGAACAATACCGTGCTGGAGCGGCTCGACATGACGCGCCGCCAGTTCGATGCGCTGGGCCTCGACGGCAACGCCATGGCCCTCAAGGCGATGATGAACACGGTGCGGATGCAGGGTCTGGTGATGGGCTTCACCGACGTCTTCCTGGTTCTGACCTTCCTGTTCCTGGCCATGGCCTGCGCGACGCCGCTGATCCGCCGGCCGCGCGCCGCCGCTCCGGCGGGCGGCGGCCATTGAGACGATTGCTCCGGCCGAGCCCTTAACCCTCCACCGAGGAATTCGGGGACGGGCGAGCCGCATGCGACGATCTCGCCGGCCCCGTCCGGTTTGCGTTCGCTCGTCCGCGATCCGATCTGCTATGGACGTGTGTTGGCCCCTCGCGAGGCCCTGAGGATCGACGAATGGACTTTCTAGCTTCGATGGGGGGGACGGCCTCCGGCTTCTTCGGGTCGGTGATCCCCTTCGTCATCGTGCTCAGCATCGTGGTGTTCGTCCACGAGATGGGCCACTTTCTCGTCGGCCGCTGGTGCGGGGTCGGCGTCCATGTCTTCTCCCTTGGGTTCGGCCCCGAACTCTTCGGCTTCAACGACCGCCACGGTACCCGTTGGAAGGTCTCGGCGATCCCGCTCGGCGGCTACGTCAAGTTCCACGGCGACGCGAACGGCGCCAGCGTGGCCGATCCCGCCGCCCTCGCGCGCATGACGCCCGAGGAGCGCGCCACGAGTTTCCCGGCCCAGAGCCTGGGTAAGCGCGCGGCCATCGTCGCCGCCGGACCCATCGCCAACTTCCTCCTGGCCATCGCGCTCTTTGCCGGGGCGATCTATGTCTCCGGCCGTTACGAGCTTCCGCCGCGCATCGACGGCGTGATGCCGGGCAGTGCGGCCGAGCGGGCGGGCTTCCAGCCCGGCGACCTCGTCACGTCCATCGACGGGACGCAGGTGACCAACTTCCTCGACATGCAGCGCACCGTCTCCGGCAGCGCCGGCGCCAGCCTCGCCGTCACCGTCGACCGCGGCGGTGAGACGAAGACCCTGACCGCGATTCCCGACGCGGTCGAGGAGCGCACGCCGTTCGGCAAGCACCGCCTCGGCCGCCTCGGCATCAAGGGACCGAACGGCGCCGATGCCCAGGTCCGGCATTACGGCCTCGTCCAATCCCTCGGGCTCGGCGTGTCGGAGACCTATTTCGTGGTCGACCGGACGATGAACTACCTGGGCAAGCTGGTGACGGGGCGCGAATCCGCCGATCAGCTCTCCGGACCCATCGGGATCGCCCGCGTTTCGGGCGAGGTCGCCAAGGTCGGCGGTGTCGGCGGGCTCATCGGCCTCGTGGCGCTCCTATCCGTGTCGATCGGCCTGCTTAACCTTTTCCCGGTCCCCCTCCTCGATGGCGGTCACCTGTTGTTCTACGCGTTCGAGGCCGTTCGCGGCCGTCCCCTGAGCGAGAAGACCCAGGAGATCGGCTTCCGGATCGGGCTCGCCCTGGTGCTGTTCCTGATGCTGTTCGCCGCCTGGAACGACATTCTGAACCTCGGCGCGTCCTGGTCCGGACGGGGTTCCTGACCCGGCGCCATCGTCTCCGCGGCGCCGCGGAGCGCGCCTCTCGCAAGGCTGTGGATGTCTCCGTAACGCCCTGATCGAGTTCGATAATCGAAAAGCCCGCCCGGTCCTCGGGGCGGGCTTTTTGCTGCAAATTGACGATTGATTCACCTTATCGAGCGATGAACGGGAACCGTTAAGTGACCGGAAGGCCACGTCTCCCCAAAATCCCCCCTACAGCCCAGGTCCGAGCGTTTGCTTCGCTCGGGAAACTCGGTAGAAGCTGAGCTTGGGACCAGGTGACGGGACGGTCGGACAACGACCGCCTGTCTGCGGGTGCAAACCCGGACTGTTAATAAATAGAGACGGGCGATTACATGATGTCGATGACGGGGAAGCGCCGGCGGAAGTCGGCCGAACGGACCATCGTCCTAGTCGCTGCCGCGGCCGCAGGGCTGGTTCTGGGCGGTACGGCACAGGCGCAGCAGATCGTCGTCCAGGGTAACAAGCGCGTCGATGCCGACACGATCCGGTCCTACGTGACCGGCACGGCCTCGGGATCTCCCGAAGAGGCCCGCCGCAACCTTCTGGCGAGCGGCATGTTTTCCGACGTCAAGGTCTCGCGCAGCGGCGCCGGGACGGTGGTGACGGTGCGCGAGAACAACCTCATCAACCGCGTCGTGTTCGAGGGGAACAAGAAGGTCGAGAAGGGGACGCTCGAAGCCGAGGTCGAGGCCAAGGCCCGCGGCGGCTTCAGCGAGGGCATCGTCCAGGCCGATCTTCAGCGCATCCGCGAGATCTACCGCCGCGCCGGCCGCGGCACCGCCAAGGTGAGCTTCCGCACCGTCGATCTGCCCAACGGCCGCATCGACCTGATCTACGTGATCGAGGAGGGCGACAAGACCGGCATCAAGGCGATCAAGTTCGTCGGCAACAGCGCCTATTCCGACAGCAAGCTGCGCGAGTTGATGAGCTCGTCGGAGATGAACTTCCTCTCGTTCATCAAGACCTCGGACGTCTACGATCCCGACCGGATCACCAACGATCTCGACCTCGTGCGCCGCTACTACCTGAAGAACGGTTATGCCGATTTCCGGGTGGTGAATGCCGATGCGCGCTACGTCGAAGGCGAGGGCGATGCCGGCTGGGTCATCACCGTCACCGTGGACGAGGGCCAGCAATACACCGTCGGCGCGGTGGCCATCGATTCGCGCCTGCCGGGTGTCGACACCCAGATCCTCGACGGCGAGGTCCGCGCCGCCGTGGGCGACGTCTACAACGCCGAGGACGTGGAGAAGACCCTCTCCGGTGTGACCAATCAGGTCGCCCGCCAGGGCTTCCCCTTCGCGCAGGTTCGCCCGACCGGCCAGCGCGACCGCGCCTCTCACACCGTGGCCCTCGGCTTCGTCGTCGAGGACGGCCCGCGCGTCTATGTCGAGCGCATCAACATCCGCGGCAACACCCGCACCCGCGACTACGTCATCCGCCGCGAGCTCGATCTCACCGAGGGTGATGCCTATAACCGCGTTCTCACCGATCGCGCCGAGCGTCGCCTGAACGGTCTCGGCTTCTTCAAGAAGGTCCGTTTCTCCAACGAACCGGGCTCGTCGGCCGACCGAGTGATCATCAACATCGACGTCGAGGATCAGCCCACGGGTTCGTTCTCGGTGGCGGGCGGCTACTCCACCCAGGACGGCATCATCGGCGAAGTCTCGGTCTCCGAGTCGAACTTCCTCGGTCGCGGCCAGTATGTCCGCGTCGCCGGCACCGGCGGCCAGTACTCCCGCGGCGTCGACTTCTCCTTCACCGAGCCGTACTTCCTCGGCTACCGCCTCGCCGCCGGCTTCGACGCCTTCTACAAGTACAGCGACCTGACCCGCTACTCGCGCTACGAGACCACCGTCTACGGTGGCCAGATCCGCGTCGGCCTGCCGATCACGGAAGAGTTCGGCGTCACCTTGCGCTACTCGCTCTACAACACCGAGTTGACGATCCCGAACAGCACCAAGCGGCCGTATAACGACTGTTCGAACCCGATCCCCGGTTTCACAACGGTGAACCCGGCGGGCACGATCGACCCCGTCTCCGGCCTCAACACGGGCGGTCTGGCGCGCTACCCGGATAATTGTGCCTTCAATGGCGAAGCCTCGATTGCTCTGAAGGGCTCGACCGGCAACACGCTCACCTCACTTGCCGGTGTGACGCTTGCCTATTCGACGCTGGACAACCTCGCCCAGCCGCGGAACGGCCTCTATGCCGAGCTGAAACCCGAAATCGCCGGTCTCGGCGGTGACTCGAAGTTCTTCCGCGTGGCTGGCGACGTTCGCTACTACAAGGAATTCTACGAGGACGTGGTCGGCTTCGCCCGCTTCCAGGGCGGCCATATCTCGCCGCTCACCGACGAGAAGCTGCGCATCACCGATCAGTACTTCCTCGGCCCGTCGCTCGTTCGCGGCTTCGCGCCCAACGGTATCGGTCCCCGCGACGTCGGCAGCGCCGACTCCCGTTCGAATGCCGTCGGCGGTACGACTTACTTCGGCGGTACGCTCGAAGTTCAGTTCCCGATCTACGGTATTCCGCGTGATCTCGGTCTGAAGGGCGCCGTCTTCGCCGATGCCGGTACGCTGTTCGGCTACAACAGCCGCACCCAGTTCAACGTGAACGGCGACGCGATCATCAACGGCATCGCACCCGGCGGGGCCTGTGCCTACACGGCGCTCGGTGCCGGAGCGATCACCGTCGAGCCGGAATGCCTGAACGTCCGCGACAAGATGACGATCCGCTCCTCGATCGGTGCGTCCATCCTGTGGAACTCGCCGCTGGGCCCGATCCGCTTCGATTACGCCTACGCCCTGACCAAGGACGAAGGCCAGAAGATCTACAATGCTCAGGGCGACTACCTCGGCCGCGTCGGCAAGGATCAGCTCCAGGCCTTCCGCTTCTCCGGCGGTTCGCGCTTCTGAGCCAAGACGCACGGGCTTCCTTCTCGAAGCCCGTGCGTTGTCGCATCATGTCTGATCCCATCTTCTTCGCATCCAGCACGGCCCTCAGCCTCGGCGACATCGCCGGGGCTGAGGGCATTTCGCTTCCCGAAGGCGCGGACCCTGGCGCGATGGTCGGCGGCGCGTCTCCCTTGGAGACCGCGGGCCCCGGCGACCTCGCCTATATGGACAACGCCCGATACGGCGATGTCCTGGCGCAGACGAAGGCGCTGGCCTGCCTCGTCTCACCGCGTTTCGCGGCCAAGGTGCCACCGACGACGGTGGCCCTGGTCACGCGTGATCCGTACCGGGTCTATGCCGGCCTGCTGGCGCGCTTCCACCCGGAGGCCATGCGGCCCCACTCGCAATTCGCGACCGAGGGGGTATCTCCGGGCGCCCATGTCCATCCCAAGGCCCGCCTCGAAGACGGCGTGATCGTCGATCCCGGCGCCGTGATCGGTCCCGGTGCCGAGATCGGTTCGGGGACGGTCATCGGCCCGAACGCCGTGATCGGCCCCAATGTCCGCATCGGCCGCGATTGCTCCATCGGGGCGGGGGTGACCCTGGCCTATGCCCTCGTCGGTAACCGCGTGATCCTTCATCCCGGCGCGCGCATCGGCCAGGATGGATTCGGCTTCGCCATGGGACCGGGCGGGCATCTCAAGGTGCCCCAGACCGGCCGCGTCATCGTGCAGGACGATGTCGAGATCGGCGCCAACACCACGATCGATCGCGGCGCCGGCCGCGATACCGTGATCGGGGAGGGGACCAAGATCGATAACCTCGTCCAGATCGCCCATAACGTCGTCATCGGGCGCCACTGCGTCATCGTCTCGGGTGTGGGCATTTCCGGCTCGACCACGTTGGAGGATTACGTGGTGCTCGGCGGACAGGTCGGCGTGGTCGGGCATCTGCGGATCGGCATGGGCTCGCAGATCGCCGGATCTTCGAACGTCAACCGCGACGTCCCGCCCGGGAGCCGCTGGGGCGGTACTCCGGCCAAGCCTGTGCGCACCTGGTTCCGCGAACTCACCGCTCTCGCCCGCCTCGCGGAAAAGTCGGGCCGCGACACGAGCGAGCCCCCCAAGGACTGAGCCGGAACCGTCCCCGGCACGGGATGACCGGCTGCACGACTCTCCGAGACTTGCATCCGTTGGCGTTTATGCCGATGACGACGTTCGGTTTTCTTCCAAGGTTTGGGGCGAGGCGTCAGGGGCGCCGGGGCGCCATGGGATTGTTCGATCGATGAGTGACATGCCGAAAGATCTGGGCTCGGCCGACATCCAGAAGATCCTGGAACTTCTGCCCCATCGCTACCCGTTCCTGATGATCGACCGCATCATCGAGATCGACGGGGATCGCTCCTGCATCGGGATCAAGAACGTCTCGTTCAACGAGCCGCAATTCACCGGGCATTTTCCGGGCCTGCCGGTGTTCCCGGGCGTCCTGCTGATCGAAGGCATGGCCCAGACTGCCGGCGCCATCTGCTGCCAGCACATCAAGACCGACGAGATGCGGGCCAAGCAGGTGTTCTTCATGACCATCGACAAGTGCAAGTTCCGCAAGCCCGTCGTGCCCGGCGACACGGTGCGGTACCACATGACGAAAATGAACCAGCGCCGGACCATGTGGTGGTTCAAGGGCCAGGCGCGGGTGGGCGACACCCTCGTGGCCGAGGCCGAGATCGGCGCCATGCTGGTGACGGAGTGAGCGCATTGGCCGAGATCCATCCGAGCTCCGTCATCGAAGACGGGGCCACGATCGGCGAAGGCGTGCGGATCGGCCCCTTCTGCCATGTCGGGCCGGAGGTCGTCCTGGGCGAGGGCTGCGAGCTCGTCAGCCACGTGGTCGTCGCCGGACGCACCGGAATCGGTCCCCGCACCAAGCTCTACCCCTTCTCGTCCATCGGTCATCCACCGCAGGATCTGAAGTTTCGCGGCGAGGCGTCGACGCTGACCATTGGGGCCGACTGCCTGATTCGCGAAGGCGTCACGATGAACCCCGGCACGGCCGGCGGCGGCCTCGAGACGGTCGTCGGCGACAAGTGCACCTTCCTGGCCAATTCCCATGTGGGGCACGATTGCCGGGTGGGCGATGGGGTCGTCTTCTCCAACAACGTCATGCTCGCCGGCCATTGCAGCGTCGGCGACTATGCGATCCTGGGCGGCGGCGCCGCCGTGATCCAGTTCGCCCGCGTCGGGGCCCATGCCTTCGTCGGCGGCCTCTCGGGGTTGGAGAACGATTGCATTCCCTACGGCATGGCGCTCGGCAACCGCGCCTATCTCTCGGGACTCAACATCATCGGCCTGCAGCGCCGGGGTTTCGCCCGCGAGGATATCCATGCCCTGCGCCGGGCCTATCGCCTGCTCTTTGCTCAGGAGGGCACCCTGATGGAGCGCGTGGAAGACGTGGCGGCGGAATTCGAGGCGCATCGTGCCGTGGCCGAGATCATCGCCTTCATCCGCGTGGGCGGTAAACGCTCGATCTGCACCCCGCGCGAGAATCCGGGCTCGGCTTGACCGCCTCTCTCCAGCCGACCTCTCTTGTCGATCCCCATCCGGAGGAGCGTCTGGTTCTGGTCGCCGGCGCGGGGCGGCTCCCCGAACTCGTGGCCGAATCCCTCGATAGGTCGGGACGCCCGTTCCGGGTGCTCGCCATCCGTGGTTTCGCCGAACGCCCGATGCGCGCACGCGCCGAGGCCACGGTCGATCTCCTCGACATCGCCGGTGCGTTGCAGATCCTCGAGGCCTGGGGGCCGGCCTGCGTCATACCGGTGGGCGGAGTCTCGCGGCCCAACCCCGCCGCCATCCTCAACGCGGCGGCGGCCTTGCGGAATCGCGATGCGCTCCGGGCCATTTCCGGGGGAGGGGACGACCGGCTGCTGCGGGGCGCCCTCGTCCTTCTGGAGGATAACGGCCACCGCGTCGTCGGCATCCACGACGTGGCGCCGGACCTGCTGAGCCCAGAGGGGCAGCTCGGGCGCCTCGCGCCGGATCTGGCGGCGCAGGCCTCCATCGCCACGGGCTGCGGCATCCTCGCGGCATTGGCCGCCTACGATGTCGGCCAGGCGATCGTCGTCGCGGCCCAGCGCGCGCTGGCGGTGGAGGGGCCGGAGGGCACCGACCGGATGCTCGCCCGCGCGCGTGCCCTCGGGCGGAAACCGTTCGGATTGGGCACGGCTCAGCCCGGTACCGTACTGGTGAAACTCGCCAAGACCGGCCAGGATCTCCGGGTCGACCTGCCGGCCATCGGTCCGCGCACGGTCAAGGCCGCCGCGGCGGCGGGCTGCGCCGGCATCGCCATCCAGGCGGGCTACACCCTCATCATCGACAGGGACGCCACGGTGGCCGAGGCCGACCGTGCGGGCCTGTTCCTCATCGGTTTGCGGATCGAGGCATGACCATGCATCCGTCCAGACGAATCTGGCTCGTCGCAGGCGAGGATTCCGGCGATCAGCTCGGCGCCAAGCTGATGCGGGCGTTGTCGGACCTCTCCGGCGGGCAGGTGACGTTCGGTGGGGTCGGCGGCGAGGCCATGGCCGCGCAGGGCTTCCTCTCCCTGTTTCCCCTCGATGACGTGGCGGTGATGGGCTACCTGCCCGTGGCGGCCCGCCTGCGCACCCTTCTGCGCCGCATTCGCCAGACGGTGCGGGACATCGTCGAGGCGCGCCCGGACGTCCTCGTCATCATCGACAGTCCCGGTTTCACCCATGCGGTCGCCTCGCGGGTGCGAAAGCGCCTGCCCGATCTGCCCATCGTCGATTACGTCTCTCCCAGCGTCTGGGCGTGGAGACCCTGGCGTGCGGCGAAGATGCGGCCGTTCATCGACCACGTCCTGGCGCTCCTGCCCTTCGAACCGGAGGCGCATCGCCGGCTCGGCGGCCCGGACTGCACCTATGTCGGGCATCCGCTCATCGAGCGTCTGGCCGAGCTGCGCCCGGATTCCGCGGAGGCGGCGGCGCGTGAGGGGACGCCGCCGACCCTCGTGATCCTGCCGGGCTCGCGCCGCTCCGAGATCGAGCGGCTGATGCCGGTCTTCGGTGCCACCCTGGACCTTCTCGTGCAGCGATACGGACCTATCGACGCCGTGCTCCCGGCGGTCACACGCCATCGCGCCATGATCGAGCGATTGGCCCTTTCCTGGTCCCGCCCTGTGACGATCGTGCATGGCGAGGCGGCGAAATACGCGGCCTTCCGGCGGTCCCGCGCGGCCCTGGCGGCCTCGGGTACGGTCACCCTCGAACTCGCCCTGGCCGGCGTGCCAATGGTCGTCGCCTACAAGGTCTCACGCCTCGAGGAGGCCGTGGCGCGGCGGCTGATCCAGGTGCCGACCATCGTGCTGCCGAATCTGATCCTCGGCGAGAATGCCATGCCCGAGTTCATTCAGGCCGAATGCACCCCCGGGCGCCTGGGCGAGGCCCTGCTTCCGCTCCTCAAGGGCGGCGCGGCGCGTGACGCGCAGGTGCGCTCGCTTCAACGCATCGACGGCTCGATGCGCCTCGCGGGCGATGACGAGCCGAGCCGCAAGGCGGCGAGAATCGTGCTGTCGGCGGCTCGCCCTGCGGTCAGCGGACCGTCGTCGACGTAAGGGCTTTCGGTCTCGCGCCCCGCATGACTTCCGAGGCCTGGAGGGCGCTGGGCGGGAGGGCCCGGTCGTCCACCCCGCGTGTCGAGGACAGGGACGGCATATCCGGTGTTTTCGCTGCCTCGTCGCGTCCGAACGCGTAGCCGGCATTCACGCCCGCATAGAAGCCGGTGAAATCCTCGGCCTGCGCTGGCCCGGCGAAAGCCATCGGCAGGCACAAGCCCATCGTCATGAAGACGGTACGCATCGCGGCTCCCGGCACCCGGCATCGTCCCTTCGGATCGTTTCGTTCGGAGACCGTCATAGGGTTTCCCCCGAGGATGCTGGATACGAAAAACGGCGACCCGAAGGCCGCCGCTGATTCGTCTCTCCGTCGACAAGACCGCGTAACTGCGGTCTTGCCCGAGCGCTCTCTCACCGATCAGTAATCGGCGTTGATGCTCTGAGCCTCGCGGCCCTTCTGGCCGTCGATCACGCTAAGGGTGACCTGCTGGCCTTCGGCGAGGGACTCGAGTCCGGCGCGCGACAGGGCCGAGCGGTGCACGAACACGTCCTTGCCGCCGTCATTGACGGAGACAAAGCCGAAGCCCTTGGCCGGGTCGTACCACTTCACGGTGCCGCTCATCTCGACCGACGGACCGCTGGCGAAACGACCGCCGCCGCCGCCAGCACCACCGCCGAAGCGATCGTTGCCGCCGCCGTAGCTGCCGCCACCGCCGCTGAAGCGATCACCACCACCGAAACCACCGGCGCGGGGTGCGGGCGCACGACGCGGGGCCTCGGCCTCGGCCGTCGAGGTGTCGACGCTGGTCACGTCCGTGACCTGCGGACCCTTCTGGCCCTGCGCGGTGTGGACGGTCAGGCGCGTGCCGGGAAGCAGATCGGCATGGCCCGCAGCCTCGACTGCGCGGATGTGAAGGAACGCATCGCCGGAACCGTCAGCCAGTTCGACGAAGCCGAAGCCCTTCTCCTTGTTGAACCACTTGACCGTCGCGTCACGCTCCGGTCCAGAGGGAGCGGCTGCAGCACGGGCCGGACCACGATCGAAACCGCCGCCGCCACCGCCATATCCACCGCCGAAGCCACCGCTCGGGGGTGCCTGATCCGGCCAGCGAGGCTCGGCACCACCCTCATCGAAGCCGCGCTTCTGCGGCCCCCTGAAATCACGACCACGTCCCATCGAAAGCTCGCAAAAACCGTCCGCCGACCATCTGTCTTTGAATACCGGGTGCGCGCCGTCCCAGACGGGCGCTTCACCACACTATCATCACTCTCAGCAGCGGTGACCAAGAATAACGCCTTAGTCCTGACTGAATCTTGGCTCTCTCGCAAGGTGCTTCTCGCCGGACTCTGCAAGGTTCCGCGGATTTCCTGCGACAGATTACGTACTCCGTTCCGTCTCAGGCCTGCCTTTCCGGCAGGAGGCCATTGCGTACAGGATGCGCAAACGCCATGCGGATGAACGACTTCGCGTTCCGAATTTTTCCTGATCGCGTTAGGAAAATGCACATCGATGGCCGCTAGAATGCGCGCAGGCGCCTGCGAAAGCGGTGGCCCGGAACCCCTGGCCGATGATCGCAACCCCGTCATTTCCGGATCTTTCGGCCCTCGTCGTGGACGAGAGCCTCTATATTCGCCGAATCGTTCGCGACATGCTGATGCGCGTGGGAATCAAACGCGTCCTCGAAGCGCCAGACGGTGCCGAAGCGCTGGGTGTGCTGGCCGAGAGCAAGCCGGACATCACGATCATCGACTGGGACCTCGCCATCCTGTCCGGCGAGGAGTTCATCCGCCTCGCCCGCACGCCCACCACGTCGCCGTCGCCCACCGTGCCGATCATCCTGATGCTGGCGCAGCCCCGCCGCAACGTCGTCGACCGTGCCATCTCCCTCGGGGTTAACGAGATCATCGCCAAACCGTTCTCCCCCAAGACCCTGTGGTCGCGCCTGGACGAAGTCATCAACCGGCCCCGGCCGTTCTCCCAGGTGAAGAGCCTCCTGCGTCCGGTACCGAGAATGACGGCAGCCGGCAAAGCTCTCTGACGCCATCACGATCGAGGCTTTGCACTGACGCCCAAGGCCTGTAGGCTTCTTATCGCATGATGGTCGACCTACCCGGTCGGGCCACGATCGAGGATGCCGGCTAGGCCGATGAGGGAAGAGAGCGCCGCCATGATGCCGGCCCGCCCTATGGCTGGCCCGTCTTCACCGAGCGCTCCCGCCTTGCCGGATGCGGCTCGGTCGCCCGTGGTGGGTTACCGGCCCGGACGGCGCAACGCTTACGCCGCCCTCGACCTCGGCACGAACAATTGCCGTCTTCTGATCGCCGAGCCTGCGTCCCACGGCTTTCGCGTGGTCGATGCCTTCTCGCGCATCGTCCGGCTCGGCGAAGGGCTGGGGACGTCCGACCGTCTCAGCGAAGCCGCCGTGGAGCGCACGCTGGAGGCTCTGCGCGTCTGCCGCGCCAAGATGGAATCACGCGGCGTCGCCCGTGCCAAGATCATCGCCACGGAAGCGTGCCGGCTTGCCGTCAACGGGGCGGATTTCGTGGCGCGCGTGCGCGACGAGGTGGGGCTCGATCTCGAAATCGTCGACCGGCAGACCGAGGCCTACCTCGCCGTCACCGGCTGCGCGGCCCTGGCCGACCCCTACTCGGAATCGGTGGTCATCTTCGATATCGGCGGCGGCTCCACCGAGATCGCCTGGCTCGACGGGGCGGCCACCAACCCCTCGGCGGATCCCACCTTACGGATCCGCGCCTGGGATTCGCTCCCCGTCGGCGTGGTCACCCTGGCCGAGCGGCACGGAACGGCCGATGTCACCCGCCTGACGTTCGAGGGCATGGTGGAGGAGGTGGCCGACATGCTGTCGCGCTTTGCCATCCGCGCCGCGCCGGCGGCCAATGCCCGGCATTTCCATCTCCTCGGCACGTCCGGAACGGTGACGACGCTGGCCGCCATGCATCTGCGACTGGCACGCTACGAGCGCCGCCGCGTCGATGGCTTGTGGATGAGCGACGGCGAAGTCAGCGACGCCATCGACGATCTGCTCGACACGCGCCTCGACCAGAGGGCAGACAATCCCTGCATCGGCCGTGATCGGGCCGATCTCGTGCTCGCGGGTTGCGCCATCCTGGAAGCGATCCGCCGGGCATTCCCCTCCGAACGGCTACGCATCGCCGACCGGGGGCTGCGCGAAGGTCTTTTGATGAACATGATGCGCGAAGACGGCGTCTGGCGCCGCGGAGGCTACCGTTGACCGACAGGCGTGGTGCGGGCGGCGGGTTGCGGGGCGATCTCAAGCAGCGGGTCAAGACGGGGCGAGGCCGCACTGCCTCTCAGAAGCGCTGGCTCGAACGGCAGCTCAACGATCCCTACGTGGCGCGGGCCAAGCGCGAGGGATACCGTTCCCGCGCAGCCTTCAAGCTCTTGGAGATCGACGAGCGCTTCAAGATCCTGAAGCCGAACCAGAAGATCATCGATCTGGGGGCCGCACCCGGTGGCTGGTCCCAGGTCGCCGCCAAGATCGTCGGGCCGAGCGGGCGGATCGTCGGCATCGATCTCCTCGAGATCGAGCCGATGGTCGGCGTCGAGTTCATCACCCTCGACTTCCTCGATCCCGACGCCCCGAAGCGGCTGATCGATCTTCTCGGCGGGCAGGCCGATATCGTCATGTCCGACATGGCGGCCAACACGACCGGGCACAAGCAGACGGACCATTTGCGCATCATCGGACTCGCCGAGACCGCCGCCGAATTCGCCCGCGAGGTGTTGGCGCCGGGCGGCACCTATCTCGCCAAGGTCTTCCAGGGCGGGACGGAGGGCACGCTCCTCGCCGACCTGAAACGCGACTTCACCCTGGTGCGCCACGTGAAGCCCTCGGCGAGCCGCGCCGATTCGAGCGAACTCTACGTGCTGGCGACCGGGTTTCGCGGAGCCGTCGCCGAAACTGCCGAGGACGACGCCTGACAGCGGATGGCAATGAGGGCTCGCATGGCCGTCTGCCGGTTTGATCGCGGGGCGGCGACCGTTCGCCGGGCGAGCTGATGTCGACCGGCGGTCGGGATCTGCGCCGCTCAGAATGAGCCGTCGCGGTCAGAGTCCCGGCGGGATCAGGATCGGGTAGCATCGCGCGCCGGCACCCGCCGCCAGAACCTCGACCGCACCCACGGTGGAGGCGTCGCCTGCCACATGCACGACGTCGGTGGTCTTCAGGCCGGTGAGATGCGCGGTGAGGGGCCCCGGACGAACATCCGGTGGGCGCTGCCGCGTCCTGTCGGCGACGAGGGTGATCCGTGAGACTCCCGTGGCCCTGAGCCAGTCGAGCGACGGGCGCATGTAGAGGTCGAGGGGGTCGCTCGCCCCGATCACCACCACGATCTCGCGCTGTGGCTCGATGTAGCGCGCCGCCCGGGCGATCGCCCAGATCGGCGCGAAGCCGGTCTCGCGGCCGACGAGGAGAAGACGACCGCCGCCGGGACGATAATAGCCGCGACCGACCGGACCCTTGATCTTGACCGGATGCCCGAGAAGGATCTCCTCGCCGAGGGCATGGGCGACCGCGTCGCAGGCATGTCCGAGACGCAGGTGGAAGACGAGTTCGTTGAGCTCCGTCGTGCCGTCGAGGCGCAGGGTCGGGCTCACGTCGATCGGGTCGAACCCTTCGAACGCGGCGGTGACCTGGTGACCGGGCTCGATGTCGAGACGGCGCGTGATCGTGACCACGACCTCGACCACATGGGCGCCGAGGGGAACGATCTGCGTGACGGTGCCGACCCGGCGCGCCTGGGCGGCCGGCTTCACCTCGGCGAAGACGAGGCTCTCGGCCGCCTTGGACGGGCGGGGCGTGGAGAGCTTGACGGGCTCTGCCCGGTGCAGGCGGGCCTGGGCGCGGCGCGACGATGGGCTGGCGCCCTGGCCGAGGAGATGTGACCCGTGCAGGCCGGTGGTGGGGGCGATCACGCCGTCGGCAAGGGCGGCTTCGAGCGGCGTATCGCCGGTCGAGACCCGCACGGCCTTGCCGTTGACGACAAGCGAGCAGCGCGCGCTCATGGTCGAGCCTCGAATGGTGAGAGAAGTCGAAAGGAAGCCGGCGTCGGATGATGCGCACCGGCCGATGGCGGAGACCTCACCGGTGTCCGTCGAGCAACTGATCCACGAGAGCGGCCCAGCGGTCGCGCACCGCGCAGGCTTCCGGCGAGAGCGGTGCCGGCCCGGCGAGACGCTCGACGCTGGCACGGACGCTGGCGGCTTCCTCCCGCTCGGCGCGCAGGACCGCCTTCATCACCATGATCTCGTAGCGCAGCCGCGCCAGGTCGTCGGACGGTGCGACCTCCTCGGCCACCTCCGCCCGCGGCTCCACCGGCAATGTCACCGGTGCGATGTCCACGCGCTTCCGCGCGGCGCCGGTGCGGATCGGGCGCGCCATGAGTCGCTTCACGATATCCGATCCAAAATCCTCGCCCGGACCGAATTCGTCACCTAATCGCAATGCCGCTTCGGCCATCACGCCCGCCTCCTGTCGAACGGCAGACCGTGCCGCGCCGCTCGATCCATCTCGACCGTCACGATGAGCGATCATGGTTAAGGGAGGTTTAATTCAACCGTCGCGGTTTGGCGATCAGGCCGCTTCCGGTGCCGCGCCGACCAGCTGGCGGGCCTGGAGCATCGACATCGGATCGCCGAAGGCGGGGCCTTGCGCGTATTCGCAGCCGAACTCGGCCAGGGCCTGTGCGTCGGTTTCGTTCTCGGCGCCGTCGGCGATGATCGCGAGGCCGAGTTCCTGGGCCATCTTGACGATGGAGCGCAGCATCACCGAGTGCCCGGCCGCCATCTGGCGCACGAAACTCGGGTCGATCTTGATCGTGTCGAACGGGAAACGCTGGAGATAGGACAGGGCCGAGTAGCCGGTGCCGAAATCGTCGAGCGAGAGGCCCGCCCCGAGATCGTGGATGCGGCTCAGCATCTGGGCCGCGTATTCCGGGTTCTCCATCACCAGCCCTTCGCCGAGTTCGAGCTTGAGCGAACCGGGAAGCACCCCTGAGCGGGCCAGGATCGTCTTCACGTCGTGAAGCAGGTCGTGCCGGAGGATCTGCCGCGAGGACACGTTCACGCAGGCGAAGATCGGCGGATCGACGTCGAGGGAGCGCTGCCAGGCGGCGAGTTCGAGAGCCGTGCGCTCCAGGGCGAAGATGCCGAGATTGACGACGAAACCGCTCTCCTCGGCGATGGGCATGAAGGTGGAATGCGGAATGCGGCCGAGCTTGGGGTGGTCCCAGCGCAGGACCGTCTCGAACCCCGCCACCGTGCGGTCCTCCAGGCGGACGACGGGCTGGAACAGCACCTTCATCTCGTTGCGGTCCAGGGCGCGGCGCAGGTCGGCTTCGAGCATCAGCCGGTCGCTGCGTTCGTTGCGCATGGAGGCGCGGAACACTTCGGTGCGGTCGCCGCCGTTGCGCTTGGCCTGGATCATCGCGATCTCGGCGTTCTTGAACACGTCCTCGCGCTTCAGGGCGGCACCGGCCTCGTGCAGGACGATGCCGATGGAGACGGTGAGGAAGATCTCGCGGTCGGCATAGGTGATCGGCGTGGCGATGGCCCGGCGGATCATGTCCGTGAAGGCGAGGATGCGGTCCGGCTCGCGCTCCGAGAGCAGGATCAGTCCGAACTCGTCGCCTGCGATGCGGGCCAGGGAATCCTGCGGGCGCAGAAGCCGGCCGAGACGGCGCGACAGGGTGAGCAGGATCGAATCGCCCGCCGAAAGACCGATGGCGTCGTTGATCGCCTTGAACCGGTCGACGTCGAGGAGGATCGTCGTCGGTTTCAGGCGGGCGTCCTGGCTCGCGAAGGCGAGGGCGGCGTCGAGGCGGTCGTTGAACAATTCGCGGTTGGGCAGGCCGGTGAGGCTGTCGTGGATCGCGTCGTAGAGCAGACGCTCCTCGGCCGTCTTCACCTCGGTGACGTCCGAGATGGTGCCGACGATGCGGATGACCTCACCGTCCGGTCCGATCACCGGCCGGGCCTTCAGCCGGTACCAGACATAGAGGCCTTCGGTGGAGCGCAGGCGGAAATCGTGGACGATGCGGCCGCGCCGTTCCTCGATCACCGTGTCCAGGGCGGCCGAGTATCGGTCCACGTCGAAGGGGTGGACGAGGCCGAGCCAGTTCGAGGCCGGCCCCTCGAGGGTGCCGCGCTTCAGGCCGAGTTGGTTCTCGATCTCCTGTCCGGCGAAGACCCGGTCGGCCGGCACGTCCCAGTCGAAGACCACGTCGCCGGCGCCGGTCAGGGCCAGGGCACGCCGTTCGGTGTCCGAGACCAGGGAATGGGTCATCCCGCCCCCGGTGAAGGCGTGCTGCATCACCGTGAAGCCGATGAGCATGACGATGAGGACGAGGCCTCCGATGAGCGCCGGCTGGACGAGGTCGCTGCCGATCTGGCCGGTGATGGCGAAGCCCGCGGCCACGACCCAGACGAGGAGCAGGAACCAGGTCGGCACCAGCAGGATCGCCCGGTCGTAACCGTTATGGATGGCGAGATAGACGATCAGCAGCAGGCCGACGCCGGCGACGGCGGCGATGGAGATGCGGGCGACGCCCGCCGCCACCGGCGGGTCGAACACCGCCAGGCCCACGAGGCCGGCCAGGAACGCGAGCCAGAAGAAGGCCACATGGCCGTAGCGCACATGCCAGCGGCTCAGGTTGAGATAGGCGAACAGGAAGACGAGAAGCGTCGCCCCCAGCACCGCCTCTGCGGAGGCCCGGTAGACCCGCTCGGCCACTTCGGTGACGGGAAAGACCCGCTGCAGGAACCCGAAATCGATGCACGCATAGGCGAGCACCGCCCAGGCGAGGGCGGCGGCCGCGGGAAAGATGATCGCGCCCTTCACCACGAAGATGATCGTGAGGAACAGGGCGAGCAGGCCGGCGATGCCGATGATGATGCCCTTGTAGAGCGTCAGGCCGGTGGATTTCTTGCGGTAGGCTTCCTGGTCCCAGAGATAGACCTGCGGCACGTTCGGCCCGTTCAGCTCGGCGACGAAGGTGACGGTGGCGCCGGGATCGAGGGTGATCACGAACTGGTCGGCTTCCGGGTTCTCGTCCCGCTCGGGCCTGATACCCTGGCTCGCCGTGATCGCCGCGATGCGCGAGCCGCCGAGATCCGGCCAGATCACGCCCGAGCCGACGAGACGGAAATGGGGCGCCACGAGGACCCGGTCGACCTGCTCGTCGGTGTCGTTGGTGAGCGCGAAGACCATCCAGTCGGGCCGCGCTCCGCTGTCGCGGGCCTTCACCACGATACGGCGGACGATGCCGTCCTTGCCGGGGGCGGTAGAGATCTGGATCAGGTCGCCGTCCGAGCGATAGCGCTCGATCATCGGCGTCAGATCGATCGCCGGAGCGTCGAGGGTCACGCGCACGGCTTCCACGGCCGAAGCCGGCATCCTCGTTCCGAGGAAGCCGATCAGGAGCGAGACGAAGGCGGTGAGGACGAGGAAAGATCTGCGCAACGGGCGAGTGTTCCGGCCGGGCGGGCACTGACGAGGAATACGGCTCAGCTTGTGGCCCAGTCGTACCGGCGGGGGGGTCCACGGACAAGGCGAGCGGCTTGCCCGCAATCGCGGCACCCACTGCTTCTTGGCGTAGCGCCGAGGCGTTTTGGATCGCGTCCTTTTGCGGCCAAAACAAGCCGGACACACTTCTGAAACGTGGAGGCGTACGCCTGGAACGCTAACAGGGTCGACAATCGCCGGTATGAGATCAAACCCATGACCCTTCGCCGGGCGTTCGGTCGGTCGTCGAAAGCCTTATCCTCGACGCCGAGCCGCCCGGCCGGCGGCGCCCATCAATTCGCCCGCAGCACGCCCGTCATCTTCTCCAGGGACGGGAGCTTCTTGATCGGGCCGATCGCGGCGAGCGTCGGAGCGCCCGAGAGCAGGCGCAATCCCGCCGCCCTGACGTCATCCACCGTGACGGCATCGATCTTGGCGATGACTTCCTGAGGCGGGATCACCCGGCCCCAGGCGAGCATCTGGCGGGCATTGCGCTCGATCCGGCCGCCGGGGGTCTCAAGGGCCGACAGGAGTGCCACCTTCACCTGCGCCTTCGCGCGGGCGACCTCCACGGAATCGGCATCGCGCGCCGCCTTGGCCGTGGCCGCCAGGGTCACGTCGACGAGTTCGGCGAGATCCGAGCCGGACGTGCCGGCGCCGATGCCGAACAGGCCGCAATCGACGAAGGACCAGTGGAACGCCTGAATCTCATAGGCGAGGCCGCGGGTCTCGCGCACCTCGTGCCAGAGCCGCGAGGTGAGACCGCCGCCGAGGACCTGCGCGAACATGTGGAGGGCGTAATAGCCTTCGTCGCGAAACGAGAGGCCGGGCAGGCCCAGCACGAGATTCGCCTGTTCGAGCTTCTTCTGGATCCGCTTCTCGCCGCCGACATAGCTGCCGGGGACCATGTCCGGGGCGACCGTCGCCGGCATCCCGCCGAAATGATGCTCGGCCGCCTCGACGATGGCCTCGTGGGAGATGGCCCCCGCTGCGGCAACGACGATGCGGTCCGGGGTGTATTCGCGGGCGAGATAGGCTTCGATGGCGTCGCGGTCGAAGCTCGCGATGGTCTGCGGCGTGCCGATGATCGGACGGCCGATCGGCTGGTCCGGAAACGCCGCCGCGGTGAAGGCCTCGTAGACCACGTCGTCGGGCGTATCCTCGATGGCGGCGTATTCCTGCAGGATCACACCCTTCTCGCGAGCGAGTTCACCCGCGTCGAAGACCGAGCGGGTGAGGATGTCGCCGATGACGTCCAGGGCGACGCCGGCATCCTCGCCGAGCACGCGTGCGGTGTAGCTCGTACCCTCGGCGCTGGTGGCGGCATTGATGTCGCCGCCGACATTCTCGATGTCCTCGGCGATGCGTCGGGCCGAGCGGGTCTCGGTCCCCTTGAACGCCATGTGCTCGATGAGGTGGCTGAGGCCACCCTCGTCAGGCCGCTCGTGGCGCGATCCGGCGCCGACCCAGACGCCCAGGGTCGCGGTGGCGACACCGGGCATCGTCTCCGTGGTGACGGTGATGCCGTTGGAGAGGCGGGACACCTTCAGGCCGGGGGAAGCACCATGGGTCGCGAAATGCTGGTTCATGGGTTCTCAGTTCCCCGCCGTGATGCGTGAATGTGCGCGGATGAAAGCTTCCACCGCCGCCTGGTCGTTGGCGACGCGGGTGAAACGCTCCTTCCGATCCAGCAGATCGGCGAGGTGCGGCGGCAGGGCCGGGCGATGGCCACCCGTCGCCTGTGCGACCGCATCCGGAAACTTCGCCGGATGGGCGGTGGCGAGGGCGACGACGGGGGTCTTGCCGTCCTTCTCCAGAAGGCGCCGGCCGGCATGAACGCCGATGGCGGTATGCGGGTCGATGACCATGCCGATCTCCCGGTGGACCCGCGCGATCTCGGCGATGACGGCCTCCTCCGGAACGGACGCGGCATCGAACTCGCCGCGGACGGCCTTGAGGACCGCCTCGTCGAGGTGGAAGCCGCCCGATTGCTTGAGACCGGCCATCAGTCGCGACAGGCTCGACGCGTCGCGGCCCAGGGCCTCGAACAGCAGGCGCTCGAAATTCGAGGAGATCTGGATGTCCATGGAGGGCGAGGTGGTGGGCTGGACGCCGCGAACCTCGTAGGCGCCATGCTCCAGGGTGCGGGCCAGGATGTCGTTGGCGTTGGTGCCGATCATCAGGCGCTCGATGGGCAGGCCCATGCGCTTGGCAACCCAACCGGCGAGGATGTCGCCGAAATTGCCCGTCGGCACCGCGAAGGAGACGGGGCGGTGCGGTGCGCCCAGGGCCACGGCGCTGGTGAAGTAATAGACCGCCTGAGCGGCGACCCGCGCCCAGTTGATCGAGTTGACGCCGGAAAGCCGCAGCTCGTCGGCGAAATCCGCGTGCTGGAACAAGGCTTTGACGATGTTCTGGCAATCGTCGAAATTGCCGTCGATGGCGATGGCGTGGACGTTGTCCGCGCCCACCGACGTCATCTGGCGGCGCTGCACCTCGGAGACGCGGCCATGCGGGAACAGGATGAAGATGTCGACCTGATCGAGCCCTCGGAAGGCCTCGACGGCGGCGCTGCCGGTATCGCCGGAGGTGGCGCCCACGATGGTGGCGCGGGAGCGGCGGGACCGCAGGACGTGGTCCATCAGCCGGCCGAGGAGCTGCATCGCCACGTCCTTGAACGCCAGCGTCGGACCGTGGAAGAGCTCCAGCAGGAACAGGTTGTCGTCGAGCTGCACCAGCGGACACACCGCCGGGTGGCGGAAGGTGGCGTAGGAGTCCTCGATCATCCGGTCGAGATCGGCATGCGCGATCTCGCCGTCGATCAGCGGCCGCAGGACGAGCTTGGCCGCGTCGGCGTAGCGCTGTCCGGCGAGCCCGGCGATTTCGTCACGGGAAATCTGCGGCCAACTCTCGGGCAGGTACAGACCGCCGTCGCGGGCGAGGCCGGCGAGGAGAGCATCGGAAAAGCTGAGGGGCGCCGCGGCGCCGCGGGTCGAAACGTGTAGCAAAGGGGCCTCCGGGAAGGGGGCCGGTCTACACGAAGTGGATGGCGCTGTCGAAAGCCGGAAATTGCCGACGTCCGGGATCACGCTTCGCCGATAGATGAATGAAGCGGCGCCGTTTCCGCGAAGACCGAATCGATCAAGCTCCGCCGACCTCGTCGAGGAACCTTTCGATCGCCCGCTCCGTCCGAGACTTCGTTCGCGCCTGAGCGATGTAGTCCAGCCCCGCCTCAGACACCGCCTCGGCATGGGCTTCCTCGGTGCAGAGCCGCCGTATGGTCTCGGCCAGATCGTCCAGCGTCTCGGTGAGAGCCGGATACGGGGCCGGAAGGTCCTCTTTCAAGTCGCCCCAAAGCAGGCCCGCCAGCGGAACGCCGGCCGACAGGCACTCGTGCTGCGCCAGGCCGAACCCCGCCCAGGGCGGCAGGGGACTGACGTAGCACGAACACGAGCTCTGCAACTCGTCCTTGGCGCGCCCGTCGAGAAAGCCTCCCACCGTGTCCTGTCCGTACATGACGATGTCGACGGATCGCCGCTTGGCCAGTTCGATGACCTGATGGGTCAGCGCCAGGTCGTAGCGATCGCGCGTGTTCGGCCTCGATTTCATCGTCCAGGCGCGGTCCGCGCTCCATCGGTAACGCCGCTCGGGCTCGTACCAGGGGGCGATCACCCAGGACGGTTTGTGCAGCAACGCCGGATGATGGGTGCGTTGAAGGGCGAGGACCTTGCGGGACAAGGTGATGACGCCATCCACCTCGTCGATGAGCTTCGGCGGAAGAAGTCCTGCGCGCCCGTTGTGGATGATCCAGATATGGGCGGCGTTGGGCAAATGGGTTCTGGCTTCCTCGAGCTGAAGCGGGGTGGTCACGAGGACCGCCGCGACGTTCTCGTCGCTCCCGTCCCAGGACGGAACCTGCAGCAGGGCCGATTCCGCCAAGCCGTCATGATCGCCGAGCTTGGCCGCTTCCAGATTCCATCCGCCGGCGGACGCCCAGTTGTTGAGGAGCGTCGGGGATTGAAGGGCTGCGACGATGCGGGGCACGCCCGCACCTCTCGCGGATGCGACGGGCCGCCGGAGGAGCGGCCGGGTCACCTCTTTGCGCCAGGCGGCGGGCTGCCCGGCATCGAGATCCGAACTGGAGAGATGGTTGGCGAGATCGATCTCGAACGACCGAACGTGGTCCGACTCGCTGTGCCCGAGACGGAACACGACGAATACCTCGTTGGAGAAAGCGAGCTTGGCCCTTCCGAAACTGGCGGCGAGCAGACGTACCGGAATCTGCTCGATCAGGCCCTTGTGGCAAACCACCTGCCGGACAGAGGGGATGTCGTCGAGGTCCGAGAAGGCGATCAGGTCCGGGCGATACTCCTTGAGCCCGTCCGGCGCCGCCGTGGTGGCAAGGAGCGCGCTGTCTTCGTCCAGGAACGCAAGGAGTGCCGCCCAATACGGATCCACCGGCTGTGTTCCGCTCATCTCGACCTCATCCTCCTCGATCCGGCGAGACTTCGAACGTGTCTCACCAAATTCCCACCGCGCCGTCGCGCTCGGTACGATGACCGGTCGTCACGGAGGGCTTCCTGAGGCCTTCTTTAGCCGCGAAGAGGGCGCGGCGCATCTACCGGCGGATCGGGTTCTTTAGGGAGCGTCAGGCTTCGGGAAAGACCGGGCCATGACCATCCCAGCCGGCCCCCACCTATGCGTTGTCGCCGGGCGCCTTGACGAGGCGGCAGCCATTGATCCGCCATGTGCCGTCGCTCTGCTTTTCGAGGCTGTAGAGCGCCGTCCAGTCGATGCCGTTCTCGTCCTGCAGCGTCATGCCAAGGCTGAGACCGTCCTCGCCGCTCTCCTCGACACGGTCGACGCTGAAGCTGCGGGCGCGGTAGACGGCACCGTATCCCTTCCGGACCATCTCGATGAACGTGTCCGGCGAGGCGAACATCCCCTGGATCGATGGGGCGGCCTGGGCATAGGCGGTGGCCGCATCGTCCCTGCGGAACGCCTCGATCTGACGCTCCACCGTCGCCCTGGCTGCGAGCTTCGCCGCTTCGTCTGCGGCCCGGGCCGGTTCCGAAGCGAGGCAGGTGAGGGCGATCAGCAGGGAGAGGACGGCGCGCATGGACTACACTCCGCGATGGGGATGTCCGACGTCAGGATAGCGCGACGCGTCCGGCCGGCAAGAGCGATCCCGGATCCCGAGCCCTGCCGGCTTCCTTCCTTATGTGGCCGGGTTGCTCGCGGAGCCGTCCCGTTCTTCCGAAAGACGCTTCCACGCGAAGACGCCGAAGACGCCGACCAGGCAGGCGGCGATGCCGAACCATGTGAAGGCGTATTGCATGTGGTTGTTGGGAAGGTCGACGCGAAGCTGTCCGCCCTTGGGCCAGCCGCCGGGGTTCGGCGTAGCATCCGCCTCGATGAGATAGGGCATCACGGTGAGCCCCCTCGCAGCGGCGATGCCGTCGATGTCGCGATGGAACCACTCTCCCTTGGCGGGCTCCGGCGGCGGCACGAACATGGTCCGTATCTCCGGACCGCGCAGCATCCCGGTGATCGTGACCGATCCGGCGACCTGTCCCGGCTGGCGCCGCGCCGCATCCTTCAACTCCGTGGGCACGAACCCCCGGTTGACGATGACGAGGCTGCCGTCATCGTCCCGCTTCAACGGTGTCAGAACGTAGAAGCCCTGAAGAGCCTTGCCCGGCACCGCACCCGCCGCGAGACCGTGGACCAGGGTCTCCTGGTCGTTCAGCAGCGTCCCCGTCACCCGCACGCGCTCGAACTCGTCCCGCGCCGGATCCCAATCGTTTCGGGCCGGGAGAGAGGCAGGGGGCTCGGCGCGCGAGCGGGCGACGATGCGGCCGATCAGGGCTTCCTTCTCGCCCTTGCGATGCAACTGCCAGACGCCGAGGCTCAACAAGATGGCAAGGCAGATCAGCGAAGCGATGGCGGGCGCCGCCAGCGCCCGCACGGCGCCCGGACGAACAGGCTTGGGCATCAGCGAAAGCGCCCCTCCGCGGCCTTGTTGGCGAATTGAAGCGCCGCCAGCATTCCCTTCAACGGGCGCACGAGGGCGAGGCTCAGCCCGACCGACAGGGTGATGGCCACGACGGCATGGACCCAGATCGGCGGCTCGAAGGTGATCTCGAGCCAGAGCGCCAGCCCGACGACGACGATGCCGACGATGGACATGACGAAGAAGGCGGGGCCGTCGCCGGAATTGAAGTTCGAATAGTCGAGGCCGCAGACCTCACAGGACGGCCGGAACGTGAGGAAGCCGTCGAACATCGCGCCCTTGCCGCAGCGGGGGCAGCGGCAGCGCAATCCGGTGGGAACCGGAGGCGGTAGCGGCCGAGGGTGATTCACGATGCTTGGCTCCTCGGTGACGGGCGAATCCGCCGTCCGCCCCATATGGGGTTCCCGGCAGTCATGGCACGAAAAAGGGCGGCTCGCGCCGCCCTGATTCTCATACCTGTGTCGCTTCGCCTCGATGAGGCGGGACCGGTGTCAGTGAGCCGCCGTGCCGGCGCCCCAGACGTAGATTGAGGCGAACAGGAACAGCCAGACCACATCGACGAAGTGCCAGTACCAGGCGGCGAACTCGAAGCCGAGATGCTGCTGGACCGTGAACTGGCCGAGATAGACCCGGTAGAGGCAGATCGCGAGGAAGATCGTGCCGATGATGACGTGAGCGCCGTGGAAGCCCGTCGCCATGAAGAAGGTCGCCGAGTAGATGCTGCCCGAGAAGCCGAAATGCGCATGGCTGTACTCGTAGGCCTGGCAGGCCGTGAACAGCACGCCGAGGATGATCGTGAGCCACAGGCCGTATTTCAGGCCCTTGCGGTCGTTGTGCAGCAGGGCGTGGTGAGCCCAGGTGATCGTCGTGCCGGAGGTCAGCAGGATCAGCGTGTTGAGGAGCGGCAGGTGCCAGGGATCGAAAGCCTCGATGCCCTTGGGCGGCCAGGTGCCCCCGGTGAAATCCAGGCGCGTGGTCTGGATCGGGTCGGCGGTGTAGAGCGCCGCCTCGAAATAGGCCCAGAACCAGGCGGCGAAGAACATCACCTCGGAGGCGATGAACATGATCATGCCGTAGCGGTGGTGAAGCTGCACGACACGGGTATGGTCGCCGGCATTCGCCTCGTGGACGACGTCGCGCCACCATGAGAACATGACGTAGAGCACACCGATCGTGCCGGCGCCGAAGATGTAGGGACCGGGGCTGAGCGTGCCGATCTGCAGGCTCTTCATCCAGAACACGGCGCCGAACGCCATGAGGAAGCCGGAGAAGGCACCCAACAGCGGCCAAGGGCTCGGGCTCAAGATATGGAAGTCGTGATTCTTGGCGTGCGCCTCGGCCATCTCAATTCTTCTCCTCACCCCGGGCCCAATGCCGCGAACGGCTCTGACCTTCTGAACGTTCGGCTACACCGGAACCCTTAATCGGGACGGCGCAGTGTTGTCACGCTTGAGACCTCAAAAAACCTGGCGCGTACAAACGCGTCCCACCAAATTAGTTGACGACCCTAGAAATTGGTTTTCGCACCCTTGCCGTCCGTCGTCGCCAGGGCGGCCGAGGGCTGGCCGTTCTTCGACGCGAAGTAGGTGTAGGAGAGCGTCAGTTCCTGCAGATGGGCGGTGTTCGAATCGGCGCGCACGGCCGGATCGATGTAGAACACCACCGGGAAATCCATCGTCTCGCCGGGCTGCAACGTCTGCTCGTTGAAGCAGAAGCATTGGATCTTCACGAAGAAGCTGCCCATGAGCCCCGGCTGGACATTGTAGGTCGCGATCCCCGTCGAGGGGGTCGTCCCCGTGTTCTTCACGCGGAAGAATACGGTCTTGGTCTCGCCCAGACGCGCCTCGATCTTCGGAGTCTCCGCGACGAAGCGCCAGGGCAGGGTCGACGCGACGTTGGTGTCGAAATGGACGACCATGCTGTCGTCCATCGCGACCTGCGTGGGAGCGAGCCCGACTCGCGGCGTGCCGTCATAGCCGGTGGCCTTGCAGAACATGTCGTAGAGCGGCGCCGACGCGAAGGCGAGGCCGACCATTCCCATAGCCAGACCCGCACAGGCGAGGGCGGTGACCGACGCCTTGCGGTTCGGCGTGCTGCTTCGCTTGGTTGGCATGTCGGTCATGATGACGTCCGACTCTCTTCGCTGAACGGTCCGGTCGATCGGGTCACAGTGGGCGGTTGAGGATCTGCGGTCCGAGCTTGGCGATGGTCAGGGCGTAGAAGATGGCCACGAGGACGAACAGCACCGTGGCGATGGCGATCGAGCGCCTGCGCTGGCGCTGCTGCTCCTCGGGCGTCAAACGCCGCGGCGGCGTGGATTTCTCCGGCATCGAGGTCACGCGAGCACCGCGCGGTAGAGCCCGAGGCCCTGCTCGGCCAGGACCGCCGAGAACAGGAGGAACAGGTAGAGGATGGAAAAGCCGAACATGCCGAGCGCGGCCTTGCGTTCCGCCTCGCCCTCGCGGTTGCGGTAGACATGGACGCTGAAGACCAGCATCCCGAGGCCGCCGATGAAGGCGGTGACGCCGTAGAGCCATCCACCGAAGCCGAGGAACACAGGGGCGAGGCCCACCGGGAACAACACGATCGAGTAGTAGATGATCTGGCGGCGGGTGGATTGCGGCCCGGCGACGTTGGGCATCATCGGGATGCCGGCCTTGGCGTATTCGCCGGCCTTGATCAGCGCCAGCGCCCAGAAATGCGGCGGGGTCCAGATGAAGATGATGAGGAACAGGATCGTCGATTCGATGCCCACCGACCCCGACACGGCGGCCTGACCGATCATCGGGGGCAGGGCACCGGCGGCGCCGCCGATGACGATGTTCTGCGGCGTCGCCCGCTTCAGCCACATGGAATAGACGACGGCGTAGAAGACGATCGTGAAGGCCAGGAGCGAGGCGGCGAGCCAGTTCGAGGCGAGGCCGAGCACCAGCACCGAGCCCACCGACAGGACGATGCCGAAGGCGAGGGCCTCGCCGGGCTGGATGCGGCCGCCGGGTATCGGGCGGGTCGCGGTGCGGGTCATGACCGCGTCGATATCGGCGTCCCACCACATGTTGAGGCAGCCGGAGGCACCGGCGCCCACCGCGATCATCAGGAGCGAGATCACGCCGACGACGGGCTGGATGTGAACGTGCGAGACCACCATGCCGACGAGGGCGGTGAAGATCACCAGCACCATCACGCGCGGCTTCAGGAGTGCGAAGAAATCCGCGACCTCACCACCGACCATCATCGGGGTCGGCGCGAAATCGTTCGGCTCGGCGGCAGCGGAGACGCTGTTCGACAGGCTCGTCATGGGGTCCCGATACTGTTGTCGGTATGGCCGGAATTCGGATCACGCCGTCTCTGGCGCCGCCCTTTGCGGGATGTCGCTCGGTGAAGAGGGGCATCCGGTAAAGAGCGAGGACCGCTCACGCGATCCTCGCAATCCCTAGTGTCGTTTTAGAACAATCGCAATTTCGAAGCCGATCGCGATCGTGAAGACGGCAGTGCCTCAGTGACCGTGGTCGTCGACGATGGTCGGCAGCGTCTCGAACTGGTGGAAGGGCGGCGGCGAGGAGAGCGTCCACTCGAGGGTGGTGGCGCCTTCGCCCCACGGATTGTCGGCAGCGCGGACCTTCGAACGGAAGGCGAGGACGACGCCGATGAAGAACACCACCATGCCGAGAGCGAAGATGTGACCGCCCCAGGTGGAGACCTTGTGCCAGCCGGCGAAGGCTTCCGGGTAGTCGGCGTAACGACGCGGCATGCCGGCGAGACCCAGGAAGTGCATCGGGAAGAACAGGACGTTCGCACCGATGAAGGCCAGCCAGAAGTGCAGCTTGCCGGCCCATTCCGGGATGACGTAGCCGGTCATCTTCGGGAACCAGTAGTAGACACCGGCGAAGATGATGAACACGGCGCCGAGCGACAGCACGTAGTGGAAGTGGGCGACGACGTAATAGGTGTCGTGCAGGTACTTATCGACCGCCGAGTTCGCCAGCACGACGCCGGTGACGCCGCCGACCGTGAACAGGAAGATGAAGCCGACCGCCCAGTGCATGGCGGCGGTGAAGCGGATCGAGCCGCCCCACATCGTCGCGATCCACGAGAAGATCTTCACGCCGGTGGGCACCGCGATGACCATGGTGGCGAAGACGAAGTAGGACTGCGTCTGGAGCGACAGGCCGACCGTGTACATGTGGTGAGCCCACACGACGAAGCCGACGACGCCGATGGCGACCATGGCGTAGGCCATGGCGAGATAGCCGAACACCGGCTTGCGCGAGAAGGTCGAGATGATGTGGGAGACGATGCCGAAGGCCGGCAGGATCATGATGTACACTTCGGGGTGGCCGAAGAACCAGAACAGGTGCTGGTAGAGCACCGGATCGCCACCGCCGGCCGGATCGAAGAAGGTCGTGCCGAAGTTGCGGTCGGTGAGCAGCATCGTGATCGCGCCGGCGAGGACCGGGAGCGACAGGAGCAGCAGGAACGCGGTGACGAGCTCAGCCCAGGCGAACAGCGGCATCTTGTGCAGGGTCATGCCCGGCGCGCGCATGTTCAGGATGGTGGTGATGAAGTTGATGGCGCCCAGGATCGAGCCGGCGCCCGAGAGGTGGAGGGCGAAGATCGCGAAGTCCACGGACGGGCCGGGATGGCCGGAGGTGGAGAGCGGCGGGTAGACGGTCCAGCCCGTGCCGGCACCGGTGGTTCCGGGCGCGCCTTCGACGAACAGCGAGCAGACGAGGCTCGCGAAGCCGGCGACGGTCAGCCAGAACGAGATGTTGTTCATGCGCGGGAACGCCATGTCGGGCGCGCCGATCATGAGCGGGACGAACCAGTTGCCGAAGCCGCCGATGAGCGCCGGCATCACCATGAAGAACACCATGATGAGACCGTGGCCGGTCACGAACACGTTGTAGGTGCCGGGATTCGAGAAGTACTGCAGGCCGGGCTCTTCCATCTCCATGCGGATGCCGAAGGAGAGGAACGCGCCGATGATGCCCGCGCAGAACGCGAACAGGAGGTAGAGCGTGCCGATGTCCTTATGGTTGGTCGACAGGAACCAACGGGCGAAGAAGGACGGCGTATGGGAGGCGTGGGCGTCGTGATGCCCTGATTGTGCTGTGGCGGTTGCCATCGTTGCAGACCCTGTTCAGGTTTCTCTAAATCTCTCGATTTGCGAATGGACCGACCCGGTGAAGGGCCGGTCCAGCCGGTGCCGTCGGGCGGCGCCGGAAAAAGCCGCTACTTGGCTTCTGCGAACTTCGAACCGTCGTCGAGGCGGGCGAACTTGGTCTTCCCCTCGGCGAGCCAAGCGGCGTAGGCCTCGTCGCTCACCACCTGCACCGTGATGGGCATGTAGGCGTGGCGGGCGCCGCAGAGCTCCGAGCACTGGCCGTGATAGGTGCCCTCACGCTCGGCCTTGAACCAGAACTGGTTCAGGCGGCCGGGGATCGCGTCGATCTTGAACCCGAAGGACGGCATCGCCCAGGAGTGCAGCACGTCGGCCGCGGTCACCTGGATCTTCACGATCTTGTTCACCGGAACGACCATGTCGTTATCGGTGCCCAGCAGCTTGGGCTGCTTGTCTTCGTCGATATTGGCATCGAAGGTGAAGCCGCCGCCGTTCTCCACGGCCGGGTACTCGTATGACCAGTACCAGGCATGGCCGATCACCTTGATGATGACGTCGGCCTTGGGGTCCGAGAGCTGGGTGCGCAGCAGGCGGAAGGAGGGGATGGCCACTGCCACCAGGATCAGCACCGGGACGATGGTCCAGGCGATTTCGATCATGGTGTTGTGGGTGGTCTTGGACGGGACCGGGTTCGCCTTCGCGTTGAACTTGAAGATGCAATAGACGATCAGGCCCAGCACGAAGGCCGAGATGCCGAAGGAGAGCCAGTGCATCCCCTGCTCGAACGTGTGGATGTCCCGCGCGTTCTCTGTGACGGCGACCTGACGGTCCATCTGCCACGGCTCGGGCTGGCCGATGCCCGCCGCCAGAGCGGCTGTAGAAACGAGGGCGGTGCCGAGCGCAGCGAAAGCGCCCGCAGCAAGTCCCCATGATGACCGGTGTTGCGCCTGCGTGGTCCGCATGTGCCTCTCGTGGCTCCCCTTGGTATCGTTCTACGTCGTCCCGCAGCGTCTTGCGACTTTTGACGTCGCGCGCAAGTCCTAGCTCAACGGGAAAGGCAAGCCTCGATCACGTATTTCGGGCCGGCATTGCCGGTGTCAGACCACATGGCGGTCGACGGCGCAACCGCAACAGCGTCGCATGGATGAGGCTTTCCCCGTAGTCCAGGCCGAAGGGAGCCCGAATGACGAGTGGGGTTCAAAGCGATTTTGCTCGGCGGCAAACTTAAATTTATCTTACAGCGGTCTTCGGGGCTGAATCCGTCGCCAGTATAGCGCCGTTCCCGCTATGGAGGGGGCCTGATCCCGTGCGAGGATGCCTGTGCCCATCCAGGTTTCGAACGCGCCGAAGGCCGGAACGGGGATGAACACGATAGGGTCCCGGCGGTGATCGAGCGTCTCGAATTCCTCCTTGCCTTGGCCCGCGAGCGACATTTCGGCCGGGCGGCGCAATTCTGCAACGTGTCTCAGCAAACCCTGTCGGCCGGGGTGAAGCAGCTCGAAGAGCGACTCGGCGTCCTGCTGGTGGAGCGCGGGTCCCGCTTCCAGGGGTTCACCCCGGAAGGCGAGCGCGTCCTCGATTGGGCACGCCGGATCGTCGGCGACGCGCGCGCCATGCGGGAAGAGGTGGCCAGCTTGCGCCGAGGTTTGTCGGGTACCCTGCGGCTCGCGGCGGTTCCCACCGCGACGCCCATCGTCGCCTCGTTGACGACGCCCTTCCGTGCCCGCCATCCCGACGTGCGGTTCTCCGTCCACTCGACGACCTCCGGCGAGATCGGCCGGCTGATCGCCGACCACGAGATCGATGCCGGAATCACCTATCTGGAGAACGAGCCCCTCGGGAAAGTCATCGCGGTGCCACTCTACCGCGAGCGCTACCGCCTGCTCACGGCCATCGACGGCGTCTACGGCAAGAGGGATTCGGTCAGCTGGGAGGAGGTCGGTCGTCTGCCCCTGTGCCTGCTCACGCCGGACATGCAGAACCGCCGCATCATCGACGGTCACTTGCACAATGCCGGGCGGGATGCCGCGCCGCTGCTCCAGTCGAATTCGATGATCGTGCTGCTCACCCACGTCCGCACGGCGAAATGGGCGAGCGTGATGCCCGCTGTCCTCGCCGACAGCTTCCGCCTGAGTGAGCGCGTCCGCTCCGTTCCGATCGGTGAGCCCGATGTCAGCCACATGATCGGGCTGGTGGTGCCGGAACGGGACCCGATGACGCCCCTTTGCGCCGCGCTCATCGTCGAGGCCCAGGCGATCGCTCCCACCGTCGCCGACGACATCGCCTCGCTCTGACGGGCTGCCCCTCAACTCACTCGTCACACTGCCCTTTCGCAGCGCACAATAGAATTATAACAAAAAAGCATTGTCGACCGACCGAACCGCGCGATTGATTCACGTTCGGAGATATACCACCTTGGAACGACAACAAGTTCACTAGGTAGGAACAATGCTGCAGCACGAGCCCTGGAGCGCGCAGCGTGCGGCCGGCATCATCGCCGACCATACGCATCTCGAAGGCGCCACGCTCCCCATCCTCCACGCCTTGCAGGAGACCTTCGGTTACGTGGACGAGGGCGCGGTCCCGCTGATCGCGGATGCGCTGAACCTGTCCCGGGCCGAGGTTCACGGCTGCATCACGTTCTACCACGACTTCCGCCGCGCGCCCTCGGGCAAGCATCAGGTGAAGCTGTGCCGGGCCGAGGCCTGCCAGGCCATGGGCTCGGACGCGCTGCATGCCGACATTCTCGCCCGCCTCGGGATCGATTGGCACGGGACGACGCCTGACGGTCAGATCACCGTGGAGCCCGTCTATTGCCTCGGCCTCTGCGCCAACGGTCCGGGCGCCCTGGTCGACGACGAGCCGCTCGCACGCCTCACCGCAGATTCCCTGGAATCGGCCCTCACGGAGATGAAGTCGTGAGCATCACCATCTATGTCCCGCGCGACGCCGTCGCCCTCGGTCTCGGCGCCAACCGTGTCGCCCGCGCGATCTTCGCCGGCGCCGAGCGCCGCGGCCTCGACGTCACCATCGTCCGCACGGGCTCGCGCGGGATGCTGTGGCTCGAGCCCATGGTCGAGGTCGCGACCCCGGAGGGCCGCATCGCCTACGGTCCCGTCACTCCCGGCGATGTCGACGGCCTTCTCGATGCCGGTCTGGTGAACGGCGGCGAGCATGCACTTCGCCTCGGCAAGCCCGAGGAGATGACCTATCTCGCCCGTCAGCAGCGCCTCACCTTCCATCGCTGCGGTGTGATCGATCCCGTCTCGGTGGAGGATTACCGGGCGCATGGCGGCTATAACGGGCTGGACGCCGCGCTGAAGCTCGATGCCGCCGGCATCGTGGCGCAGGTGCGCGATTCCGGCCTGCGCGGACGCGGTGGTGCCGGCTTCCCCGCCGGCATCAAGTGGAACACGGTGATGCTCGCCCAGTCCGAGCAGAAATACGTCGTCTGCAATGCCGACGAGGGCGATTCCGGCACCTTCGCAGACCGGATGATGATGGAGGGTGACCCCTTCAACCTCATCGAGGGCATGACCATCGCGGGCATCGCCACGGGCGCCACGCGCGGCTACATCTACCTGCGGTCCGAATATCCCCAGGCCTTCGCGACGCTCAAGGAAGCGATCGTCAACGCCCGGGCCGCCGGCTATCTCGGCGAGAACGTGGCGGGCTCGGGCAAGGCCTTCCATCTCGAAGTGCGCTTGGGCGCCGGCGCCTATATCTGCGGCGAGGAGACCTCTCTGCTGGAGAGCCTGGAGGGTCGTCGCGGCATCGTCCGCGCCAAACCGCCGATCCCGGCACTCAAGGGCTTCCTCGGTCAGCCGACCCTCGTCAACAACGTCATGACCTTCACGGCCGTGCCCTACATCCTGGAGCACGGCGCCAAGGCCTATGCCGATTACGGCATGGGTCGTTCGCTCGGCACGCTGGCGATCCAACTCGCCGGCAACATCAAGCATGGCGGCCTCATCGAGTTCGCCTTCGGCATCACCCTGCGCGAGATCATCGAGGATTTCGGCGGCGGCACGCAGAGCGGTCGTCCGGTCCGTGCCGTGCAGGTCGGCGGCCCCCTCGGGGCCTACTTCCCCGACCATCTCCTCGACACGCCTCTCGATTACGAGGCGATGGCGGCCAAGAAGGGCCTCGTCGGCCATGGCGGCATCGTCGTGTTCGACGACACCGTCGACATGGCCAAGCAGGCCCGCTTCGCCTTCGAGTTCTGCGCGGTGGAATCCTGCGGCAAGTGCACCCCCTGCCGCATCGGCGCGACGCGCGGCGTCGAGACCATGGACAAGGTCATCGCCGGCATCCGTCCCACCGAAAATCTCGCCGTCGTGGCCGACCTTTGCGACGTCATGACCGATGGGTCGCTCTGCGCCATGGGCGGGCTCACACCGATGCCCGTCATGAGCGCGATCACCCATTTCCCCGAGGATTTCCAGCAGCGCGGACCGATGTCCGTGGCCGCTGAATAAGGAGGCGCGACCCATGGCCCTCATCAAAGAGATCGATTACGGCACCCCGATCCGGGTGAACGAGCAGACCGTCACCCTCACCATCGACGGCATGAGCGTCACCGTTCCCGCCGGCACCTCGGTGATGGCGGCGGCGATGCATGCCGGCACGCAGATCCCCAAGCTCTGCGCCACCGATTCGCTGGAAGCCTTCGGCTCCTGCCGCCTCTGCCTCGTGGAGATCGAGGGGCGGCGCGGCACGCCCGCCTCCTGCACCACACCGGCCGAGAACGGCATGGTGGTCTCGACCCAGACGGATAAGCTCGCCAAGCTCCGCAAGGGCGTGATGGAGCTCTACATCTCCGATCACCCCCTCGACTGCCTGACCTGTGCCGCCAACGGCGATTGCGAGTTGCAGGACATGGCCGGCGCGGTCGGCCTGCGCGACGTGCGCTACGGCTATGACGGCGCCAACCACGTCAAGCCGACCTCGGACCAGTACCTGGCCAAGGATACGTCCAACCCGTATTTCACCTACGATCCGTCGAAGTGCATCGTCTGCAATCGCTGCGTCCGTGCTTGCGAAGAGACGCAAGGCACTTTCGCGCTCACGATTTCTGGCCGTGGCTTCGACAGCCGCGTGGCTGCCGGCCCCACCGACTTCTTCAATTCCGAATGCGTGTCCTGCGGCGCCTGCGTCCAGGCCTGCCCGACGGCGACGCTTCAGGAAAAGTCGATCATCGAGCACGGCCAGCCGGACCATTCCGAGGTCACTACCTGCGCCTATTGTGGCGTCGGCTGCTCGTTCAAGGCCGAGATGCAGGGCACCCGCATCGTCCGCATGGTCCCCTACAAGGACGGCAAGGCCAACGAGGGCCATTCCTGCGTCAAGGGCCGCTTTGCCTACGGCTACGCCACCCACAAGGACCGCATCACCAAGCCGATGATCCGCGACAAGATCACGGACCCTTGGCAGGAAGTGTCGTGGGAGGTCGCGATCGACCGTGCCGCGTCGGAGTTCAAGCGCATTCAGGCCAAGTACGGCAAGGATTCGGTGGGCGGCATCACCTCGTCACGCTGCACCAACGAGGAAGCCTATCTCGTCCAGAAGCTCGTGCGCGCCGCCTTCGGCAACAACAACGTCGATACCTGCGCCCGCGTCTGTCATTCACCCACGGGCTACGGCCTGATGTCGACGCTCGGAACCTCGGCCGGCACGCAGGACTTCGCCTCGGTGGCGCATTCCGACGTGATCCTCGTCATCGGCGCGAACCCGACGGACGGTCACCCGGTCTTCGGCTCGCGCATGAAGAAGCGCCTGCGTGAGGGTGCCAAGCTCATCGTCGCCGATCCGCGCAGGATCGACCTGGTGAAGTCGCCCCATATCGAGGCCGATTATCACCTGCCACTTAAGCCCGGCTCCAACGTCGCCTTCATCAACGCGATGGCGCATGTCATCGTCACGGAAGGGCTCATCGACGAGGCCTATGTCCGCGAGCGCTGCGATCTTGGCGACTTCGAATCCTGGGCGCGTTTCATCGCCGAGGAGCGTCACTCGCCCGAGGCCCAGGCCGACAAGATCGGAGTGAACCCCGAGGACATCCGGGGCGCCGCCCGCCTCTACGCCACCGGCGGGGCTGCGGGCATCTATTACGGTCTCGGCGTCACCGAGCACAGCCAGGGCTCGACCATGGTCATGGGCATGGCCAACATCGCCATGGCGACCGGCAATATCGGCATGCTGGGCGCCGGCGTGAATCCGCTGCGCGGCCAGAACAACGTCCAGGGCTCCTGTGACATGGGCTCGTTCCCGCACGAGCTGCCGGGCTACCGCCATGTGTCGGACGATGCCACCCGCGAGACCTTCGAATCCCTGTGGGGCGTCCAGCTCGACAAGGATCCGGGCCTGCGCATCACCAACATGCTCGACGAAGCCGTCGATGGTGCCTTCAAGGGCATGTACATCCAGGGCGAGGACATCGCTCAGTCCGACCCGGACACGCATCACGTCACCGCCGGCCTGATGGCGATGGAATGCATCGTCGTCCAGGACATCTTCCTGAACGAGACGGCCAAGTACGCCCACGTCTTCCTGCCGGGCGCGTCGTTCCTCGAGAAGGACGGCACCTTCACCAATGCCGAGCGGCGCATCAGCCGCGTCCGCAAGGTGATGCCGCCGCTGGCCGGCTACGGCGATTGGGAGGGCACGATCCTGCTCTCCAACGCGCTGGGCTACCCGATGAACTACTCGCATCCCAGCGAGATCATGGACGAGATCGCCTCGCTCACCCCGAGCTTCAAGGGCGTGAGTTTCGCCAAGATCGACGAGCTCGGCTCGATCCAGTGGCCGTGCAACGACGCCGCCCCCAACGGGACGCCGATGATGCACGTCGACCGGTTCGTGCGCGGCCTCGGCAAGTTCATGATCACGGAGTATGTGGCCACCGAGGAGCGCACCGGCCCGCGCTTCCCGCTCATCCTCACCACCGGCCGCATCCTGTCGCAGTACAATGTCGGCGCGCAGACGCGCCGGACGGAGAACTCGCGCTGGCACGAGGAGGACGTGCTGGAGATCCACCCGTTCGACGCGGAGGTGCGCGGCATCGTCCACGGCGATCTGGTGGCCCTGGAGAGCCGTTCCGGCGACATCGCCCTCAAGGCGATCGTCTCCGAGCGCATGCAGCCGGGCGTCGTCTACACCACCTTCCACCACGCCAAGACCGGCGCCAACGTCATCACCACCGACTTCTCGGACTGGGCCACCAACTGCCCCGAGTATAAGGTGACGGCGGTGCAGGTGCGACGGACCAACAGGCCGTCGGATTGGCAGGCGAAGTTCTTCGAGGAGGACTTCTCGCTCACGAGAATCGCGACGCAATTGAATGCTGCCGAGTGAACGAAACGATCTGAACGAGAGCGACACGCCGGCTCCGACGAGCCGGCGTGTCGCGACCCTGGTCGTGGCCTACGACGACCCCACGGCCCGCGAAGGGCATCGCGATCTTGCCGTCGAGATGCCCGTCAACCTCGTCTATGGCAGCGTGCCCTACGCGGTCATGATGACGACCCCGTCCGACCTCGTGGATTTCGCCTACGGGTTCAGCCTCACCGAGGGAATCGTCGAGTCCGCCGACGAGATCAGGTCGGTCCGGGTGGAGGACGGGGACGGGGGATTGCGCCTCGTGGTCGATCTCGCACCGGGGCGGTTGCGCGAGCACCTTGCCCGGAAACGCGCCATCTCCGGGCGCACCGGTTGCGGCGTTTGCGGGATCGACGATCTCGCGGCCCTGCCCAAAGCGGAGCTGCGTGCTCATGCGGTGCAGTCGGTCGAGATCGAATCGATCCAGCGCGCCCTGCTCGGAATGGGTGACGCGCAGGTTCTCAACCACACGACCCGCGCCGTCCATGCCGCGGCCTGGGCGGACCGGGACGGCAACCTTCTCGCCCTGCGCGAGGATGTCGGCCGCCATAACGGCCTCGACAAGCTGATCGGCGCGCTGATGCGGGCCGGGACCGATCCCAACGATGGCTTCGTCGTCATCACCAGTCGCTGCTCGTTCGAGATGGTGGAGAAGACCGCGACTTTCGGAGCCGCCGTTCTGGTGGCGATCTCCGCCCCGACATCGCTGGCCATCGACCGGGCGCGCCTGCACGACATGACGCTCTGCGCCATCGCCCGGTCTGACACCCTCACGGTCTTCACCGGCCGCGAACGCCTTCTCCTTGTAGCCGAGCGCTAGAGGCGCGCGGCCCCCTTCACCCGTCGACCAGAGCCAGTCCCATGAGCGCCCTGACCACCAACGACAAGCTCGTCCGCATGGCGAACCAGATCGCGGGCTTCTTCCGATCCTATCCGGATGACGAGGCGGTCGCCGGCATTCACAAGCACATCGTCGCGTTCTGGACGCCGAAGATGCGCCGCGCCCTCGAAGCGCATGGCCCAACGGAGGGAAGCGGCCTCGATCCGCTGGCGTTGAAGGCGATCACGACCTCCCCGGACCAGAACGACAGCCCCGTTCGGGCGGCCACCAACGATCCGCACCTCCAGGGTGCCGGCGCCAGCGACGCCGGCTGAACGGCCGGAGGCGTTTCGAAGAAAAAGGCGCCGAGCCCTCATGGCTCGGCGCCTTTTGTCGGCATGGTGGAAATTGAGGTGCCGGCTACTCGGCCGGACGGTCGCCCGGCTGATCCTTGTCGGTCGATCCCGGCACCACCGTCGCGCCGCCGATGACCCGAACGGCCTTCCTGTCAGACGGCGGGTCGCTCCAGGTCTGAGGCTTGGCGGATGACGGAGCCTGCGCCGTGTCGCGTCGGGGCTGATTCGCTGCCGGCGTCGTTGGCTCGGCCTTCGGCTGCTCGATGGCGGCGACCGGCGGCGTGCTGGCCCGAGCGTCGGACGCTGCGTCCGCGGGGGACGGCGAGGGGGCTTCCGGCGCGAGCCGGGGCGCGGCCGGTTTCGCTGGCGGGGCCAATCTGGTGATTTTGCGGGCAGGTGCTGCTTCCGCCGGGCGTCTGACGTCGCCGGACCGGGCATCCGGGTTCAAGCCCAGCGGATTGCGGTCGGAGGGCTCGGCGCGGGTGGGGGACTCGGGGCGCGCCGCCACGTCGTAACGCGGCTGCCGGCCGATGCTATCCTGGCTCGGGATCCTGCCGGGAGGAGCCAGCCGTTCCGCTTCGCGCATCGGTCGACGGGGCTGCTCGTCCGCTTCGGTCCAGCCATAGCCGGGCGCCGCCGGACGGGCGACCGGAACCGGTGCCGGCTGCATCGGGACACCAAGCCGCTGGCGGTCGAGAACGGCGCCGTCCCGTGCATCCACGAACAACCGGACCCTGTCGCCATAGGGGCCGGTCGCTTCGACGATATAGGCCCGGCCGTCGAATCGCGGCCGCGTCACTTCGGTGAAGCCCCGGTCGTTGAGGCGCCAGACCACGGCACGGGGGGGAAGGAACGGATCGGGCTCGTAGCCGTACTGCGCCTGGGCCGTGCCCGTCCCGAGAGCCGACAGGGTGATGAACCCCGCCAGCATGGTCAGGCTGATCGTATGGGAGCGCACAGGCGCCCTGCGGCTCGATTCCATGGTGCCTCGTCTCGATGAAGTGTCGTCGTTCCGTAGCCCACTGTTGGCGCAGGTCTATGGAGGTCTCCGTGCGGTCCATCACCCCGCATGCCGCTTGTGCTTGGCAAGCCCTGTAGACTGCCCGAATGGGGCGGGAATACGGGTGAAGCGCGGCAAGTCGCGGGCGGCCTCGATCCGCCGCCATTCGGCGAGGGGGCGAGTGCTGTTCATAGGCTGCCTTGCGCCTCGGCCGGTCGCGGCGTCGCATGGCGCATCAAACCTGTCCATCGGGCGCGCGAGCCTCTTGCTGGACCGTTTAAAATCTGTCACTTTCCGTAATTAGGACAGTACGGCTGTCCCATTTTTGGCGGGGCGTCCCTACGGCGAGCGATCGCCGGGGACGAAGTGCCTTCGAGGAACGTGGAAGGTCTGGAGCGGGTGTCGAATCTCACGAAAAAACGAGATTCCAAGCCGGTCGCCATCGCGGCGATCCGGGCCCGCACGGCTTGAATTCAAGCCGGCGCTGAGCCCGCGGAGAGCGGGCGCTTCCTCACCGAAGACCCTGCCCGAATCCGACCGCGTCGAGGACGGAGCCTGAGTGCCGGATGGCATTTGGGCATGAAACATGCTCGCATGCGGGCACGGACGAACGAGGCTGAGGGGTTATCAACATGGCCGCATCTGAGGTTGCCGGGGTCGTCCAGAACCCGATCCCCGCCACGCGGGACGGCGTCGCGCCGCTCGTCGTCCGCGATCACGCTCTCCCGCCCAAGCAGGGCCTCTACGATCCCGCCCGCGAAGGCGATGCCTGCGGCGTCGGCTTCGTGGCGGACATGCATGACCGGCGCACCCACGCCATCGTGGCGCAGGGCCTGCTCATCCTCGAGAACATCGACCATCGCGGCGCCGTCGGCGCCGATCCGAAGATGGGCGACGGTTGCGGCATTCTCACCCACATCCCTCATTTCCTCCTGAAGGAGGAGTGCGAGGGCCTCGGCATCGCGTTGCCCGAGCCCGGCCATTACGGCGTCGGGCAGTTCTTCATGCCGAAGGACGAGGAAGGCCGCCGCATCGTCGAGGAGATCGTCGAGAAGGCCCTCCAGGACGAAGGGCTTCCCTTCCTCGGCTGGCGCGACGTGCCGGTGGATTCGAGCGACCTCGGCGTGCGCGTCAAGGAGACGGAGCCGCACCACAAGCAGGTCTTCATCGGCCGCCCGGCCGCGATCACGGACGAGGACGCGTTCGAGCGCCGTCTGTTCATCGCGCGCAAGGTCATCTCGAACAAGGTCTATGGCCTCAACGATCCGCGCGTGAAGGCCTATTACCCGGTCTCCGTCTCGACCCGGACGATCGTCTACAAGGGCATGGTTCTGGTCACGCAGCTCGGCCATTACTTCAAGGACCTGCAGGACGAGCGCTACGTCTCGGGCCTCGCCCTCGTGCACCAGCGCTTCGCCACCAACACCTTCCCCACCTGGCAGCTCTCGCACCCCTACCGGATGGTCGCCCATAACGGCGAGATCAACACTCTGCGCGGCAACGTGAACTGGATGGCGGCGCGCCAGGCCAGTGTCGATTCGGACCTGTTCGGCAACGACATCTCGAAGCTCTGGCCGATCTCTTACGAGGGCCAGTCCGACACGGCCTGTTTCGACAACGCCCTCGAATTCCTCGTGCAGGGCGGCTACTCGCTCGCCCATGCCATGATGATGCTGATCCCGGAGGCCTGGGCCGGCAATCCGCTCATGAGCGAAGAGCGCAAGGCGTTCTACGAATATCACGCCGCGCTGATGGAGCCGTGGGACGGCCCCGCCGCCGTGTGCTTCACCGATGGCCGCCAGATCGGCGCGACCCTCGACCGCAACGGCCTGCGCCCCGCCCGCTATATCGTCACGGAAGACGGCCTCGTCGTGCTGGCCTCCGAGATGGGCGTCCTGCCGATCCCGGACGAGAGCATCGTCGAATCCTGGCGCCTGCAGCCGGGCCGCATGCTGCTCATCGACCTGCAGAAGGGCCGCATCATCTCCGACGAGGAGATCAAGAGCGAGCTCGCGGCGGCCAATCCCTATGCGCAATGGGTGAAGAACACCCAGATCGTGCTGGAAGACCTGAAGCCGGTCATTCCGCGCGCCTCGCGCTCCGACGTGTCGCTGCTCGATCGGCAGCAGGCGTTCGGCTACAGCCAGGAAGACCTCAAGCTGCTGATGGCGCCCATGGCCGTCACCGGCCAGGAGGCGGTCGGCTCCATGGGGACCGATACGCCGCTCTCGGCTCTCTCCGACAAGCCCAAGCCCCTCTACACCTACTTCAAGCAGAACTTCGCCCAGGTCACCAATCCGGCGATCGACCCGATCCGCGAGGAGGCCGTCATGAGCCTCGTCTCGTTCATCGGGCCGCGCCCGAACCTGCTCGACATGGAGGGCGCCTCCCGCAAGAAGCGCCTGGAGGTCCGTCAGCCGATCCTGACCAACGGCGATCTGGAGAAGATCCGCTCGATCTCGCATTTCGAGGACCGTTTCGACACCAAGACCCTCGACATGACCTTCCCGGCCGAATCCGGCGCCGTCGCCATGGAAGGCGCGGTCGACCGGCTTTGCGACCGGGCCGAGGCGGCGGTGCGCGGCGGCTACAACATCATCATCCTGACCGACCGCGGCGTCGGCCCGGATCGCATCGCGATCCCCGCACTGCTGGCGACGGCGGCGGTGCACAACTACCTGATCCGCAAGGGGCTTCGCACCTCGGTCGGTCTCGTGGTCGAATCCGGCGAGCCGCGCGAGGTGCATCACTTCGCTTGTCTCGCCGGCTACGGCGCGGAGGCCATCAACCCCTATCTCGCCTTCGAGACCGTGATCGCGATGAAGGCCGAGTTCCCGCCGGATCTCACCGACGACGAGATCGTCTACCGCTACATCAAGTCCATCGATAAGGGCCTGCTCAAGGTCATGTCCAAGATGGGCATCTCGACCTATCAATCCTATTGCGGCGCCCAGATCTTCGACGCGATCGGCCTGAACTCGTCCTTCGTCGCCCGCGACTTCTTCGGCACCAAGACCACCATCGAAGGCATCGGCATGGCCGAGGTCGCCGAGGAGACCGCCCGGCGGCATGCCGACGCGTTCGGCGATGCCCCGGTCTTCCGCCATGCCCTCGATGTCGGCGGCGAGTATGCCTACCGCCTGCGCGGCGAGAGCCATACCTGGACGCCGGATTCGGTGGCGACCCTGCAGCACGCGGTGCGCCTCGGCCTGCCCGAGCGCTACCGCGAGTTCGCCCGGCTGGTGAACGAGCAGGAGAACCACCTCAAGACCATCCGCGGCCTGTTCCGGATCAAGCAGGCGGCCGAGCTCGGCCGGGCGCCCGTCGACATCTCTGAGGTCGAGCCGGCGGTGGACATCGTCAAGCGGTTCGCAACGGGCGCGATGTCCTACGGCTCCATCTCGAAGGAAGCCCACGAGACCCTCGCCATCGCGGTGAACTCGTTCGGCGGTCGTTCGAATTCCGGTGAGGGCGGCGAGGAGGTCGAGCGGTTCAAGCCGATGGCCGACGGTCGTTCGCGCCGCTCGGCGATCAAGCAGGTGGCCTCCGGCCGCTTCGGCGTCACGACGGAATATCTCGTCAATGCCGACATGATGCAGATCAAGGTCTCGCAGGGCGCCAAGCCCGGCGAGGGCGGCCAGCTGCCCGGCCACAAGGTCGACGCCAAGATCGCCAAGGTCCGTTACGCCACCCCCGGCGTCGGCCTGATCTCGCCGCCGCCGCATCACGACATCTACTCCATCGAGGACCTGGCCCAGCTCATCTTCGACCTGAAGAACGTGAACCCAGCCGCCGACGTGTCGGTGAAGCTCGTGTCCGAGGTCGGTGTCGGCACGGTCGCCACCGGCGTCGCCAAGGCGCGCGCCGACCACATCACGATCTCGGGCTTCGACGGCGGCACCGGCGCCGCGCCGCTGACCTCGATCAAGCATGCGGGCGGGCCATGGGAGACGGGTCTCGCCGAGACCCAGCAGACCCTGGTGCTCAGCCACCTGCGCGGCCGTGTCGTGCTGCAGGCCGATGGCGGCATCCGCACCGGTCGCGACGTGCTCGTCGCGGCCCTGCTCGGCGCCGACCAGTTCGGCTTCTCCACCGCGCCGCTCATCGCGGCCGGCTGCATCATGATGCGCAAGTGCCACCTGAACACCTGCCCGGTGGGCGTGGCGACGCAGGACCCCGTCCTGCGCAAGCGCTTCAAGGGCACGCCGGAGCACGTGGTGAACTACTTCTTCTTCGTGGCGGAGGAGTTGCGCGAGCTGATGGCGGCGATGGGCTACACCAAGCTCGAAGACCTCATCGGCCGCTCGGACTTCCTCGACACGCTGGAGGTCATCAACCACTGGAAGGCGCGGGGCCTCGATTTCTCGAAGCTGTTCCATCGGCCCGATGTCGGCCCCGACGTGGCGATCCGCCATACGGAGAAGCAGAAGCATCCGATCGACACGGTGCTCGACCGTCGCCTGATCGAGGGCGCCAAGGCGGCCATCGAGACCGCCGAGCCGGTGGTGCTCAACGAGGTCATCAGGAACTCGGACCGCACCGCGGGTGCGATGCTCTCCGGCGTCGTCGCCAAGCGCTACGGCCATGAGGGCCTGCCCGACGACACCATCACGGTGAACCTCGCCGGCACCGCCGGCCAGAGCTTCGGGGCATGGCTCGCCGCCGGCATCACCGTGGTTCTCACGGGCCACGCCAACGATTACGTCGGCAAGGGGCTGTCGGGCGGCAAGCTGATCATCCGGCCGAGCGACGCGCTGCGGTCGCCCGCCGGGCGGACGATCATGGCCGGCAACACGGTGCTCTACGGGGCCATCGCGGGCGAATGCTACATTCGCGGTTCGGCCGGCGAGCGCTTCGCCGTCCGCAATTCAGGCGCCATCACCGTGGTCGAAGGCATGGGCGACCATGGCTGCGAGTACATGACCGGCGGCGTCGTGGTGTCCATCGGCGAGACCGGGCGCAACTTCGCGGCCGGCATGTCGGGCGGCATCGCCTACGTGCTCGATGCGGACGGTTCGTTTGCCGCCCGCTGCAACCTCTCCATGGTCGATCTCGAACCCGTCGAGGAGGAGGACGACGTCATGCGCCGCTTCCACCAGGACGGCGACCTCGAGACCAAGGGGCGCGTCGACATCCTCGCCGACATGTCCGGGCATGACGAGGAGCGCCTGAGCCAGCTCATCACCAATCACCTGAAGTACACGGGTTCCCCGCGTGCCAAGGCGATTCTGGAAGACTGGGCCGGCTACCGCACGAAGTTCGTGAAGGTGATGCCGGTGGAATACCGCCGCGCTCTCCGCGAAATGGAGATGGCGCGGATGCCGGTGGCGGCGGAATAGCACTGAGACGTCGGATCGGTTCCGATCCGACGTCGTCGAGGGGATCGATGCGGGCGCTCGTTCCGCGTCGGACCGTGCCTGAGGAGAAGGGATACATGATCGAACGGAGGATCAAGCTTCATCGCGAGGGGCACGAGCAGACCATCCGGCTCCCGGATGAGTTCGCTCTGCCCGGCGACGAGGCGATCCTTCGCTTGGAGGCCGGCCGTCTGACGCTCGAAGCCGTCGGACAGCCTTCCCTCCTGTCGACCCTTTCGCACCTCATGCCTCTGGACGACGCGTGGCCCGAGATCGAGGACCGACTTCCGGAGCCGGTTGATCTCTAGTGCGCTACCTGCTCGACACGAACATCCTGTCGGCCCTCGTTCGCGCTCCCAATGGGCTCCTCCGGGAGACGATTGCGCAGGTGGGGGAGTCGAACGTTTATACGAGTGTGGTGGTGGCCTCGGAACTGCGTTTCGGTGCTGCCAAGAAAGGATCCGAACGCCTGACCCGGCAGGTGAATGCGGTTTTGGGTGCGATCACCGTCGCATCCCTCTCCGTGCCCGTCGATCACACCTATGGCGAACTGCGCCGACTTCTCGAAGCGGCTGGAACACCGATCGGAGCGAACGACCTGCTGATCGCGTCGCACGCGATTTGCGATGGCAGTGTATTGGTGACGGACAATGTCGGTGAGTTCTCGCGGGTGCCGATGCTCGACGTCGAGAACTGGTTAAGACCGTAGCGAGCTCGCTCGCGAAAGAAGAATCGGTCTCCGTTTTGTGCGGAGCGCTTTGGGTGAGTGGGGCTTTAGGTCATGGGCAAGATCACGGGTTTCCTCGAGTTCGACCGGCAGGAGCAGAAGTATCAGCTCGCAGCGGACCGCGTGCGGCACTTCCGCGAGTTCACGCTGCCCCTCGACGAGCACGACCTGAAGAAGCAGGCGGCGCGCTGCATGGATTGCGGCATCCCGTTCTGCCATGGGCCGACCGGCTGCCCCGTCCACAACCAGATCCCCGATTGGAACGAGCTCGTCTTCCAGTCGGATTGGGAGGAGGCCGCGCGCAACCTCCACTCCACCAACAATTTCCCCGAGTTCACCGGCCGCGTCTGCCCCGCGCCGTGTGAGGAGGCCTGCACCCTCAACCTCGAGAACCAGCCCGTCGCCATCAAGACGATCGAGCAGGCCATCGCCGACCGTGCCTGGAACAACGGCTGGGTGAAGCCGGAAATCCCCACCACCCGCACCGGCAAGAGGGTCGCCGTCATCGGCTCGGGGCCGGCGGGCATGGCCGCTGCGCAGCAGCTCGCCCGCGTCGGCCACGACGTGCATGTGTTCGAGCGTGAGCCGAAGGCCGGCGGTCTGCTGCGCTACGGCATCCCCGACTTCAAGATGGAGAAGCGCCATATCGACCGGCGCGTGAAGCAGATGGAAGCGGAGGGCGTGACCTTCCATTACGGCGTCAATGTCGGCGTGACGAAGCCGCTCGACGAGCTCACCGCCGAGTTCGACGCGGTGCTCTTCGCCGGCGGCGCCGAAGATCCGCGCAACCCGCAGCTCCCCGGCCAGGAGCTCGCCGGCGTGCATTACGCGATGCCGTTCCTCGTCCAGTCGAACCGCAGGGTGGGTGCCGAGCCGATGCCGGGCAACGGCGAATTGCCGATCCTCGCCACCGCCAAGAACGTCGTCGTGATCGGCGGCGGCGATACGGCGTCGGATTGCGTCGGCACCTCCTTCCGGCAGGGCGCCCTCTCGGTGACGCAGCTCGACATCCGGCCGCGCCCGCCCGAGCGCGAGGACAAGCTCTCGGTCTGGCCCTACTGGCCGACCAAGATGCGGACCTCGTCGAGCCAGGCCGAAGGCGCCGAGCGCGAGTTCCAGGCCGCGACGCTTCGCCTGGAAGGCAACAAGAAGGGCAAGCTCACCGGCGTGGTCTGCACCCGCGTGGACGAGAAGCGCCAGCCCGTTCCCGGCGGTGAGTTCACCCTGCCGGCCGATCTGGTGTTCCTCGCCATCGGTTTCGCCGGTTCGGTCCGTAAGGGCCTGCTCGAGGAATCCGGTGTCGTCATGGACAAGCGCGGCAACGTCACCGCCAACGAACTCGATTACCGGACGTCCAACGAGAAGATCTATGCCGCCGGCGACATGCGCCGTGGGCAGTCCCTCGTGGTCTGGGCGATCCGTGAAGGCCGCCAGGCGGCGCGCTCCATCGACGAGGCGCTGATGGGATCGAGCGTCCTGCCGCGCTGAAGTAGCAATCCGGGGCCGGCTTTATGCCAGGCCCCGTCGACTCGATCTCTTCTCGAACTCAGTTCCGCCACGCCGGGCTCAGCCCGGTGGCCATTTGAAATCGTCGGCCCGGCCCGGCTGGGGCATCGGCGCCGAGCCGCGCTGAAGCACCCGCTCCACGTTCCCCGATGCATCGCCATCGCGCGGTCGTCCGCTGATGAGCGTGCCGCCGGGCGTCACTTCGGCGCGGCCGAGGGGAATGACCGGGCCGAACGCGGGCTTCACCGGCAAGGCGGGGATGCCCGGAGGCTCCGGCAGGCTCGGCAGCATCGCGGTGATCTGGCGATCGATCGCGGCGGTATCGTCGAGCTTCGGTGTCTCGCCATCGAGGAGGGGGCCGGGAACCGTCGCCACGGGCGCGACGGCCGGCGCCTCCGTGGGGTTCGTGCCCATGAGACGCTTGAGTTCGACATCGGCGAAATGCGCGACCTTGCGGGCGCCCGCCTTGGTGAAATGCACGCCGTCCAACGTCCGCAGCTTGGCTTCCTGCCCCTCCAGGTCGGGGCCGGTCATGGTGAAGCGGTTGCGGTCGTCGACGAAGCCCGGCCAGATGTCGACATAAGTCCCGCCCGCCTTGGCGACCCGGTCACGGATCAGGTCGTTGATCGACGCGATGTCTTTCGTCAGTGGCTCGCTACGCATGGGGGGCGCGCCTACCCAGATGAACGGGATCTTCTGGCTGGCGAAGACCTTGGCCAGGGCGTCCACGCGGTCGCGGTAGATCTCGCGCCAGCGCTCGGTCCCCGGGTCGACATTCTCCGTCCCCTCGCGGATGGGCTGCCGGTCGTTCGCGCCCAGCATCACCACGGCGTAGGCGACCTTCGGGCTCGTCTTGAGGAAATCCTCCGCGGCCTTGGGCCAGTCGACCACGTCCTTCCGGACGAGGCCGCTATCGGCCTTCGAGCGGTCGAGGATCGCCACATCGGCATTGTCCTCGAACACGTCGTCGAGGCCGCGTCCGAGATAGCTCGCCAGCGAATCGCCGAACACCGCGATGCGGATCGAGGGCTCCGCCTTGGGCTGGACCGGCTTCGGCTGGGCGATCACCGGAGCGGGACGCGGCCGCTTCGTGTAGGAGCGCTGGCTCTCCCCGATGGTCGGCGGCCGCGGCCGGGTGGGTCGGGCCGATGGCACGGGCGCGGGGGTCGGCTGAACCTGCTGAGGACGATCCTCCCAGGGCCAGTAGAATTGGCGCGGTGCCTCCTGAGGGGGAGGGGTGTAGCGCCGATTGACCTGGCGTGCGCCGTAATCACCCTCCTCGCGGGGGCGGCGGCGCGGCGCGTAGTAGGAATCGCCGCGAGGGGTATCGTAGGAATCCCCCCATTGGGCCACGGCGGACGGGCTCGACGAGAACAGCGGGGGCGTCGCGAACAGAGCGAGGAGACAGGCGCGACGAACGGCGTCCTTCACCCGCCCCGCGATGGTCGCCCCGTTCGGTACGGTCTTGACGGTCCTTGATGCCACGCTGCGACCTGCCTGCTGATCGTCGAAGGACGAGACAATGCCATCCTATCCGACGATCCGCCCCGCGTCTAAGCGGGCGTTCGATCGAACCTTTCAGCGGATGATCGGGATCGATCGGGTCTTCCGATCCGACCACCTCATCCTGAGGTGCCCTTCGCCTCGGCGAAGGGCCTCGAAGGAGGGTTCCAGAGACCGATGCGATCCCTGGAGGGCTCCTTCGAGGCCGCTTCGCGGCGCCTCAGGATGAGGTAAGGTATTGGATCGTCGAGGCAAACTCAATTCGAGCCACCTCGTCAGGTCCCCCGTCGCCGGTATCCCCCTTGAATAGAAAGACGCTTCGTATGACAGGAGTCACGGGCACGCCGTGATGTGTTCGAGGAGAGCGGGCGTGGCATAGCCGTCGGCCACGAGACTTTCCTTGATCTGATACTGGCGGACCGCTTCGCGCAGCTTCGGTCCGGCGCGGCCGTCGGCGTCGCCGGTATAGAGGTTGCGGGCAGCGAGGCCCTTCTGCAGTGCCTGCAGGCCCGCTTTGTCGAGGCGAGCCGCGCCTGTCGGCCAGGGGGCCGCCAAGGCCGGCCCGCCGGCAAGACGGTCGGCGAGGTGCCCGACGGCGAGCGCGTAGGAATCCGAGGTGTTGTAGCCCCGGATGACCTCGAAATTGTCGGTGATCAGGAAGACCGGGCCGCCCGAACCGCCGGGCAGGAACAGGCTCGCCGCTCCCGATGCCGGCAGGGCCTCGCCATCGATCCTGCGAACGCCGCGTCTGGTGAAATCCGACAGGTCCGCGCGATACTTCGTCAGGTCGAAACCGCCGGGAAGCGTCACGGCGTAGCCCCAAGACAGGTCGCGGTTCCAGCCGAGCGTTTGAAGATAACCGGCGATGGAGGCGAGGGCATCGGCCTCGGAGCGCCAGATGTCGCGGTGGCCATCTCCGTCGAAATCCACCGCATGTTTGAGGAAGGTCGACGGAAGGAACTGGGTCTGGCCCATGGCGCCGGCCCAGGATCCCTTCATCGCCTCCGGCGCGATGTCGCCGCGCTGAAGGATGGTCAGGGCGTCGAGGAGTTCGTTGCGAAACAGCGCCCCGCGAAAGCGCGCCTGGGCCAGGGTCGCCAGGGCGCGGATGGTCGGGACGGTCCCGCCGCTCGCCCCGAAATCCGACTCGACCCCCCAGAATGCGAGGATGATCCAGCGGGGCACGCCCGTGCGCGCTTCGATCACCGACAGGGTGCCGGAGAGACGCGCCGCCTGGGATCGCCCCTTGGCGATCCGCCCGGTCGACACCGCACCGACGAGATAGTCCCAGACGGGGCGTCCGAACTCCCCTTGAGCGGTGGTTTTGGCGAGAATGCCGGGGTCGGGGGAGGAGACTCCACGAAAGGCCGCATCGAAGGTCGCCGCGCTGACCCCACGTGCCTCCGCATCGGGCCGCAGGGCATCGATGAAGCTACGGAACGACGCGTTGGCCCCCGTGTCCGGTTTGGCGGCCGTCGCCGGTGCGCGGACGGCATCCCGTGCTCCGGCCTCTGTCGCCAACAGGACGCAGAGGGCGAGGGCGGCGCGAAGGAGCGTTGTCATAGGCGGTTGCGCCGGGCCAGCGACTCTTCCCATGCGAGGGCCTGGGCCACGATCCCATCGAGGTCGTCATGGCGCGGGCGCCATCCCAATTCGCCGCGGATCCGGTCGGCCTTCGCCACGATCTGCGCCGGGTCGCCGGGCCTGCGCGGCGCCAGCCTTACCTCGAAGTCGCGGCCCGACATGCGCTTCACCACCTCGATCACCTGGAGGACCGAATAGCCGCGCCCGTAGCCGCAATTGAGCGTCTTGCTCTCGCCGCCCGAGCGCAGATGCGCGATCGCCACGCAATGGGCATCGGCGAGGTCGGACACCTGGATGTAGTCGCGCAGGCACGAGCCGTCGGGGGTGGGGTAATCCGTGCCGAATACGTCGAGATGAGTGCGCCGGCCGAGTGCCGCCTGAGTGGCCACCTTGATGAGGTGGGTGGCGTCGCTTGCGGATTGGCCGCTGCGCCCGCGCGGATCGGCCCCGGCGACGTTGAAATAGCGCAGGATGACGTAGCTGAAGCCGTGGGCCTTGGCCGCGTCGGCGATCATCCACTCGCTCATCAGTTTCGAGCGGCCGTAGGGGTTGATCGGCGCGGCGACGAGGTCCTCCGGTACCGGGACAGTCTCGGGCTCGCCGTAGACGGCGGCGGTGGAGGAGAAGATGACGTGCTTCACCCCACCCGCGACGGCGGCCTCGATGAGCGCCCGGGTTTTGACCGTGTTCGCGAGATAGTAGCCGAGCGGGTCCGCCACCGATTCCGGCACCACGATCTTGGCGGCGAAATGCGCCAGCACGTCGATTCCGTGCTCGGCGATGACCCGCTTCACCAGGGCCTGATCCGCCACGTCACCCACCACGAGGGTCACTTCGGGGGGGAGCACCCAGTCGAAACCGGTGGACAGATCATCGATGACGACGACGTCCTCATGGCCGGCGTCCAGCAGCGCCAAAACCATGTGGCTGCCAATATATCCCGCGCCGCCCGTCACCAGAATCGCCATGGCCCCACTTCCATTCCCGCCGACTTCGCGGAAGATATACCTTAAACCCTCCGTGTGATCATGCGGCGCGTTAGGCTGAGTCGGGCGTGGAAATGGGTTTGTTCTTGCTCGCGAGATCGCGACAACGTGCTATCGTCCTCCGCCTCCGGGTTGTTCCCACCGCATTTTAAGAGACCGGGTCCCGCTTGATGAAACCGATTCGTAAAGCCGTCCTGCCTGTCGCAGGGTTGGGTACCCGCTTCCTGCCCGCCACCAAGGCCGTCCCGAAGGAAATGCTCACCGTGGTCGACCGGCCGGTCGTCCAGCATGTGGTGGACGAGGCGCGCGAGGCCGGAATCGAGCATTTTATCTTCGTCACCGGCCGCGGCAAGGCCGTGATCGAGGACCATTTCGACATCGCCTTCGAACTCGACCGCATGCTGCAGGAGCGCGGCAAGGAAGCGATCTACGAGGAGTTGAAGCGTGATCTCCCGGCCGCCGGGCAGACGAGCTTCACCCGCCAGCAGGCCCCCCTCGGCCTTGGCCACGCGGTCTGGTGCGCCCGCGAGATCGTCGGCGACGAGCCCTTCGCGGTGCTGCTGCCCGACATGCTGAGCAAGGGCTGCATGCAGCAGATGCTCTCGGCCTACGAGCGCCATGGCGGCAACGTCATCGCGGTGGAAGAGGTGAAGCCCGAAGAGACGCACCAGTACGGCATCGTCGGCGTCGGCGAGACCTACGGACAGACCTTCGAGATCAACGGCATGATCGAGAAGCCCAAACAGGGCACCGCCCCGTCGAATTTCATCATTTCCGGGCGTTACATCCTCCAGCCGGAGATCTTCTCGATCCTGGAGCATGGCGAGAAGGGTGCCGGCGGCGAGATCCAGCTCACCGACGCCATGATCAAACTCGCCGAGAAGCAATCCTTCTTCGGCATGCGCTACGAGGGCCGGACCTACGATACCGGCTCCAAGCTCGGCTTCCTCACCGCGAACATCGCCTACGCGCTCGAGCGCAAGGATCTGGCCGAGCCGCTGAAAGCCGAAATCGCCCGTCTGCTCAGCGAATCGTGAGGGAAAACGGAGGAGACCTGCAAGCTGCGCCGTATGGTGCAGCGGACGCGGGCGGGGCATGCGCGGTGTGCAGCCTTTCGACGGCGAAACACTCTTGCGTTTTGTGCGGCGCACTTTACTTTGTGCATTGCGAGATCGCGATGGCGTCGCGGTCCCGCAGCCCTTCTTGGGCGTTTCCTCCCTAGACTTCGGGCCGCTCTTCGGAGCGGCCTTTTTTCTTGGGCGATCCATTTTTCGGTGGGGTCGGGCTCAGTTCAGCCGTTCAGGCGCGCTCGAACCCTCGATGGACGGGGGCAGAAGGCCCGGGCCTATTCGGCCGCCATTCTGCGCGGCGTGAGGCTGTCCATCTCCTCCGCGACCACCTTCACCACCTCGCGCAACATCCAGACCAGATCGGCGAAGCCCTGCGTGACCGCGAGGGTGGCCTCGTTCATGTAGAGACCGCGATTGATCTCGATCTGGAGCGCGTGACGGCCGATATTCGGCTCGCCGTAATGCTCGGTGATGAAGCCACCCGCATAGGGCTTGTTGCGCAGGGTGCGGAAGCCGCGCGCGTGCAAATGATATTCGAACGCCGCGATCAGGGCCGGGGTGCAGCTCGTTCCGAACCTGTCGCCCAGAACGAAATCGGCCTTCGAATCCTCCTCGCGCAGCAGGCTCGATGACGGCATCGAGTGGCAATCGATGAGGATGGCGTGGCCGAACACGCGGGCCGTGCGCTGAACGAGACCGCGCAGGGTGCGGTGATACGGCTTGTAGAGTTCCTCGATCCGCGCGACCGCCTCCTCGACGGGAAACCGGCCGCGGTAGATTTCCTGACCGTCGGCGACCACCCTCGGCACCGTGCCGAGACCGCCGGCCACCCGCATGGACCGCGTGTTGGCGAAGGGCGGAAGGCGCCCGTCGAACATGCGCGGGTCGAGTTCGTAGGGCTCGCGATTCACGTCGAGATAGGCCCGCGGGAAGTTCGCGCGCATCAGCGGCGCACCGAGATCGACCACCGGCGCGAACAGCCTGTCGACATAGGCGTCCTCCGAGCGCCGGAGCGCCAACGGGTCGAGGCGCGACGCGGCCAGGAAGGCCTTCGGGTAGACCGCACCGGAATGAGGCGTGTTGAATACGAACGGAAGCGTGTGCTCCCTCGGCTCGTCGATGGCGAAGGGTGGCGCGAAATCTCCTGGATTCGCCGCATCCCGGCGGAGGCTTGGCTCGGTCATCGCGGCGTGGGCGCCCAGGGGCTGACAGGGAAACGCATGACCGCACTTTGCGGTGCGCGGAGGGTGGTGTCCACTGTGACACGACCTGTGGTGAAACGAACGGTGTGCCCCTGTGCACGTGGCCCGGCCACCAATCTCAACACCTTGTTTACCAAGTCTGCGCTTTATGAAATGAACTCAGCGACTCACGGGTGCGGGACACCGACAGATGAAGATCCTCCTGGCCGAAGACGACAACGACATGCGCCGGTTCCTGGCCAAGGCGTTGCAGAATGCCGGCTATGACGTGCTGTCGTTCGATAACGGCCTGTCGGCCTATAACCGCCTGCGGGAGGAGCCATTCGAGCTGCTCCTCACCGATATCGTGATGCCGGAAATGGACGGGATCGAACTGGCCCGCCGCGCCACCGAACTCGATCCGGACATCAAGGTGATGTTCATCACGGGTTTCGCGGCGGTGGCCCTCAACCCCGATTCGAAGGCTCCGAAGGACGCGAAGGTCCTGTCCAAGCCTTTCCACCTGCGCGATCTCGTCAATGAGGTCGAGAAGCTGCTGGCCGCCTGAGTCGGGACGTGATCCCCGGCCCGACGACGGCTTTGTAACAGGACGGTGTCTTGTCGGTAGGAAGGTGACCGCCGTTCCCCTATATGCTGAGGGGAGCGAAGCGGGACGTCAGCAAACCATGCCTCCGGTGACCATCTACACGACAGCCTGGTGCCCTTATTGCACCGCCGCCAAGACCTTGCTGCGGGAGAAGGGCGCTTCCTTCACCGAGATCGACGTCGAGAAGATCGCGGGCTCGCGCCTTGCCATGACCCAGCGTGCCGGCGGCCGGACCAGCGTGCCGCAGATCTTCATCGGCGAGACGCATGTGGGTGGTTGCGACGACCTCTATGCCCTCGACCGCTCGGGAAAGCTTGACCCGCTCCTGTCCGCGCCGGCAGTGCAATCATGAGCGACGCGTCATCGACGGAACAGAGCAAGACGGAGCCCCGCTTCGTCGCGGCCTGCGTCCAGATGCGGTCCGGGCGCGATCCACTCGCCAACCGCGATGCCGCCGTCGCCCTGGTGCGAGAGGCGGCGTCCCAGGGGGCTCATTACGTCCAGACACCGGAAATGACCTCCCTGGTGGAGCGGGACAAAGCCAGCCTGTTCGCCAACGTGCGCGAGCAGGACGAGGACGTGACCCTCGCCGCCCTGCGCGATGTGGCCCGCGAGCGCGGCATCGTCGTCCATATCGGCTCGCTGGCCGTGCGGAACGGCGACAAGATCGCGAACCGCGCCTTCCTCATCGATGCGGAAGGCGCGATCACCGCGTCCTACGACAAGCTCCACCTCTACGACGTGGACCTTCCCAACGGCGAGCGCTGGCGCGAATCCAACACCTATACCGGCGGGGCCTGTGCCGTCGTCGCCGAGACGCCCTGGGCGCCCCTCGGAATCGCGATCTGCTACGACCTGCGTTTCCCGGCCCTGTACCGGGCACTGGCGGAAGCCGGGGCGACGATTCTCAGCGCGCCGGCCTGTTTCACCAAGCAGACGGGCGAGGCGCATTGGCATGTGCTCCACCGCGCCCGCGCCATCGAGACCGGATCGTTCATGATCTCGGCCGCCCAGGGCGGTCGCCACGAGGACGCCCGCGAGACCTACGGCCATTCGATCATCGTCGATCCCTGGGGCAAGGTGCTGGCGGATGCCGGCGGTGCCGAGCCCGGCGTGATCCTGGCCGAGATCGACCTCGCCCGCGTCACCGAGGCGAGAGGGCGGATCCCCGCCCTCAAACACGCGCGCCCCTTCACGGTCGAGCGTATCGGGCGGGCCGGGTGAGCATGCGTCCGGTCCGATCCCGCCCATGATCCGCTACACGCTCGTCTGCGAGAACGGACACGATTTCGAGGGCTGGTTTCGCTCGAGCGATTCCTACGACGCTCAGGCGGCGGACGGTCTCGTGGCCTGTCTGGCCTGCGGCTCGACCAAGGTCGCGAAGGCCATGATGGCGCCGGCGCTGGCGAAGACCGTCGCATTGGCGCCTGACCGAAGCCGCTCGACTGTCGAACCTCCTGCGAGCGCGTCCGTTGCCGTGCCTTCGGCGGACGTGCCGGTGATGGCCGAGCCGGAGCGGCAGTTGCGTGCCCTGATGCGTGCCATGCGCGAGCACGTGACCCGGACGGCCGACAATGTCGGCCCCCGTTTCCCCGAGGAAGCCCGCCGCATGCATTACGGCGAGGCCGAGTCCCGGCCGATCTACGGCGAAGCGAGCCCCGCCGAGGCGCGCGCGCTGGTGGAGGAGGGGATCGACGTGGCGCCGCTCCCCGCTTTGCCCGGCGACCTCAACTGAGAGGTCGGCCCCGTCTCGTCACCGTTTGAGGGCCGCGGTTCCGGCGATGGAGGCCAAGGCGAAGGCGATCGCCGCATTCCAGCCGGCCAGCGAGATGCCGAGGAAGCGCCAGGCGGCGGTGGAGCAATCGGCGACCCGCGTCGCCTTCAGGGTATCGAGGAAGTTGCCAACATCGCTGGGATTGGCGCCGCTGCCGCCGCCGCAATCGGACGGGCCGGCCCAGAACGCCCATTCGGCGCCCGCGTGATAGACGCTGAGGCCGGCCCCGTAGAGCAGCCCGAGGGCGGCGATCCCGAGGATCAGCCGGGTCAGGCGCTCGGGCGTGAACAGGGCCAGGAGGGCCAGCGGGATCGCCGCGTAATAGGGCAGGCGCTCCGTCAGGCAGAGCTTGCACGGCACGTAGCCGAGGACCCACTGAAAATAGAAGGCGCCCGCGATCGCCAGTGCGGAGCCGATCAGGACCGCCAGCGCAGCCCGGCGAAGACGGAGAAGGGTGGAGTAATCGATCACAGCAGCACCTTGAACAGGACGAAGCCGAGGATGACGACGGCCACCGTAATGGCCGCGACGACGTTCAGATGCCGGTCGAGGACGGCGCGAATGGATACGCCGTAGCGCTTCAGAAGCCCAGCGAGCAGGAAGAAGCGCGCCCCGCGGGTGATGAGCGAGAGCAGGACGAACCAGAACAGGTCGTAATGGGCGAAGCCCGAGGTGATCGTCACCAGCTTGAACGGGATCGGCGTGAGCCCCTTCAGCAGGATCACCCAATGCCCGTACTGGGCGTAGGAGGCCTGGAAGCTCGCCGCCTTCTCGTTCAGCCCATAAAGCGAGAACAGCCAGACCCCGATGGAATCGTAGAGCAGGGCGCCGATGGCGTAGCCGAGCAGCCCGCCGGCCACCGAGGACAGGGTGGTGATCGTCGCGTAGAACCAGACCTTGTCGGGCCGGCTCACCGCCATCGGCACCAGCATCACGTCGGGCGGGACCGGAAAGAACGAGCTCTCCGCGAACGCCACCGCACCGAGTGCGTAGGGAGCCGACGGCTTGCCCGCGAGCGCGAGTATCCACTCGTAGAGGCGGCGGATCATGAAGGGCTTCTATCCGAAAGGGGAAGGCGCGAGGCCCTTTGAGCACAACCCGGCCGGACTGGCGAGCCGGAACCGTAGCGGCGAGGTTTCCCCGCAAAACCCCTCTGGCCGTCCGGGCGATCCTGTGCCATGAGGCGGATGTTGCGGGCGTGGTGGAACTGGTAGACGCGCCGGACTCAAAATCCGGTTCTGGTGACAGAGTGTCGGTTCGATTCCGACCGCCCGCACCAATCGCCCCTGCGACGCGGCCCGTGAGCCAGAGGCGGGCAACCCCTATCTCGATTGCAGGAAACGGCGGATCCAGCCGCCGACGCGAGCAGCATCGCTCTCGCCGCGCAACGAGGCGACGGCGGCTGCCTGAAACGCCTCGTCGTGGGGCAGCGTGGGCTGGTGCCCGGCAATCAGATCCGTGGCGTAATCGGTCTCGAATTCCGGATGGACCTGGAACGAGATCGCCCGTCGTTCGGGGTAGGACAGGATGCCGTAGGGCGTGAAGGCGTTGCCGCCGAGGATGCGGGCATCCGCCGGAGGAACGACGACCTGATCCTGATGGATCGCCGGGACCGAGACGCGGCGCGCCTCGTCCATCCATTCCGCGCGTTCGAAGACGTCATAGGTGTGGAGGCCGATGCCCCAGCCCTTGGCCGATTTCTCCACCGTGCCGCCGAAGGCCGCCGCCAGGATCTGGTGTCCGAAGCAGAGCCCGACGAGCTTGGCACGCCCGTCGACCTCGCGCAGGAAGCTCTTGAGCGGCGCGATCCACGGCAGGTCGTCATAGACGCCCGCCGCCGATCCCGTCACGACGAACGCATCGAACGCCTCGGGAGAGGTGGGAAACCGCCCCTCCGCCACCGGGAGGATCGTCACCTCGGCAGGGTCGCCGAGGAGCCTCTCCACCATGCGGCCGTAGGACGGGTAGGATTCGGCCAGGCGAGCGGGCGGTGCGCCCGCCTCAATGATTCCAATCTTCATCGCCGCCTTATGGCCAAGAGAGGGGATCGATGCGAGCCCTATGCCCTCAGATCCTACTTGATTGGATTTCTGAGCGAATACTCATGTCGACGTCGATCATCCGCCAAAGGCGATCGTCCAAGCAGACCGCCTCATCCTGAGGTGCCCTTTGCTGGAGCAAAGGGCCTCGAAGGAGCCCTCCAGAAACCAAAGCGATCCCTGGAAGGCTCCTTCGAGGCCGCTACGCGGCGCCTCAGGATGAGGTAAAGTCTTGGAAAAACGTCTCGATTAGCTCCTCAGATGACCGGATCGAGCGTGGTGACGGGAGCAGCCGCCACCGGCCTTGCCAGGAAATGCGAGGCGGCGACCGCGACCACCATCACGGCCAGGAAGATCGCGAAGATCATCGGATTGAAGACGACCAGGGCGATGAAGCAGATGCCGGCCATGGCCAGAGCGAAGGCGGGGGCGACGGGGAAGAACGGCGCCCGGTAGGGACGGGCGAGGTCGGGCTCGCTGCGGCGCAGCTTGAACAGGGCCGCCATGCTCATCCCGTACATCACCAGCGCGCCGAACACCGCCATGGTGACGATGCTCGCGGTGAGGGACTGGCCCGCGATCTCGATGAGGTTGTCGCTGTAGATGGCGGCGATGCCGACGAGTCCGCCGGCCACCGTCGCCACGTGCGGGGTCTGGAAGCGGGGGTGCACCTTGGCGAGGAAACCGGGCAGGTAGCCGGCGCGGCCGAGGGCGAAGATCTGGCGCGAATAGCCCATGATGATGCCGTGGAACGACGCCACGAGGCCGAACAGGCCGAGCCAGACCAGCATGTGCAGCCAGCCGCTCGACTCGCCCACCACCGTCTTCATGGCCTGGGGCAGCGGGTCGTTGAGGTTGCTCAGGGTGCGCCAGTCACCCGAGCCGCCGGCGAAGATCATCACGCCGAAGGCGAGGACGGTGAGCGTCAGCACGCCGGTGATGTAGGCGATGGGGATCGTGCGCTTGGGGTCCTTGGCCTCTTCCGCCGCCATGGCGACGCCCTCGATGGCGAGGAAGAACCAGATGGCGAAGGGAATGGCCGCGAACATGCCGCCGATTGCGGCGAGGCTGAATGTGGATTCACCGGCCCAGCCATGGGCGGCGAAATTGGAGAAGCTGAAGGCCGGGGCGACGACGCCCATGAAGACCAGCAATTCGGCCACCGCCAGGATGGTCACGAACAGTTCGAACGTGGCGGCGATCTGCACGCCGACGATGTTGAGGGTCATGAAGATCAGGTAGGCGCCGAGCGCCGCGTGTTTCGGGTCGAGGCCCGGAAACTGGACGTTGAGATAGGCGCCGATGGCCAGCGCTATGGCGGGGGGCGCGAAGACGAATTCGATCAACGTCGCATAGCCGGCGATGCAGCCGCCGATGGGTCCGAAGGCGCGCCGGCTATAGGCGAAGGGGCCGCCGGCCTGCGGGATGGCCGTGGTGAGCTCGGTGAAGCTGAAGATGAAGGCGACGTACATCGCGGCGATGAAGGTCGTCGTCACCAGGAAGCCGAGGGTTCCGGCGCTGGCCCAGCCATAGCTCCAGCCGAAATACTCGCCCGAGATCACGAGGCCGACGGCGATGCCCCAGAGATGGAAGGCGTTCAGGCCCTTATGCAGGCCGGTGGATTCGCTTTGCATGGTGGGTTCCCGTCATCGGCGAAGGCTGCCGTCGGGAATGGCCAAGCAAGAGTTTTGCCGCAAGAGAAATAGGGCGTGCGAAGCCCGTATCCGGCCTCACGCCGCCGTGGCGCGGGTGCGCAGGCGGGGCGTCTCCTTGGGGCGGATGTCCATGGCGTTGCCGCGCCAGACGATGGCGCTCTGCATCCAGGCGCTCGCCCACATGACGGGGAGGATCGCGTCGCGCAGGAGGAAGGCAAGGAGGAGCCGGGGAGAGCGGTGCCACCCGGCGCGGGCGGCGAGCGCGTATTCGGCCCCGTACCAGAGCATGGCCATGGCGACGACGCCGATCAGGACCGGAGCGTCCGGGACCGCGAGAGCCGCGATGGCGAAGGGAAGCACCGCGCCCGAGCCGATCTCGGGCGCGAAGAAATGCGGGAATGTCACCCGGCGCAGGCGCGCCCAGCGCACCTGCCGCGACCAGACCTCGCGGAACGTCCGAAATCCGAGGGGCTGGTCGAAGGGCGCGGCCACGAGATGCACCCGCTTGCCCGCCGCGCGCACGAGCTTGGTCGCCGCCGCATCCTCGGCGATCTCGGCGGCGAGCGCCCGGATGCCGCCCCGCCCGTCGAGGAACGGCTTGTGCCAGAGCATGCTCTTGCCCTGAGCGAAGCCGAGGCCGAGGCTCTCGCCGGTATATTGCCAACGCGCCTGGAGCGTATTGAGGAAGGCGCATTCCAGTTCGGCGAAGAAGCCGTGCGGCCTTGCGCCGATGGGCGTGGAGCAGACGAGGCCGGTATCGGGTCGCCACGAGGCTTGCAGCCGCTGCAGGTAGTCCGGCGGCATCAGGACGTTGGAATCGGCGAGCACCACCCAGTCGTGGCGGGCCGCCTCCCAGCCCCGCACGCAATTGTTGAGCTTGGGATTGTCGCTGATCCGCTCGTCGCCGACGATGAGCCGCGCCGGCACCGCCGGATGGGCCGCCATCAGGCGGTGCAGGAGCGGGACGATGGGATCGCGGCCATCGGCGACGCAGAAGATCAGCTCGTAATCCGGGTGGGCGAGATGGAAGCCGCGCTCCAGCATCTCCTCGCTGAACGCTTCGAGACCGCAGACCGGGCGCACGAGGGAGATCGGCGCGGCGCTGGGAAAGCTCGGCGTGCCGCGGTTGCGGCCGATGCGCCATGCGGCGATGGCGATGCTAAGACAATTGACCAGGGTCAGCGCGGCACAGAGCGAGAGCGCGACGATCGCGCCGGTCTCGATGCTGCCGATCATGCCGTGCTCCTCCGGGCATCCGCCGCCTGACGGAACCAGCCCCTGCCCGAGGCCGTAACAGGCAGGCTGTTTCAGTCGTATGACAGCAATGCGGAGTCGATCGGCTCCTCGTCGCAGGGAAGAGGCCGGTGTGACCGAGACGTGGCAGATCGCCGACGCGACATGATTCCACCCATCGTCGTCCACCCCGCCTATCAGGCCGTCCTGCCGGACGGGCACCGGTTCCCGATGCGGAAATACGGTCGCCTTGCCGAAACGCTGGCGGAGCTCGGCCTCGCGCCTTCCGGTTTCGTCAGGCCGGAGCCCGCCGATGCGGCCCTCCTGAAGCGCGCGCACCGCTCGAATTACGTCGATGCGGTCCTGTCCTGTTCGGTATCGCGGGAGATCGAGCGCGAGATCGGCCTTCCGGTGGATGAGAGCGTCGTCGCCCGCTCCTGTGCCTCCGCCGGCGGCACCCTCGCGGCGGCGCGGCTCGCGCTGGTCCATGGCCTCGCCGGCAGCGCCGCCGGCGGCAGCCACCATGCGCGGCGGGAGACCGGCGCAGGCTTCTGCGTGTTCAACGACGTCGCGGTCGCCGCCCTGGCGCTCCAGGACGAGGGCACGATCCGCCGGGCGCTGGTGGTCGATTGCGACGTGCATCAGGGCGACGGCACCGCCGATTGCCTCGCCGGCTCGCCGGACCTGTTCACCTTCTCGATCCACGCCGAGAAGAACTATCCGACACGCAAGATCCCCGGCGACCTCGATGTGGGCCTCGTCGACGGCGTCGACGACGCGGCCTACGCCGCCGTCCTCGGCGCGTATCTGCCGGGCCTCCTCGACGGGCTCTCGCCGGACATCGTGTTCTACAATGCCGGGGTCGATCCGCACGTGGACGACAGGCTCGGTCGCTTGGCCCTCACCGATGCGGGCCTCGCCGCACGGGATCGCTTCGTCGTGGGAGAAGCGCGCCGGCGCCGCATTCCCCTCGTGGCGGTGATCGGCGGCGGCTATGCCACCGATATCGACGCCCTGGCCGCCCGCCACGCCCTCGTCTTCCAGGCCATGGCCGCCCTCGCGTGAACCCCCGGTTGCAATCGGTTGTCGATAAGGCGGCCGCCCTTGGCGAGTCTGCCTATCTTGAGCATTTGCCCTCTGCCATGCTGCCGGGGGTATCCATACGCGCGATCGGTATGGATTAAGCATCGGCGAATGAACATGCGCATCATCTATTGCTCGGTTGTATTAATTGCGTCCCTTGCGCTTGGCGGCTGCAATCAAGGATTTAGCGATGCAGATATTGTTGCTGCAAAGAAAAATATTAAAGAAGAATTTGAGAAAAATGCCGGCTTAACCGTATCTGATGTCACATTGATAAAAGAAAGCAGCAACAAACTGACGGGATTTATGAAGGCAAGGTATATGGGTCATGAAATTATGAAGTCATGCTCAGCCACCATGGCTGAAAAGGGCGGCACATATCTTTGGAAATGCGAATAGAAAGGTATTTATATTCCGTAGCGCGCTGCGCGACGTTTCTTCGCACTACTTCGCACTATTATGTGCGAGGTGCATAAAAGCTGGTGTCTGAATGGGTATGCCCTCGCGGATCAAGGCGTCCCGCACGCTTCCGGCGGGATCTCGCCTTCGGTCACGCAGCGTGCCACCTTTTCGAGACCGTCGAAGAGCCGCTCCAACTGCGCGCCCTCCATGGAATGGAAGCCCAGCGTCCGGGAGATCAGCAGCCCCAGCGTCGAGAAAACCAATGCCGCACCGATTCCCGGACAGGTCTCGATCTTTTCCAGGGCGGCGAGCCGCTCGCTGAGGAAGGCGTTGAATCCGGCGAAGGCCTCGGGATTCTCCGCCGAGGCCAGGAGGAAGGCCCGCGGGAACCCCTCTTCCTCCGCATAGACCTGCCTCGCATGGGCGATCAGCGCGAGGGGGAGGGCCGAGGGGCCCGGCACCTGCTCCGCTTCGAGCTTGGCAATGCCCTCCTTGACCTCCTTCAGCTTGCGCTCGGCCATGGCCGTGATGAGCGCTTCCTTCGAGGAGAAATGGTGGAGGACCCCGCCCTTGCTCAGGCCCGCCTCGGCCGCCACCGCGTCGATGGTCAGGGTGCGCGTGCCCGCGCGACGGATCAGGCTTTCGGCCGCATCGAGGATGACGCTCGGCCGATCCTCCCGCCGTGTGCGCGGCTTCGCCATGTTCACACCCTAAAAACCGTCTGGACGGTCGGTAAGATAACCGATAGACAGGCGCTTCGATAGAGCTTTTGCGGGATGGGGTCACAGTGTCTGGTCCGACCATGTCCATTCGACGGTACCGAGGCGCCCGGACGGTGGCCTGCCTCGGCTTCGCCGCCCTGGCCTGCTTCCCGGCGCAGGCGAAGGACGAAACTGCCCAACCCGGCCCGACTTCCTCGAAAAAGAACCTCGCCACCGTCCGCACGGCGAAGGCCGAGCGCAGCACCATCGCGGCCGATCTCGTCTTCACCGGCGACATCCAGGCCCAGTCGCAGGTGAACGTGGCCTTCCGCAACAACGGCAAAATCGCCGTGCGTCTGGTGGAAGTGGGCGATCACGTCACCGCCGACCAAGTTCTGGCCAAGCTCGATCCGCAGGAGCAGCGGGCCAACCTCAACAACGCGCAGGCCGCGCTGACCTCCGCCGAGGCGCTGCTGACCCAGGCCAAGGTCAATTTCAAGCGCCAGGAGATGCTGCTCTCCAGCGGATACACCACGCGGCCGAGCTATGACGACGCCGAGCAGCAGCTCCGCACGACCCAGGCCTCGGTGGAATCCGCCAAGGCGGCCCTGGGCACGGCGCAGGAGCAGTTCTCCTATACCGACCTGAAGGCGGGCGTGGACGGCATCGTGCTCAGCCGCAGCTTCGAGGTGGGCCAGGTGGTCCAGGCCGGACAGACCGTTCTCACCATGGCCGAGGACGGGCCGCGCGACGCGGTGTTCAACGTGTTCGAGGCGGTGCTGGCGACCCCGCCCGAGAGCAAGCAGGTGGAGATCACCCTCCAGGCGGACCCGAAGGTGCGGACCGTCGGCACGGTGCGGGAAATCTCGCCGAGCGTGGACGCCGCCTCCGGCACCGTGCGGGTCAAGGTCGGCTTGAAGGACACGCCCGCCGCCATGTCCCTCGGGGCCATCGTCATCGGCACCGGCAAGTTCAGGCCGCAGACGGCCATCGTCCTGCCCTGGTCCTCGCTCTACCGCTGGGAGAACGGCCCCGCCGTGTGGGTGCGCGATCCGGCCAGCGGCAAGGTCGCCCCGCGCAACGTGACCATCGACCGGTATTCGCCCAACACCATCGCCCTGTCCGGCGGTGTCGAGCCGGGCGAGGAGGTGGTCGTCGCCGGCATCCAGTTCCTCCGGCCGGGCCAGACCGTCGCCGTCGCCGAGGAGATCGCCCGATGATCCGCTCCGGCATCCGCCTCGCCCTGATCGGGGTGGCCCTGTCCGGCCTCGGCGCCTGCCATGGCGCGGAGGAAGAGGCCGGACCGCCGCCGGTGCGGCCCGTGCTCTATACGGAGGCCAAGCCCGTCGACACCATCGTGTTCGGGCCCTTCGCCGGGTTCGTGGCCCCCCGATATCAATCGGAGATCGGGTTCCAGATCGCGGGCCGTATGATCGCCCGCGACGTGACGATGGGGGACGTCGTCAAGAAGGGCCAGCGCATCGCCGCCCTCGACCCCATCGTCACCCGCTTCGCTCTCACCCGCGCCGAGGCGGAGCTCGCCGATGCCACGGCGCAGGCGGAGAATGCCAACGCCACGGAGCTGCGGCAGCGGCGGTTGATCGCCAACGGCAATGTCAGCCAGGCACGGCTCGACAGCGCCGTTGCGAGCCGCGACACCGCCCAAGCCCGTCTCGCCCAGGCCCAGGCCAACCTGCAGAAGGCCCGTGACCAGATGGGCTATACCGAGCTGCATGCGGATTTCGACGGCGTCGTCACCGTCCGCAGCGCGGAGGTGGGGCAGGTCCTCTCGGCCGGGCAGGCGGTGGCGACCCTGGCCCGGCCCGAGGAGCGCGAGGCGGTGGTCGACATCCCCGAGGATCTCGTGGGCGCCATGCCGAAGGACGCGGTCTTCACCGTGGCGCTCCAGAGCGCCCCCGACGTGACGGCGACGGGCAAAGTCCGCGAGATCTCGCCCTTCGCCGACCAGAAGACCCGCACCCGGCGCATTCGGATGACGCTGCTCAACCCGCCGGAGGCGTTCCGCCTCGGCTCCACCATCACGGTCGGGCTCTCGCGCCACATGAAAGCGCGGTTCCAGCTGCCGGCGACGGCGGTGTTCGAGGCCGATGGTCGAAGCGCGGTCTGGATCGTGAACGAGGCCGGGGATTCCGTGTCCCGCCGCGACGTCACCCTGGCGGAACGAAACGACCAGCGCGTGTCCGTCACCGAGGGACTGAAACCGGGGGACCGTGTCGTCCTCGCGGGCGCACGCAGTCTCGGCGAAGGCCAGCGCGTCCGCCTGTCCGACAAGCCGCAATAGCTGCCGCCCCGCGCCAGGTTTAGAGCCGCGCCGACCCGAACAGCCTCACGCGAGAGCCGCCCGTGAAGAACTTCAACCTGTCCGAATGGGCGCTCGAGCATCGCTCCTTCGTCTGGTTCCTGATGCTGATCTCGATGCTAGCGGGCTTCCTCGCCTACGAGAAGCTCGGCCGCGAGGAAGACCCGCCCTTCGCCATCAAGACCATGATCGTGCAGGCGCGCTGGCCCGGCGCCACGATCAGCGACACGCTGGATCAGGTCACCGAGCGGATCGAGAAGGAATTGCAGCAGATCGACGCCGTCGATTTCAGCCGCAGCTACACCACGCCCGGCCAGACCACGGTCTTCGTCCAGTTGCGCGAGACGACGCCGCCGAAGACGATTCCGGGCATCTTCTATCAGGTGCGCAAGCGCATCGGCGATATCGGCAGCACCTTCCCGCAGGGGATCCAGGGGCCGTTCTTCAACGATGAGTTCGGTGACGTCTTCGGCAACGTCTATGCGTTCACCGCCGACGGTGTCTCGATGCGCCAATTGCGCGACTACGTGGAGCGGGTGCGGGCCGACCTGAAGAAGGTCAACAATGCCGGTAAGATGCAGCTCCTCGGCGCGCAGGACGAGGTCATCTACCTCGACTTCTCCACCCGCAAGCTCGCCGGGCTCGGCGTCGACCAGGCCGCCGTCATCGCGACCCTGCAGGCACAGAACGCCATCGCCCCCTCCGGCGTGATCCAGGCCGGCCCCGAGCGCGTCTCCGTGCGGGTCGGCGGCCAGTTCGTTTCCGAGGACAGCCTCAGGACCATCAACCTGCGGGTGAACGACCGCTTCTTCCGCCTGTCCGATGTGGCCGAGATCTCGCGCGGCTTCACCGATCCGCCCACCGCCCTGTTCCGGTTCGACGGCCAGCCGGCGATCGGCCTCGCCATCGCCATGCAGCCCTCGGGCAACCTGCTGACCTTCGGTCACGACCTCAAGGCGCGGATGAAGAAGCTCGAAGGCGAGCTGCCTTATGGCGTCGGCATCCACCTCGTCTCCGACCAGCCGAAGATCGTCGAGGAGGCTGTGGGCGGCTTCACCAAGGCGCTGATCGAGGCCGTGGTCATCGTGCTGGGCGTCAGCTTCATCAGCCTCGGCTGGCGGGCGGGGCTCGTGGTCTCGTTCTCGATCCCCCTCGTCCTCGCCGTGGTCTTCGTGGTGATGCAGGTGATGGGCGTCACGCTGCAGCGCATCTCGCTGGGCGCCCTCATCATCTCGCTCGGCCTCCTCGTTGACGACGCCATGATCACCGTCGAGATGATGGTCGCACGGCTGGAGGTGGGCGACACCCTGAAGAAGGCGGCGACCTTCGCCTACACCTCCACCGCCTTCCCGATGCTCACCGGCACCCTCGTCACGGTGGCGGGCTTCCTGCCCATCGGCTTCAACGGCTCGGCGGCCGGCGAATACACCTACAGCCTGTTCGTGGTCATCGCGGCCTCTCTCCTGATTTCGTGGGTCGTGGCCGTGCTGTTCGCGCCGCTCATCGGCGTGAAGCTCCTGCCGAAGACCATCAAGAAGCACCACGACAAGCCGAGCTTCCTGCTCCGCACCTTCCGCGGGTTGCTGCTGCCGGCCATGCGGTTCCGCTGGATCACCGTGGCCTTCTGCGTCGGCCTCCTCGGCCTGTCGCTCTACGGCATCCAGTTCGTGCAGCAGCAGTTCTTCCCGGCCTCCGACCGTCCCGAGATCCTCGTGGACATGACCCTGCCGCAGAATGCCAGCATCGCCGAGACCAAGGCGCAGATGGACCGGTTCGAGGCGACGCTGAAGGGCGATCCCGAGATCCTGCGCTGGAGCTCCTATGTCGGGCAGGGCGCGGTGCGCTTCTATCTTCCGCTGGACCAGCAGCTCGGTAACGCGTTCTTCGGCCAGATCATCGTGGTGACCTCCTCGCTCGAGGCGCGGGACAAGATGATCCAGAAATTTGAGGCGCTGGCGGCCAAGGAATTCGTCGGCACCGACGTCTTCGTCCACTCCCTCGACCTCGGCCCCCCGGTGGGCCGGCCGATCCAGTACCGGCTGAGCGGACCCGATCTCCAGAAGGTGCGCGGCCTCGCGCTCCAGCTCAGCAACATCGTGGCCTCGAGCCCGAATGTCGGCCTGCCGAACCTCGATTGGAACGAGCCCGGCAAGGTGCTGAAGGTCGACATCATCCAGGACAAGGCGCGCCAGCTGGGCGTCACCTCAGAGGATATCGCCGGGCTCCTCAACGGCATCGTCGGCGGTCGCTCGATCACGCAGGTGCGTGATTCGATCTACCTCGTGGACGTGGTCGGCCGCGCCCAGGCGGCGGAACGTAACTCCGTCGAGACGCTGCAAAGCCTGCAGGTGCCGCTGTCGAACGGGAGCGTCGTGCCCCTGCTGGCCTTCGCCACGGTGAGCTACGAACTCGAACAGCCCATCGTCTGGCGCCGCGACCGCCTGCCCACCATCACGGTGCGGGCGGCGATCGTCGACGACACCCAGGCGCCCACCATCGTCAACGCCCTCGATCCGGCCATCAAGGCGTTCGAGAAGACCTTGCCGGACGGCTACACCCTCGCGGTCGGCGGTGCGGTGGAGGAGAGCGCCAAGGGCAGCGGACCCATCGCGGCGGTGGCGCCGGTGATGCTGCTCGCCATGGCGATGTTCCTGATGATCCAGCTCCAGAGCTTCCAGAAGCTGTTCCTGGTGGCGAGCGTGGCGCCCCTCGGCCTCATCGGCGTGGTGGCGATCCTGCTGCCCTTCGGCAAGCCGCTGGGCTTCGTCGCCATCCTCGGCGTGCTGGCGCTCATCGGGATCATCATCCGCAACTCGGTGATCCTGGTGATGCAGATCGACGAGTACGACCGCGAGGGCTACGCCCCATGGGACGCGGTGGTGGAGGCGACCTGCCACCGGATGCGGCCGATCCTGCTCACGGCCGGCGCGGCGAGCCTCGCCCTGATCCCCATCGCGCGGGAGGTCTTCTGGGGGCCGATGGCCTACGCCATGATCGGCGGCATCATCGCCGCCACCTTCCTGACCCTGTTCTTCCTGCCCGCGCTCTATGTCGGCTGGTACCGCATCAAGGCTCCGAAGGGGGACCGCCCCGCGGGCGGCGCATCGACGGCCCCGGCGGCGGGCCATCACGCCGAGGCCTGATCAGGGCGCTGCGGCGCAGAGTACGGGCTCCAATGCCCGCATGACGCGGCGATAATCGGTGATGTGCAGAGCGTCGCGCAAGGCGCCGGGCAGGGCGAACCCGGTGTCGCCGTCGCGCAGATCCGCGTAGGGGTCCACGTACCGGCAGGAGAGGCGCCGGCACAGAGCCTCGATCCGCGCGGAGTACGCGACGACCGCCGCCGGTTCGAGGCGCTTTTCCACCGAACGGGAGATGGGCGGAACGGCGGCGACCACGACACGGTCGCTGCCGGCCTGCAGCCGCGTCACGATCCGCTCAACCGCGTCGTCGAAGCCCTGGGCGGTCCTGTCGGACAACGGCTCCTTCTTCCGCTGCAGGTCGTTGGTTCCGATGAAGACCACCACCGCGCGGGCGCGGGTCTTCACCGACAGCTTGGCCACGAGATCGGCATAGACCGAAGCCGATGCGCCGCTGATGCCGCCATTGACGATCTCCGTGCCGCAGACCCGCTGGGCCGGGCTCTGCAACTCGGCCTGCGAATCGCCGGCGAGGAGGATGTAGCCGTTCGGTGCATCGTCGAGATGGGCCTGGATCGAAGGCAGCCGGTCCGTGGCGTAGAGCCGGGCGTTGAGACGCGAGGGCTTCTCGACCCATCCGACGGTGAAGCCCACACCGAGGACGGCCAGCCCGGCAATGCCCAGACGCAGGGCCTTCATCGGGTTGCTCCCGGCACGTCCGATGTCTTCGATACCTCCGATGTCTTCGCCGTGCCGGCCCTGTCGACGGTGGCGCCCGGCCGCGAATCCGTCGTGGCGTAATAGGGCTTGATGTCGAGGAGCGGCGTGCCGTCGAGGCAGTCGAGCCCCCGGACGCTCAGGGTCGCTCCGTCGATGCCGAGGAGTTCCACCACCGAGAGCGCGATGGGGTTCGGGCGCGCCGGCGAGCGCAGGGAGAACGTGCCCCGGCTGCCCTCCGCATGGCGCGGCCTCTGGCGCACGATGTCCCGGGCGGCCCGGTCCATCCAGTAAAGCACGATGAGGTGGCTCGCCCCCTCCACGTTCTGCAAGCCGGGGGCGAAGGTGGCATCGACCTCCAGCGTGCAGATGGCGTCGGTCTGAAGCCCGTTCTTGGGGCATTCCGCGCGAGTCGCCCACGGGGTCCGGACACGGCCGATGAAGTAGAGCCCGGCATCGTGGGAGGCGGGCAGCGTGACGGTCTCTTCGCCGGGCCGCCGGTCGATCGGGTCGCTCATCAGACGCATCGGATTTGGAGAGGCGGTGCCCGGAAGACCCCCGAGCCGTTCGAAGCGACCATGTCGGACAACTCGCCCGCGTGCGCAAGCCGGTCGACAGCGAGCCGCCATGCGGGCCGCATCGTTCCATCGGGCGCCGGTGCGGTATAGATTCTTGCATATGGCCGTCGGCGGCACCGCTGGCCTTCGGGCCGAAGCCTTCCCAAGGAGAGAGCGTGACCACCAGCGAATGGCGCCCGATGGAATCCGTGGGCGATGCCGAGACCGCCGTCGACCGCCTCGCCGCTCTCTACGCGGGTGCGATCCAGTCGCTCCAGACCGCCCTGACCCGCTATCTCGACGGAGGCGCCGCGCCCGACCATGCCGAGCGGCTTCAGTTCCGCTATCCCGAGTTGCGGATCACCTATCACCCGTCCGGGCCGATCCCGCGTTTTTCCCGCGCGACGGCGAAGTTCCAGTCTCCCGGCACCTACGCCACCACGGTGACGCAGCCGGCGCATTTCCGGCCGTACCTGCTGGAGCAGCTGACGCCCCTGATCCGGGATTACGGTGCGACCCTCGAAGTCGGATTGAGCGCGCAGGAGATTCCCTATCCCTATGTGCTGGAGCCGGGCGCCAACCTCTCGGGCAGCGGGATCACGCCGCGCGATCTGGCCACCTACTTCCCCGTCCCGCTGCTCTCGGTGGTGGGAGACGAGATCGCCGACGGCCTCTGGGTTGCGCCGGCCGAAGAGCCCAAGCCCCTGGCGCTGTTCGACGCGATCCGGGTCGATTACTCCCTGCGCCGTCTCGTCCATTACACCGGCTGCGACTGGCGCGACGTCCAGCCGTGGATCCTGCTCACGAACTACCATCGCTACGTCGACGGCTTCATCCGGCACGGCTTGGAGCAGCTGGCCAGCGGCAGGGACGGCTACGAGCGCATGATCCTGCCCGGCGGCATCACCGTCTCGCGGGAGGAGGCGGCGGGCATCGATCCGGCGGCCCTCGTCGCCGCCTCGCCCTGGCACAAGTTCCAGATGCCGGCCTATCACCTCGTCGCGCGCGGCCCCGACGGGTCGATGCAGGGCACGACGCTGGTCAACATCGGCGTCGGCCCCTCCAACGCCAAGACGATCACCGACCATCTGGCGGTCCTGCGTCCGCATTGCTGGCTCATGGTCGGCCATTGTGGCGGGTTGCGGCAGTCGCAGACCATCGGCGACTACGTCCTCGCCCATGGCTACCTGCGCCGGGATCGTATCCTCGACGAGCTGGTTCCGCCGGACGTGCCGGTGCCGGCCCTGGCCGAAGTCCAGCTCGCGCTGCAGGCCGCGGCCGCCAGCGTCACCGGCGAGACCAGCGACGACCTGAAGCGGCGCCTGCGCACGGGCACGGTGGTGACCTACGACGACCGCAACTGGGAGCTCCGCTTCAGCCAGGAGCGGTGGCGGATCAACCTCTCCCGCGCCATCGGCGTCGACATGGAGAGCGGCACCATCGCGGCACAAGGCTACCGCCTGCGGGTTCCCTACGGCACGCTCCTCTGCGTCTCCGACAAGCCGCTCCATGGCGAGATCAAGCTGCCGGGCGCGGCCAACGCCTTCTACGAGCGGGCAGTGGCCGAGCACCTGCTCATCGGCCTGTCCGCCCTCGATATCCTCCGCGCCGACCGGAACGGCCTGCATTCGCGCAAGCTGCGCAGCTTCGACGAACCGCCGTTCCGGTAGGCCGCTCTATGCCGCGTTCAGTATTCTGGAGAGACCGACGATGAAGTCCCGGCCCGGATTGGTCCCGAGCTCGAACCGCTCCTGGTAGACAGCGAACATCAGGTCCCGCCGCCTGCGCGAGCGGGCCAGATCGGCGGCTGCCAGTGCTTCGGGCAGGTCTGCCAGCGTCACCTCGGTGCAGTAGCAGGGTGAGCCGGTCTGTTGCCGCCAGGAATCCGCGAGTGTGCCTGCATCATAGGCGTCGAAGCCCGAGTCTTCGACGAGCGCCATCGTCACCTCCCGGTCCCGGTCGCGGTCGGCTGCCACGGGGGCGGCGATGCGCTCCGGGTGGCCGGCGGGACGGCCCATCTCCTTCAAGGTCACGGAGTAGATCGAGTTCCACGCCTTCGCGATGGGACGACCGAGGCGCTCGGCGACCCAGGCGCTGTCCGCCTGACCGTTCTCGATCGCCTCGATCCGCTCGTCGCGCGCGGGAATGTAGTTCGAGGTATCGATCACCACGGACTCGGCGGGCAGTCCGGCGAGCAACGGCGCGAGGGCGGTGATGCCGCAGAAGGGGATCGAGAGGATGACCACGTCGGCATCCGCGACCGCATCCTCCTTCGTCACCGCCTGCGCTCCGGTGGACAGCACGTCGGCATCGATGGTGCGCGGATCACGCGAATTCGCGACCTTTACGCGATGCCCAGCGGCGCTGAGTGTCTTGGCCAGGGTACCGCCGATGAACCCGCTGCCGAGTATACCAATCTTCATATCGAACTATCCTAGGTTTCGCGTTGTCAGCTCTCAATTGCCGGAATGCACCGAACGGTTCATGGCGATGATGTCGGCATGGCTGGGGTTGGGACCGAGCTTTCCCATGAGGCCGTAGACCCGGATCAAGGTCTTTTGCGCCTCTCCCTTCACTGCGGCGAGCAGGGCCTTGTGCATCGTCTCCGCGTCGTAGTCGCAGCAATAACTCGGGGTGGCGGGCTGCTGACGCCAGGATTCCGCCAGCGACCCCCCATCCACCGGATCGAAGCCGACCTGGTCCACGATGCCCATCACGGTCCGCTTCGCCGCATCGTCATCGCCCGCCACGGCGACGGCGATCCGATCGGGCGCTCCCGCGGGACGACCGAGTTCGGCGAGCGAGTCGGCGAGGATGTTGTTGAACGCCTTGATGATCGGACGGCCGATCTGTTCCGACACCCAGACGCTCTCCGTCTTCCCGGCGTCGAGTTCCGCGATCTGCGGATCGCGCAGGCCGGGATAGTAGTTGCCCGTGTCGACGATGGGGGTCGCCTCGGGCAGGCCGTCGAACAGGTCCTTCGGCAGCTGCGCCACGGCGGGGAACGGAATCGACAGGATCACGAGGTCCGCGCCCGCGATGGCACCGTGGGCATCGGCGGGAGTCGCGCCGATCTCCTCGGCGAAGGCGCGCACGCCGTCGGGGCCCTTCGAATTCGCGACGCGGACCTCGTGCCCTGCCGCGCTGAGCTTGCGGGCGAGCGTGCCGCCGATGTTGCCGGTGCCGATGACGCCGATCTTCATGTCTGGTTCCTTTGCAGTTGGATGGATGGCCCCTCAGGGGGCGGTGATCGGGCGCGCGAGTCCGTCGAGCGTGCGCCGAAGCGCTTCGAGGCCGTCAGGGGTCAGCTGGCACGCCGTCCGGATCTTGTCGGGGATGCCGCGAAGCGCGTCTTCCATGGCCCGGCCATGCGGGGTGAGATCGATCAGAACCCGGCGTTCGTCGGACGCGTCACGCGTCCGCGTCACCACGCCGGCGGCCTCCAGCCGCTTGAGCAGAGGCGTCAGGGTGCCCGTCTCCATGTCGAGGCGGACACATAACTCGCCCACGGACAGCGGCGAGCCGTTCATCAATTCGAGGGCGACGAGGTACTGCGAGAATGTCAGCCCAAGCGGCTCGAGGAACGGCTTGTGCAGCCGCACCATGCGGTTGGCGGCGGCGTTGAGCGCGAAGGAAAACTCCGTCGCGATCCTCTGTCGATCACGGGTCATTTGTGCAGCTTGCTATCATGTAGTGTGCTGCACAAATGGGTGAGGCATGGTCGCTTGTCAATGGCGGGCGAACGAACCTACCGCTCGCGCCGCCACAAACCGGCCCGCTCGGAACGGGCCTGCTCCTCCGCCGCCAGAAGGTCCGACGGGGCATCCTCCGACGCGCGGGCACCGCCGGCAGTGAGGATGAGGGAGGCCAGATCGTCGCCGTCGATCTGGCAGCGCAGGCCCGCAGGCTGAGCCTCGTCGACCGTGCCGTTGGCCGCCGGCTCGCAGACGACTTCGCGCCGGCGCAGATAGCGGGCGAGTTGGCGCGCCAGGGCGCCGCGCTCGCCATCGACGCCCAGCAGGCGCACCGTCCGGCCTCGGAACGAGAGAGTGCCGGTATCGATCACCTCCGGCACGCCGCGCAACGCCCCGGCCGCACTGGTCTCTTTGGCGGCGGGGGCCGGCTCGGCGCGGGCGGCCGAGGGGCGCTTGCGCCGTGACGCCATCTGCACGGTGGCGCGCTGGGTAAAATCCTTGAAGATCGCCGCCGGCAGGTCGCCGCCGCCGACCTTGTTCATGGAGGAATTGTCGTCGTTGCCGACCCAGACGCCGACGACGAGGTCCGGGGTCACGCCGACGAACCAGGCATCGCGGTAATCCTGCGTCGTCCCGGTCTTGCCGCCCACCGCGAGGTTGGTGATCCGCGCCGCGCGCCCGGTTCCGCTATCCACCACGGCCTGAAGCGAATCGAGCATCATCGCGCGGCTCTCGCCCGGCAGCGGCGTCGTCGGTTTGGCGTCGGGGCGCAGGTAGAGCGGGTCTGGGCCGGGGCCGCGAATGGCATGGACGCCGTAGGTGTCGAGGGGCTGGGCGCTCGCCAGCACGCCGGCATAGGCCCGTGTCATCTCCAGCAGGGAGACTTCGGCCGAGCCGAGGGCGAGGCTCGGGACGTTGGGAAGGTCGGAGGTGACGCCGAGCTTGCGCGCGGTCTCGATCACGGAGGCCATGCCGATCTCGTCGGCCAGTTGCGCGGCGATGGTGTTGATCGATTGCGCGAAGGCGGTGCGGAGGGGGACCGCGCCCCGGAAACGGCCGCTTGCATTCTGCGGCTCCCAATCGCCGATCTGGATCGGCCGGTCCACCAGCACCGTCTCCGGCGAGAGGCCCTTCTCATAGGCGGTGAGGTAGACGAACAGCTTGAACAGCGACCCGGCCTGGCGCTTGGCCTGGGTCGCCCGGTTGAACTGGCTGTCCTCGTAATCGCGCCCGCCCACCATGGCGAGGATCGCGCCCTCCTTGTTCAGGACGACCATGGCGCCCTGGCTCGCCTTCTTCTTGGCCCCTTCCGCATCGAGCCGCCGGGCGATGACGCCCTCCGCCAGGCTCTGCAAATCGAGGTTGAGGGTCGTGCGCAGCGTGACGTCGCCGGCCGTGTCGGAGAGGCGCTTGGCGTCCGCCGACACCATGTCGAGGAAGTAGTTGGTGCCCGGCGGCGTCTCCGGCGGGGTGCGCAGGGTGATCGTCTCGGCGCGTGCCTTGTCGGCCTCGGCGGCGGTGATCGCGCCGGTCTCGACCATGGTCTGCAGCACGATGTCGGCGCGCTCCTTGGCGCCGCCGAAGTTGCGCGTCGGCGCCAATTGCGACGGCGCCCGGACGAGGCCCGCCAGCATCGCCGCCTCGGGCAGCGTCAGCGCCTTCGCGCCCTTGCCGAAATAGCGCCGGGACGCGGCGTCGATCCCATAGGCGCCGGCCCCGAAATAGGCGGTGTTGAGATAGCCGAGAAGGATCTCCTCCTTCGACATCGTGCTCTCCACGCGCAGGGCCAGGAACGCCTCCTGGATCTTTCGGCGCAGCGTCTTCTCCTGGGTGAGGGAGGTGAGCCGCACATATTGCTGCGTGATGGTGGACGCGCCCTCGCGCACGCCGCCGCTCACGGTGTTGCGCCAGAGCGCCCGCACCAGCCCGCGCGGGTCGACCCCCCAATGCGAGTAGAACCGCCGGTCCTCGATGGAGACCACGGCCTGGGCGAGATGAGCGGGCATGTCCGCCGCCGTGAGCTTCTGGCCCTGGAAGGCGCCGCGCGTGGCGAAGACCCTTCCGTCATCCGCCTCCACCGTGAGGGCGCGCTGGCCGCCTTCCGGCACCACCCCGCCGAGCGGGGGCAGGGTCGCGAAACTGTAGAGGACGAGGCAAGCGACGAAGACCAGCGGCAGGGCGAGGGCCGCGAGACCGGCGGCGAGGTAGGGCCGTTGCCGCAGACGGCCGCGCCAGCCCGATTGTGGCGTCTGCGCCGCCGGAGCGATCCCTGCCGCAGGCGGAGTGCCCGTGTCGCTCGTCCGCGCGGAGGCGGCGCGCGCACTGAGCCTCGAACCGAGGGTGCCGAGCATCCGCCTCGCAGCGCGCCCCGTCGAAAGCGAGCCCCGCGCGAGGCCGCGTAAGGCCGTGGCGAGGAGGAAGCCGAGATGCCTGAACAGGACACGTGCCGCCTGCCCGGCTTCGCGGGCGGCGGTTCGGGCATCCGGCACGTCAGGGGCCTTCGGCCGTTCCGGTTCTTGATCTGTCATCGGCCGCCGGTCGTCATCCAGGAGTGCAGGTCCCGTCGGCTTACCGTCGGCGCTGATTTGGCGGTTCTAGACCGGAAAGAACCGTGGACGCCATGCCGGAAGCGGCATCGTCACGCCCTTTGGTCCCGTGCAGCCCGAGCGCCGAATCTCCTCCGAAGCTCTACTCTCTCGGCAAAGCCTCGGTCACCTGCATCCGCTGGGTCGGGGCCGAAACGCGCAGGCTGGCATCGAGGAGGGCCGAGGCCTGGCTCGGATCGCTGTTCGTCCCCGGGTTGACGTCCTGGGTGCCGACCAGGGCGGTGACGCCTTCATATTGGTCGAGCCGGCGGTCGATCATGTCGCCGAGGCGCTCGCGGACTTCCGCGACGGTGAGGCTGCGGCGGTGCTTGCCGGTCTTCGCGGTGAAGAGGCTGCGGTTGGCGCGGGCTGCGGCGCGGAAAGCCTGCTTGGCCACGAGGTCCGGGTTGTCGTCGCTCAGCGTCAGGAACTTGCCGGCGCTCGACGTCCCGAGGAAATGGGCGAGATAGAGTTCGGAGGTCTTCAGTTCGCGGCCGATGCGCTGCTCGATGCGGGCGCGGTCGCGCTTGATCAGTTCGCCGGCCATGAGGGCTGCCACATAGGGGTCCTGCCGAAGGCGCAGCACGCGGGTGCGGGTGGCTTCGTCCTGAATCGTGATGGCGCTGCCGCGGCCGGTGATGGCGTTGGCCTCGGTCTCATAGCCGTAGCGGGCGCCATAGGTCCGCACCAGTTCGAGCCAGGTGGCGGAGAGGAACTGGAACAGGCCCTCGGCCGAAGAGGTCGAGGCCTTCACGGTGGTCGAGAAGCTCGATTCCTTGTCGGCCAGCGCCATCATGTAGACCGGATCGACCCCGGTTTCGGACGACGCCTTCAGGATCGTCTCGACGATGTCGCGCGGGACATTCATGTCGCCGAACCGAAGCACGTCCCGGCCGTCGCTCTCGCGGCTCTGGGGAAGAGAGGCGAGGTCGTTCTCGATCAGGCTGGCCGTCGCAGGTTCCTGGTCGAGGAGGGGAACCCCATCCCAATCCGTGGGTTTGTCGATGGTGGTTGCCGCGAAATCGTTGGCGACGTAGGCGCGGATGTCGATGCGGTCATGGGCGGTCGCTGCCGGCGCCAGTGCGCTCTGTGGCAAACCTGAGCCGAGCAGCAGGCCGATTGCGATCTTCGCGACAGTGAGTTTGGCCGATACCGTGGTGCATGCCTTTTTCCTGCCGTGAAGGGAACCGGGCTTCAGCCAAGCCACCGTCTCGTCACGATCCAGGGTCTCGTCAGGCACGAGACAGCACGCGTCGTCGGCGCGGTGCGCCGGCTCCGGGAAAAGCCCCATCATTGTTCCTTGTTCGTGCCGCGGCGTTCTAGGACGCGGCTTCGATCAGTTCAGCGAGCGGACATCTCGCTGGGAGCTGTGACCACATTGGGACAGCTCCGTGATTCAAGCGTGGCACGCTTAAGGAACGGTTAAGGCTATGATTTAACGATATTTTAAGTAATCGTTCGGACGCGGTTCAGAGAGGCCGCGTCAAAAAGGCATTCTGGCCGGGGTTGGAACGAAGGCTCCGTAGCCCAGTTACGATGGTCCCAGAGGGCGATTTCGAAACATCGACGAGACGCGCCCCGATGGACCCATTGAAGGAAGCCTTTTTCCAATGAGCATGCAGACCGGTCGCCGCGTCGGCGTTGCCTTCGTCGGTATGGGTGGCGCTGTCGCCACCACCGCCATCGCCGGCATCGAGATGATCAAATCCGGATCGAACCGCCTCGACGGGTTGCCTCTCGCAGGCCTCTCGGTTGCCGGATTGGCCGATTACAAGGATCTCGTTTTCGGCGGCTGGGATCTCAACGACGACGATCTCGCCTCGGCCGCCACCGGCCACGGCGTGCTCACCAAGCAGGATATCGAGAACGGCGCCCAGGTACTCAAGGGCATCAAGCCCTGGCCGGCTGTCGGCAGCGCCAAGTTCTGCAAGAACATCGAGGGTGCCAACCGCATCGTCGCCGCCGATCACCGCGAGGCCGTCTCCGTCATCGCGAACGACCTTCGTCGTTTTCGCCTGGAGAGCAATCTCGACGAGGTCGTCGTGATCAACCTCGCCTCCACGGAACGTTGGCCCAACCTGGACGCGCCCGCACTGAACTCCCGCGACGCTTTCGAGAAGGGTCTCGATTCCAGCGACGAGGCGATCAGCCCGGCGATGCTCTACGCCTATGCGGCGATCCAGAGCGGCGTGCCCTATGCCAACTTCACCCCGAGCGTGGCCGCCGACATTCCGGCCCTGCTCGAACTCGCCCGCGAGAACGGCGTGCCGTTGGCGGGCAAGGACGGCAAGACCGGCCAGACCATGATGAAGACCGTCCTGGCGCCGGCCCTCAAGGCCCGCGCCCTGCACGTGGATGGTTGGTTCTCCACCAACATCCTCGGCAACCGCGACGGTCTCGCCCTGAACGACAAGGATTCGCTCCAGTCGAAGCTCAACACCAAGGGTACGGTGCTGGATTCGATCCTCGGCTATCCGGTCGAGGACCATCTGGTCCACATCCACTATTACCGTCCGCGTGGCGACGACAAGGAAGCCTGGGACAATATCGACGTCACCGGCTTTCTCGGTCAGCGGATGCAGATCAAGGTCAACTTCCTCTGCAAGGATTCCATCCTGGCCGCACCCCTTGTGATCGAGATCGCCCGCGTTCTCGACCTCGCCAAGAAGCGCGGCGAGAGCGGCCCCCAGGAGCAACTGTCCTCGTTCTTCAAGGCGCCGATGGTCGCCAACGGCCATGGGCCGGAGCACGATTTCGGCAAGCAGCAGCACATGCTGCTCGAGTGGCTCGGCGGCCAGCAATGACCTCGTCCGATACGGGGGGCGGCATGGCCGCCCCCTTCGCCTTGCGCGAGTTGTTCGTCGAACTCAACGACCTCAAGCGCGTGCATTCGGCCGGGCGCATCGGCTCCATCGCCGAGCGGCTGTTCGCGCAAGGCTGGTCGGCCCTGACCGGTGGCGCCGATCCCGAGACGGTCGCCATCGACATCACCGCCAAGGCGCTCGCGGCCTCCCGGCTCTGCGACCTCGACGCCGCTTTCCTCGCCTCCACCGGTCTCGGCGAGGCGGAGATCGGCGACGTTCTGACATCCGGACTCGACGCCGTCACCGCCACGGTCGACCCCGAGCTGAAACGGCGTATGGCCGTCGCGTTGCGCACGAACGGGGTGGTTCATGGCGGTCCTTTACCGGGTTTCGTGGCGGCACTGAGCCACCAGCCGAGGGCCGGCGTGACCTGTCCCGGCAAGCCTCGCATCCTGCTGGAGCCGCCCGAGAACCATGCCGAACATTGCCTGATGGTGGCGGTCTACGGGGTCGTGCTGAGCCCGTTCTACCGGGCCGACCCTACTTTGGTTTTCCTGGCGGCCATGAGCCACCACTTCCACAACGCGGCGATGCCCGATGCCGGTTTCACCGGCGAAATGCTGCTCGGCGACCACCTCGCTCCGATCATGGCGCGGACGACGCAATGGGCTCTCGACGAGTTGGACGCCCCCTTGCGCGAGACCGTTGAGCGGGCGCGCGCCGTCCTGCCCGACGATGCGACGGCCGAGGGTCGCGCCTTCCACGCGGCCGATTGCATCGACCGGGTTCTCCAGATTTCCCAGCACCTTAAGGCCGCGTCCCTCACCATGACGACCGTGCTCGACGACATGGAGCTGGTCCATGCCGGCCCGGTGAAGGGCTTCCACGACCGTGTCCTCAGGGACATGCGAATCCCGTGATGGTTTGCAGCGGCAGGATGGGCCGCGTGTCATGATTCCATTCGACCTCCTCTCCCCTCACACGGGGCACGCGCTCAAAGCCGACACGCCGCATTCCCTCCGCGATGTGGAGACGAATGCGCGCTGGCCCGTCGTGGACGGCATTCCCTACCTCCGGACCGGGCGCGACGACCTCGTCGAATCCACGCTCGCCTTGCTCGACAACGGTCAGGACGATCTCGCCCTGGAAGGTCTGCTTGCCGACCAGGACGATTGGTGGACCGGCCCGCCGGCCGATCCCCTGGACCTCCATGCCCTCGTCCGCGACCGCAGCAAGGCCAGTCTGCGGGACGCCGTGCGTCTTCTCGGCTGGGGTCGGGTCGGCGATTACTTCCTGCATCGCTGGAGCGACCCGACCTACCTCGCCGGGCTGACGCTCCTCGAGGCGCATTGGAACGACCCCCTCTGCGTCTTCGAATTCGCCTGCGGCATCGGCCATTATCTGCGCGAGATCCAGGCGCGCGGCGTCAAAGTAGCGGGCGCCGACGTCGTCTTCGCCAAGCTTTGGGTGGCGCGCCATTGGGTCGTCGGCAAGACGGCGCAGTTCGTTTGTTTCGATGCCGGCTCGCCGCATTGGCCGATCCCGGGTGCGCCGGTGGATCTCGTCGTCTGCAACGACGCGTTCTACTTCCTCGACGACAAGCCTGCCGTGCTCGAATGCCTCCGCCAGAATGCCGGCGACGATGGCTGGCTCGTTCTCAGCCACATCCACAATTCCGAGCGGCCGGGCTTCTCGGCCGGTCGGGCGGTCTCGGCGGACGAGATCGAGGAGCTGTTTCCGGACGCTCTCGTCTATGACGACGACGAACTCACCCGCGCCCTCGTCGAGAAGCGCGCGCCGTCGCCACGGCGCCCGGCCGACCTGCGACATGTGGAGGCGTTCTCCGTGGTCGCCGGCGCCGGAATGAGGCCAGCCCCGCGCGCCATCCTCGATGGTCTGACCTGGCCGACCGAGGGAACGTCGCTTCGCCTTAACCCGCTCTATGAGCCCGACCCGGCAGGCGGCTACACCGTCGCTTGGCCCTCCGAACGCTACGAGTCGGAATACGCGTCCCGGGTGACCTATCCGTTGCATTCGGACGGACCCGAGTTCCTCGATTGGGTCGGCGGCGAGCAATCGCCCCACGAGGACCGTGTCCGTCGCCGCGAGTTCGTCGACCTGCCGGAGCGCTGGTGATGGGCGATTCCATCGGTTGGGGCATCGTCGGCTACGGCTGGGTCGCGCGTGATTACATGGCGCCCGGCATCCGCGCGGCGGGGCATCGGCTCGTTGCCGTGTCTGATCCCGGAGAGGCATCGCGCGCTGCCGCGGAGGCGGAAGGCGCTCGCGCTCATGCCGACATCGCCGGTCTGCTCTCGGAGCCGGAGGTCGAGGCGGTCTACGTGGCGACCCCGAACCACCTCCACCGAGAGGCGGTGGAGGCCCTCGCCGCATCGGGCAAGGCGGTGCTCTGCGAAAAGCCGATGGCGGCCTCGCTCTCCGACGCCGAGGCGATGGTCGCCGCGGTTGGCAAAGGCGGCATCTTCTACGGCACCGCCTTCGACCAGCGCCATCACCCGGCGCACCGGGCCATGCGCGACGCGATCCGCCAGGGCCGCATCGGCGCCGTCACCACCATCCGCGTCGTCTATGCCTGTTGGCTCGACCGCGCCTGGACCTCCTTCGCCGGCCAGGACAATTGGCGCATCGACCCGCTGAAGGCAGGCGGCGGAGCGCTGATGGATCTGGCACCCCACGGCATCGACCTCGTTGATTTCCTCCTCGACGAGTCCATCGAGGACATCGCCGCTCTGACCCAGGCGAGGGCGCAGGATTACGCCGTCGACGACGGCGCGCTTCTCATCGGCCGTACCGGCTCCGGCATCCTCGCCAACCTTCACGTCGCCTACAATTGCCCTGATGCGCTGCCGCGCCGCCGCCTCGAAGTGATCGGCACCAAGGGGGCCCTCACCGCCATCGACACGATGGGGCAGGTGGCGGGCGGCACGCTCAGCCTCACCGACGGTGTCAGCGGGCAGGCGCAAGCCCTCTCCTTCGACGCAGAGGCCTCGCCCTTCCTCGAACAGGTCCGCGCCTTCGGCTGCGCCCTGCGCCGGCCCGCCGAGCGCGACGCCTACAGTGCCGAGCGCGACCTTCACACGATGCGGCTCCTGGCGCGGGCTTACGAAGGTTGCCGGACCGCTCGGGTCAATGGGGACTAGAATGCGGACCGCGACGCCTACTTGCTTCCCACCCCGGATCTCATCCTGAGGTGCTGCGAAGCAGCCTCGAAAGAGACTTCCAGCGATCGCTCTCGGTCCCGGAGGCCTCCTTCGAGGCCGCAGCGACGCTGCGGCACCTCAGGATGAGGTCGATGGGTGGGACTATCCTGAACTGAGGGACGACCGACATGAGCGAACACGATCAGGACGCCCGGGCGCGCGACCCGCGCATCAAGTCTCCCCGGCCCTACACCTATGGCAGCCCGCGGGTCATCGAGGGGCTGCCCGCGTCGCTGCCCGAGCCCGTGCGCGCCTATCTCGACATCCTGCCGAAGGGGCGCATCGTCGGCTTCCCCCTGGCCCCTCTCGACCGGACCGGCATCCCTGTCTGGTTCGTCTCGCTATTCCTCGACGATCCGTTCTTCGTCGGCGCCATGCCGAGCGGTATCGGCTACGGCGCCACCGACGACGAGGCGCTGATCGGCGCGGTCGCCGAAATCGCCGAGAACCTGATGCCATCGCTGGCGGTCATGCCGCGCAAGAAGGAGCGAGGCTCCTACCACGACCTGACCAAGGTCTTCGGCATTGGTTCAGTCGCCGATCCGCTCACCCTGTGTCTGCCCGCCGGCTCCTCGGTTGGCCGCGACACGGTGCTCGAATGGACACCGAGCGTCCGGGCGCGCACGGGCGAGACCGTTCTGATGCCCCTCGACATCGCGGCCACGGACTATTTCGAACTGTCGGAGGGCTACAAGCCCTTCACCAACCTCATCACCAACGGCCTCGGCGCCGGGCCGGATGTGGAGTTCGCCCTCGGCCACGGCCTGCTCGAACTGCTCCAGCGCGACGGTAACGGCCTCCTGTTCCGCGCCCTCGACCAGGGCGTGATGCTCGATCTCGACGGGATCGGCCCGGAAAACAGGGCTATGCTCGCTCGTCTCGACGATCTCGGCATCCGGGCGCTGCCGAAATTCGCCACCGACCAGTTCGGTCTCACCAACATCTACGTCGTCGGTCACGACCGGAACCCCGCCGACGCTCCGGTCCCCGTGGCCCTCTCCGCCTGCGGCGAGGCCTGTGATCCGGACCGCGAGCGGGCTCTGCGCAAGGCGCTCCTCGAATTTCAGGCGGCCCGCGTGCGCAAGGCCTTCGGCCACGGCCCACTTTCCTTCGCCGAACGGGTGACGCCGCTGGGCTACGTCAACGCCTTCATCCAGAAGGCTCTGCCGAGCCTCGATCTGGAGGAGAGCCGCGCCCTGAAAGCCATGCTCGAATGGATCGTCCTGCCGCCGGAGGGGCTGCGCGACGTTCTGAAGGACACGGTCTATTCCGAGCGCAGCACCAAGGCGTTCACGGACCTGCCGACGACGGAGGCCCCCGATGGCCATGCCCGTGGACGGATCGCCCGCGAGCGCCTCGAAGAGGCCGGGTTCGACGTTCTCTACGTGGATTGCTCTCCGCCAGGCGGCAGCGTCGGTGTGGTCAAGGCGATCGTACCGGGGCTGGAAGTCGAGACGATGAGCTATCACCGCATCGGCGAGCGCAACGCCGCCAAACTGATCGAGCGGGACCATCCGCTGATCACGTTCGGTGAGGCCAGCGAGACGAAGCTCCCCGTGCGTCTCACCCCCGAATCGCTCGATCGTCTCGGTGGCCAGCCGCTCTTCGACGTGGCCCTGGCAGACGAGATCGTCGGGCGGCATTACCCGCTTTACCGCGAGCCGGAATCGCATCACGCGCCGTTCCGCCTCGAACAGCAGGGGAGGGCGGCATGACCCTTCGTTTCGCCTACAACACCAACGGCACGGCCAACCATCGCCTGGACGACGCCATCGATCTCATCGCCGATGCCGGCTACCAGGGCGTGGCACTGACCCTCGACATCCACCATCTCGATCCGTTCGCCGAGAACTGGGCCCAGGAGGCCCAGCGCGTGTCGAGCCGGCTGCAACGGCTCGGCCTCGGCAGCGTCATCGAGACCGGTGCCCGCTTCCTCCTCGACCCAAGGGCAAAGCACGAGCCGACCCTCGTGAGCGCGGACGCTTCCGGGCGCGCCCGGCGCATCGGGTTCCTCAAGCGGGCGGTGGACATCGCCGTAATCCTGCATTCGGAGGCGGTGTCGTTTTGGGCCGGCGTTCCGAGATCCGGCATCGACCGGGACGAGGCCCGCCTCTGGCTCGGCGATGGCGTCGCCGAGATCGTGGCTTATGCCCGTGAGCAGGGCATCGTCGCCTGCCTCGAGCCGGAACCCGGCATGCTGGTGGAGACCCTGGACGATTTCGCCGCCTTGAACATCGAAGGCTTGAGGCTCGCCCTCGATACCGGCCATTGCCTCGTGACCGGCGAGCGCGATCCGGCGTTGGCCGTGGCGGAATTCGCCGACGTCATCGGCACCGTCGCCATCGAGGACATGGCGCGGGGCGAGCATATCCACCTGCCCTTCGGTGAGGGCGACATGGAGGTCGCCGGTGTGCTCGATGCCCTCGACGCCATCGGCTTCCAGCGCCTCGTCTGCGTCGAACTCTCCCGCGAGAGCCACCGCGCCGACGTCATGGTGCCGAGATCGCTGGATTATCTGCGGACCTGCCGCAACCACAAGGCAGAGGTGAACGCGTGAGGATCTGCTTCGTCAGCCGCCGCTACTTTCCGGCGATTTCCGGCATGAGCGTGTACGCGCAGAACCTGCTGCGCGAACTGGTTGATGCCGGCCACGACGTGACGATGATCAGCCAGTACCGGGGCGATGCATTCGGCACCCGCGTCTATGGCGGTGGCCCGCCGCCCTCAGTACCGGGTGTGCGCGTCATCGGCCTCGAACAGGTCGGCGAGCAGACGAACGGCGATTTCGAGCGCGACATCGAGACGATGGTGGAGACCGTCGTGGCCGAACACGCGCTTCAGCCCTTCGATCTTCTCCACGCCCAATACGGCTATCCAACCGGCTGGGCGACGCTGCTCGCCTCGAAGCGGATCGGCGTTCCCAACGTCGTCTCGATCCAGGGCGGTGACGGCCATTGGGTCGGGTCCTGCTGCGAGACCCATCGCGTCGCCATGTGCGAGGTGCTGGCCCATGCCAACGCCCTCCTCATCGGCGGCCGCTCCTTCGTGGAGGAGGTCTGCGACCGGCTGGGCTCCGACCCGGACCGCTTCACCATCGTGCCCGGCGCCGTCGACACGGCGCGCTTCACGCCCGGTGTCGCCGGGCATGCGGGGCCGGTGCGGCTGTTCTATCACGGCCGGGTCGACCGCCGGAAAGGTGTCCTCGACTTCATCGACGCGCTCGGCCTGCTGCGTTCGCGCGGGGTCCCGTTCGAGACGATCGTCTCCGGCATCGGGCCCGACGTGGATTCCTCGAAGGCCCGTGCCGCCGAGCTGAACTTTTCCGAGGCCGAGATCCGCTTCACCGGCTACGCGGATTACCACACCGTGCCCGACCTCTACCGGCAGGCGGACGTCTTCGTTTCGCCGACCTATGCCGAGGGCTTTTCCAACACCATCCTGGAGGCCATGGCTGCGGGGCTTGCCGTGGTCTCGACCCATGCGGTGGGCGTGTCCGACTGCTTGCGCGACGGTGAGAACGGATTGCTGGTCCAGCCCGGCGACGTGGAAGCCCTCGCCGATGCGCTCCAGCGCGTCATCGAGGACGAGCCTTTGCGCCGGCGTCTCGCCCGGGATGGGCTCGACGAGTGCCGCCGCGTCTATTCCTGGACGGCGGTCGGCCGCCAGATCATGGACGTCTATGCCGAGGTCGCAGGCGAGCGGCCCCGGACTGACTTCGTGGACACCCTTCCGCATGATCCCGCCTGCCGGTTCCGCGCCGAGCCCCACCTGCTCTGACCATGCCCGTCGCCCTCGCGCTCTCACCCCATCTCGACGATGCCGCCTTCTCATGCGGCGGAACCCTGGCGACCTTGGCCGAATCGGGCTGGAAGGTGGTGATGGCGACGATCTTCACCGCCACCGTCGCCGATCCGAAGGGTTTTGCCCTCGCCTGCCAGACCGACAAGGGACTGGGGCCGGAGATCGACTACATGGCCCTCCGGCGGGACGAGGACCGGCGCGCGGCCGAAGCGCTCGGGATCGCGCCGCCCCTGCACCTGCCGTTTCGGGAAGCGCCGCATCGCGGCTACGGCACCGCACCGGAGCTCTTCGCCGAACCTCGCGGCGACGACGACATCGTCGATACCCTCGGCGATGCGGTCTCGCGCCTCGTCGGCGACGTCTCTCCCGATCTCGTCTTCGCCCCGCAGGCCGTCGGCGGCCATGTCGATCACGTCCAGCTGGTCCGCGCCATGAGCCAAGCGCGATGGACCGTTCCGATTCTGTGGTGGCGTGATTTTCCCTATACCGTTCGCGACGCTGCACCGAAGGAGCCGTTCAAGCGAGATTTTCATGCGTTGCCGGAGCGCGCGTGTCGCTATTCGGCGATGGCCGAGGCGCGGAAGGGTGCCTCCTGCTCGGCCTATGCGACCCAGCTCGCGTTCCAGTTCGGTGGAGTGGAAGGGTTGATGGGTCGTCTGGCGGGCGAGGCGAGGACTGAGCGGTTCCGTCTCGCCGGGACATTGTCCGCCGATGTTGCCGCCCTGTTCGAGGACCATGCCGCCCGAGGCTGACGCGATCCGGCCAAGGAGCCTCGCCGATCCGGAGCAGCTCGCTGTCCGTCGCGCACGCCAAAATGCGGCGCATGTGGCGCCCTTGCACGCGCTGGCGCGACGGATCGCGGCGGAACGGTCCGCGGAGGTACCGGACCCCGATCCGCAGGATGGGGGGATCGGCGCACGGCTTCTCCTGCTGCTGGAGACACCGGGTCCGTGCATCGGCCGCACCGGTATCGTCTCGCGCGACAACCCCACCGGTACCGCCGCCAACCTGTTCCGCTTCATGGCGGAGGCCGGTATCGCACGGCGCGACAGCCTCATCTGGAACGCCGTTCCCTGGGTCATCCACGCGCCCGGCGCGCTCAATCGGGCACCGAGGAAAGCCGAGATCGCGTCCGCCGCCGTCTACCTCGCGCCGCTCATCGATCTGCTTCCGTCCCTCGCCGTCGTGGTGCTTGCCGGGCGCGTGGCTGGCCTGTCGCGCGAACCACTCTCACGGCTCCGGCCGGGGATACCGGTTCTCGCCATTCCACATCCGAGTCCGACCTTCGTTTGCACCTCCCCCCTGGTGGCTCAGCGGATCGTCGAGGGGCTGGCCCAAGCCGCGGCGACGCTACTCTCATACCGGACTTCACCAGCGGAAGGGCCGAGGTGACTGGCCATCCGGACGCAAAGACCCTAAATGCCGGGGCACGGGCCGCGGTCCGGCAAAAGCTCGGTCCCAATCCACGCCGCCGTCGAGGTTGGGCGGGAAGGCCGGCGGAGGCGGACGCCGACGACATGAACTTTGCGGGAGACCATCATCGGCGGGCCGACGTGAAGCCGGCCGACGCCGTGACGACGGCCGAAACGGAGGATTGCGCTCCGCCAGCGCCGAAGCGCTCCTACAGGAATCGCTACGCCTGGCTCGGCACCGCCGCCAGCATCGTCATCTTCGCGGTGTCACTCGGCGTGTTGTGGAAGCTGTCGCAGCAGGTCACCTGGGCCGAGCTGCATGCGGCACTGACGGCGGCCACCGGCGAACAGCTCGGCTTCGCCTTCCTGTTCGTCGGCGTGAGCTATCTGTTCCTTACCTGCTACGACGCCCTCGCCCTGCGACAGCTCAAGATCAAAGTCCCCTACAGGACGACGGCGCTCGCCTCGTTCACCAGCTACGCGGTTAGCTTTACCCTCGGCTTCCCGCTCCTGACGGCGGGAACGATCCGCTACTGGATCTACTCGAAGAAAGGTCTGAGCGCGGCGAAGATCGCGGCGCTCACCGTCATCGCCGGCTTCACATTCTGGCTCGGCATGGGGGTCGTCCTCGGTCTCAGCCTCGTGGTCGAGGCTGGGCAACTGGCGGCGCTCACCTTCACCAGCATCCGTCTGAACCAAGGCGTGGGCTTTGCGGCCCTACTCATGGTGTTCGGCTATCTCGGTTGGGTCTCGCTGAAGCGCCGCCATGTCAGGGTCAAGGGCTGGTCGCTCGAACTGCCTGGCGCCACGGTGTCGATGAGCCAGATGGTGGTGGGCATCGGTGACGTCTGCGCTGCGGCGGCGACGCTCTATGTCCTGCTCCCCGCTGGTTCTACCATCGGATTCACCACCTTCGTCGGCGTCTACGTCCTGGCGGCCATGCTCGGCATCGCCTCCAACGCACCGGGCGGGCTCGGGGTCTTCGAGGCGACGATCCTGCTCGCCCTATCGAGCCTGCCGCGAGATCAGGTCCTCGGCTCGCTGCTGCTGTTCCGGGTCTGCTACTACCTCGTTCCCTTCGTGGTCGCCCTGGCGATGCTCGGCGTCTATGAGATCGTCCGGCGCCTACGCGGGGCTTCGCCATCCGCGTCAAGCGGCTCCTGAGCGGTGTTTTCGGCCAGGGAACGGTGAGCGATGGCCCGTGGCGCGCGAAGATCGGCCTGGATCGGCGCAGGCATCGCTGCCACGATCACGGTTGTCGCCTCGAGCGTGAGAGGTGACCTTGCCGCCGTCGTCGCCGCGGGCGCGGTGGCAATCGTCATTGGTGGCCTCGTCGGCAGCCTGAGCCGGCCGAGGAGGGTGGCCCCGCCCGAGGCCGCCGCCCGCACGCGCCACTCCATCGCCGAGGCCCTTCTGGCCAACATCCCCGATCCGGTGATCCTGGTGGATCGGCGCAGCGTGGTCATTGAGGTCAACCCGGCCGCGCGCACGCTCCTACCGGCCCTCAAGCTCAAGCACCCGCTCTCCTTTGCCTTACGGGCACCCGACGTTCTCGACGGGATCGAGGAGGTGCTCCGCACCGGTGCCCCACTGAAGACCCTCTACACGACACGTGTGCCGACCGAGCGTGCGTTCGAGGTGCAGATCGGCGCATTGCCGATGCCGGACGGCCCGGGGGGCGGACAGCCCAACGTCGTCTTGTTCCTGCGCGATCTCACGGCGGCGCGTCGCCTCGAGGCGATGCGGGTCGATTTCGTCGCCAATGCCAGCCACGAGCTTCGCACGCCGCTCGCCTCCCTCCTCGGCTTCATCGAGACCCTGCAGGGGCCGGCCAAGGCCGATGCGCCGGCCAGGGAGAAGTTCCTCGGCATCATGAAGACCCAGGCGCAGCGCATGACGCGCCTCATCGACGACCTGCTCTCGCTCTCGCGCATCGAGCTGCGCGAGCACGTCCCGCCGACGCAGGTCGTCGATCTCGGTCAGATCGCGCGGCAGATGGTGGACATGCAGGGGCCGCTGGCCCGCGAGCGCGGCGTGAGCATCACCCTCGACGCGCCGGATGCCACCTATCCGGTGCTCGGCGAGCGCGACGAGCTCGCCCGCGTGGTCGAGAATCTCGTGGAGAATGCGGTGAAGTACGGGGGCGGCAACGTCGTCGTCGGTCTGGAACGGACCCTTCGCCCGGCGTCGGGAAAGCCGCAGATCGCGCTCAGCGTGCGGGACGACGGGCCGGGTATCGCGCCCGAACACATTCCCCGTCTGACGGAGCGGTTCTACCGGGTGGATGTGGCCTCGAGCCGGCAGAAGGGCGGGACGGGCCTCGGCCTCGCCATCGTCAAACACATCGTCAACCGCCACCGTGGCAAGCTCGTCATCGAGAGCGAGCCGGACCGGGGCACCACCGTCCGCGCGCTGCTACCGGAACGGCAGGCTGGCGACGAAACGTCTACGACCCTCTGACCGTGGCCCTGGCCGTTCAGTTCCGGCTGGTACCGAGGCGCCGGTACTGCGCCTCGATGATCGCCTTCAGCACTGGCAGGAAGGGGGAGGGGCTCAAGCGCTGGTCGACCGCATGGTCGAGCATGCTCAGGGCCGCCACCTGCTTCGCCGGACCGGGAAACGTCGCAAGATAGGTCTCGATGCAGGCATTGGCCTCGGCCTCACCCGCCGGGACGTCGGAGGTGATCAGCGCGCTCAAGGTTCGCATGCAGGTGTCGAGAGGCTGTATCATCGCCTTCCTATGACGCGGAAAAGCCTCGGACGCCATGCGCACGCGACGCGATGAGCCATGCGTCGCAGCCTTGACCTTCCCACGATGGGAAGCCCCACATAGGCTCGTATGGATACCGTGATCGCTTCCCCCAAGCAGCGCCCCGTCAGGGGACGTCGTCTCGACCTTCCAGTCGTCGGCATGAGCTGCGCGTCCTGCGTCGGTCGCGTCGAGCGCGCTCTTGCCGCTCTTCCCGGTGCATCTGACGTTGCCGTCAATCTCGCCACCGGGCGGGTCAGCCTGACACTGAACGACGACCCGGCAAGCGTCGTCGCCGCTATTCGCAGAGTTGGCTATGAGGTGCCCGAGACCGTCACGGAGCTGTCCGTCGACGGCTTGTCCTGCGCGTCCTGCGTCGGCCGCGTGGAGCGCGCGCTTCTCGCCCTCGACGGGATAAGCACAGCCAATGTGAACCTCGCCACCGGGCGCGCCACGCTGCGCCATGCGGAAGGGGCGGTCGACGTTGCGGATCTCGTAAAGGCTGTCGAGACCGCTGGCTACGAGGCCACTCCCGTTGGCGAGGTGAAGGGAGGAGTGCCCGCGGATCGGCACGAGCGCGAGGCTTCGGAGCTCCGGCGCGATGCCGTCATCTCCGCCGCCCTGTCGGCCCCGATTGTCGTCCTCGACATGGGGGGGCATCTCGTCCCCGGATTTGGTGAGGCGGTCCAGGCCCATCTCGGCACGGCGGCCGGCCTGTTTCAGGCCGTTCTCGCCACTCTCGTCCTCGCTTGGCCCGGACGGCGCTTCTTCCGGCAGGGTTTTCCGGCCCTGGTGAAGGGGCATCCGGACATGAACGCCCTCGTCGCCCTCGGCGCGGGGGCGGCGTATTCGTATTCCCTCGTCTCGACCCTCGCGCCGCAGGTTCTGCCGCCCGGAACGGCCCATCTCTATTTCGAGGCCGCCGTCCTCATCGTCACGCTGATTCTCCTCGGCCGCATGCTGGAGGCTCGGGCCAAAGGGCGTACCGGCGCGGCCATTGCGCGCCTCGTCGGACTCGCGCCGGCGACCGCACGCGTCATGCGGGAGGGTCGCGAAAGCGACATTCCCCTCGCGTCCCTTCGGCTCGGCGATATCGTCCGCATCCGCCCCGGCGAGCGCATCGCCGCCGACGGCGTGGTCGTTGCGGGGGAGAGCTTCGTCGACGAAAGCATGGTCACCGGCGAACCTTTGCCCGTGCGGAAGCGCGAGGGCGACCGCACGGTCGGCGGCACGCTGAACACCAATGGCGGCTTCGATCTGCGCGTGGACACGATCGGCGCGCGTACGGTGCTGGCGCAGATCGTGGGGATGGTCCAGGCGGCGCAGGGCGCCAAGCTGCCGATCCAGGCCCTGATCGATCGGGTCACCGGCTGGTTCGTGCCGGCCGTCATCGCCGCATCCCTGATGACTTTCGTCGGATGCCTCGCCTTCGGTCCGAGTCCCGCAATGGGCTTCGCCCTCGTCAACGCCATCGCCGTCCTCATCATCGCCTGCCCCTGCGCCATGGGGCTGGCGACGCCGACCTCGATCATGGTCGGCACGGGGCGCGCGGCGGAGCTCGGCGTGCTCTTCCGCAACGGCGCGGCGCTACAGGCCCTGCGCGACGCCAAGGTCGTTGCCTTCGACAAGACCGGAACCCTCACCGAGGGCAGGCCCACCCTCACCGACTTCGTCACCGCGGCCGGCTTCGAGCCGGACGCGGTGCTGAGGCTCGCGGCCTCGGTGGAAGCACGGTCCGAACATCCTATCGCGCGCAGCATCGTCGAGGCGGCCGGTGAACGGGGCGTTTCCCTGCTTCCCGTAGACCGTTTCGAGGCCGTGCCGGGCCACGGCGTCGAGGGCAGTGTCGGGGGGCAGACGATCATCGTCGGCGCACGGCGCCATCTGGACAGGTACGGCATCGCCGTGGCCGGCCTCGCCGAGGCGGCATCCCGATTGGAGGGTGAGGGAAAGAGCCCCCTTTACGTCGCCATCGACGGTCGCCTCGCCGCCCTCGTGGCCGTATCGGACCCGATCAAGGCGGGTGCGGCCGAGGCCGTCTCGGCCCTGAAGGCACAGGGTCTCGTCGTGGCCATGGTCACTGGGGATGCCAGGGGAGCGGCCTCCGGAGTCGCGGCCCGGCTGGGGATCCCCGAGATCGTCGCCGAAGTGCTTCCCGGCGGCAAGGTCGAGGCCGTGCGGGACTTGCGCGCCCGGTTCGGTCCCGTGGCCTTCGTCGGGGACGGTATCAACGATGCTCCGGCCCTCGCGGAGGCCGAAATCGGCCTCGCCATCGGGACGGGTACGGACATCGCCGTGGAGAGCGCGGACGTGGTGCTGATGTCGGGGGCACTGTCCGGCATCGTCTCTGCCATCGGCCTGTCGCGCGCGGTGATGCGGAACATCACGCAAAACCTGTTCTGGGCTTTCGCCTACAACGTCGCGCTGATTCCCGTGGCGGCGGGGCTGCTCCATGCGTTCGGCGGTCCGTCGCTCTCGCCGGTCCTCGCCGCGGGCGCCATGGCTCTGTCGAGCGTGTTCGTGCTCGCCAATGCCCTCCGCCTCCGTAATGCGGGACGCCGCGTGGGAGGCCTGGGATGAGCGGTGCCGTCACCATCGGCGTGGCGGCAAAGGCCACCGGCGTCTCGGCCAAGATGATCCGGTACTACGAGGAGATCGGCCTGTTGCCGCCAGCGGGCAGGACGACGTCCGGCTACCGGCTGTATGGCGAGGAGGATCTGCACGCCTTGCGTTTCGTGCGCCGCTCCCGCGATCTCGGCTTCTCCGTCGAGGACATCGCCGGCCTTCTCGCCCTCTGGCAGGATCGCAGCCGCGCCAGCGCCCAGGTGAAGGCTTTGGCACTGCATCACGTTGCGGACTTGCGCCGCCGCATCGCCGAGCTCGAGGCCATGGCCCGAACTCTGGCGTCGCTCGCGGACCATTGCAGCGGCGATGCCCGCCCCGATTGCCCGATCCTCGACGATCTCGCCGCCGCTCATGCGCCGGCTCCACGACGGCCCGTGCGGGCAAGGCCGCCCTCCCGCTAGCACCGGCCATCACGTTCTGCACATGATCCGTCATCCGCGCCCTTTGAAATCGATCTGAATGGCCTCGCCTTTGCTGGTATGCGCTATGGTCGACGGGCTCGGACCGAGACGAGCCAAGACGCGCAAGAGACGTGAACCATGCCCATCGTCGACCGGATCGCAGCCCTGGCGGATGAGATCACCGCATGGCGGCACGACCTCCACGCCCATCCGGAGCTGCAATACGACGTCCATCGCACGGCGGGCTTCGTCGCCGAAAAGCTTCGGGATTTCGGTTGCGACGAGGTCGCCACGGGGATCGGCCGGACGGGAGTCGTCGGGATCATTCGCGGGCGCTCGCACGGTTCGAACCGTGCCATCGGGCTGCGCGCGGACATGGACGCGCTGCCGATCCAGGAGGTGCGCGATCTCGCCTATCGCTCCACCGTGCCGGGGCGGATGCATGCCTGTGGCCATGACGGTCATACCGCGATGCTTCTCGGTGCCGCGAAGTACCTCGCCGAGACACGCGATTTCGACGGCACGGCGGTGATGATCTTCCAGCCAGCCGAAGAAGGCGGCGGTGGCGGCGAGGCGATGGTCCGCGATGGCATGATGGAACGGTTCGGCGTCGAGACCGTCTACGGGCTGCACAACATCCCAGGATTGGAACTCGGCCGTTTCGCAATCCGTCCCGGCCCGATCATGGCCTCCACAGACCGCTTCACCATCACGATCGAAGGGCGCGGCGGCCACGCGGCGCAGCCGCATCTCGCCATCGACAGCGTGCTGGTGGCGAGCCACATCGTCGTCGCGCTGCAATCGGTCGTGGCGCGCAGCGTGAACCCCCTCGAAAGCGGTGTCGTGTCGGTCTGTGCCCTCGAGGCCGGAGACGCCTTCAACGTCCTGCCCCAGCAGGTGACCATGCGGGGCACCATGCGCGCGCTCTCGAAGACGGTACGCGCCACCATGCTGGAGCGCATCGATGCCATCGTCACGAACACGGCCGCCGCCTACGGGGCCATCGCCCGTGTGGATTACAGCGGCGGATATCCGGTGACGGAGAACCACCCGGCCGAGGCGGAATTCATCGCAGACGTGGCGGCAGGGATGGTCGGAGACAGCCATGTGGAGCGGGATGTGGCGCCGATGATGGCGGCAGAGGATTTCTCCTACATGCTGGCCCACCGGCCCGGTGCCTACATCTTCATGGGGAACGGGGACAGCGCCGGGCTCCACCATCCGCATTACGATTTCAACGATGCCGCCATTCCCTACGGGGCTTCGCTGTGGGCGAGGGTGATCGAGACGGCTCTGCCGGCTCGCTGACCGTCAATCCGGGCGGGTCCCTGAATCCGCCATGTCCCCGAATCCGCCATGCCCTTCGCGAATCATGTCGCCGGGCAGGCCACGCCGCCGGGCAGGATGATCGGCTTTCCGTTCATCGCTCGGACGGGCCAAGTCACTTCCTTCTCGAACGAGAAGGAGGTGAGCGCCGGGAAGATGTCGAAGATGGGCCTATATTCGATCGTCATCTTGGCGATGACGTAGCGGGCCTTGTCGACCGCCTCCGACGGTGGCGGTGCTCCAAGGTCCGTGGAAGCCGCGTATTTCTGGGCATTCACCGCCGTGCTGGAGCAGACCTTGGCTTTGAACGAACCGTCTTTCTGCTGATAGACGCCCGCCGCCGTCAGGACGATCTTCGCGTCGGTGGCATCGTACGGCGCCATCATGTTGCGGCCCGTGTTGTAGACGCCGTCCACCTCCTGAGCGGTCAGGGTCTTGCGTGAGATCAGATCCGCCATCGAGCGAGCGGCGCGGTTGGCATGTTGCCCGGTCGTGTAGGCACGGGGCAGTTCGATCGTTCCCATGAACAGCAGGATCATCACTGGCGCGACGAGTGCGAATTCCACGGCGGAAACACCCGAGCGCTCGGTGACGAACCGACGGCAGAGAATGACGGCCCGCATCAATTCGCCTGACATTTTCCCTGCGCGTATGGCTCCGCACGAAAGACGACCATCGACCGAATCATCTGCTCGTTGTTCGGGAGGGGCGGCAAGGTCAGTTTGGATGTCGGGAAATAGCGCGGGATCGCAGCCATGGCACAGATCGTGACGATATCGTCGCCATTGGGGCACTGGAACTTGGTCCCGAAACCCGCCGAGATCGACTGGCTCGTGCTGTCGTAGGGAGAGCAGGTCACAGGCGCGTCGTCAGCATCCGCGGTGGTGACCTCGATCTTGATCTTCTCCGCGTTGCACGTGAACAGCGTGGCGTCCTTGCACATCTCCTGGATGAGGCGGGCCGCCGGGTCGCTGCCGTTGGACCCCTGTTGGAACGTACCGGTGAAGACGGCTCGCGCGGCCCGGTCCAGGGCGTTGTCGAAGGAGACCTGGGCGACCATGAACATGAAGCCTTCCAGCATCGCGCCGAGCAGCACGAAGAAGGGGATACCGACGAGCCCGAACTCGACGGCTGTCGCACCGCTTCGGTCACCTGGGAGTTCCCGCAGCGTGCGGACGATCAGGCGAGTGCGTCCCCGGACGTTCATCGGGAAATCCGCAACTCGCTCATCTGTGATCCGATCGCCTTGAAGGCATCGGTGAGTGTTGCCGAGTTCTGGACGTCGTAGAACTTGTCCGTGCTGGTGGCGCAGTTGCGCAGGATGTCGCTGGTTCCCTCGGTCACCTCGACGCGAACCGTGAAGATGGTGATGCCGGCATTCTTCATGTTGGAGCAGAGCGTCGACAGCCGGGCATTCATGGCGTTCGTGCGGGTGGTCGTATTCGTCGACGTGGTCCCGATCCGGTTCTGCCAGATGAAGCCGAGGCCGGAATAGATCGATGCGTTCGCGGACGATCCGACATAGGAGGTGTTCTGCCCGTCCGTCATCAGGACGACGAACTTCCGGGTGTTGTTGTCGTCATAGGGCACACCCTCAGCAAAGGGGGCGTTCGGAGACAGCAGGTGCCATCCCCAGACCAACCCCATGGCGATGTTCGTGTCGCCGACCACGGTCATCGCGTTGATCGCGTTCGTGAGCGTCGATTGCGATGTGGTCAGGCGCGTGATGGGCTGGAGTTCGCAGCCGGAATTGGGCCCGTAGAGATAGGGGATGTTGCTGCTGATCCGGCCTTTTTGTAAGATGGCGTTCTTTGAATATTTTGTGATCTGGCCCTGTCGCGTGCGGTAGTCGGTCACCGACGACGTGGTGACGTAATCGTTCATATAATCGTTGATGGCATTATTGTCCTTGTCGGACTCGTCGGGCGCGAAGAAGGGGACGAACAGAGTGTTGGGAGTGGCGATCGACGGTGGCGTGTCCTGAACGTCGTAGGGCGCGGGCCGGCTCTCGACGCACCCGCCCCACGCGACCTTCATCTGGCTGAACAGGGTAAGGCGGTTCGCCGGCGAGACGAAGATGTCCGAGTGATAGGAGGCCTTCGCATCCTTATCGAGCCACGACTGGGTCGCATTCGAAGGCCCGACATTGACGGTCATCGAGAACGGGACAATTCCGATCTTGAGGGCGCTGGGCTTGGTGGTGTCGGCCTCTTTGAACAGCGACGTGACGAGGTCGTTGGCGGCTGCTTTCAGGTTGGTGATCTTCGTGCCGCTCATCGATCCGGTATTGTCGAGTACGAGGGCGATCTCGAGATTACCGGATCCGCGCGTGCCGGCGGCTGTGACCGAGACGGGAAAGGCATCGTAGCCGGCGATCTTGGACACGCTGGTCGGGCTCTTGCCGACCACCTTCACGGTGATCGTATTGTCCACGCGCGTGGCGGTGACCGTCGTGCCTGCGTCCACCAGTTTGGGAACGGCGGCCCTGATCTGTTTGTCCGCCTTCGCCTGGAGCTCGGCATCCGTGGTGGAGAGCGGCAACTTCAGCAATGAGATGACGGTGGAATCCGCAGCATCCTGGAGGCCTTGCTGGGCCATGGAGTTCACGCTGTAATCGATCGCTAGCCCCGACAGCATCAACAGGGGAATCGAGAGCAGGGCGAACAGAATGGCGATGGCGCCGTCGGTCTCCTTGCGAAACCGACCGAGTAGATTCATCGCCGACTGTCTGATGCGGGTGGTCATGCACCGAGGCGTAGGATGAACCTTCTAACGGAACACTAAATCCCGCCGGCCCTCGGCAGTCGGCGGGAGACAATGTTGATGAATGTCAACAACCGGTAAACCAAACGGAAGACATTCGTCGTGTTCCCGCAGACCAGAACCAGCAAGGTATCGCTGCTGCCGGCAAGCGACGATCCCCTCAACCCTGGCGTGCCGTTCCGCCGAGGTGGAATACGCGATGCGGAACCAATTCGCCGCGCTCGACGTCGCCCACGGCCACGAGGATACCGCCGCAGGTGGCAAAAGCCTTGCCCTCCGTGGGGGCGTCCTGCCCCCGGAGGAGAACCGGCTGGCCCCGCATCAGACGAAGCGCCATGTCGCGCGAGACGGCCACCGAGACGACTGCGTCGAGCGCCGTTTCGACGGGCCTAAGATGAGCGGCGTTGCCGTCCGGACCGCCCTCTTCGAGAGTGGCCACGAGGCAGGATTCGGCTTCCGCGAAGGGGCCGACGCGGGTGCGGCGAAGCGCCGAGACGTGCCCGTAACATCCGAGCACGCGGCCGAGATCACGGGCGATGGCGCGCACATAGGTGCCCTTGCCGCATTCGGCCGAAATGACGGTGCGATCGGGTGTGTGTTCCACCACCGCGAGATGGTCGATCTGGACCGGGCGCGCGACCAGCTCCACCACTTCGCCGTCGCGGGCAAGATCGTAGGCGCGCTCGCCGGCGATCTTGATCGCCGAGTAGCGCGGCGGCACCTGCTCGATAGCGCCGATGAAGGCGGGGAGGGCTGCCTCCACGAGGGCGCGATCCGGACGCGTGTCGCTGGTAGCAACCGGACGGCCTTCCGCATCGTCGGTATCCGTCTCGATGCCCCAGGTCACGGTGAAGATGTAGGCCTTTCGCCCATCCATGACGAAGGGAACGGTCTTGGTCGCTTCTCCGAGGGCGATCGGGAGGATGCCGGAGGCCAGCGGATCGAGCGTGCCGGCATGACCCGCCTTTTTGGCGTTGAAGGCACGCTTCACCACGGCAACCGCATGGGTCGACGTCATGCCGACCCCCTTGTCGAGGATCACCCACCCGTTCACGTCGCGGCGCTTGGGCCGATCGGAGCCTTGACCCCGCTGCTGGCGGCGGCCTTTGGAGGGGCTTTCCTCGCCGGAACGGTGGGGCGGCGGGGAGGCGACGTCGGAATGCTCGATCGTCGGATCGTTGATCATGATGTCCTCGTCGGCGGCGAGATGGAAGCAACGGCCTCTGCAGCCGGAAAATCCTTAATCTACGCCAGGGTCAGTTCGTGATGGGGTGTAATGCAGGGGGCGGATCGCTGGGGCCGATCTGTATCGCCGCGGTGGTCAGTTCTGAGTGCCGCCGTCCTGATCGTCCGAATCCTGGGGTTGGGATTCGAGATCGCGCCGGACCTTCTCGCTCCTGAGAAGGGCGTCGATGCGGTCCGCCTCGTCGAACGTCTCGTCACGGAGGAAGCGGAGATCGGGGGCGAATTTTAGATTCACGCGCCTGGCGACTTCCTGGCGCAGCGCCTTCTTGTTGCGCTCCAGGGCCGCGATGACAGGTTTCTCGTCGAGCCCGCCGAGCGGCATGATGTAGGCCGTGGCGATCTTGAGATCCGGGGACATCCGCACTTCCGGCACGGTGATGACGTGCGAGCCGAGGACGGGATCCTGGATGTCACCGCGTTGAAGCACCTCGGCGATGGCGTGCCGGACGAGCTCGGCCACGCGCTGCTGTCGCTGCGAGGGACCGCTGGGGTTGGGTTTCTGAGCCATGATCGCTTGGTCTCGGATCCGGGATCGCCTGGAGGGGGCAGCCCACCTTGCGGGGGCGCATCGACGTGCCGGCCCTCTTCAAAACAAAACGGCGGCTGCAGCGCGCGCTGCAGCCGCCGGGTTCGTCTGGCCGCGTCGCTGCTAGAGCGTGCGGCGGATCTCCTCGACCCGGTAGCACTCGATCGTGTCGCCGGCGCGCATGTCCTGGAAGTTCTCGAAGGACATACCGCACTCGTAACCCGACCCGACTTCCTTGGCGTCGTCCTTGAGGCGCTTCAGCTGGGACAGTTTGCCCTCGTGGATCACCACGCTGTCGCGGATCAGGCGGACGTGAGCACCGCGCTGCACGACACCGTCGGTGACGCGGCAGCCGGCGATCTTGCCGACCTTCGACACGTCGAAGATCTGCAGGATCTGCGCCTCGCCGAGGCGCTCCTCGCGCAGGGTCGGCGGGAGCATGCCCGAGAGAGTCGCTTTGATGTCATCCACGAGGTCGTAGATGATGTTGTAGTAGCGGATCTCGACGCCCTTGTTCTCGGCCGATTCACGCGCTTCCTTGTGGGCTCGCACGTTGAAGCCGATGACGACGGCCTTGGAGGCCTCCGCCAGGGTGACGTCCGACTCGGTGATGCCGCCGACACCCGCGAGCAGGATGCGCGCCGACACCTCGTCGTTGCCGAGCTTCTCCAGTGCGCCGATGATGGCTTCCACCGAGCCCTGCACGTCGCCCTTGACGACGATGGCGAGTTCCTTGCGGCCCAGGCCTTCTTTGAGGTCGCGCATCATGTCGACGAGCGAGCGGTTCGCACCGCCGGTCCGTGCGGCGATGCGCTCGCGCTTCTGACGGGCGCGATACTCGGTGACTTCACGGGCACGGGCTTCGTTCGGCACCACGGCCACGCGGTCACCCGCGTCCGGAGTTCCATTGAAGCCGAGCACCTCCACCGGCACCGACGGGCCGGCATAGGGGATGCTCTCTCCCTTGTCGTCGATGAGGGCGCGGACGCGACCCCATTCGGCGCCGGCGACGACGATGTCGCCGGTGAAGAGCGTTCCGCGCTGCACGAGCACCGTCGCGACGGGACCACGACCGCGATCGAGCTTGGCCTCGATAACCGTACCTTCACCGTCGCGAGCCTCGTTGGCGCGGAGGTTCAGGATCTCGGCCTGGAGCTGCAGGCCTTCGAGAAGGTCCGGCAGACCGTCGCCGGTCTTGGCAGAGACTTCGAATTCCAGGGTCTCACCGCCCATCGATTCGACCTGGATGTCGTGCTGCAGCAACTCGGTGCGGACCCGCTGCGGGTTCGCCTCGGGCTTGTCGATCTTGTTGATCGCCACGATGAGCGGCACTCCGGCCGCCTTCGCATGGCTGATCGCCTCCACCGTCTGGGGCATGACGCCGTCGTCTGCCGCCACCACGAGCACGACGATGTCCGTCACCTTGGCACCACGGGCGCGCATGGAGGTGAAGGCCGCGTGGCCGGGGGTGTCGATGAAGGTGACCATGTCACCGGATGGCGAGGCCACTTGGTAAGCGCCGATATGCTGTGTGATGCCGCCGGCCTCACCGGACACCACCGCGGTCTTGCGGATGGCGTCGAGGAGCGAGGTCTTGCCGTGGTCGACGTGGCCCATGATGGTCACGACGGGCGGACGCGGATCGAGATCCTCCTCGAGATCGGGCTCGTCGTTGAACAGGCCTTCCTCGACGTCGGACTCGGCGACGCGGCGCACGGTGTGTCCGAGTTCCTCGGCAATGAGCTGAGCGGAATCCGAGTCGATCACGTCGGTGATCTTGTGGATCTCGCCCTGCTTCATGAGCAGGCGAATCACGTCCACGGCCCGCTCCGACATGCGGTTGGCGAGTTCCTGGATGGTGATCGTCTCGGGGATCGTCACCTCGCGGGAGAGCTTTTCCTTTTGCTCAACCTGCCGGTTGCCGCTCATGCGCTGCTGACGGCGGCGGAACGAGGCAACGGAACGCGTGCGCTCGTCCTCGCCCGACGTGGCGGTAGCGATCGTGAGACGCCCACGGTTGCGGTCGCCGCCCGGCTGCTTGGGGGTCTTGGGCGGCGTGATGATCTTGAGCGGCATGCCGGGACGGCGGATCACGCGCTTCTGCTCGCTCTCCTCCTCGGCAGCCTGTGGCCGACCCGGCGCGCGGGCGGTGGGAGCCGCCGCACCGGCCGGACGTGCGGCCGTGGAAGCGGTCGGAGCCGCCTCTGGCTCAGGCGCGGGCGCCGGCTTGGCCATGAAGTTCAGGTCGCGCGGCTTGCGCACGTCTGCCGTGATGGTCTTGCGCGGCTCGGCCGGTGTCGGGCGTGCCGTGAGGGGCTGACGCACGGCAGGGGCCGCCGGACGAGCCGGGGCCGCAGCCTGCGGAGCGGGAGCAGGTGCTGCCGGGGCAGGCTTCGGGGTGGAGGATATCGGAGCCGAGACGGGCGCCATCGGCACCGTCTTGGAGACGGGCTTCGGCGGCGTTGCCGGAACGGGCGCAGTTGCGGGGGCTGCCGCAGCGGCCTCCTTCGCAGCGGCCTCAGCGGCGCGAGCCGCCTCACGAGCAGCTTCTTCCTCAGCACGCAGGCGAGCCTGCTCCTCGGCGCGAAGGCGCTCCTCTTCCTGGCGGCGACGCTCTTCGGCCTCGCGCTGACGGATTTCCTCGGCTTCGCGAGCACGCTGAGCAGCGGCCTCTTCCTCGACCTTGCGGCGTGCTTCCTGCTCGCGGCGCTGGGCGTCGGCGAGAGCTGCGGCGCGCGCGTCACGCTCCTGCTCGCTCAACGTCCGCAGCACGACGCCACCCGCCGCCCGCTGGGCGGGGCGCGGAGCTGCAGGTGCGGGAGGCGCCACGCGTGACGCCGGGGCGACCGGTTGCGTTTCGCGAACGGGAGCGGCCGGTGCCGCCCCGATGACGCGCCGCTTCACGGTCTCGACCACGACCTGCTTGGAGCGGCCATGGGAGAAGCTCTGACGCACCGTTCCCTGCTCGATCGGGCGCTTCAAGGACAGCGGCTTCGAGGGGGGTCGTGCCTGCGTCTTGTCGCCCGGATTATTCGTATCGCTCATTCAGTCCAAACCCTGAGGGTTTCCATCGTCCCGTGAACCGGCAAACTGCTGTGCGCCGGGTAAATCCGTCTCGTCGTCGTCCTGCAGAGTCGGAGCGGTCTGCCCTGTTCGGGCGTAACCGGCCCCCTCGGCCGTCGTGGGCTTGCCCTCGAAAGAGCGTAGCCGACGCCAACGCGCAAGGCAGCCGGTGCTTCCGACTCCTGCGACAAGCGCCGCATGTATCACATGATCCCGACCCAAGGCCATGTCCAATTCTTCATTGGACAAATCATCGATGACCGGGACACGGGATATGGCATCGCCATGCCTCCGGTGCAATGCCGCAGCGATCTTCCGCCTGCCATCCGCACTGCCATCCGAGGCCTGTATCACGGCGGCTACGCCGGCCTTGTCGCCGATCGCGGATTCGACCTTGGCGAAGCCGGCCACGAGGCAACCTGCCTTGTTGGCGAGCGACAGGGATTGGCGCAGGTCCTCGCGCAGGATCGCGGCGACCCGGTCGCCCAGATCCGCCGGTGCCGCGGCATCCTTGGTCTTGAAGGCACGCTGGAACAGCCGCTTCTTCAAGGCCGCCTCCACGGTGACGCGATCGGCGGTGAGCCATGCACCGCGCCCCGGCAGCTTCGCTTTCAGATCGGTCATCACCTCGCCGTCCGGCGACAGAACGAACCGAATCATCCCATCGGGATTTTGCGAGACCCGGCTGACGAGGCATGTGCGCATTGCATTTCGCCGGCCGCGCCCGAGACCGGGATCGAGCAGCGTGCTCGGCTCAGGCTCGGCGGCATCGTCCGCAATATCTGCGTATTCGCCCGTCATACGGCGGTCGGATCCCTGTTGATCGTCGCATGGACCGCAACAATTCGCGGCCCTCTCGCCCAGCAGCCCACCGGCATCCTCGACGTGAGATGCCGGAATGTCGCTAAGGCACTCCCCGGTCGGCCCTGCGATGCCTAAGCCCCTCGTTAGAGGCCCGCATTAGGCGGATGCCTCAGGGGGGGAGCGCCTGGCTCGCCCGGAACGCCTTGCTCAGACCGCCTCGGGCTCTCCGTCGGTGGTCTCGGCCTCATCCGCCTCGACCGGCGCCTCGATCCATCCGGCCTTCACGCGGGCCGCCATGATCATGGCTTCCGCTTCAGCGCGGGAGATCTCGAACCCGTCGAGATAGCCAGCATGCTTGGTGGCCTCGGGGCCGCGTCCCTCGGTGTAGCCCACGAGATCGTCCGTGGCGCAGCCCGCGAGATCTTCGACCGACTTAACGTCGTTCTCGCCCAACGCCACCAGCATCGGTGTGGTCACGCCGTCGATCTCGCGCAGGTCGTCGGCGACGCCGAGTTCCTGGCGCTTGGCGTCGAACTCCGATTCGACGCGAGCGAGATGATCTTGGGCGCGGGCCTGGATCTCGGTACCGCTTTCCTCGTCGAGGCCCTGGATATTGGCGAGCTCGCCCGGCTCGACATAGGCGATTTCCTCCACGTTCCGGAAACCTTCCGCCGCGAGGAGCTGACCCACCGTCTCGTCGACGTCGAGGGCAGCCATGAAGACAGCGGTGCGTTCGGCGAATTCCTTCTGGCGCCGCTCGGATTCCTCGGCCTCGGTGAGGATGTCGATGTCCCAGCCGGTGAGCTGCGAGGCGAGGCGCACGTTCTGGCCGCGACGGCCGATGGCCAGCGAGAGCTGGTCGTCGGGCACCACCACCTCGATGCGGTCGGCCTCCTCGTCGAGCACCACCTTGACCACCTCTGCGGGCTGGAGCGCGTTGACGATGAAGGTCGCCTGGTCTTCCGACCACGGGATGATGTCGACCTTCTCGCCCTGCAACTCGCCGACCACCGCCTGGACGCGGGAGCCGCGCATGCCGACGCAGGCACCAACGGGGTCGATGGAGCCGTCCCGCGAGATCACGGCGATCTTGGCGCGCGAGCCCGGATCGCGGGCCACCGCCTTCACTTCGACGATGCCGTCGTAGATCTCCGGCACTTCCTGCCCGAAGAGCTTGGCCATGAATTGCGGGTGGGAGCGCGACAGGAAGATCTGTGGACCACGCACTTCGCGGCGCACGTCGAACAGATAGGAACGGATACGGTCGCCGGGGCGGAAGGTCTCGCGCGGGATCATCTCGTCGCGGCGCACGATGCCCTCGCCGCGTCCCAGATCGACGATGACGTTGCCGTACTCGACCCGCTTGACCAGGCCGTTGACGATCTCGCCTATGCGGTCCTTGTACTCGTCGAACTGGCGGTCGCGCTCGGCGTCGCGCACCTTCTGGACGATGACCTGCTTGGCCGACTGGGCTGCGACGCGGCCGAAATCGAAGGGCGGCAGGGTGTCGGAGATCACGTCTCCCACCAGCGCGCCGGGATTGTAACGGCGGGCCTGGTCGAGGGTGACCTCGCGGGCGTCGTTCTCGACCTCGTCCACCACCACGAGGTGGCGCGACAGGCGGAGCGCCCCGGTCTTGGGGTCGATCTCGGCATGGACGTCCGTCTCGGCGCCGTAGCGCGAGCGGGCGGCCTTGGCGATGGCCTCCTCCATGGCGTCGATGACGATGGAGCGGTCGATCACCTTCTCACGGGCGACCGCTTCGGCGATCTGCAGGAGTTCGAGCCTATTGGCGCTGACGACAGCCATCGGATTTCGTCCCTCTCTTCGTCGTGTGTTTTTTTCGGAAACCCCGGCGTGCCATCGGGCATCCGCCTGGGCTCCGGGCCGATGTTCTAGTGAAGCTTGCCGTCGTCCTTGACCCGCACCGCCTTGGTGCGGACCGGCTTGGCCTTGTTGGCCCGGCTCGCCTCGGTTTCGATCTTTTCGGGCTTGGGCTTGGCCGAAGCCTTGGGCTTCAGCGGCCGCTCGACCTTCTTCTTGAGAGGGGCGGGGGGCTCGATCTCGGCCTCGGCGCCCTCTTCGATCTCGGTGTCGTCCTCATCGTCCAGCATCGGCGGTGGCCCGCCGCCGCGTCGCAGCGATTCACGCACGAGATCGTCGGTGAGGACGAGGTAGGCGTCGCCGAGATCGCGAAGTGGCAGGTCGATGCGGCTCGGCAGACCCTCCTTCACGTCGGGAAGATCGATCGGCACCGTGAGGCCATCCGCGTTAGGAGCTCGGATGATCCCGCGAAAACGCTTCCGGCCGTCGAGGGGTATCGCCAGCTCGATCTTGGCTTCGTAGCCGGCCCAACGCTCGAAATCGACGGCTCGTACCAGCGGCCGGTCGATGCCGGGGGAAGAGATCTCCAGATAATAGGCCTTGCCCACCGGGTCGTCGAGATCGAGCAGAGGCGAGATCGCCCGGCTCACGGTCTCGCAATCGTCCACCGTCATGGTGCCGTCCGGCCGCTCGGCCATGATCTGCACGGTGCAGCCATTGGCGCTCGACACCCGCACCCGGACCACGCGATAGCCGAGGCCCTCGATCGAAGCCTCGATGACCTGCACGACCCGCGCGGCGACGCCGGTCTCGGTGATCAGACGTTTTTCGGAAGTGTCCGCCATGCTGCGCTGTACGTCCGGCCTTGCGTGAAGCGATCCGGTGGGAGAGGCGTTGCGGCAATAAAAAAGAGCGGACCCGGTGGGGCCCACTCCCGAACCGCAGCCTCAAGACTGCAACCAGAACTGATGTGCTATGAGTAGTCCCATCGTCGGATCGTTTCAAGCGATTTCGCGAACCGTTCCCCGGCGGAGCGCATCCCGGTCGCTCCGTCGCCGTCAACTCGTTCCAGGAAGCCTCGGCCATGACCGCCGGTTCGTCATTCGGCCCCGACCCGGATTGCCTTCACCCGGTTACGGGCCACAGCCGCATCACCTTCATCCGCAATCTCCCCCTGCCGCCGAATGTCGAAATCGGCGCCTACACTTACTATGACGACCCTGCCGGCCCGGAGGCCTTCCTCGACAACATCCTCTACCACTTCGCCTTCCTGGGCGACCGTTTGCGAATCGGTCGCTTCTGCGCGTTTGCGGCGGGCACGCGCTTCCTCATGAACGGGGGCAACCACCGACTCGACGCGCCCTCCACCTACCCGTTCCTCATCTTCGGCGGCGCTTGGGCCGGACGCTTCCCCGAAGAGATGGCCTTTCCCAACCGGGGCGACACGGTGATCGGCAACGATGTCTGGCTCGGCTACGACAGCACGATCCTACCGGGAATCCGCATCGGCGATGGCGCTGTGGTCGCCGCCAAATCCGTGGTCACCTGCGACGTACCTCCCTACGCCATCGTCGCCGGCAACCCGGCCACGCTCGTGCGGATGCGCGTACCGTCCGATATCGCCGCGCGACTTCAGGCCGTGGCGTGGTGGGACTGGGATGCCGAGCGGATCACCCGGTGCCTGTCGGCAATCAGTGGTGGGGATGTGGCGGCGTTGGAGGCCGAGGCGGCCGCAGACCTGACCGGCGGATGAGCCGCCATGGACGTCAGAACGGGTATTGTCCGGGAGACCAGTAGGGCTCCAACGGCGATCCGACGATGGTCTCCGCCTCCCAGCGGCGTAGAATCTCGAAGAGCGCGTCCCGGTCAGCTGCTCGCAAGGGTTCATCGAGCAGGCGAAGCCGGTCGTGCATCTGCTGTTCGAATGCGTTTTCCGGGATGTAACCGTTGAAATAGAACGGTCGCATCGAAGCCCAGATCTCTTGGGCTTTCTCGATCTCGTCGAGCGCGATGCAGGCGGCGAGGTGCCAGTCCTTGTTGAGAAAACAGGCGCAGTCCCGGTGAGTCCGTAAGAATTCCAGGCACTTGCGGCCGGTATCCAGGGGACGGAGGGCCGAGAAGGCCACCGCATCGATCTGAAACACGAAGTCCTCGTAGATGGTGGGATCGGACCAGAACCAACCATAGCCTCCAGGAAAGCGACCGGATCGCTGGATTTCATCGCCGCCTCGTCCCAGGTCCTGCCAGGACCGCGTTTCGTGCATGAAGAAGCGTACGAGGTGCCAACTCACCACGCAGACGGCAGGGTTCGAGATCCGATCGACGAAGATCATCCGTCCCACGGGCCCCACGGGCTTCAGCCAAACCCTGTTCCTGCCGGCAGGGAGCAGATCCGGGTTGGCTTGGAGCAGTGGCGCGTAGAGGCCCTTGATTTGCTGCTTCGTCGTCATCAGTTCGGCCTTACCTGGACAATGACGACGCCTTTGGCGTTCGGGAAATGCATCCGCGCAGTCCTGGCCAGAAGGAGTGCCCGCGTTGCGCTGAGTCCCTTTCTGCCCGTCTTATAGTCATAGACGCAAACCATCTGGCTTGGGGTATATTCATACAAGTCCAAGCGAACAGAATTTTTCTAACCATAATCAGCTCTCGTTCCCGTAGTTTTATCGATTGAATATTCGACGAGAACGTTGGGATATTTCCGCGATTTAAATGTCTCGTCGATATCGTGATGAATTACGGTGCCGAGCACCGGCTCGCTCAGATGGAAATTCAAGGCTGTCAACCGTTGCGTCGCCTCGTTCGTTGCGGCCCGCGCTTCGGCGGTGCGTGGATAATCAGCGCCCAAGCGTTGCCCAGGTAATATATTATAGTGTGCAATTAATAACGGAATATTCACTATTATAGTTATATAACGTTCATCTGTCTAGAATACTTTTCTCAGGACGGCCAATCTTGAAGATTTTTACTAGACGATCCAAGAAGGTTAATTCGCGAGTACTTCCGCACAATGTGTGTGCGCAGTTCCTCGACCGCATGTCTCATGCGATTTACGTCGTCGATGATGATTCGCCGGTTTTCAATGTTGTATACGTGAACAACAAATTCATGACGACAATGCGCGCCAGCTCTATAGAGGAAATTACAAACATTTCAGTGATGTCATATCATACATTTGAACAGGGGAATGGACTCACGATAAACGATGTGGCCGGCCCTTTCATAGAAAGTATCAAGCGAGATGGGCACGCTACAGCAACTATGAGATTTTTACGATTAGACAAAACGGAATTTATGGTCGACATTCACTGTGAGTCTATTAATATAGAGGGAAAAAATTTCACAGTAACGTTTGTAGAGGACGCAAAACATATCGAGATACAAAATGAAAAGAAGATGTATATGAATACATTGACAGAAGAATTTGAGCAATCAGTTGGAAAAGTTTCTGGATCAGTCAATTCGTTTTCGGATGACCTGCAAGTATCTGCGAAACTTATGACCAAGACAGCGATGGAAACAGCTGAATTATCATCCCTTATGCTATCGGCTGCCGAACATGCGGCTGCAAATGTCAGCATGGTGGCTGCCGCAGCCGAAGAGCTCGGCAGTTCCGTCCATGAAATCGCCCGCCAGGTTCAAGGCTCGGCGGGACTGGCTCAGGCGGCCGTGGGCGAAGCCAACCGCACCGTGGCCTTCGTCGGGGCGTTGCGCCAGACCTCGTCCCGGATCGGTGACATGGTCGGGATGATTTCCAGCATCGCCGGCCAGACCAATCTGCTTGCCCTCAATGCCACGATCGAGGCGGCGCGTGCCGGTGATGCAGGCCGCGGCTTCGCGGTCGTCGCCGCCGAAGTGAAGGAGCTGGCGAGACAGACGGCGGACGCGACGAAGGAGATCGCTGCGCAGATCGGCGAAATTCAAAGCGTGACAGATCAGGCCGTGTCGGCCATCGACTCCATCACCGACCGAATCCGCGAGATCAATGACGTGGCCGCCAGCATCGCTGCGGCCGTCGAGCAACAGGGAACCGCAACCCAGGAGATCGTGCGCAATGTGGCGCAAGCCTCGAGCGGCACCGCCGAAGTGACGGGCAACCTTGCTGGCGTCGCTCATGCCTCGAAGGATACCGGGGCCGCCGCTCAACAGGTGCTCCTTGTCTCGGATCAGTTATCCTCCCAGTCCGAACACCTCTCGGAGGAGATCCACCGCTTCCTGAGCACGTTGCGAGCCGCCTAATCAGCGAGACCCAATGCAGGCTTCCGCGCGAATCCAGGGTCATTGAGGTAAGCGAGGTCGACAATTTCGCGAAGGTGATCTGCGGCACCTTGTAAGTTCCTACCTCGCTGACGACCCGGCCAAGGCCAAAACCTTTTCGCTAGCCTGGCTATCGAGATCCTGCGGGTGAGCTTGACGCTTGCCCCCTCCAGTTCGCGATTTACGATGGGACCCGGGGGCAGCCATCATCAGGGGGCAACTAAGGGTGCCTCACGGAACGGCTCCGAGCCGGATATCGAGCGTTGGTTTGGCATGGTCAGACCACTTCTCCCCGATGATCTGTGGGATGACATCGCTCCGCTCGGCGATTTTCTCCCTGTAAGCTTGCCAACCCTGACAGCCCGATCATCCCGGTCCAAGCCGTTCATCGCGGTGACGTCAGCGAGCTACACCACGTCGAGGGACCCGACCGACGCGAAGAGCGATGTTATCCGGAAGGAGATGCTTGCCCGTTTACGGGATGAGCATGATCTTACGGTCGGAACCTCTACACGCTGGGGGGGCCTCGCCGCGCAGGGCCTATTCTGGAAAAAACGCCGCCCCGTGAACGGGACGGCGTCGATGGTAATGGCCGGTCGGTGGGTGCCGGTCCGAGGACCGGAAGTGGAGTGATCAGGCCGCAGCCCGCTCCTTCAGGAGCTTCCGGTTGATCAGCATCTCGGCGATCTGCACCGTGTTCAGGGCCGCGCCCTTACGCAGGTTGTCGGCGACGCACCAGAACGAGAGGCCGTTATCGACCGTGGAATCCGCGCGGATGCGCGAGACATAGGTCGCATCCTCGCCGGCCGCCTCGTGCGGAGTCATGTAGCCGCCGGGCTCACGCTTATCGACGACCAGGATGCCCGGCGCCGAGCGCAGGAGGGCGGTGGCCTCCTCGGGCGAGATCGGGTGCTCGAACTCGACGTTCACCGCTTCGGCATGGCCGATGAACACCGGCACGCGTACGCAGGTCGCCGTCAGCTTGATCTTGGGATCGAGCATCTTCTTGGTCTCGGCGACCATCTTCCACTCTTCCTTGGTGGAGCCGTCGTCGAGGAACACGTCGATCTGCGGAATGACGTTGAAGGCGATGCGCTTGGGGAACTTCTCCATGGTCATCTGACCGGCGGTGAAGACCGAACGGGTCTGCTGGAACAGCTCGTCCATGGCCTCCTTGCCGGCGCCGGAGACCGACTGATAGGTCGCCACCACCACGCGGGTGATCTTGGCCACGTCGTGCAGGGGCTTCAGCGCGACGACGAGCTGCGCCGTGGAGCAGTTCGGGTTGGCGATGATGTTCATCTTCGAGAAGCCGGTGATCGCCTCCGGATTCACTTCCGGCACGATCAGCGGCACGTCGGGATGGTAGCGGAAGGCCGACGAATTATCGATGACGACGCAACCGGTCTGGCCGATGCGCGGCGACCATTCCTTCGAGGTCTCGCCGCCGGCGGACATCAGGCAGATGTCGGTGTCGGAGAAATCGTAGGTGTCGAGCGCCTTCACCTTCAGGATCTTGTCACCGAAGGAAACTTCCTGCCCGGCGCTGCGGCGCGAGGCGATAGCCACGACCTCGTCGGCGGGGAATGCCCGCTCCGACAGAATGTCCAGCATCTCGCGTCCGACATTGCCCGTGGCACCGACGACGGCGACCTTGTAACCCATCTCTCCAACTCCGCTTCGTGATGCCCTGGCTCGCCGCCGTGGCCGGGCTCTTCGCCTCGGCTCCGCCGACAGGATTTCCGGGCACGTATCCGTGTACCGTTGCCAGTGGGGCTCGCAGAGGTTCCCGGTCTCGACCGGACCGACCGGCTGCGAAAACGCGCCGTACCGCAGACATGCCGGCACGCCCCGTCTCGTCCGGCCCGTCAAGGAGACCGGATATCCCGTAAGCGGCGGAGCAAGACGCTTCGTCTTCGTGGCTGTCAAGGGTTGCGCTGCACGCGAGACTTTCGCGCCGTCACAAACGGATCACGACGGCAGGCGCGCCGAGCCTTCGGCAAGGATTGATTCACCGCGAATTCCGAAACCTCGAACCGGACACCCGGCGGGAAACCCGATCTGCGCACCCTCGACGGCATGGTCGCCACCCGAGCGGCGCGAGCCGCGAGAAATGCCGCCGGTTTCAGGGTTACATGCATCGCATCGCTGTTCAGGACGAGATCCAGGAATTGCCGGCCAGGCGCGCCCGCCGCCCGCTGGTGCGGTTCGCCGTGCCCTGTCTCACGGTCCTGATCTGCTTAGCCGCCGTCGGACGATTCGTCGGCGGTGAGCCGACGCCCCGCGATCCGAAAGCGGGCCTGGCCGGGGCGGTGGACGCGAACCCTCCGGCATATGGTGCGTCCACCGCCTCGAACGTACGTCAGGCCCTTCCCATGGCCGCGTCGGCGCCGCGATACCGGCTCGACGACCCCGATGCCCTCGACCCGGCGAAGATCGAGCCCGCGCGCATCAACCCGGCGACGGGGCTCCGCGAGGACAGCCTCTCACAGGGCCGCTTCGACGCCAGCGAGGCGCCCTATCTCAGACTGACCATCGGCGAGGGCCCGAATCCTCCGGTCAGCCTGTTCGTCACCATCGCCCGGCGTGCCGCCGAGGGGCAGGGCCTCGCCGTGGTGCGAACCGGCGAGCGCGGCTCGATCGTGACCAAGTTCGGTCCGTTCGAGACCCTGGAAGCCACGTTGAGCGGTCCGGTGACGCGGGTCTGCACCGGCTTCTCCAATGCGGGGCAAAACGGGCCCGTGCCGGTCGCTCCGCGCATCGACGGTTGGCTCTGCGCGCCCTTGAGCCAGCCTCCCGAGCCGCGCGCCATCGTCTGCGCCCTGGACAAGATCGTTCTGAATGGCCAAGCTTTCCCGGACCTCGAAGCGGCGTATCGCGTGTTCGAGGCGAGGCGGGTGGACGGGTGCGCACCGCCGGTCGCAGCCGCACCCAATCGAGAGGCCGCCGGGGAAACCGGTTCGATCTCGAAGCGCCGAATTCGACATAATGAGGCGAAACTGCGGCGTACCGAACAAGCGCGGCCTTAAGCCGGGAACAACGGCGCCGCTGGCACGTCTACTCACCATGAATGGCCGAGTTTCTTAAGGAAATTAGGTCTACCCTCACACAGGTTCAACGAAGGTCCGTCATGCGCACTGCCACGATTGCCCTGATGGGCGCGCTCACCCTCACCGCCGTCGCTGCGAACACCGCCGCCGAGGCGCAGGGTCGCTACGCCCCCGGTATCCGCGTCAGCCAGCCGCTGCCGATCCGTATCCGTCCGCGCAGCTGGCTCGATGCCGGAAACGTCGTCGAGGCGAATAACGGTTCGATCAGCAACCCGGCGACCAACCCGCACTTCATCACGGCGAGCTACCTGAACTCGCCGCCCTACGGCCGCAACGATCGCTTCGGCGGTGCGATCCTGCCCGATCCGATCACCAACGGCCCGTTCGTCGGCGCCCGGTCGAGCGCGATCCACAATATCGACTTCTCCGGCGTCGATGCGATCGACCCGACCTCCTACGTCTCGCGCAACGGCAGCCCCTACTAAGGGCAGCTGTCGGACGATGGACCGAAAAAGGCGCCGACCCGGTTGGGTCGGCGCCTTTTTCATGTCCAGACGAGACCGCGGTTCGCGCTTCAGCGCACCCGCGACTTGAGAGCCGCCACGACTGCCTCTCCCATCCCGGCGGTCCCCAGCGGCGTCACGCCCTCTCCGGCGATATCCTTTGTGCGGGCACCCGCCGCGAGTGCATCGGTGATTGCGCCGTCGAGAAGGTCCGCCGCCTCGCCGAGGCCGAACGAGTAGCGGAGCGCCATGGCGAGCGAGCCGATCATGGCCAATGGGTTGGCGAGATCCTGGCCGGCGATGTCCGGGGCCGAGCCGTGAACGGGCTCGTAGAGCGCCTTGCGGCTGCCTTTCTCATCCACCGCGCCGAGGGAGGCAGAGGGCAGCATGCCGAGGGATCCCGTGAGCATGGCCGCCACGTCCGACAGCACGTCGCCGAACAGGTTGTCGGTGACGAGGACGTCGAACTGCTTGGGGCGGCGCACCAGCTGCATGGCGCAATTGTCGGCGAGCACATGCTCCAACTCGACATCGCTGTAATGCTCGGCATGGACCTTTGTGACGACCTCCTTCCACAGGACGCCGGACTTCATCACGTTGTGCTTCTCGGCCGAGGCCACGCGTCCCGAGCGCTTGCGCGCCAGATCGAAGGCCACATGGGCGATCCGCTCGATCTCGCCCGTGGTGTAGACCTGGGTATCCACGGCGCGCTTGGTGCCGTCGGGCAGGGTGGTGATCTCCTTCGGCTCGCCGAAATAGACGCCGCCCGTGAGCTCGCGCACGATCATGATGTCGAGGCCCTCCACCAGCTCGCGCTTGAGGGCCGAGGCGTCGGCGAGTGCGGGGTAGCAGATCGCCGGGCGCAGGTTGGCGAACAGGCCGAGATCTTTGCGGAGCCGCAGGAGCCCCGCCTCGGGGCGGATGTCGTAGGCGACACCGGACCATTTCGGGCCGCCCACCGCCCCGAGCAGGATCGCATCGGCCGCGTCCGCCCGTGCCAGGGCCGCATCTGTGAGCGGAACGCCGTGGGCGTCGATGGACGACCCGCCGACGAGGTCGGTCTCGGTCTCGAAACTTGCGAGGCCGGTCTCCGCCAGCGCCCCGATCACGGTCGTCACCTGGGCCATGACTTCCGGGCCGATGCCGTCGCCAGGGAGGAGGAGGAGCTTGTAGGCGGTCATGGGAGCACTCGCGGCCAGGGGTGATGCGTCGGGCGGCTGTAGCGAGGGGCTCGGGCGCTTGGCAAGTGTTCGCGGTAGGGACCGGCAGTGCCCGCGAGGTCGTCCGCGGCCTGAGCACCTTGCTCGGTCTCACGCCCGACGAAGCAATCGCTTCAGGTCTTTTGGGGCTCCATCTCTCGAGGGGATGGAGCTGTGGGCTGCCGGGATCATCAGAATGGGCACGGCTCGCACGACACTGCGATTTGCTCGGTCGCGGCCAGAATCGGCTGTTCGCGCCAGACGACGGGCGACGGGATCGCGAGATCCAACCGAAGCCTGTGGGCCAGCCGGGACGACGATCACCGCCCCGGCACCTGCTTGCATCCTCGACCGGGTGGCCGGCCGAAAGACATCGATGCGGCCTCTCACCCGTTCGGGTGGATCAGGCTGCTCTCACGGTGGTGAGGAAGCGTGCCACTTCGGCGTTGAGATGCTCGGATTGGCGAGATAGTTCGGAGGCCGAGGACAGCACCTGGGTCGCCGCCGCACCCGTATCCTCGGCCGCGCCGGCCACACCGGCGATGTTGCGGGTCACCTCGCCGGTGCCCGTCGCCGCCTGGGCGACGTTGCGAACGATCTCCTGCGTCGCCGCTCCCTGTTCCTCCACAGCGGCTGCAATGGCGGTGGCCACGACATCGATCTCGCGGATACGGTTCGTGATGCCGGCGATCGCCGCTACCGCTTGACCTGTCGCCTCTTGAATCTGCGCGATCTGGCTGGAAATCTCCTCGGTGGCTCGCGCTGTCTGGCTCGCCAGTTCCTTGACCTCGGTGGCGACCACCGCGAAGCCGCGTCCCGCCTCGCCTGCACGGGCCGCCTCGATGGTCGCGTTGAGGGCCAGCAAGTTGGTCTGCCCGGCGATGTTGGCGATCAAACCGACGACCTGGCCGACATGGGTCGCCGCTTGTGACAAAGTATGAACGAAGGCGGCGGTCTGGTCCGCTTCGGCGACCGCTCTCTGGGCCAGCGTGGCCGAACCGGTGACTTGACGGCCGATCTCCTGGACGGAAACGCCCAGTTCTTCGGCGGCGGCCGCCACCGTTCCGACATTCGTCGCTGCTTCCTCCGCGGCGGCTGCCACGGTGGTGGACTGGTTCGCGGTCTCCGCGGCAGTGGCGGTCATGGTCTGGGCGGTGGTCTGAAGCTCCGTGGACGACGATGACAGCATGCCGATGATGCCGCCCACCGCGCCTTCGAAGGTATCGGCGAGTTCGACCATCGTCCGGCGGCGCTCGGTCGCCGCGGCCTCGTCCGCGACGCGTCGGATCTCGGCCTGCTCGGCCGCCTTCTGCGCGACCATGGCCTTGATGCCTTCCACGGCCTTGCCGATCATGCCGATCTCGTCGCGGCGGCGGGTTTCGGCGATTTCGGCGTCGACCTCTCCCCGGGCCATGCGCTGCAGCACATCGGTCAGTCTGCGGAGCGGTCGTGTGATGCCGAAGATGACGACGAAGATCGCGGCGAGCACGCCCGTGGCCACGCCCGCGGTGGAAAGGATCATGGTGAAACGGCGGGTCGTCGTGGTCTGAACGGTCAGATCGTTGGAGCCCTTCTGGATCATCGCGTCGATGTCCTCCACCAACTGCCGACACGCGGTGAACAGCTTCTGCTGCACCGGATCGACTTTCGTATGGGCCACAGCCAGCGCCGCCTCGCCCATGTCCTTGTCGGCGAGTCCGCGCATTTCCTCGATGCTCCGGATGAACTCACCGAGGAGCGCCGCTACTATGTCGGTCTGAGCTTTGAACGTTGGTGCCGTTTCCCGAATGTTTTCGATCAACTGTGCCGCATTGGCGGGAAGCCCCTCAAAGGTGGCGCTGACACGCTTTCTGTCGCCAAGGTTGGGCTCCGCGAGGATGCGAAATGCAATATAGCTCATCTGAAAAACGGTACGATTGAGCCGGACGCCCGCAGTCGCTCCCTTTGCATTTTTGTCGAGATAGAAAGTATAAGAATCGTCGATGGCCGTCATCTGTGATGTTGCGTACCAAATGCAACCTCCGATGATTGTCGCCATCAATGAAATCACAAGCATAAGCTTATTAATTATTTTTAAGTTCGCCAACATGGCCGATGCTCTTCCGCTGTGCCCGACTTCGTACTTATCATCCGATAATTAAGTTTCTGTTTTTTTAATATAGAGCGCGAAGCGGCGCGGCGTTACAGCGATTGTCCACCACAGGTGGGACATGGACGGAACATCGGGGAGTCGAACGGACTTGCCCCATACCGGACCGAGGCGTTCACGGCATGTCGGAGCTGAGGCTTCAGGCCGCGTTCCCGGGGCTGCGGCACCGGGGACGGCTCAGTGCGGTCCTGCAAATCAGTCGGTGGTTCTCCGGCTCGACCGGATCGTGACGCTCAATGTCCCGAGCCGGCGAGCGCGGCACCCGGCTTCTGATGTGTGCCGACCTGGTCCAAGAGCATTGCCGTCGCTTCGTTCATTCCGGAGATCTCGACCGGAACGCCGTGATGGCGAAATTTCAGCACCACTCGGTCCAATGCGTTGATGCTGGTGATGTCCCAGAAATGCGATGCAGCAAGATCGATGATGACGGAATCCAGGTCGTCCTCGCGGAAATCGAAGGCGGAGTGAAAGGCCTCGGCCGTGGCGAAAAAGATCTGCCCGCTCACCCGGTAGGTCCGCACCCGGCTCCCCTCGTCCCGCACTGAAGACACGCGGAAGAACCGGGTCACCTTATGGGCGAAGAACAGGCCCGAGAGGATGACGCCGAAGAGGACGCCCTTGGCGAGGTCGTGGGTGGTGACGACGACGGCCACCGTGCCCAGCATGACAGCGCTCGAACTCTTCGGATGGGTCAGCAGCGTGCGGACGGAGTTCCACTGGAAGGTATTGATCGACACCATGATCATCACTGCCACCAGGGCCGCCATGGGAATTCGTGCCACGTAGGGGCCGAGCACGACGATGAGGAACAACAGGAACGCGCCGGCCCACAGCGTCGAGAGGCGGCCCCGACCACCGGACGAGACGTTGATGACCGATTGCCCGATCATGGCGCAGCCGGCCATGCCGCCGAACAGGCCGGAGGTGACGTTGGCGAGGCCCTGGCCGGCGCATTCGCGATTCTTGTCGGAGGTCGTGTCGGTCATCTCGTCGAGGATGGCCGCCGTCATCATGCTCTCCAGCAGCCCGACCATTGCCAGGGTGAGCGCATAGGGCAGGATGATCCGCAGGGTCTCCAGGGTGAACGGGACCTGGGGCAGGGCGAAGACGGGCAATTCGCTCGGCAGGGCGCCCATATCGCCCACGGTCCGGATATCGAACCCGAACCAGACCGAGATTCCGGTGAGGACGAGGATCGTGATCAGCGGGGAGGGGACTGCCTTCGTCAGGTAGGGCAGGCCGTAGATCATCGCGAGGCCGATGGCGGTCATCGCGTAGACGACCGGCCCTCGCCCGATGAGCTCCGGCATCTGCGCGAGGAAGATCAGGATCGCCAGGGCGTTGACGAAGCCGGTGACCACCGAGCGCGAGACAAAGCGCATCAGGTTGCCGAGGCGCATCAGGCTCGCCGCGAGCTGCAGGAGGCCGGTGAGGATGGTCGCGGCGAACAGGTAGCCGAGCCCGTGTTCCTTCACGAGGGTCACCATGACCAGGGACATGGCGCCGGTGGCCGCCGAGATCATGGCCGGGCGTCCGCCGGCGAAAGCCGAGATCACCGCGATGCAGAACGATGCGTAGAGACCGACCTTGGGGTCCACGCCCGCGATGATCGAGAAGGCGATGGCCTCGGGAATCAGCGCGAGGGCGACCACCGTTCCGGCCAGGAGTTCACGCGTGACGTCGGGAGCCCACTCGCTCCGGAGGTGCTGACGGTTCATGGATAAAGCTTTCGAGGGTCCCCGTGCGCGAAGCGTCGGCAGGGACAGGCATCTGGAGGCCCGGGCGCTTCAGCGCTCATCGGGCATGGACGGAACACGATCTGCTCAGCCTCCGCCTACGGCGGAGTCAGGCCAAGAAAATCGATGAACCGCTTGAGATGCATGGACGCTTGATAGCATGGACCCGCCGCGATGCAACATCGCGGCGGGTCGGGGCACGGCTTACATTTGCGCCGCTGCCGGTCCCGCACGACGCCCGGGGTATCACGCCGTCATTCCGAGCGCGGCTACGCAGACCCCGAATGACGACGGATGTCTTGGAGCCGGCCCAACCCCTCACACCAAGGAGATCCCGCGACCCGGAGTTTCGAGGCCCGCGGGCGTGGCGGGATTGTTTCTAGACCTTACGCGCCACCGTGAACCGCGCCGCTTCCCGCAGAGTCTGGGCCTTGTCGCCCCAGGCGGAGACAGCCTCCTCGCAGATGCCGACGAGGCGGTCGCATTCGGCGCGGGCTCCGTCGATGCCGAGCCGGTCGACGAGGGTCGCCTTGCCGGCATCCTTGTCCTTGCCGGTGGCCTTGCCCATGGCTTCCGGCGAGGCCTCGCGGTCGAGGATGTCGTCGGCGATCTGGAAGGCCTGGCCGAGGGCGAGCCCGTAGCGCCACAGGGCGGCGCGCTGGTCGGGTGTCGCTCCGCCCACGAGGGCTCCCGCATCCACCGAAAAGGCGAGAATGGCGCCGGTCTTCATCGCCTGGAGTTGGAGCGTGTCCTCGACGTCCAGGGAGACGGCGCCGAAGCGTCCTTCCGCGCCCAGATCGAGGATCTGCCCACCGACCATGCCGCCGAGGCCCGAGGCCTTGGCGAGGCCCAGTACGAGGTCCGCGCGGATCGACGGGTCCGGCTGCCATGCGGAATCGGCCAGGATTTCGAAGGCGAGGGTCTGGAGGGCATCGCCGACGAGGATGGCGGTGGCTTCGTCATAGGCCTTATGGACGGTGGGCTTGCCGCGCCGCATGTCGTCGTCGTCCATGGCCGGCATGTCGTCGTGGACGAGGGAGTAGCAATGGACGAGCTCGATGGCCGAACCGGCGGCCAGCGCCCCGGCCTCGGAGCCGCCCAGCATCCGGGCGGTCTCCACCGCCAGGAACGGGCGCAGACGCTTGCCGCCGCCGAGAACGGCGTGGCGCATGGCCTCCATCAGGCGAACGGGCCGCGTGATCTCGCCCGCCTGCGTCTCGGGACCGAGTCGTTCGGCCAGAAACGCCTCGACGGCGTCGGCCACGCTCGAAAGCTTGTGGGAAAACGCCTGGGAAGCGTCCGCCTTGACCGAAGCGTGGGATGCTTTTGGTGAGGTCATCGTAAGAAGGGCCTTGGTCAAGAATGGGCGCGTCGTTGTGCGGGAGGTACGGATTCAGGAACGGCGCGACGGCGCGGCGGAAGACAGCGATTCGCGATCACGCCATGCGCGCGATCTCGATTTCATCCGCCAAGGACGAAGGAAGCATTGGGTGAGGCGGTTCGTTGGCCTCGTCATGCTGCTCCCCGTCATGTTGCTGGCCCTGATTCTTGTTCTGGGGCTCGTCTATAGTGCGCTGACGCCGCCCTCAACCCTGATGCTGGCGCGATGGGTCAGCGGTAAGCCCGTCAGCCGGGAGGCCGTCCCCCTCGATGCGATCTCGCCGTTTCTCGTCCAGGCCGTCATCGCGTCCGAGGACCAGCGCTTCTGCCTTCACAACGGCGTCGATTGGGGCGCCCTGCGCGACGTAGTGGATGATGACGAGGGGCCGAGCCGCGGGGCTTCGACAATCTCCATGCAGGCCGTGAAGAACGTGTTTCTCTGGCCGGGCCGTTCCTTCATCCGGAAAGGCCTCGAAATTCCCCTCGCGGTCATGGCCGACGCCCTGTGGGGCAAGCGGCGGATGATGGAGGTCTATCTCAACATCGCCGAATGGGGGGACGGTGTGTACGGCGCCGAGGCGGCGGCGCAGCGCTGGTTCGGAAAGAGCGCGCGGAACCTCAACCGCAGCGAGGCGAGCCTGCTCGCCGCCGTTCTGCCGAACCCGATCCAACGCAATGCGGCTCTGCCGTCTCGCGGCGTGCGTGCGGTCGCCACCCGAATCCAGGGGCGGATGAATGGGGTCGGTGGATTGATGGGCTGCCTTCGCTGAATCCACACACGTGGAGGCTTGCCGCAACACGTGTCATAGAGCCGTCCATTCTCCGGCAGGCGGCCGGGGCCGGCCCGTGACGGGGCGGATGCGAGACACGACGAACATAACACCGATAGCGGACGCGACATGGCCGACAGCACAACCTTCGACCTCACCCTCGAGCGGATCGCCCTGATCCGTCGGATGGTGGTGGCCTGGAACCCGGCCGGGCAGGGCGCGCCCATCGTGCATCCCGACGCACCCTATGGCAGCACCGACCGTGACGGCGACATCTTCAACGTCACCGGCGACGATGATGGGGCGGACGAGGAACACCGGGCGCTCGGCGACGCGCTCGCGGTGTTCATCCACAATGCCGTGTTGAAACCGGGCCGCTACGCGTATCACAACACCCTGGCCAAGCTTTCGTCGGACGATGTCAGCGACGTGTTTCGCGACGAAGGGACGGGCGAGACGCCCGAGCACGTCACCTTCGATGTGACGGCCGAGCATCTGGCGCTGGTGAGGAAGCTGAACATCGTCTGGGACGACGGCCGCGACGTGCCGGCCTTCGACACGGCCGAGCCCTATGGAGCGGGGACCGAAATACCGCCGGTGCATCACGAGATGCAGCCGGCCCTGCAGATCTTCCTGCGCTACGGCGATCTCGGCCCCGGCCCCTTCGGTAAGGCGGGTAACCGCTGGGCTGCCGTCTGAGCACTGCGTAAACCCCTCCCCGCGACGGGGGAGGGGTGGATCCCGAGGCCTATGCCCCGAGCTTCTTCTTGCGCTGCGCCAGAGTGCGCAGGCGCAGCGCGTTGAGCTTGATGAAGCCCGCCGCGTCGCGATGGTCGTAGGCCACCGCGCCCTCCTCGAAGGTAACGAGATCCTGATCGTAGAGGGAGTTCGGGCTGGTGCGGCCGATGACGTGGATGCCGCCCTTGTAGAGCTTCAGCCGGACCTCGCCGGTGACCATTTCCTGGCTCTTGTCGATGAGAGCCTGAAGCATCTCGCGCTCAGGCGAGAACCAGAAGCCGTTATAGATCAGCTCCGCATATTGCGGCATGATCTGATCCTTGAGATGGGCCGCACCACGGTCGAGCGTGATCGACTCGATGGCGCGGTGGGCCGGCAGCAGGATCGTGCCGCCCGGCGTCTCGTACATGCCCCGGCTCTTCATGCCGACGAAGCGGTTCTCCACGAGATCGAGACGGCCAATGCCGTTGTCATGGCCGAGCTGGTTGAGCTTGGCCAGAAGAGTGGCAGGGGAGAGGCGCTCGCCGTCGATGGAGACCGCGTCACCCTTCTCGAAGCCGATCGTGACGATGGTCGGGGTGTCGGGGGCCTCTTCCGGCGAGAGGGTCCGCGAGTAGACGTAATCCGGCACCTCATCGGCCGGATCTTCCAGGACCTTACCCTCGGAGGAGGCGTGGAGAAGGTTCGCGTCCACTGAGAACGGACTCTCGCCGCGCTTGTCCTTGGAGATCGGGATCTGGTGCTGCTCGGCGAAGGCGATGAGCTGCTCACGGCTCTTGAGGTCCCATTCGCGCCAGGGGGCGATGACGGTCACATCGGGCTTCAAGGCATAATAGCCGAGCTCGAACCGGACCTGATCGTTGCCCTTGCCGGTGGCGCCGTGACAGACCGCATCGGCGCCGAGACGTTCGGCGATCTCGATCTGCTTCTTGGCGATGAGCGGGCGGGCGATGGAGGTGCCGAGGAGATAGACGCCCTCGTAGACCGCGTTGGCGCGGAACATCGGGAAGACGTAGTCGCGCACGAACTCCTCGCGCAGGTCTTCGATGAAGATGTTTTCCGGCTTGATGCCGAGCAGTTCGGCCTTCTTTCGCGCGGGCTCGAGTTCCTCGCCCTGGCCCAGATCGGCCGTGAACGTGATGACCTCGCAGCCATAGGTGGTCTGCAGCCATTTCAGGATGATCGAGGTGTCGAGGCCACCGGAATAGGCGAGCACGACCTTGTTGACGGGCTTCGGATTCGCGTCTGACATGGGGCTCGCTTCGGTTCTCGTGACGTGGGGGCGACTTATCAGCCGAGAGCCGCGTCGTGCAACCGGCATGCCGCAGGAGACGTTGCAGAGGTATCGGCCCCGCTTTCCACGGCCGCGGCAGCGGACCCTGTTGCCGCCCTGGCCGCGACAGCCGAAACTGCGTAATCGGACCCCACTCTTGATCCCACGCCGGAGATTCGACGAATGCCGAGACGGCCGACCCTCGAATTCTGGTACGAGTTCTCCTCCACCTACTCCTACCTGGCGGCCATGCGGATCGATGCGATGGCGCAAGCCGCCGGCGTCGACCTGCGATGGCGGCCGTTTCTCCTGGGGCCTATTTTCGCCAGCCAGGGCTGGAATTCCTCGCCGTTCAATCTCTTCCCCGCCAAGGGACGGCATATGTGGCGGGACGTGGAGCGCGAGGCGGCGCGGCAAGGCCTGCCGCCGCTGAAACGGCCCGACCCGTTCCCGCAGAACAGCCTGAGCGCCACGCGCGCAGCCACCTACGGCATGGATCACGACTGGCTCGTTCCCTTCTCGAAAGCCGTCTACGAAACCCAGTTCGCCGTCGGGCACTCCATCGCCGAACCCCAGGCCGTGGCCGGAATCCTCAACCGGCTCGGTCTCGACGGCACCGTGATCCTCAAGGCCGCGGCTCTGGAGGGCAACAAAGGGCGTCTGCGCGTCAACGGAGAGGAGGCGCGCTCGCGCGGCATCTTCGGCGCCCCGACCTTTTTGACCGGCGACGGCGAATTGTTCTGGGGCAACGACCGGCTTGAGCAGGCTCTCGCCTGGGCGACCGGGGACCGGCCGGGGGCGATGCGATAGGCGCCACTGATCCCTCACCGAAACGGCCGGGTTAATTCGAGGCCGCGAGGCGGCGTCATGAAAAGAGATCGGTCGCGAGCCTTGTCGGGCCGCGACCGCATTTCTCGCCTCGATAGAATCAGGACCGGTGAAGCTTCAGGCAGCCTCTTGTGAGGCGGTTCTGACTTTCTGCGTGGCCTCGTCGACCTCTTCGGTGGAGCGGGCGATTTCGCTGAGGCTACCGGTGATGAGGGTGACGCCGTTCGAGGCGGTCTGCATGCTGGCCGACATCTCACGGGTGACGGCGCTCTGCTCCTCCACCGCGGCCGAGATCGCGCTCGCGACCTCGTTCAGAGTCATGATCGTGTCCTGGATCGAGGTGATGGCCCCCACCGCGTCCTGCGTCGCCTGCTGGGTCGACGCGATCTGAGCGGTGATCTGTTCGGTGGCCTTGGAAGTCTGGGCGGCCAGTGCCTTCACCTCGGTGGCGACCACGGCGAAGCCCCGCCCCGCCTCACCGGCCCGTGCCGCCTCGATCGTGGCATTGAGAGCGAGAAGGTTGGTCTGTGCCGCGATGCCCTGGATCAGGGCGACGACCTCGCCGATTCGGGTCGCCGCACCGGACAGGCCGGCGATGATGGTGCTGGTTTCCTGAGCCTGCCTCACCGCCTGACCGGAAATCTCGGACGCGTGAGTGACCTGCATGCTGATCTCGGACACCGACGCAGCAAGCTCCTCGGCGCCGGACGCCACGGTCTGGATGTCGGCGGAGACCTGCGTCGAAGCCAGCGCGGCCTGACCGGCCTGCTGCGACGCACCGGAGGCGGATCCCGCGATGGCGTTGAGGTCGGTGGCGATCGAGATCTGGATGTCGGCGCGCCGCTTTCGCTCCAGAACCTGACGCGTCACGTCGATGCAGAATTTGACGACCTTCAGCGGGCGTCCTGCACGGTCGAGGATCGGGTTGTAGGTGCCCTGGATGAAGACCTCGTGTCCGCCCTTGGCGATCCGCCGGTACTCGTCGGCCTGATACTCGCCGCGCCCGAGCTCGTCCCAGAAGCTCTTGTATTCGGCGCCGGCGCGCAGAGCGGGATCGACGAACAGGCTGTGATGCTTCCCCTGAATCTCGGACAGGTCGTAGCCCATCACGTCGAGGAAGTTCCGGTTGGCGGTGAGGATGGTGCCGTCGAGGGCGAACTCGATCACCGCCTGAGAGCGGTGGAGGGCCTTGATCTGACCCTCGTCGTTGATCGACTGCATCACCCGTTCGGTGATGTCGGACGAGAACTTGACGATCTTGGTGGTCTTGCCGTCGCGTCCGAGGATGGGATTGTAGGTGGCCTGCAGCCAGATCTCGCGCCCGCCCTTGCCGATGCGCTTGAACTCGCCGGATTGGAAGGTGCCGGCGGCCAAGGCGGTCCAGAAGGCACGGTAATCCTGGCTCTCCCGGAACGCCGGTTCGACGAACAGGCTGTGGTGCTTGCCCTGGATCTCGGACAGTTCGTAGCCGATTGCAGCAAGAAAATTCCCGTTGGCCGTCAGTACCTTGCCATCGGTATCGAATTCGATGACCGCTTGAGAGCGATCCAGTGCGTCGATCTTGGACCGGAGATCGCTGTTCGTGAAGAAGTTCATCACCCTATTTGACGCGTAAGGGTTGGGGGTGGATCGCCGCGCTCGACCCTGCAATCTTTGATACGCTCGCGTTTCTATCTGCCAAGTTAACGAGATCCTCACTGGATCGCAAAAATCAGAAATCGCCCATCACGATAACGTTATAAAAAGTGAAAAAAATGTGTTTGTATTTCAAATTAGGTGAGTGCACTCACCATTGATTTTGGTTTTTCTCAAATATAAATATATATTCCTGTATAAATCTATGTCGGTTCTGCCTTTAGAATTATACAATGTCGACTGTTTCTCTGATTATTTTGATATTTGGTAAGACGAAGCGGAGGCCCTTTTAGGTGCCCGGTTCTGGGACATGGAACGATATCTCATTGACGGACGGACTGGCTGTGCCGGAACGATCCCCGTTGCGGGCACCGGCGGACTGGATACGGTCACGAACCGGGATTATGAGGCGCGACCTGCGGTGCCGAATGATTGGAAACCGCGCACATTCGAGGCTTGGTTCCCATGACCATCGACCGTCGAACTTTCCTAACCGGGGCCGTGAGCCTGGCCTCTCTCGTCTCCTCCTCCGGCGCGAGTGTGGCCCAGGGATACGGCCAGACCTTCAAGGTCGATAACGACGACGGCCGACCCATCGCGAACACGCGGCTCCCGGGCGAGATCGTCGGAGAAATCCCCGCGTTGAAGGGTGTCACATACGTGGGCGCCCGCGAGGCGGAAATCACGCTCTACGAGTTCTTCGACTATAATTGCCCGTATTGCCGGAAGGCGGCGGTCGACATGGTGTCGCTCGCCGCAAGCGATGCCGCTTTGCGGATCGGGCTCGTCAACAACCCGATTCTCTCGCCGCAATCGGCGCAGGCGGCGAAGGTCGCCTTGGCGATCCAGCGCAAGCTGGGCTCAGCCGCAGCCTGGACGCTCTACCAGAGGCTCCTCGCCAAGCCGGGCAAGATCGACGGCAGCGGCGCGCTTCAGGTTGCCGCCACCCTGGGTGTTTCCGCTTCCGAGATCGAGACGATCGCCGACAGCGACGAGGTGCGACTCGCCCTGAGGGCGCAGATGCGGATGGCCGCCGACCTCGGCCTCGTGGCGACTCCCTCCTACGTCCTCGGCAATACCGGCCTGCTCGGGCATCCGGGAGCGAAATCCCTCGCCCGGATGATCGGCGCCATGCGCCGTTGCGACCAGATCGCCTGTTGACGGTCCTCGTCGTAGGCCCCGACCGATGCCACCCGGTCCGCGCCTCACCTTCGCCATCGTTTGCGCGGATTGGGGATGATCGCATGACCGTGCGCCGCACAAGCTTATGCAGAGCCGTCTTCGTCTTGCGCCTCCCCAACACGCATGCTAGGCCCTCGCCGCGCCGGGAGGACGGGTTTCAGACCTGTATTTCGAGGCGGTTCCCATTCCTGACGGTTTCAGAGCCGACGCCGAGAACGGTGTCACGGGCCGGAACCTCGGGCCGGATTAAAAGAGAGAGTGGCGCGTGGCGCAGACCAGTTCCGAGGCGGGTTCCCCGGTTGCAGGCGTAGCAGGTCGCTATGCCTCCGCACTGTTCGAGCTGGCCCGCGACGAGCGCCAGATCGATGCGGTGGCCGCGAGCCTTCAGCAATTCGACGGCCTTTTGAACGAGAGCGCCGACCTGATGCGCCTCGTGCGCAGCCCGGTCTTCACCGGCGAGCAGCAGGAAGCCGCCATCGGCGCCATCCTCGACAAGGCCGGGATCACCGGGCTCGGCGCCAACTTCATTCGTCTCGCCGCCGCAAACCGGCGCCTGTTCGTGCTGCCGGACATGATCCGCTGCTTCAATCGGCTCGTGGCTGCTTCGAAGGGCATCGTGCGGGCCGAAGTCACGGTGGCCGAGCGCCCCTCCGACGCCGTCCTTGAAGAGATCAAGGCTTCCTTGCGCGATGTCGCCCGGTCTGAGATCGATCTCGACCTGCGGGTGGATCCGGCCCTGATCGGCGGAATCATCGTCAAGATCGGAAGCAGGATGGTGGATGCGTCCCTGCGGACCAAGCTCAACGGTATTCGACTCGCGATGCGGGAAGCCTGAGGTCGGCGCCCCGGCGCACGACCGCTCCCGTTTTCTCCACAGCAACTTCGTTCCGAATTTAAAGAGGCCAGACGATGGACATCCGCGCTGCCGAGATCTCCGCGATCCTGAAAGAGCAGATCAAGAATTTCGGCCAGGACGCCGAAGTCACCGAGGTAGGCCAAGTGCTCTCCGTAGGTGACGGCATCGCCCGCGCCTACGGCCTCGACAGCGTCCAGGCCGGCGAGATGGTCGAGTTCGAGTCGGGCGTGCGCGGCATGGCCCTCAACCTCGAGCAGGACAACGTCGGCATCGTGATCTTCGGGTCCGATCGCGACATCAAGGAAGGTCAGACCGTCAAGCGCACCGGCGCCATCGTGGACGTTCCGGTCGGCAAGGCACTCCTCGGCCGCGTCGTTGACGCGCTGGGCAACCCCATCGACGGCAAGGGCCCCATCGCCACCACCGAGCGTCGCCGCGTCGACGTGAAGGCGCCCGGCATCATCCCGCGCAAGTCGGTGCATGAGCCGATGGCCACCGGCCTCAAGGCCATCGACGCGCTGATCCCCGTCGGCCGCGGCCAGCGCGAGCTCATCATCGGCGATCGCCAGACCGGCAAGACCGCCATCGCCCTCGATACGATCCTCAACCAGAAGCCGGCCCATGCGGGCACCGACGAGAACGCCAAGCTCTACTGCGTCTACGTCGCCATCGGCCAGAAGCGCTCGACCGTCGCGCAGTTCGTGAAGTCGCTCGAAGACAACGGAGCGCTGGAATATTCCATCGTCATCGCCGCCACCGCTTCGGACGCTGCTCCGATGCAGTTCATCGCACCCTTCGCCGGCTGCGCCATGGGCGAGTATTTCCGCGACAACGCCATGCACGCCGTGATCGTGTACGACGATCTCTCCAAGCAGGCCGTGGCCTACCGCCAGATGTCGCTGCTGCTGCGCCGCCCACCGGGCCGCGAAGCTTATCCCGGCGACGTGTTCTATCTTCACTCGCGCCTGCTCGAGCGCGCCGCCAAGATGGGCGATGCCGCCGGCAACGGCTCACTGACCGCGCTTCCGGTCATCGAGACCCAGGCCAACGACGTCTCTGCCTACATCCCGACCAACGTGATCTCGATCACCGACGGCCAGATCTTCCTCGAGACCGACCTGTTCTACCAGGGCATCCGTCCTGCGGTGAACGTCGGCCTCTCGGTCTCCCGAGTGGGCTCTTCGGCCCAGACGAAGGCGATGAAGAAGGTCGCCGGCAAGATCAAGGGCGAGCTCGCCCAGTACCGCGAGATGGCTGCCTTCGCGCAGTTCGGCTCGGATCTCGACGCCTCGACCCAGAAGCTCCTGAACCGTGGCTCGCGCCTCACCGAGCTCCTGAAGCAGCCGCAATTCTCGCCGCTGAAGATGGAAGAGCAGGTTGCGGTGATTTATGCCGGCGTGAACGGCTATCTCGACGCTCTTCCCGTGTCGAAGGTCCGTCCCTTCGAGGACGCGCTGCTCTCGACCCTGCGCACCAAGCACGCCGACCTGCTCACCAAGATCCGTGACTCGAAGGATCTGTCCGACGACAGCGCGAAGACGCTGAAGGGCGTCGTCGAGAGCGTCGCCAAGTCGCTGGCCTAAAGCCAGTCGATGATCCCCTCCCTTAGCGGGGAGGGGACTGGGGTGGAGGTGTGCCGGACCGGCCGAGACCTCTTCGACACCACCCCCAACTCCGGCTCTTCCTCACGCGAGGGGAAGAGAGATGGCGTCGAACCGCACCGAACGGATCTGGAAGTCACCCCATGGCGAGTTTGAAGGATCTGCGTAACCGCATCGCTTCGGTGAAGGGCACGCAGAAGATTACCAAGGCGATGCAGATGGTCGCCGCGGCAAAGCTGCGGCGGGCGCAGAATGCCGCCGAGAACGCACGCCCTTATGCCGAGAAGATGTCCCAGGTGCTCGGCAACCTCGCCGCGAACCTCGTCGGTGGCGTCCAGGGTCCGAAGCTTCTGTCCGGCACGGGAGCCGACAAGGTTCACCTGCTGGTCGTCTGCACGGCTGACCGCGGCCTCTGCGGCGGCTTCAACTCGTCGATCGTGCGTTTGGCCCGCGAGCACATCCGCACGCTGACGGCCGAGGGCAAGACGGTGAAGATCGTCACGGTCGGCAAGAAAGGCTACGACCTCCTGCGTCGCCAGTACCGCGACCAGATCATCGAAAGCCGTGACCTGCGCGGCAACAAGCCGGTGGATTATGAGTTCGCCGCCGAGATCGCGCAGAGCATCATCTCGCGTTTCGACGACGGCGAGTTCGACGTGGCGACGCTGTTCTATTCGCGCTTTCGCTCCGTCATCGCCCAGGTGCCGACCGCCCAGAAGCTCATCCCGGCCGAGCTGCCCGCAGCCGGCGGTACCGCTCCGGATGCCGCTCTGGAGTTCGAGCCGAGCGAGGAAGCGATCCTCGACACGCTGCTGCCGCGCAACCTCACCGTCCAGGTGTTCCGCGCTCTCCTGGAGAACGCGGCCTCCGAGCAGGGCGCACGCACGGGCGCCATGGATTCCGCCACGCGCAACGCGGGCGAGATGATCAAGAAGCAGACGCAGATCTACAACCGTACGCGTCAGGCCATGATCACCAAGGAACTCATCGAAATCATCTCGGGTGCCGAAGCGCTCTAAGCGCTCCCCGTCGCCCTGACCGCAACATATTCGAAGGACCCGTAACATGGCGAACACCGCTCTCCCCGGCGCTGGCTCCAACAAGGTCGGCAAGATCACCCAGGTCATCGGCCCCGTGGTCGACGTTCACTTCGACGGCCACCTGCCGGAGATCCTCAACGCCCTCGAGACCAAGAACAACGGCAACCGCCTCGTTCTCGAAGTGGCCATGCAGCTCGGTGAGAGCACCGTGCGCTGCGTCGCCATGGACACGTCGGAAGGCCTCGTTCGTGGCCAGGAAGTCACCGACACCGGCGAAGCCATCAAGGTACCGGTCGGCTTCAACACCCTCGGCCGAATCATGAACGTCATCGGCGAGCCGATCGACGAGGCCGGCCCGATCCAGTCGGACACCCTGCGCGCCATCCACCAGCCCGCGCCGTCCTACGCAGAGCAGTCCACTGAGTCGCAGATCCTCGTCACCGGCATCAAGGTGGTCGATCTCCTCGCCCCTTACGCCAAGGGCGGCAAGATCGGCCTGTTCGGCGGCGCCGGCGTCGGCAAGACCGTGCTGATCATGGAGCTCATCAACAACATCGCCAAGGTGCACTCCGGCTACTCGGTATTCGCCGGCGTCGGTGAGCGCACCCGCGAGGGTAACGATCTCTACCACGAGATGATCGAGTCCAAGGTCAACATGGACCCGAAGGAGAACAACGGCTCGGCCGAAGGCTCCAAGTGTGCGCTCGTCTACGGCCAGATGAACGAGTCCCCCGGCGCCCGCTCTCGTGTCGCGCTGACCGGCCTCACCATCGCCGAGGATTTCCGCGACCAGGGCCAGGACGTGCTGTTCTTCGTGGACAACATCTTCCGCTTCACCCAGGCCGGCTCGGAAGTGTCGGCTCTCCTCGGCCGCATCCCCTCCGCCGTGGGTTACCAGCCGACGCTGGCCACCGACATGGGCGCCCTGCAGGAGCGCATCACCACCACCACCAAGGGCTCGATCACCTCCGTGCAGGCCATCTACGTGCCGGCCGACGATCTGACCGATCCGGCGCCCGCCGCGTCGTTCGCCCACTTGGACGCCACCACCGTGCTCTCGCGGTCCATCGCCGAGAAGGGCATCTACCCGGCCGTGGATCCGCTGGACTCGACCTCGCGCATGCTCAACCCCGCCGTTCTCGGTGAGGAGCATTACGACGTCGCCCGCCGCGTCCAGCAGACCCTGCAGCGCTACAAGGCCCTGCAGGACATCATCGCGATCCTGGGCATGGATGAGCTCTCGGAAGAGGACAAGCTCACCGTTGCCCGCGCCCGCAAGATCGAGCGCTTCTTCTCGCAGCCCTTCTCGGTGGCCGAGATCTTCACCGGCTCGCCCGGTATCCAGGTCCCCCTGGCCGACACGATCAAGGGCTTCAAGGGCCTGGTGAACGGCGATTACGACGACCTGCCGGAGGCGGCGTTCTACATGGTCGGCACGATTGAGGACGCCAAGGAAAAGGCGAAGAAGATCGCCGCCGCGGCCTGAGCGCATGAACGCCAAGATTGGCCTTCTCCTCGTCGGACTCGTGGTCGGCGCCCTGGCCGGGTATCTTACCCGGCCTCAGGCTGCCGAGATCAGGATCGGCGACTTCAGCCTCGAGGTTCAGGGCGACAAACCGGCAGGTACCAGCGGCGGCTCATTGACCACCGGCCAGATGCAGCACATCGGCATCTTCGCCGTGATCGGTGCGGCCCTTGGCCTCGGGGTTGGCTTCGTCGCCGGTCGGGCACGCGCCTGAAACACATTATGGCGCAGGGCTCAGGCCGCTGCGCCATCGGTTCTAAATGACAACCCGAATCGGGACTCGCGACGTCATGGCCACTTTCCAGTTCGATTTCGTCGGCCCCGAGCGGACGGTCTATTCCGGTCAAATCGAGGCCGTGCAGCTTCCCGGCGTCGAGGGCGAGATGACCGTGCTGCCGGGTCATGCTCCGGTTCTCACCGCCCTCAAGGTCGGCGTCATCGTCATCAACGAGGCGGGGCATGCCGGCAAGCGCGTGCTGGTGCGCGGCGGATTCGCCGATATCGGTCCGACGATGGTCACCGTGATCGCCGAGCGAGCCAACCCGTTCGAGGAAATCACGCCTGATTCCCTCGACAAGGATATCGCCGCCCTCGAATTACAGCGCGATGCCACCGAAGATTTCGCCAAGAAGGACGAGATCAGCGGTCAGATCGTCCAGCTTCAGGATGCCAAGGTCGCTCTCAACTTCTGATTTCTTCGCCGCGCTCAGGCTTTCGAGCGGGCGGTGGCGACGGCATGATCGAGGAGGAGGGTGCGCTCCTCCTTCCCGGAGGGACATCCCCGTTCGAGCCAGAAAGCATGGCTGGCTGCGAGTCCCTTCCCGATCAAACGGCCCGGTGGGACGCCCGCCGCAATGAGGTCGCCCCCGCTTAGGGGAAAGACGGGTACGGGTTGGGTGCCGTCGAGGAACCGCTCGAAGGCCAAGCGAGCCTCCACGCTCATCTCACTCATTCGCTGGTCGCCCATCACGGCGACGACAAGGGCCAAGCCGCCCAGGTCCTGCGTCGCGACGAGGCGCCATACATCTGCCGCCGCAATGACGGGTAGACGCTTTATCGCCCCCCTCGCCGCCGCATACGCCTGAAGGCAGGCCTGTTCCTCGTTCGATAGGCGCAGCGTTTGTCTCAGTCGCTCGGCATCGGTGCCGGAATCGACGGCCAGGGCGGCGAGCCGTGCGACAGCGCTCTGCGGCGCGCCCTGATTCGTACTCGCCGAAACGGCCCGTTCCAGGCGGTCGAGATGACCTTCGGTGCCGACAATGCGTGCTAGCAGCCCGGCTCCCCTCATTTCTGCGACGGCTTGGACGGCGCCCGGCGCTTCCAGGAGCTTCAGGAGTTCCGAACGAACCCGCTCGCGCGACAGGCCGTCGAGGGCCTCCGCCGCGTCGGCCGCTGCCCGTAACCCCTCCTCGTCGGGTGCTCCGATGCCGTAGCGGGCATGGAAGCGGAAGAAGCGCAGGATGCGCAGAGCGTCTTCGCGGATTCGGGTCGCCGCATCCCCGATGAAACGGACGCGGCCCGCGTGAAGATCCGCTTCGCCTCCCGTCGTGTCGTGCAAGGCGCCGTTCCCGCTCAGGGACAGGGCGTTGATCGTGAAGTCGCGGCGCTCGGCATCGCGGGCGAAATCGCGCCCGAACCTCACCACCGCATGCCGCCCGTCGGTCTCGACATCCTCTCGCAGGGTCGTCACCTCGAAGGCCCGGCCGTCGAACAGGATCGTCACCGTTCCATGCGCGATCCCGGTGGGGAGTGCCTTCAAGGAGGCGGCCGTTGCCCGCCGCATCACATCCTCGGGCAGTAGAGTGGTGGCGAGATCGATGTCGGACCCGACCCGCCCGAGCAGGGCATCGCGGACGACCCCTCCGACGATCCGGGTTTCCTCTCCTGGCGCCTTCAGCACGGAAAGCACGTGCGAGATGGCCTGATCCGCAAGAAGGGCGTTCAGCCCGTCCCGCTGAAGATCGCGGCTCGTCACTGGAAATGGCCGGGCACGACCTGGCCGTTCTCGATGCTCGGCGGGACATAGCCGCCGCGATGCTTCTCGCCGGTCAACCCCACGACGACGAGAGACAGGATCACCAGAACGAGCCCTCCCATGGTCAGGCGGAACACCGACCCTTCCCAATGGGTGCCATGACGCGGGTTGCGGCCCCTGATCGCGAGATAGAGGCCGAACAGCACGAAGGGCAGCAGGAAGATGAGGGCTTCTTCGAAAAGGCGACGGATCATGTGGCTTTCACGGGGTGGTGGAAGCCCGTCATGTCACGGAAACAGGCGTTCGTGGAGATTGTTCACGATCCCTGCCGTCACACCCCAGATCATGCGGTCCCCGAAAGGGATCGCGTAGTAGCGGCGCGGGCGATCCTGCCAGACCCCGACGCCGAGCCGGCGGCGAACCGGGTCCATCAGGCGAGCGAGTGGGACTTCGAAGACGTCCGCCACCTCGGCCGGATCGAGATCGAGCCGTGCCCCTCCCGCGCAGAGCCCCACCACCGGCACCACGAGGAAGCCCGTGGCCGACAGATAGGGGTCGAGATAGCCGAGGATCCGGATGTCGTCGGGGCGAAGGCCGATCTCCTCCCGGGCTTCGCGAAGGGCGGCATCGGCCGGGCTCCTGTCGGAGGGTTCGATCTTGCCGCCGGGAAAGGCGATCTGGCCGGAATGGTCCCGCAGGTGCGAGGCCCTGACGGTGAAGAGCACGGAGAGCTCCGCGTCCCTGACGATGACGGGGACCAGCACCGCCGCTGGCCGATGCGGTCTGCCCGGAGGGATCGCGATACCGATGGGATCGAGGTCGTGGTCTCCGCGTGGGTTCGATATCGGGTCACCGGCCTTGGGCGGAGTTGGCAAGAGGCCCCGCCCGGCCCTGTCGAGCAGGTCGGACAGCGCGTCGAAGCTCATGCGCCTTCGCTGCGCGCGACGGTGTGAAAGCTGCCGCCGCCGGCGATGCCGAACCACGAGACGCCATCGATCAGGCGTTCCTCTCCCAGCGCCAGGAGGTCGTAGGTCGTGGCGCGGGTGAGGAGCGCCCAGAGGTCGCGGCGGACATGGACATAGGGGCGCAAGCCTCCGTCGCCGCCTTCCTCGAAGCGAAGGGCATGGTTGGCGTCGACGGTGACGAGATCGTCGACATTGGTGCGGAACGCGATGCGCCGGGCCTCGCCTTCCCCCTCCGCCGCCATCTCCACGGCAGCGAAGGGCGCATCGTCCACGACGATGCCCACGCTCTCCACCGGCGTCACCAGGACGATGCGGCCATCGGGCTCCCGCCGCAGGATGGAGGAGAACAGCTTGACGAGGGCCGGGCGGCGGATCGGCGAGCCGTTGTGGAACCAGGTTCCGTCCGCGGCGATCCGCATGTCGATCTCGCCGCAATAGGGCGGATGCCAGCGCTCCACCGGCGGCAACCCGCGTTGGGGTATCCCGTCGAGCGCCAGGCTCAGCCTGGCGAGAGCCGGGTCCGGTGTCTGCTGTTCCGCCTGAGTCATGGTCTCAGGAGATACCGCGTTTCCGAGATTTTGAAACTGCCCTCGATTTGGGAATCGATGCCGAAGCGAGTGTTGGCACTCAAAGTTTCGCTGCGTTGCATCCTGCTCCAGGCCCAATGCGAGCACATGCGAATACGAACGAGTTCAATCAAACGCTTAGCGATTTGTGCAATGCAAAAATATTCGCTGCGAAAATAGCTAGACAGCATTTGCTCTTGTCTCGGAAGTTTGGCACTCAGAGCAGGCATCCCAGGGAGGGAATGCCTAAAACGCATCAAGCGCCTCGTCCCACGGCCAGCCAGCCGAGCTTCGTCATCACGATAACAACGCAAGGACGGTAGAATGACCGCATTGTTGCTTATCATCCTGGGCGGGCTGTGCGCCGTCGCCTACGGTATCGTCACGATCAACGACGTGATGAAACGCGACGCCGGCACCCAGCGGATGCAGGAGATCGCCGGGGCGATCGCGGAAGGGGCACAGGCCTATCTGCGCCGGCAATACGCCACCATCGGCATCGTCGGCGTGGTCCTGTTCGTGGCGCTCGCCTATTTCCTGGGGCTCAAGGTCGCCATCGGCTTCCTCATCGGCGCCGTACTCTCGGGAGCCGCCGGCTTCATCGGGATGAACGTGTCGGTTCGCGCCAATGTCCGCACGGCGCAGGCGGCCTCGACCTCCCTCGGAGCGGGGCTCGACGTCGCGTTCAAGTCCGGCGCCGTCACCGGCATGTTCGTGGCCGGTCTCGCGCTCCTCGGAGTCGCTCTGTACTACACCTTCCTCACCCGCGTTTCGGGCCTCGCGCCGGCCAGCCGCGAAGTCATCGATTCCCTGGTGGCGCTCGGCTTCGGCGCATCCTTGATCTCGATCTTCGCCCGCCTCGGCGGCGGCATCTTCACCAAGGGCGCGGATGTCGGCGGCGATCTCGTCGGCAAGGTCGAGGCCGGGATTCCGGAAGACGATCCGCGCAACCCCGCCACCATCGCCGACAATGTGGGTGACAATGTCGGCGACTGCGCCGGCATGGCGGCCGATCTGTTCGAGACTTACGCGGTGACCGTCGTCGCCACCATGGTGCTCGCGGCGATCTTCTTCGCCGGCCAGACCGATGTCGGCGGCCGCAACGTGCTGGAGGCGATGCTGCTCTATCCGCTGGCCATCGGCTCGGCCTGCATCCTCACCTCCATCGCCGGCACCTATGCCGTGCGGCTCGGGGCCAACCAGTCGATCATGGGAGCGCTCTACAAGGGCCTCGTCACTGCAGGCGCGCTCTCCATCGTCGCCATCGCGCTGGTCAATTTTGCGCTGTTCGGCGGTTTCGCCACCGAGTTCACGACCAATGCCGGAGTCACCTTCACCTCCGGCGGCCTGTTCGGCTGCGCCGTGATCGGCCTCGTCATCACCGCGCTCATCGTGGTGATCACCGAATACTATACTGGCACCAACTTCCGCCCGGTGAAGTCCATCGCCGACGCCTCCGTCACCGGCCACGGCACCAACGTGATCCAGGGCCTGGCGATCTCGCTGGAATCGACGGCCCTGCCGGCGCTCGTCATCGTGGCGGGCATCATCTCCACCTACTCGCTGGCGGGCCTGTTCGGCATCGCCATCGCCGTTTCCGCCATGCTGGCGCTCGCCGGCTTCATCGTCGCCCTCGACGCGTTCGGCCCCGTCACCGACAATGCCGGCGGCATCGCGGAGATGGCCGGCTTGCCACCGGAAGTCCGCAAGTCCACCGACGCGCTCGATGCCGTCGGCAACACCACCAAGGCCGTCACCAAGGGCTACGCCATCGGCTCGGCCGGTCTCGGTGCCTTGGTCCTGTTTGCCGCCTATACCAGCGACCTGGACTACTTCATCGCCAATGCAAGCCCGACCCAGTACCGCTTCTTCCAGGGCGTCACCGTCGATTTCTCCCTGTCGAACCCCTACGTCGTCGTTGGCCTGCTTCTCGGCGGTCTGATCCCGTTCCTGTTCGGCGGCATGGCGATGACGGCGGTGGGCCGTGCTGCCGGTGCCGTGGTGGAGGAGGTGCGGCGGCAGTTCCGCGAGAAGCCCGGTATCATGGCGGGCACCGACCGTCCGGATTACGGGCGGGCCGTCGATATGCTCACCCGTGCGGCGATCAAGGAAATGATCCTGCCTTCGCTCCTGCCGGTCCTGTCGCCCATCGTGCTGTTCTTCGCGATCCAGGCGATCGCCGGGAAGAACCAGGCCTTCGCCACGGTTGGCGCGTCCCTGCTCGGCGTGATCCTCACTGGCCTCTACGTGGCGATCTCGATGACGTCCGGCGGCGGGGCGTGGGACAATGCGAAGAAGTACATCGAAGACGGTCACCACGGCGGCAAGGGCTCCGACGCTCACAAGGCGGCGGTGACCGGTGACACCGTCGGCGACCCCTACAAGGATACGGCCGGCCCGGCCGTGAATCCCGCGATCAAGATCACCAACATCATCGCTCTGCTTCTGCTGGCGGTGCTCGCGCATCTCTGAAGCTCGGCTCCGATGGACGGTCGCAGAGATGAAGCCTCGGCAGGTGCCGGAAAGGTGATTGCAGGGGCGATGTTGTGGGTACGCTGGCGTGCGGCGGCGCACAGGTGGCGCCGCCCGACCCAGCCGTCCCCCTGACGGTCTCTCGTCAGCGCCATACCTACGGTCTCAGCGGACGCACCCGAAACGGTCGTGCTCCCTTTGCCGTAGTTTGACGAGAGATCTTCATGCCTTCACTGAACGACCCGATCCGCATCGGCGCGATCGATGCGAAGAACCGCATCTTCATGGCGCCTCTCACCCGTGGCCGCGCCACCAGGGAGCATGTGCCGACCCCGATCATGATCGAGTATTACACCCAGCGCGCTGGCGCGGGCGTGATCCTCACCGAGGCGACGGGCATCAGCCAGGAAGGGCTCGGCTGGCCCTATGCGCCGGGTATCTGGTCGGACGAGCAGGTCGAAGCCTGGAAGCCCGTGGTGAAGGCGGTCCATGAGTCCGGGGGCAGGATCGTCTGCCAGCTCTGGCATATGGGGCGCGTGGTGCATCCGAGCTTCAATGACGGCAAGGCGCCGATCTCGTCCTCCGCCACCACGGCGCCCGATGAGGCCCATACCTACGAGGGCAAGCAGCCCTATGCCGAGGCCCGCGCCTTGCCGGTCGACGAGATTCCGCGCCTCCTGGCGGATTACGACCGCGCCGCGCGCAACGCGATCGCCGCCGGGTTCGACGGCGTGCAGATCCACGCGGCGAATGGCTATCTCATCGACCAGTTCCTGCGCGACAACACCAATCACCGCGACGACCGCTACGGTGGCTCCATCGAAAATCGCATCCGCCTGCTGACGGAGGTCACGCAGACCGTGGCCGACGCCATCGGGAAGGACCGCACCGGCGTGCGCCTGTCGCCGAACGGCCAGATTCAGGGCGTGGACGATTCGAACCCGGACGCCCTGTTCGGTGCCGCCGCCGCCGCTCTCTCGAAGATCGGCATCGCCTTTCTCGAACTGCGCGAACCCGGTCCGAACGGTACCTTCGGCAAGCCGAACCACCCGCCGGTGGCGCCCGTGATCAGACAGGCTTTCGACGGGCCGCTGATCCTAAATTCGGATTACGATCCCGCCGCCGCCGAGGCCGCCCTCGCCGATGGTAAGGCCGACGCCATCGCCTTCGGCCGGCCCTTCATCGCCAATCCCGATCTCGTTGAGCGGATTGCGACGCATGCTCCGCTGCAGAAGGACGTGCAGGCGACGTGGTATAGCCAGGGACCTGAGGGCTATATCGACTACCCGACGCTCACCGAGTCGCAAGCGGCCTGACTTCCCAAGACCGCTTCGTTTGCGAGACAATCGGCTCGGAGGAGATAACCCATCCTTCGGGCCGATGCCGTTCGTCGGTCCTTCCTCGATGGAGTGGAATGACCGCATGGATCAAGTGACCCATCGCCGGTTTCGGTGTCGAAGCCGTGGCGCGGGCGCATCGGCAACTCCGACTGCCGGTGGGGTGAGGCGGTGCCGGAATGGCGATCGCCGACTTCGTCTGCGGGCGTGGCCAGGGCAATGGCTGCTTTCGCACGAAATGCCTGCGTGATGGGCAAACCCTATGGACTCGTCGTCTTCGATTTCGACGGAACGCTCGCCGATACCTTCCCGTGGTTCTGCAGCGTCATCAACGGTGTCGCCCGTCGCTACCGTTTCCGACACATCGACCCCGCCGAGACGGAGGCGCTTCGCGGCCTTTCCGCCCGTGCCCTCATTCGCGAACTCGGCGTGCCTGCATGGAAGCTGCCTTTCATCACCCGGCACATGCACGGCCTCGCGGCCCGCGATATCGAGGCGATCTCGCTGTTTCCCGGCATTCGCGACATGCTTCGCGATCTCGATGAGGCCGGCATCATCCTCGCGATCGTCAACTCGAACAGCGAGGCCAATATCCGGCACGTCCTTGGGCCCTGTGCCGCTCGTTTCCGCCACTATGCCTGCGGCGCATCGATGTTCGGCAAGGCCAAACGCCTGACGGCGGTCATGCGAAAGGCCGGAGCGCGCGGAAGCGTCATCTACATCGGCGACGAATTGCGCGACCACGATGCGGCCAAGGCGGCCGGTTGCGATTTCGGAGCCGTATCATGGGGATATACGCGAAGCGATGCTTTGGCTGCCGGGCGGCCGAATGTTCTCTTCGAGCATCCCGGCCATGTCGCGGAGGCGATCTGCTCGACGGAGCTTCGAGGATCTCACCCGGCGGCATCGATATTGTATGGTGTTCCGTCATGAACAGGGAGGTCGGGCTCGATGCAGTGCCCAGGACCGGCGCGACGCGCAAACCTCCGATACCGTCTACGGCAACGGGTATACGCGATGTCAGTTCAGTGCTCCTCCGGCGGCTCGGATGAAAATGGTCGCGGTGCGGCCAGCCACATTGCGGCGCGGCGTCGCTCACCCGGAAAACGGACGGTGGAGAGCCTGATCGGCGGGCTGCGGTCAGCCTATCCACTCGACGACCAAGCCACGACCTCGGAGGTTTTCGCCGAAATCATCGGTCGCCTTCGCCGGGGCGATGACCAACCGCAGTAAGAGATCCGACACCATCGGAACGATAGTTCCGCTCGACCGTGGGCCGTTCAATCTTCCATCATACGGAGAACACGTTCGCCAAAGAGGCGGATCAAGCACAGCACGAGCACCGGAACCAGCGCGATGACCCCAATATTGGGTCCGAGAAGAAACGAAAGGCCGACTCCGAGGCCGGCGGTGAAAGCGGCTGGCACCATGGCGAACTCACATATCGTTATCGTTGGCTGGCGAAACATCGCGACGGTATCTGCTTTATAATGCCCAACCAAGCAGAAAAATTCTGATTTTAATCTGGATCAATAAGTTCCTTCGCCTCATAGGGTTTATTTTGCCACACCCTCAAGGGGGTGAATCATCGGCGCAATGATAAGTGAAATTTGCTTCATTAGAACATGAGAAATATAATTTTTACTATAACAATTTCTTATATTGTAGATTTATAAATATATGGATTAAATTTACTTTGCCGATATTCGATTGAAGCATATTTTTATAAATAAACAATCTATTATTATTGTAATCTTCCGTAAAATTGCACCTGTATTGAACTAGAAATTTAATATGGGAATTTACCAAGGTTGTTTGAGAACAACCAGACTCTTCGATCTGTTCGAATTCCAAAAGATCAGTCAGCGGGGATTGTCGCGGCTGATATTCCGCACACAAGTGACGACAGACAATCTTGTGCGCCCGGCGAGCCGGCCCGTTTGCGTAGATGGCTGGGGCGGGAGGATTCGAACCTCCGAATGGCGGTACCAAAAACCGCTGCCTTACCACTTGGCGACGCCCCATCGACGCAAGGCCGCGCGTTGTCTAGACGCCGCGTCGGCCCGTTGCAACAGCCTGTTCGCTCCGGCCGACCAGGAAATGGAGAGCGCGCATGTCGAAGCGGATCGCGATCGTCACCGGGGCGGGGTCCGGGATTGGCCGGGCGGTGTCGCTCGGGCTCGCGCGAGCCGGGTTCGATCTGGCTCTGGCAGGGCGTCGACGGGGACCTCTCGATGAGGTCGCGGATGACGTGCGTGCGCTCGGGGTCGAGGCCTTGCCGGTGGAGACTGATGTCGGCGATGCCGCCTCTGTCGAGCATCTCTTCGCGGAGGTGAAGGCCCGGTTCGGTCGCCTCGACCTCCTTTTCAACAATGCCGGCCTGTTCGCCCCGTCCGTGCCGCTGGACGAACTCACCCTGGCGCAATGGCAGGCCGTGGTGAATGCCAACCTCACCGGCGCGTTCCTGTGCACGCAGGGCGCCTTCCGGATGATGAAGGCGCAGAACCCGCGCGGCGGCCGTATCATCAACAACGGGTCGATCTCGGCCCAGGTACCGCGTCCGAATTCGGCGCCCTATACGGCGACGAAACACGCGATCACCGGCCTGACCCGATCCACCTCCCTCGACGGACGCGATCACGACATCGCCTGCGGGCAGATCGATATCGGCAATGCCGAGACCGACATGACCAAGCCGATGGCCGCCGGCATTCGGCAGCCCGACGGATCGCTGAAGGTCGAGCCGGTGATGGACGCCCGTCACGTGGCGGATGCGGTGGTCTACATGGCCGGATTGCCCCTCGACGCCAACGTGCAGTTCATGACCGTGATGGCGACGAAGATGCCCTATATCGGGAGGGGCTGAGGCCCCGCGCTTTCGCCCGGTCCCCGTTCGCACTACAGACGGGGCACGCACCCGACCTTGTACAGACAAGCCCGCCCCGGCGGACGAGAGAAGCAACCGCCCGCGATGTTGATGCAGACAGAACCCAAGGACGCGACCGGCAAGGATGCCGACAGGGCCAAGGATCCCGTCGCCCGCCGCCGCACCTTCGCGATCATCTCCCACCCGGATGCGGGCAAGACCACGCTCACCGAGAAGCTGCTCCTGTTCGGCGGCGCGATCCAGCTCGCCGGCGAGGTCAAGGCCAAGCGCAACCGCGTCTCGACCCGGTCCGATTGGATGGGCATCGAGAAGGAGCGCGGCATCTCGGTCGTCACCTCCGTGATGACTTTCGAGTACGGCGACTGCGTCTTCAATCTCCTCGACACTCCGGGCCACGAGGACTTCTCGGAGGATACCTACCGCACCCTGACGGCCGTCGATTCTGCGGTCATGGTGATCGACGCCGCCAAGGGCATCGAGGCGCGGACGCGCAAGCTGTTCGAAGTCTGCCGCCTGCGCGACATTCCCATCGTCACCTTCATCAACAAGCTCGACCGTGAGGCGCGCGACCCGTTCGAACTGCTCGACGAGATCGAGAAGACCCTGGCGCTGGATGTGGCGCCGGTCACCTGGCCTATCGGCCGGGGGCGGAGTTTTGCCGGCACTTACGATCTCGGCAATGGTCGTGTGCGCCGGCTCGATGCGGCGGACGATGCCGGCACCGTAGCGGTGTCCGGTGTGGACGATCCGCTCTTCGACCAGTTGCTCACCGAGGAGGGCGAGGTGGCCACGTGGCGGGAGGAGGCGGAGCTCGCCGAATCCGGCCTGAAGCGGTTCGATCTCGAGGCGTTTCGCGAGGGGCATCTCACGCCGGTCTTCTTCGGCTCGGCCCTGCGCAATTTCGGCGTGCGCGATCTCATCGACGGGCTCGCCCGTTTCGCACCGCCCCCGCGCGGGCAGGATTGCGACAAGCGCTTGGTGGAGCCCACCGAGCCGAAGATGACGGGCTTCGTGTTCAAGATCCAGGCGAACATGGATCCCAACCACCGCGACCGCATCGCCTTCATGCGGGTCTGCTCGGGCAGGCTCAGCCGCGGGATGAAGGCGAAGCTCGTGCGCACCGGCAAGCCGATGTCGCTCTCCGCGCCGCAATTCTTCTTCGCGCAGGACCGCGCCATCGCCGACGAGGCCTTTGCCGGCGACGTGGTCGGCATCCCCAACCACGGCACCCTGCGCATCGGCGACACGCTCACCGAGGGCGAGGAGATCGTGTTCCGCGGCGTGCCGAGCTTTGCCCCGGAAATCCTGCGCCGCATCAAGCTCACCGACGCGATGAAGGCCAAGAAGCTGCGGGAAGCGCTCCAGCAGATGGGCGAGGAGGGCGTCGTCCAGGTGTTCCGCCCGCATGACGGCTCGCAGGCGATCGTCGGTGTCGTCGGCGCGCTGCAGCTCGACGTGCTGAAGGAGCGGCTCCAGGCCGAGTATGGCCTGCCCATCGATTACGAGCCGACGCGCTTCTCGATCTGCCGCTGGATCGAATCGGATGTGGAAACCGACCTCGATTCCTTCATCGGCACCCATGGCTCGGCCATGGCGAGCGATCTCGACGGCGCGCCCGTCTTCATGGCGACCACCGCCTTCTCCCTCCGCTATGAGGAGGAGCGCGCGCAGAAGGTACGGTTCACCGACATCAAGGATTACCAGAAGCGCGCCGTCTGAATCTCGGCGGTGCCTGAATGGAAAAGGGCCGCGCGGTTTGCACCGCGCGGCCCTTTCCTGGTTTCAACCGATGCCGTTGAGGCGGTCAGCGGCCCTGCTGGATCGCCGAGAGGATCCAGCGCCCGCCGCGCTCGCGCACGAAGGTCCAGAGCTCCAGTGCCTCCGGCTCGCCGGTCTCGACGGTCTGGTTGGTCCGAAGGTCGATCGTCACGTCGGTGATGGCGTAGCGCATCGCCACCGTGGCGTATTCCATCCGGCCTTCGCTCCAGGCTTCCGACAGGTCGCCCTGCAGCAGCTTCACGTTCGAGATCCGGTTGACGACCCCACGGGATTCGTTGCCGCGGAGTTCTTCGGCGAAGTAGCCCGCCATTTCGGGCGTCGCGAGGTTGCGCAGAGCGGCGACGTCGCCACGGCCATAAGCCGCCTGCACGTCGTTGAGGGCGATCTCGAAGCTCTGGAAATCGCCGGGGCCGATATCGATCTTGCCCACGGTCGGCTGAGGAGCGCCGCGCGGGGTCGCCCCCATCGCCGGCCCAGGACCGGTGGCCGAGCCCGGAGCGGAGCGGTAGTTGCCCGGGGTGGAGTCGCCCTGGAGAGCGGACCGGGACATGCCGGCGGGAGCCGGATTGCCCTGGCGACGGCGGAACCAGCGCACGGCGAAGGCGACGACCATCACGATGAGGCCGACCTGCAGGAGGAGGCCGATCATCGAGGCGATGCCGCCGAGTCCACCGAAGAAGCCGCCGCCGAGGAGCGCGCCGAGCAGGCCCGCACCGAGCAGGCCTGCCATGAAGCCGCCGCCGAAGCGGGGACGCTGCGTGGCGGCGCTGGTCATGCCGGGATTGCCCATGGTCGAGCCGGGCTGCGTCTGCGAACGCTGGATCGGCGCCGCGCCCGGTGCCGTGGCCGTGGAGGAGGGGGCGTTGTACGTCTTCGAGCCGCGCGAGCCCATGCCGCCGCCGCCGCCCGGACGGGCCTCGGCAACGGGCGCTGCGACGGCCAGCACCGCGGCGAGCGCGAAGATGGTCGCGGCGCGGGTGCGACGCGTGGAGGAGATGAACATGAATACGCCTCTGAACGAAGTCTGAGAGAGTCCCGGCGGGAATGCCGGACCTTATATGGTGACGTCCGGCGACAAGTTTTAGTCCGTCTTCGGCGCCGCTTTTGTTCCGTGGACGACGATGGGAAGAGCCGTGACGCCTCAGCCGGCGGCGGGGAAGATCATTCGCACCGTTGTTCCCTCGCCGGGCTTGCTGTCGAGGGAGACGGTGCCGTTCTGGCGCTTCACCAGGCCGTGGACGATGGCGAGCCCGGTGCCGCGCCCGGCCTCGCGCGTGGTGATGAAGGGAGCCAGCGCTCTCGCTGCCATCTCCGGCGACATCCCATGCCCGCTATCCCGCACCGCGATGCCGATGGCGCCGTCTCCCTGCCGGCGGATCGCTGGGTCGCTCGACGGCACCAGGAAGCTCGTGATCTCGACGCTGCCGCCGGCCGGCATCGCCTCGCAGGCATTGGCGACGATGTGAGAGAGGGCGAGATCCACCTGGGTCGGGTTGGTGAGGCCGTTGGGTAGATCCGGCGCGGTGTGGACCGTCAGTGTCACTCCGGGCGGAAGCGTCCCGCGCATGCGCGTGCCGAAAGCGGTGATGAGGGCGTTCATGTCGACGGGGCGGACATCCGGCGCGATCCGGCGCGAGAAAGTCAGCAAATGCCGCGTCAGAATCGTGGCTCGCTCCACGGCATCGGTGGACCGGGTCACGGCCCGCTGGATGAAGGGTTCTTCCCGGTCGCCGAGACGCCGCTTCAGCCCGTCGATATAGCCGATGAGGATCTGCAGGAAGTTGTTGAACTCGTGGGCGACGCTGTTGGTGAGCAACCCGAGGGCCTCGCGTTGCCGGGACAAGGCGAGCGCCCCTTCCGCGTCCCTGCGCCGGGTCACGTCGACCAGTTGCGCGAGGAGAAGACCGGTATCCGGCAGGGGCACCGCGAAGATCTCGGCCCAGAAGGTCGAGCCGTTTCGGCGCCAGGCCAGTACCTCGATCCCTTCCGGCCGCGTCCCAGCCAAGGCCGCGGCGAAAGCGTTTCGGGCGTCCTTATCGGTATTGGCGCCGAGAAGGAGATGGACGTCGCGTCCGGCGAGATCGCCGGTCTCATGGCCGGTGAGCCGCGCGAAGGCGGGATTGGCCGAGACGATCCTCGCCGTCGCTGGGTCGATCAACAGGGCCGGTACGGCGCTGGCCTCGAGGCCCGAGCGAAAATCGATGCGCGGGTCCGGAGGATCGCCTGGTTCGCCGTCCTGATCATCCAACGCCATGCTCTATCCAGGCCTGTCGGAGCGAAACGGGCTCCAGCGTGAGTCGCATCGGGTGCGGGTGCCAGGATCGATCGGCACGGCGGCTCCCGGCGATGGCTATTGCCGCACCCACATCACCCGGGCGATCCAGGCGATCTCGGCCACCTGGACGATGCGTTCGGGGTGGTTCGGGTTGAGAGAGAGCAGCTCGATGGTCCGGGCGGTCTTGCGGCGCAGTTCCTTGGCCAGCACTTCGCCGCTCGCCAGACGCACCACCACGCGGTCGCCCTTGCGGACACTGGCGGTGGGAGAGACGATCAGCACGTCACCGTCGCGATAGAGCGGCTCCATGGAATCGCCCTGCACTTCGAGGGCGAAGGCGCGATCCTCGCCGAGATCGGGAAACTCGATCTCCTCCCAGCCCGGGCCGCCCGTGGGCATGCCTTCCTCGGTGAAGAGCCGGCCGGCGCCGGCCTGCGTCATGCCGATCAGCGGCACCATGGCGCGCGGCATGCCTTCCCGTGGCTCGATGAGGCGAAGGAAATCGTCGAGCGTCGCGTTGGTGGCCGCGAGCACCTTCGACACGGATTCGGTGGAGGGCCAGCGCTTGCGCCCATCCGGCCCGATCCGTTTCGAGCGATTGAAGCTCGTGGCGTCGAGGCCCGCACGGCGTGCGAGACCGGAGGCCGAGAAACCGTGGCGTTCCGCGAGGCGGTCGATCGCGGTCCAGATCTGCTCGTGGGACAGCATGGCGAGACTCGATCAGAATGGCTAAGACATCCAGCCTAGCTTTAGGAAAGTAGAACTAAACTACGCCGGAAGCAACGGCACGCCGCCATTATCCAGAAGGTGTAGGAACTCGGAAAGGACGACTTGAGGTAGCGACCCATCGTGGTTGCGACGGATGCCGACCCGTTCTATCGCGTGGACCGTCGAACCGGAAGGCAACGCGCGATGCCCGTGATCTACAAGATTTGCCCGCGCGCCCTCTGGCGCGAGGCGGAGGAAGCGGGGCGGTTCGCGGGTGCGCCCGTCGACAAGGCCGACGGGTTCATCCATTTCTCCACCGCCGACCAGGTGGCTGAAACGGCCGCCCGGCACTTCGCGGGTGTCCCCGATCTCCTCCTCATCGGCATCGAGGCCGAGGCGCTGGGCGAGGCCCTACGCTACGAGCCCTCCCGTGGCGGGGCGCTGTTCCCCCATCTCTACGGCGATCTGCCCCTCGACGCCGTCATATCCGTGACCGAGCTTCCGATCGGGCCGGACGGACGGCATGTGTTTCAAGCCGATCTTATCTCGTCCGCCAGCCCCGCAACCGGAGCATCGGTATGATCGGCGCTCTCTTTCCCCTCGCAAAGCCGATCCTGCACGGTCTCGACGCCGAGACGGCGCACAACCTCACCTTGCGCGGGCTGGGGCTTCTGCCTCCGCGAAAGCCCACCCCGGATGATCCGAAGCTCGCGGTCACCGCCTTCGGCCGCCGGTTCCCCAATCCGGTCGGCCTGGCGGCGGGGTTCGACAAGGGCGCGCAGGTGCCCGATACCCTGCTCGGCCTGGGCTTCGGCTTCGTGGAAGTCGGCGGGGTGGTGCCGAAGCCGCAGGGCGGTAATCCTCGCCCGCGCGTGTTCCGCCTGAGCGCCGACGGTGCCGTCATCAACCGCTTCGGTCTCAACAGCGAAGGGCTCGACGTCGTGCGTGGCCGCCTCGCGGCCAGAAGTGGCCGGACCGGTCTGGTGGGCATCAACATCGGGGCCAACAAGGATTCCACCGACAGGATCGCCGATTACGTGGCCTGCACCACGGCGCTGGCGCCCCATGTCGCCTTCGTCACGGTCAATGTTTCTTCGCCGAACACCCCCGGACTGCGCGACCTCCAGGGCGAAGCCTTCCTCGACGATCTGTTGGGACGCGTGGTCGAGGCCCGCGACAAGGCCTCGCCCGAGACCGCGATCCTGCTCAAGATCGCCCCCGATATCTCGCTCGAAGCCCTCGATTCCATCGTCGCCACCGCATTGCGCCGCAAGGTGCAGGGCCTCGTCGTCTCCAACACCACCATCGCGCGGCCGACCAGTCTCACCGAAGCCTCCCTGGCGACGGAGACCGGGGGCCTGTCCGGCCGCCCGCTTTTCGAACCGGCGACCCGCCTTCTGGCGGAGGCCTACCTGCGTGTCGGCGGTACCATCCCGCTCATCGGCGTCGGCGGGATCGACTCCGCCGAGGCGGCTTGGACCAAGATCCGTGCCGGAGCGAGCCTGCTGCAGCTCTACTCGGCCCTGGTCTATGCCGGCCCCGGCCTCGTGAGCACGATCAAATCCGGCCTGCTGCGCAAGCTCGGCACGGAGGGTGCGCGCGACCTGTCCGCCATCGTCGGCCGCGATGCCGCGGCTCTGTCCAGGCTCGGCCTCGACGCCAGGTAAGCGAAGGGCGGGCCGAGGGACATGGCGTGACCTGCTCCCGCATCGCGGTGGAAGTCTCGGCAAGGCCGGTTTCGGATCGGGCCGGCAGGTCCGATCCCGGCGCCATTCGCATGCGTCTCCTGCGCTGGGATCGGGGGTGAGTTTAGAACTCCGTAAGACTGCTCGGTTTCATGCCATGACATGTCCACAGGCGCATGACTGGCCCGCGTTTACCCCTGATTGAGTGACCCTTGTGCGGTGCGATATCGCTGGTGGAATCGACGGTGGCCTCGCCCTGCGACGGCACTGTCCCATCCGTTATTTGCCGAACCAGGATCGTCCATGGATCACCCGGTCGCGTCCCCCAAGCGTTCCTCCGCCGCCGGCGGGTGGGGCGCGCTGAAGAGCTGCGGCAAGCACCTGCTGAGCAGCCGCGCCCCGCTCTCCGGGGCCCGCGCCATGCTCAAGGCCAACCAGCCCGACGGGTTCGATTGTCCCGGCTGCGCCTGGGGTGATCCGGCGCACGGCTCGTCGTTCGAGTTCTGCGAGAATGGCGTGAAGGCCGTCTCCTGGGAGGCGACCGACAAGCGCACGCCGCCGAAGTTCTTCGCCAAGCATACCGTCTCGGAGCTGCGTGGCTGGACCGACTACGCGCTGGAAGGCGAGGGACGCCTGACGCACCCCATGCGCTACGACGCAGGCAGCGACCGCTACCTGCCCGTCAGCTGGGACGACGCCTTCGCCGAGATCGGCGCCACCCTGCGCGGCCTCGACAGCCCGGACCGTGCCGAGTTCTACACCTCCGGTCGCGCCTCCAACGAGGCGGCTTACATCTACCAGCTGTTCGCCCGGCTCTACGGCACCAACAACTTCCCCGACTGCTCCAACATGTGCCACGAGGCCAGCGGCATCGCCCTCCAGGCGGCCATCGGCATCGGCAAGGGCACCGTGCTGCTCGAGGATTTCGAGAAGGCGGACGCGATCTTCGTGGTTGGCCAGAACCCCGGCACCAACCATCCCCGCATGCTCGGCGACCTGCGCAAGGCGGCGACCCGCGGCGCCCGCGTTGTGGTGTTCAACCCCGTGCGCGAGCGCGGGCTCGAACGCTTCGCCGACCCGCAGAACACGGTGGAGATGCTGCGCGGTGCCAGCGCCCCGGTGGCGAGCCACTATTACCAGCCCCGTCCGGGCGGCGACATGGCGGCGTTCCGCGGCATCGCCAAGGCGGTCTTCGCGGCGGACGACGCGGCTCGCGCCGCCGGCCGTCCATCCGTCCTGGATCGCGCCTTCCTCAGCCACCACGCCGAGGGCCACGAGGCCTATCGCGCCGTCGTGGAGGCGACGAGCTGGGAGGCGATCGAGGACCAGTCCGGCCTCTCCCGCGCCGATATCGAGGTGGCTGCCGACGTCTATCTCGGCGCCGACAAGGTGATCTGCACCTGGGCCATGGGCGTCACCCAGCACAAGCACTCGGTGGCCACCATCCGCGAGATGACGAATGTCATGCTCCTGCGCGGCAATATCGGCCGTCCCGGCGCGGGCCTCTGCCCAGTGCGCGGACATTCCAACGTGCAGGGCGACCGTACGGTGGGCATCAACGAGAAGCCGCCTGCCGCGCTGCTCGACGCCCTCGAGCGCGAGATCGGCTTCGTCGCCCCGCGCAAGCACGGTCACAACGTCATCGGCGCCATCGGCGCCATGCTCGACGGTTCGTCGAAGGCCTTCATCGGGCTCGGCGGCAACTTCGCCCGCGCCACGCCCGATACCGCGCTGGTGGCCAAGGCGCTCGCCTCCTGCGAACTCACCGTCCACATCGCGACGAAGCTCAATCACTCGCATCTCGTGCCCGGCCGCGTCGCCTACCTGCTGCCCTGTATCGGCCGCACCGAAATCGACCGGAACTCGAAGGGCAAGATCCAGATCGTCACGGTCGAGGATTCCATGAGCATGGTCCACGGCTCGGGCGGCATCAACAAGCCCGCCTCGCCGGAACTGCGCTCCGAGATCGCGATCATCGCCGGCATGGCAGCCGCCACCGTCGGCTCGGACAAGGTCGATTGGGCGGCCCTCGCCGACGATTACGACGGCATCCGTGCGCTGATCGAGCGGACCATTCCGGGGTTCGCCGGTTACAACGCCCGCGTCCGCCGTCCGCGCGGCTTCATGCTGCGCAACCTCGCCGCCGAGCGCAACTTCGAGACGGTGAACGGAAAAGCGAACTTCTCCGCCGATGCCCTGCCGGAGGCGACCGAGCATCAGCAGGCGAGGGCGATGGGCGACACCTTCGTGCTCCAGACCTTCCGCAGCCACGATCAGTACAACACCACCGTCTACGGCCTCGACGACCGCTATCGCGGTGTCTACGGCGAGCGTCAGGTGTTGTTCGCCCATCCCGACGACCTGGCCGAGATCCGTGCCGTCGCCGGCGACCGGGTGGACATCGTCGGCACCCACGACGACGGCGTGGTGCGCGTGGCCGAAGGTTTCCGCCTCGTGCCCTTCGACATGCCGCGCGGCAGTCTCGCCGGCTACTACCCGGAGCTCAACGTCCTCGTTCCCCTGTCGTCCTTCGGCAAGGAGAGCGACACGCCGACCTCGAAATCGGTGATGGTCTCGATCCGTCGCCCGGCGCAAGCCGCGTGAGCGAGCCGCCCGCCGACGCCGAGACCTTCCTCGCCGTCACCGATTCCATCGCCGATCTCCAGCCCGGCCTCTCCACCCTGGAGGCCGGTTTGCTGGCGGGGCTCCACCTGAAGCTCGCCGCCGACAGCCGCAGCTTCGCGCGGGTGTTCGGCGTGGAGCATGCCCTCGTCCTGCGCGCCGTGGAGACCCTGTCGGGGGAAGCGGAGCTTCTGGCGATCACCGAGCGCAACCAGCGCACCCAGCGGACTCGCTACGAGGCGACGCCGGCGGGGCTCGCCATCCTGGACCACCTGCACGGCTGATCCCGCATTCAGCTTCCGTAGCTCTGGATCAGCGAGCCCGCGACCAGGGTCCAGCCGTCCACCAGCACGAAGAAGATCAGCTTGAACGGCAGTGCCACCGTCGCCGGCGGCACCATCATCATGCCCACCGCCATCAGGATCGAGGCGACGACGAGGTCGATGATGAGGAAGGGGATGAAGAGGAGGAAGCCGATCTCGAAGGCCCGCCTCAGCTCCGAGATCATGAAGGCCGGCGTGACGATCTCGAGGCCGATGGCTTCCGGCCCGGCAGGGGCGGGCGCCTTCGCCATGTCGAGAAACAGCTTCAGGTCCTTCTCGCGCACGTTGCGCAGCATGAAGGTCTTGAACGGGGCCGAGGCCCGCTCGAACGCCACGCCCTGCGTGATCTGCCCGGCGATCAGCGGTTCGATGCCGGTCCGGTAAGCCTCCCGCGCCGTCGGCGCCATGACGAAGGCGGTGAGGAACAGGGCGAGGCTGGTGATCACGGCATTGGGCGGCGCGCTCTGCGTGCCGAGGGCCGAGCGCAGGATCGACAGGACCACCACGATCCGCGTGAACGAAGTCGCCATCACGAGCACGGACGGCGCCAGCGCGAGGACGGTGATGAGGGCGACGAGTTGGAGCGCCCGCTCCGTCACCCCGCCCTGGCCGAGATCGACCGAGAGGCTCTGAGCCATGGCCGAACCGATGCCGGCGGCCAGGAAACCGCTCGCCGCCAGGACGAGGCGGGCGGTGCGGATCGGGACGGTGACGGATCGGAGGGAGGGTGTCATGGCGGCGGCAACCTGCGTCGAGCCGTGCGCGGGCGCAAGCGATGATGTCCCGCAGATGCCGTCCACAGGCGTACGCATGTCACCGCAAAACCACGCGGGGGCTTTGCGCTCGTTCCCTCCGATGGCTACGTTCCGGCCGAGCCAGCGGCGCACGATTTCGAAGGACGACCATGACGAGCACCACCATCCGGGACATCGGACCGTTCGCTGAGCCTGTATGGGACACGCCGTTCGGCCTGCCGCCCTTCGACAGGATCCGGCCGGAGCATTTCCTACCCGCCTTCGAGACGGCCCTGGATTCGCACGATGCCGAGATCGCGGCCATCGCCGAGTCTTCGGAGCCGGCGACCTTCGCCAACACGGTGGAGGCGATGGAGCGCGCGGGCCTCGATCTCGACCGCGTCGCTTCCGTCTTCTTCAACCTGAGCGGCAGCAACACCAGCCCGGACCTCCAGGCCGTCGAGCGGGCGATCACGCCGCGTCTCGCCCGCCACGGCAGCGCCATCTACCTCAATCCCCGGCTCTGGGCGCGCATCGCCGCCGTCGACGCGGATGCGGAGACGCTCGGCTCGGAAGAGCGGCGCGTCCTCGACCGCTACCGCACACGCTTTCGCCGCGCCGGTGCCGATCTCGCTCCCGAGGCGAAGACGCGGATGGCCGAGATCGCCGGGCGGATGGCCGAGCTCGGGACGACGTTCAGCCAGAACCTGCTGGCCGATGAGAGCGCCTTCATCCTCCCCCTCGAGGGTGAGGCGGACCTCGCCGGCCTGCCCGAGTTCCTGAGGGCGGCCGCCGCCAGCGCGGCCAAGGACCGGGGCGGCGAGCACGGTCACGTCATCACCCTGTCGCGCTCGCTGATCGAGCCGTTCCTGGTCTTCTCCACCCGGCGTGACCTGCGCGAGAAGGCCTACGAGGCCTGGACCCGCCGTGGCGAGAGCGGGGGCGCCACGGACAACAAGGGGATCATCGCCGAGATCGTCGCCCTCCGCGCGGAGCGGGCACGGCTCCTCGGCTTCGACAGCTTCGCTCATTTCAAGCTCTCCGACACCATGGCCGGCTCGCCGGACGCGGCGATGGAACTCCTGCGCAACGTCTGGACGCCGGCCCATGCCCGTGCGGGCGCGGAACGCGACCGGCTCCAGGCGCTGGCGACGGCGGAAGGGGCCGACTTCGCCATCCGCGCCCACGATTGGCGCCACTATGCGGAGAAGCTCCGGCGGTCCGAGCACGATCTCGACGAGGGCGAGATCAAGCCCTACCTGCCCCTGGACGGCGTCATCGCGGCCTCCTTCGACACGGCCTCGCGCCTGTTCCACCTGCGCTTCGAGGAACTCACCGACTTCCCCCGCTACCATCCCGACGTGCGGGCCTGGACGGTACGCAATGCCGACGGATCGGAGGTCGGGATCTTCCTCGGCGATTACTTCGCCCGGTCGTCGAAGCGCAGCGGCGCCTGGATGAGTGCCTTCCGCTCACAGGAGCGGCTCAACGGCCCGATCACGCCGATCATCGTCAACGTGATGAACTTCGCCAAGGCGCCGGCGGGCGAGACGCCGCTTCTGTCCTTCGACGACGCGCGCACCCTGTTTCACGAGTTCGGCCATGCCCTGCACGGCCTCCTCTCCGACGTGAAATACCCGCTTCTCGCGGGCACGGCGGTGGCGGGCGATTTCGTCGAACTGCCCTCGCAGCTCTACGAGCACTGGCTCGAACAGCCGGAAGTGCTGCGCGCCCATGCACGCCATTACCGCACCGGCGAGCCGATGCCGGAAGACCTGCTCACGCGCATGCTCGCGGCGCGTGCCTTCAATCAGGGCTTCGCCACCATCGAGTACACCGCCTCGGCGATCGTCGACATGACGCTGCATCTGTCGAGCGGCGGCGAGGACGGGCTCGACGTCCTGGCCTTCGAGGCCGACGCCCTGCAGCGCATCGGCATGCCGGCGGAGATCTCCATGCGGCACCGCTCGCCGCATTTCGCGCATATCTTTTCCGGCGATAGCTATGCGGCCGGCTATTACAGCTACCTCTGGTCCGAGGTGCTGGATGCCGATGCGTTCGACGCGTTCCGCGAGGCCGGCGACATCTTCCACCCCGAGACGGCCGCGCGCCTGCGCAAATTCGTCTACGGGGCCGGAAACCTGCGCGACCCCGGCGAGGCCTACACCGCCTTCCGCGGCCGCCTGCCGAGCATCGATCCGCTGCTGCGCCAGCGCGGCCTGGCGGCGGCCTGATTCAGGAGAGGTAGTTCGTCAGCGTCAGCTTCGAGAGCATCGAGGTCACCTGGTAGCTCGCCTGAAGCTGGTTCTGGAGCGCCAGGAGCTTCGCTGTCACTTCCTCGAGGGAGACCGTATCGACGCCGTCGAGACTGTCCTGAAGCGTGGCCCTGGCGGCGCGGTTGTCAGCCTTCGTCTCCGTCATGGTCTTGGCCGCGAGGCCGAGATCGCTGGCGATGGCCTGTAATCCCTCGCGCCCGTTGGTGGAGGTGAGAACCGAGCGTGAGCGTTCCGCGACGGCGAGGTAGCGTGCCGCCTCCGACGTTCCGGTCTGCGTGGTGGTGAAACTCTGCACCGCGACCTGCGCGATCCCGGCGAGGACCGCGCGGATCGGCGCCTCGTTGGCCTGGGCTCCGATGCCGATCTTTCGGTCCGAGCCGATCTGCACCGATGCCGTCGCCCGTGGATCGGTGGAGGTATCGTCGCCGGTGTACCAAATGACGGTCGTGGCGCTGGCCCCTTCCGCATAGCCGTTCCCGTCCGCCGATACGCGGCGCGGCGCAAGACCCTCGGTCTTCGACCCGGCGAAGAAATCCTGGGTGGCGCGCGACGCCGAACTCGCCGAGAGGGTCGTCCCCGCCGTCTCCTTCAGCGCGTTCGACAGGGCGGTGGAGATGTTGGCGGCGACGTCACCGGTCAGCGAGAACTCGGTGGTGGACTTCGCATCCGCATTCGCCTTCGCGGTCAGCGTGATCGTCTGCGTGGTGCCGTCGCGAAGCGCGAGCTTGAAGGTCAGCGTGTCCCCCGCCGCCGGAGGGGTCTTCACGTTGAGCTCCACCGAAGCCGGCGTGCCGGCGCCGAAATTCGCGGCGAGCCCGAGGGATGCCTTGCCCTGGATGCTGGCAACGGGCTGGTTCTCGAATCTCTTGGTGAGGGCGGCGGCGGTCTCGGCGGCCGTACCGAGCGGGATCGTGTTGGTGGAATCCGCCGGAGGATTGGCGGTGACGATCAGGTCGGTGAAACTCTGGGTTCCGTCGGGCTGGTTGATCGCCACGCGTATGCGGTCGCCTTCCGCCGGCGCATTGGCCACGGAGAAGGTGACGTCCGGGTTCGTGCGCGCCGTCATCGGCCCCGCCGTGATGGCCGCCGGGTTCGAACTCGCCGCAGAGACGAGGCTGAAGCCGAAATTCGCACGCGCCTCCGTGCCTCCGGCTCCGGTACCCTCTTCGCTGACCGTCACAGTGGAGCCCGACACGCTCGTGGCGATGCGGCCATTGCCGTTCGGGCCGAGATCGGCGGCGATCTGCTCGCTCACCACGGTCTTGAGGCCGTCGAGGTTGCGGCTGGGCACGCCGTTGAGGATCGCATCCGACGAGGCGACGGGCGGGGCGTCGGAATCGCGACCGCCGAAGATGTAATTACCGGCGACGTCCTGGTTCAAGGCGTCCACGGCGGCGTCCAGGCTGTTCCTGGCTACCTGCACGGCGTTCGAACCGGACGCGATCGACCCGCTATTCAACGAACCCTGGACGATACCGCTGAGGTTGGAGAGCTGTGTCACCGCCGAACTGGCGACCGTCACCCGCGTGGTGTTCGCGTTGATCGCGGCATCGTAGCCATCGAGCGCGCTGAGCGAGGCGTGGGCAGAGAGGCTGGTGGTTCGCGCAGAGCCGATGCCGCCATACGTCTCCGCATTGCGTCCGGTGCTGAGCTGGGTCGTCAACGCATCGAGGCGCGCCTTCTGGCTGACCAGATTCGCTGTGTTGCGATCCTGAAAATAGGTGCCTGCCGTGAAGGCGCTGATCGTCATCGTGACCTCGGCGAAAGGGTCTTCACGGGTATGACCGTTGGAAGACGCCGGACAAGTGACCCGAACCGTGGAGCCCACGTTTCGGAAGAACGAAATGCGGAGAGAAGACCTGAAGCAACCTCACGGACAGGAAGTCCGTGAGGAATCTCTAGATCCGGAGAAGCGTGTCCAGCATGTCGCGCGCGGCCGTGAGGACGCGGGCATTGGCGGTATAAGCCGTCTGCAACCCGACGAGCTTCGACATCTCCTCGTCGATCTTGACGCCGGATGTGCCCGCGAACCGACTCTGCGCCGTCGCCAGAGCGATGCTCTGCCCTTCGTCGAGAAACTGTGCGGTCGCGGTGGCGGCGCCCTGGGCGTCAATGATCTTCTGGGTGAAGTCCTGAACCGAGGTCGTGAAGGGGGCGCTGATGCCGCCGATTCCGCTCGCCGCCGAGAAGGTCCGGTTGGCGGTCGTGAGGGCGTTGTGGAGGTATTGCGGCCGCGATACGTCGTTGGCCGGAGTGGATGACGACATCTTCACCAGCGATTCGGTCTTCGCCGCCACCGCCGGGTTCACGGCGATGCGTTGAGCAAAGCCCGTCAGCTGCGAGCCGCCATCGAACGAGCCGGTGAAGAGACGGGCTTGGCCGCCGCCATCGACGAAGAGCGGGACCTGCGGCTTGCCGTTCGTCACGTCGTCGGCCGTTTTCGACTGGGTGACGCTGGCGCTGATCCCTTGGATCGTCGTGGTCCCGTTCGCCGGGGTCAGGATTCTGACCGCGCCTTCTTTGCCGACAGTGCCGTTGGACGTCACGGTGAATGACGAGCCGAGGGCAGCGGCGATCGAGGCGGCGAGCTTGGCCGGGTCGCTCTCAAGCGTGAACGGCACAATGGTCGCCAGCGGGTCGGCGACATCGGTCCGGTTCACGGCGGCGGGCGGATTCAGTTTGGACGGAACCAGGATCAGGTTGCGCTGGGCGCCCTTGTCATCCTTGAGGCTGATCGTAATGGCGTTGCCGGCGCTGAGGCCGGTCAGGTCGATGTCAAAACCCGCTCCGGTCGTCGTGGAGGCGGGCGTGCCCACCGCCGAGCTATCGGACAGCGACCGCGACAGGCCCGCCGCGAGATCGTCGAGCTGGCGCTGGGCCTGGGGCAGAACCGTGTCGCGCAGCTCGATTCCGGCGGCCAGCGAGCCCGAGCGGATCGCGTTCGAGGCCACCAGATCGATCGTTCCGCCGCCCGGCGTGGTCGCCGTGATGGTTCCGACGCCGCGCTGGGCCGGGTCCGCGGAGTAGCTGTCCTCGGGACCGAGCGTGCCGCGGCCGTCGAAGCTCAAACTCGCCGCGCTGGCCCGGTCCACCAGGGTCATGCCGGAATTGGTCATGACCGTGACGGTCCCGTCGCGCTGCACCGAGGCCTGCACGTCGAGATAGCCGGAGAGGGAATTGAGGGCCTGGTCGCGCTGGTCGAGCAGGGCGACCTTGGACCCATCGTCGCTGGTGGCCGCGATCTTGACGTTGAGTTGGGCGATGGACGAGAGCAGGCCGCTCGCCGCCGACGTATCGTTGGAGAGCTGGCTCTCGGTCGCGGTGCGCAGGGATTGGACCCCCTCCGCGATGCTTCCGATCTTCGTCGCGAGGTTCGATGCCGCCGCGACCACGGCGGAGCGGGCGGGCGCGGAGTCCGGGGCAGCGCCGAGGGTCTGGAGCGCCAGGGTGAAGCTGTTCATCACCCCGTCGAGGGCGCTCGTCGTGCCGGGCGTGCCGTAGAGCTTGTCGAGCTGGGTTCGGACGTCCGCCATCATGCCCGTATAGGACGCGCCGGACGTCTCGAGCCGCAGCTGCTTCACCGAATTCTCGTCGAAGACCCGGTCGATCGTGCCGAGGGCGACGCCGGAATTGCCGGGCCCCTGCGCGACGGTGTCGAGCGAGCGCTTGACATAGCCTGTGGTGCCGACATTCGCGATGTTCTGCGAGACGATGCCGATGGCGGCCTGAGTGGTCTTCAGGCCGGCCGCGGCCGTGTTCAGGGCTGAGAACGACACGCTTGCCCTCCTTCTACATCACTGGAAACCTCGGAACTCAGCGGATGATGTTGATCAACGAGGACATCATGTCCTGCGCGGTCGAGATGACCTTCGTGTTCGCAGAATAGGCCTGTTGGGTTACGATCATCTTAGAAAATTCGCTCGCAATGTCCGTATTCGACTGCTCGATGTTCTGGCCTTCGATCGTCGTGCCGTTGAGGCCAACCAGGGGATTTCCTGAATCGAGCGTCTGCCGATAATTTCCTGATGAGTCTGCCTTCAACCCGTCGGGGTTTGTGAACTGCACCACCTTGACCTTGGCGACGGTGACAGAGTTTCCGTTGCTGTAGTTAGCAACGACATCTCCATCTTCGCTGATATAGCTGTCTTTGAATGAGCCTGATGTAAATCCGTCCTGATTAAGCGTCGATGTTGCAACTTCCCCTTTTCCGAAAGCCGTTAATCCCTTGCCATAATTGATGGTGATCGGTCCGAGAGCCACACCGTCGATCGTCGGCGCGGCGAGCGTGATGGATCCCCCATCTGGCTTCACGAGCGTGCCGCCCGCGTCGAATTCGAAGGCTGTTCCCGCGTTCTTCCATGAAGAATCCGCACCGCTCACCGTAGTGTCGTTGGCGTAGAATAAATTCCATACGGCATTCTTTGCGGGAACTGCAGTTGTAGTGCCATCATCGTTCGTAATCGTTGTGGCTGCAGCTGCGTCTTGAACTTTTGTCCATACTGTTTTCAGGTCTACAGGTGCTCCGATGGCGGAGTATGTCGTCAGCATTGGACCTGCCATACTGCCGTCCATGAGTTTTTTTGCCTCAACTCCCGAGGCAACGGTTCCGCCTCCCACTCCCGTCAGTACGATCGGATTAGGGTTGCCAGCAAGGCCCGTTCCAATCAGATCTTTAGAGGGGGCTTGTGGAAGCTCCGCCGCATAGTTGATCGCGCTCGTTGCCTTGCCGGGGATAGGCAATTTCGAGATCTGGATAGGACCTTGGCTTGTGGCGTTGCCCGTGATGGGGTTGAGATTGGTCCCAGTCAGATAAGCGCCGCCACCGTTGCGGAGATAGCCTTCGTCGTCCGGCTTAAAGTCGCCTCGGCGTGTGTAAAGATTTTCCGGTGAGAACGAGGTCTGGCCGTTGACGTCACTGGTCTTCGTCTGCACGGCGAAGAAGCCCGGTCCATTCAAGGCAATGTTGGTCGGTGTCTCGGTCGCGATGATGTTGCCCTGGATCGAGTTGGTGAGGACGGAATTCGCCCTGACGCTGCCGGAGACCTGACGGCTGGGCGCCTGCTCGGCGACGAGGTCGACGAAGCTGGTATCGACCCGCTTGAAGCCCGTGGTCTGCGAGTTGGCGATGTTGCCGGAGATGTTCTCGAGGGAGAAGCCCTGGGCCTTCATGCCCGAGACCGCCGTCTGTAACGCGGAAAACACATCCATGACCGGCAACCTTTGTTGAAAATGATGTGGACCGAAATCGGTTCATGCCATCATCCGCAAGCGAGGTGCCAAATCTAACTCATTGAAAATACAAGATTAGTTCTTTAGATGGCCGGCAAGAACCGACATTTGCCCGGAATGCCCCGGCAGCTTTTGCCGGTTTCGTGATAGAGTGCCGGCGTCGTTTACCCAGCGTTATGCCCAGGTCGGTTATCGTCGGGCCGTTGGCGCAACGGAGAGGGATCATGAAGAGCAAGCGGACGACCCTCGTCCATCTCATCTATTTCTCGCGCCTCAATCTGGCCGCCGATGCGGCGGGCCGGACTCGCCAACTCGGCGAGATCACGCGGCAGGCACAGAAGAAGAACGAATTCTCCGTCATCACGAGCTTCCTGCTGGTGGAGCAGAATTTCGCCGCCCAGATCATCGAGGGCGAGCGCACCTCCGTGAACGACACGTTCGGACGGATCAGCAACGATACCCGGCATCGCGACGTGCAGATCGTCGAGTGGCGCGAGATCGTGAAGCGGGAATTCGTCAATTCGTTCGTGACCGTCATCCGCAACCCCGCGAACGACGCGATCTTCCAGAAGGCCGGCCTGCTGCCGATGTTTCAGCGCGGCACTCCGAAAGGCGGGGTGATCCATTCCCTCGCCGTTGCCCTGCAGGCCGAATCGCTGGCCAAACAGGGCATCGACCATCTCTTCGTCTGATGCTTCGTCCCAGCCTTCCTGATGTCGGATATCCGACTTTGAGCTTCGAAAGCCCATGAGTGAGACCCCACCGATCCTGATCGTCGACGATCAGGAGAAACTGCTGAAGCTGGTCATCCTGCTGATGACGCGGATCGGTTTCCCCGATGTCGACGGCGTGACCAGCGGTCCCGAAGCGCTGGAGCGTTTGCGCGAGCGCAAATACGCCCTCGTGATCTCGGACCTGATGATGGAGCCGATGGACGGACTGACGCTCCTGCGCGAGATCCGCGGCGACGACGCGCTCATGAACACGCCCTTCATCCTCACCGAGGCGTCGTTCGATTTCGAGGACATCAACCTCGCGCACCAGGCCGGTGCCGATGCCTTCATCCTGAAGCCGTTCGACATGTCCGTGCTGAAATCGAAGCTGAAACAGGTGATCAACCGCAAGCCACGCCGCCGCGAGGCGCCGCTGGCCGCCGAATCCGCCCTCAGCGTCGATTTCCCGATGCTCGGCAAGTTCTGAACGATTCCGGCCGTCGACCCTGCGGCGGCCCCGCCCGGATAACCACACGGCGGCGGCGTCCGGGCGGGATTCAGTCCAGCGCCCGTGCCATCGCGACGAAGCCCGAGACCGGCACCTCTTCCGCCCTGGCCGTCTCGGGGATCCCCGCCGCGTCGAGCAGGCGCGCCGGGTCGGGCGTTGCCGCTTTCAGGCTCTGGCGCAACATTTTGCGGCGCTGGCCGAACGCTGCCCGCGTCACCCGTTCGAGTGCCGTCACCGAACAGGGCAGGGGGGCAAGCCTCGGCCGCAGGTGGACGACGCTCGATGTCACCTTGGGTGGCGGCACGAAAGCCGAGGGCGCCACGTCGAACAGGATGTTCGCCTCGGTGCGCCAGCCGCACAGGACGCCCAAGCGCCCGTAATTCGCCCGGTCGGATTCGTCCGCGACGATCCGCTCGGCGACCTCGCGCTGGAACATCAGCGTGAGGGAGTCCCACCATGGCGGCCAGGCCGATTCGGTGAGCCACCCCGTCAGCAGCGGTGTTCCGACATTGTAGGGAAGGTTGGCGACGATCCGCACCTTTCCGTCACCGATGAGGGGGCGCGGATCGAATTTCAGCGCGTCGGCATCGACCACGTCGAGGCGGCCCGGATAATGCGCGGCGATCTCGGCCAGCGCCGGCAGGGCGCGGGGGTCGCGCTCGATGGCGACCACGCGTGCGGCGCCGGCAGAGAGGAGGGCGCGGGTCAGGCCGCCGGGGCCCGGCCCCACCTCAACCACGGTGACCCCTTCCAGCGGGCCGGCGGCGCGGGCGATCCGCCCGGTGAGATTGAGGTCGAACAGGAAGTTCTGCCCCAGCGCCTTCTTCGGCGCGAGATCGTGCTTCAGCACGACCTCGCGCAGGGGGGGAAGTCCGTCCTCGCTCATGCCTGTTGCCCCGCGAGCCTGGCGGCGAGCCGAAGGGCGCCCATCAGACTGTCCGGCCGCGCCACGCCCTTGCCCGCGATGTCGAAGGCGGTGCCGTGATCGGGCGAGGTCCGGATGAAGGGCAGACCCAGCGTGACGTTGACGCCATCGTCGAAGGCGATGGTCTTGATCGGGATCAGTGCCTGGTCGTGGGTCGGCGTCAGCGCGACGTCGTAGGCCGCCCGGGCGCGGGGGTGGAACAGCGTATCCGCCGGAAGCGGGCCTCTGATGTCAATCCCTTCGTCCTGGAGCTGCGCCACGGCCGGTTCCAGAACGTCGCGGTCTTCCGTCCCCATCGTGCCGGCCTCGCCCGCATGGGGGTTCAGCCCCGACAGGACGAGGCGGGGATGGGGGATGCCGAAGCGTTCCGTCAGGTCCCGCGCCACGATGCGTGCCGTCCGGACCACGAGGTCCTGCGTCAACAGATCGGGCACGCGGCGCAAGGCGACGTGGATCGTCACCGGCACCACGGCCAGGGTCTCGCTCCACAGCATCATCACCGGGAGCGGCGCGGCCTTGCCGGGCTCTGCGGCCAGGGCCGCGAGGAACTCGGTATGGCCGGGATAGGCGAATCCGACGCTGGTCAGGACGTATTTCGCGATCGGATTGGTGACGAGGGCGATCGCCTCGCCCGAGCGGACCAGACCGACCGCCGTCATGATCGATTCGAGGGTCGCGCCGGCATCGGCCGCGCTCGGCCGTCCCGCCACGGCGCCGACACGCGTACCGCTCGGCAGGGGCATGACCGGGAGCGCGCGGGGAAAGACCTCGACCGCGAGATCGGGTCCGACCTCCGCCACCGGCACCTGAAAGCCGAGGCTGCTCGCCCGCGCCTCGATGAAATCGGGATCGCCGATGAGGAAGAACGGCGGAAGCCCGGCCCCTTCGTCCCGGGCCAGCCAGGCCATGAGGGCGATCTCCGGCCCGATACCGGCGGGATCGCCCATCGTGAGCGCAATGGGTCTGTGCACCGTCATGGCCTGCTGTCGTCGCCGGAAGAAGGCGAGGCCGGGTTCTCGCCCGATCTCACCGGGTCGCCGCGATGCCGTCGGCCGTGCTCGCGATGTTGACGTTCTGGCGCAGGTCGACTTCGCCGAGGGTCTTCAACTCGACGCGCAGCAGCACGGTGCGGTTGCGCTCCGTGACGCCGAGGGCCGCGGCCGTCGGTGAGACGATGTAGTTGAGCGAGAAGGTGGTGCACTCGTCCTGATAACCGCCGCCAATGCTCAATCCGGCGAGGTTGGCGCGGCCGGGATTGGTATAGACCGGCGCCGCGCCTACGGGATTGGCGAGATAGGAGGTGTAGGCGTTGGCGAAATTATCGCGCACGTCGAGATAGTGCGTGAGATCGACGAGGGCCGAGCCGGTGACGAACCAGTTCGGGGTGATGTGGTAGGTCGCCGAGGCGGTCAGGCCCTCTCTGCGGTTGTTGAAGCCGAGCATGGGCTGGGCGGCGTAGTAGGAATAGAACATCGACAGGTCGATGGGCGCGAAGGGGTTGAGGCGCGCGATGACGCCCGTCTCCAGGCGGTTGACGGTGAAGTCCCGCTGCTCGAACCGCGCACGTGTGACGAAGCTGATATTCTGGTTGGGCGAGAGCTGGAAGCGTCCGACATAATCGGATTCCCGACGCTCCAGGCCGGAATCGAGGCCGACATTGGCGAGATCGCCCCGACGGAACGAGTTGACCCCGGCGACCTGGATGGATTCGCCGAACATCACGTTCGCGTACCAGCCCGACGGCGTCACCACCGAGTATTGCGCGCCGAGATTGGTGCGGACGCCGCCTTCGACACGGTCGTAGCCGGAGAACTTGTCCCACTCGAACAGCGACGTGTCGTCGAAGACCAAGCTCTGCGCGTCCTCGTTGGGCAGGCGGCCGATATGCGTTTCGCTCGGACGGATCACGACCTGCGCGATGGGTTCGAGGGTGTGGACGCCGAGGGGGCCGAAATTGCTCACGAAGGGATAGCGGTAATCGAGACCCACCGCCGGCATCACCCGCCCTGAGAAATCTGAATCCGTGGTGCTGATCGTCTGCGCGAGGGCGTTCTGATAGCCGGAATTGCGCGGATCGACGAAGAAGGCGTCCGTGCGCAGATAGGCGAAGGGAGTGAAGACCTGGCCGGCATCGTCGATGAAGGTCCGGCGCCATGACAGCTGCGCGGATGCGCGGGTGTTGCTCCCCGACAGGCCGCGGATGATGCAGGTGCTGCGCGTGAAGGTGGTGCAGGTCTCGTAGAGCGAGTAGGTCGTCCCGTTGACCGTGGGATTGAAGTAGTAGGAGCCCGTGCGCGGAATCGCCTGGAAATCCGTGGCTTCACGGTCGAGATGGGTGATGTTGGCCTCGAAACGCACTTCGCCGCCGAGGAAGCCCGGACCGTTGATGCGCTTGTCGTAATCGATCACCGGCGCGACGACCGGCTGCTCCTTCTGCCAATCGTAGCTCGACAGACCCTTGAAATAGTAGGCGCGCGCCTCGAACCAGGAGCGGTCGCCCTGGCCGATCAGGTAGGCCGTCGAGACCGCCTCACGGAAGTAATCCGTGGTGATGCTCGAATTGCGGACGCGGTAATTGTCGAGGAACCACTTGTCGGTGACGCCGACCACGTCCCAGCCCGTGCGCCACCGGTCGTTGATGTAGAACTGGCCCGTGGTCTCGATCGAACCACGGAAGTCGCGGTCTCCCGCGCCGAGCGGGCCGGGGAGGAAGGCGCTGGGCGTCGTCTGGAAGATGCCGCTGGCGCGGATGGTGTAAGTTCCGGTGTCGAGCCGGTGACGCAGCTCACCCTGGCCGAGGATACCCTGCTCGCTCAGGAAGGACGGCGTCAGGGTGATGTCGAAATTCGGCGCGACGTTGATGAAGAACGGCGTCGAGATGCCACTGCCGAGGGCGGTGGAGGTGATGAAGCGCGGCGTGAGGAAGCCGGTCTTGCGCTTCACCGTCGGGTCCGGCGCCTCGAAATAGGGCAGGTAACCGACGGGGATACCGGCGATCTCGAGGGTCGATTCCTCGAACCCGATGATGTGGGTCTCGTTGTTGTGGATGATCTTGGCGGCGCGCACCTGCCACAGGGGCGGCGTCTCCGGATTGTTCTTGCACGGCTCGCAGGCGGTGTAGGTGCCGGATTCGAAGGTCGTCTGTTCGCCGTCCACCCGCTCGCCGCGCGGCGCGGAGAAGCGCGTGCGCACCGGCTGGCCCCGCATTTCCACGGTTTGCTGGATGCGCAGGGCGTCGACGAACCCGTTCCGGAAATCGTCCGTCAGTTCCATCGTGTCGCCGGTCACGACGGCGCCGGTCTCGTCGGTGAGACGGACGTTGCCCTCGGCGAAGACGCGGCTGCTGGCCCTGTCATAACGCACGCGGTCGGCCTGCAGGGTGCGCGGGCCGTAATGCAGCTCGGCATTGCCGCGCGCCGTGACGGTGTTGTTGTCGTTGTCGTAGATCAGCTCGGCGGCCTCGACGAGGAGCCGCTCGGCCGGCTTACCCGTGGGGGCAGGAGCGGGCTGCGCGGCGGCCTTGGGTGCCACAGCGGATTTGGGCGCCGCAGCCTTGCGGGCCTGGCCCCTGTCACTCTGGCCGGCAGCCTGCGCGCTCGCACCATCGGAGCCGAGCGTGAGCGCGGCGCCGGAGACGAACGCCAGCAACCCGGCGAGCTTCGCGATGTCGGAGACTGTACGCAACCCGTGTCCCAACCTCTGCCTCGGCCTCGTTTCGCGTCCCGTCACCGACAACGGCATCAGCCGTCCTCCTGATAGAGAAGCGTGAGCGTACCGAGAAGACTCCCTACCACGGCCGGGAACCATGCCGCCACCGGGGGCGACACGATGCCTGATGCGCCGAGGCCTTCCATGACCTGCCGCGCGACGTAGAGGACGAACCCCGCCGCCACACCGCCAAGCACAAGCTTGCCCACTCCACCAAAGCGGAAGAACCTTAAGGAAACGCTGGCTGCCACGAGCACCATGGCAACGAAGAGAACGGGCCTCGCCATGAGGACATCATACTGGAGTCGGTAGCGCGTCGCATCCAACCCCGCCCTCTCCGTGCGTGCGATGGTCTCGTTCAGTTGCCAGAAAGGCACAGATTCCGGGGGTGTGAAGCGCTGTTTCACCTGTCCGGCATCGAGGTTCGAGGCGAGAATGTAGGTGTCGTAACTCTCGGGAGGCTGGCCCTTGGTGAGGAGCCGCGCGTCCTGAAGGGTCCAGTATCCGTCATGCAGTGTCGCGCGCGCGGCCTCGATCTGCGACACGAAGACCCCGGCCTCGTCGAACGTATAGACCGACACGCCGGCCAGGGTGGTCGTGCCCTCGATCGCCGTCCCGGCACGCAGGATCGCCTGGCCGTCGAGGCTGTTCTGGCGAATCCACAGGTCCTTGCCGGAATTCGCCTTCGTGGATTTCGCGAAGATCCTCGCCTCGATTTCGGTGGATCGCTGCTTCATCGCGGCGGAGACCGGATTGTAGATCCCCACCGTGAAGGCGCCGATGGCCAGCGCCACCAGGATGCCGGGCTGGAGGAACTGCCAGGCCGAGATGCCCGCGGCCCGCGCCACCACGAGTTCGAGCTTGCGCGACAGCTGGAGCAGCGCCGCCATGGAGCCGAACAGGATCGCGAAGGGCAGCACGCCCTCGGCCACCGCCGGGGTGCGATAGAGCGAGAGCTGCGCCATCAAACTTGTGGACGCGCCCTCCGTGTCGCCCGCCCGGCGCAGCAATTCGACGAAATCCAGCGTGTAGACCAGGGCGAAGACGGTGATGAACACGCCGAGCACCGTGCGCAGGAAGCGCAGGGCGAAGTAGCGTCCGAGGGTGAAGCCGATCATCATGGCGGCAGCCTCACCCGTCGCCGAGGCGCGGTCGACGCATCACGGCGCGGCCGAGATTCGAGAGGGTCCTGGAGACGCGCGCGTTCCAGTCCCGCACCGCGGCACCGTTGAAGACGATCAGGCAGGAAATCGCCAGCGCCAGGGCGGGGGCGGCGTAGATCGCGACGACGGCGCCCTGGCTTCGCACCGCCGCGCTGCTGGCGGCGAAGCCCGCGATGCGCAGGACGATGACGGCGACGACGGCGCCCGCCATGGCGAGGCCGCGCCCCTGGCGCGTGGTGCGCGGGTCGCCGAGTGCCGCGAAAGCGATGAGGGTCAGGGCGAGCGGGTAGAGCCAGGCCGAGAGCCGGTCGTGCACTTCCGCGCGGAAGCGGCCCTTCTGAGACTGGTAATAGGTCTCGGTCGTATCGGGGAAGAGAAGCTGCGCCGTCGACCGTTCGCGCGGCTTGTAGACGGTCTCGCCGTCCGGGGGGGTGAAGGCCGCGAGGTCCACCGTGTAGCGCTCGAAGGTGATGATCGAGGAATCCCGAGAATCCTTCTGCTGCCGGTGGATGCTGCCCTTCTCGAGGGCGAGGTAGCTCTGGCCCTCGTAATCCACAGCCTGACCCTGCTCGGCGAGATAGACCACCGTCTTTCCGGCCTCGCGCTTGTCCTGGATGAAGATGCCCTGCAGCGTTCCGCCCGGGCCGCGCTCGCGGAAATGGAAGGTGATGCCGCTGTCGAGCTCGGTGAACTGGCCCTCCTTCACCACGTTCGCGATGAAGTCGCCGCGCACGCGCGTGAGCACGTCGCGCAGTTCCTGGAACGAGGACGGCATCACCTGGATGGTGAGGAAGGCGACGCCGGCGCTCACGATGAGCCCCAGGGTGAGGAACGGGCGAAGGATGCGCCGCGGCTGCATGCCGGCCGCCGACATGACGATGAGCTCGGAATCGCCGTTCAGCCGGTTCAGGGCGTAGACCACGGCGATGAACAGGGCCACGGGCGCGATCACGGTGATCAGCGTCGGCACCGACAATCCGGTGATCAGGAAGAAGACGATGAGGGTCTGGCCCTTGGCCGTGATCAGGTCGAGTTCGCGCAGGGCCTGTGTCACCCAGATCGTGCCCGTGAGGCCGATCAGGCAAGCGAGGAAGGCCCCGGCCGCGATCCTGAATATGTAGCGCTCGATCTGCGTCATCGGATCTCGTGGCGGGCCTTACGCGCGGCTTGCGTGGGACGCGTCCCACGGGCCTTCCTCATGCCCCCCGGCATCGCACCCGTCCACCGATGTCGATCGTCTTGGGGCGCTTCAAATCAGGCGCTTTCGCGGCGGCCGGATCGCGTTGCGTTCTTCGCATCAACGGGTACACAAGGAGCGTCGCGGCGCCGTGTGTCGGGCCGCACGAACCAATTCAGACCTTCGGAAAGCGTGACTTATGGCGGACGGTATCACGATCGCATTCGGGCCGCTCGGCCCGGTCGGCCACGGCGACATCGTTCTCTTCGTCGGCGATGATCTGGCTCTCTCGCCCGCGGTCACTCAGGCCCTCGGCCGCGGCGCGGCCGACCTGGTGGCGCGCGCCGCCGCGAGCGAGCGGTTCAAGGGCAAGTCGCTGACGTCCCTGGCACTCCCGGCCCCCGCCGGGATCGATGCCGACCGGCTCCTCGTCATCGGCCTCGGTTCGGAGAAGGACCGCGCCAAGATCGATTGGCCGGCTCTGGGCGGCTATGCGGCCAGCAAGGTGAGCGGCCGCCAGGCCCATGTCGCCCTCGATTGGCCAGGCTCCTCGGTGAGCCCCGCGAACGCCGCCGATTTCGCCCTCGGCGCGCGTCTGCGCGTCTACAGCTTCGACCGCTACAAGACGAAGAAGAAGCCGGAGGGCGAGGAAGCTCGCGTCACCGCGCTCACCCTCATGGTCGCCGATCCCTCGGCGGCGGAGGCGGCTTCCAAGGTCTCGGAGGCCGTGGCCGGCGGCGTCCTCCTGGCGCGTGAACTCATCAACGAGCCGCCGAACGTTCTCTATCCCGAGGAATTCGCGCGGCGTGCCGAGGAACTGACCAAGCTCGGCGTCGAGGTCGAGGTTCTCGGTCCCGGCAAGCTCGAGGCCCTCGGCATGGGAGCGCTCCTCGCCGTCGCGCAGGGGTCCACGCGCGAAGCCCGCGTCGTGGTCATGCGCTGGAACGGCGGCGACGATGCGTCGGAAGCGCCGATCGCCTTCATCGGCAAGGGCGTCTGCTTCGATTCCGGCGGCATCTCGATCAAGTCCGCCGGCGGCATGGAAGACATGAAGGGCGATATGGGGGGCGCCGCCTGCGTCGTGGGTACGATGTTCGCGCTCGCCTCGCGCAAGGCGAAGGTCAACGCCATCGGCGCCATCGGCATCGTGGAGAACATGCCGGACGGCAACGCCATGCGCCCGGCCGACATCGTCACCTCCATGTCCGGCCAGACCATCGAGATCATCAACACCGACGCCGAGGGGCGCCTCGTCCTCGCCGACGTGATCTGGCACGTGCAGAGTGCCTACAAGCCGAAATTCATGATCGATCTGGCGACCCTCACCGGGGCGATCATCGTCGCCCTCGGCCAGGACATCGCCGGTATGTTCTCCAACGACGATGCGCTCGCCGCCAAGATCGCCGCCGCCAGCGAGGCCACCGGCGAGGCGGTGTGGCGGATGCCGCTGATCCCGGCCTACGACAAGGCCATCGACTCGAAATTCGCCGACATGAAGAATACCGGCGGGCGCCATGGCGGCGCGGCTACCGCCGCGTCCTTCATCAAGCGCTACGTCAACGACGTGCCGTGGGCGCATCTCGACATCGCCGGCGTCGCGATGTCGTCGAGCCCCAGCGAGATCAACCGGAGCTGGGGCGCCGGCTGGGGCGTGCGTCTCCTCGACCGGCTCGTGCGCGACAATTACGAGGCGTGATGGCATCCGGCGGCGCGTCCGCGGTGCTTGTCCCGGCCGCCGCCTCTCCTCCCGCAGCCGCAGCATTGTCTGTCATGGCTGCGGCACTTCCGATCGTGGCTGCGGTTGTTGCGGTCTGCGCCACGGCCCTCGCCGGCCTGAGCCAGGCCTCGGCGCTGCCGCCCGATCTGGCGGCGCGGTTCTACGGGTTCTTCCTGCTGCAATACCCGCTCTTCACCTTCGCGCTGATCTACGCTCTCGCGCGGATCGTCGCGATGGCGGCGACGGGCACGGCGTCGCTGCCCAGGCGTATCGCCGGGGCCTTGGCAGGGGCCGCGCTGCTCCTCGCCCTCGGCCTCTATCCGACCTTCGGCGGTCTCGTTCTCCGGGCGGGCTTCGCCACCGGCGGCATGACCTTCCTCACCTACCAGCCCATGAATGCCGCCTTTGCCATCGGCGCCGCGGCGTCGGCTTTCGTCTTCGGGTCGGCCTTGGCCGTGAGCCGGATCCTGATCGGCGGTGGTGCGTCCGCCCCGTCATGGGGCCGCCGCCTCGCGATCGGTCTCTTCCGCTGCGGAACGGGCTTTCTCGCCCTGTGGTTCGCCTTCGCGGTGATCGGGCAGGCCCATCCGGCCGGTTTCGGGCCATGGCCCCGCCGCGCAATGTCGGCCGGCGAGGCAGGGATGGGGATGTCTCTGGTTCTCGCCGCGTTTCTGCCTCATGCCATACTGGTCTGGCTGGCGCTTCGTGACAGATCGCGTCGGAAGAAACCCGATACACTCTCCGTTGCGGATTGATCCGGTGACAGAGTCGCCGAAAAGATAGTTTACATATGAACGAACGCGGCACCAAGCCGCTGCGCGGATAACAATCTGCCGCGCACATCAGAGGGAGGATCGAGATGATCCAAGGCACGGCCCCCGGGCCGGTTTCCGTGCGCCCATGGCTCTCCATGTATCCGCCCGGCATACCCGCCGAGATCGACGTCGCGAGCCCGCGCACCCTCGTGGACATCCTGCGCCTCAGCACGACGGAATGTGCCGCCCGCCCGGCGATCCGCTGTTTCGGCAAGTCCATCACCTATGCCGAACTCGGCGCCTCCGCGGACGCGATCGCGGCCTGGCTGGTGGCCGAAGGGTTCGGCAAGGGCGACCGGATCGCCGTCATGATGCCGAACGTGCCGGCCTATCCGGCGGCGATCTACGGGATTCTCCTGGCCGGCTGCGTCGTGGTCAACGTCAACCCGCTCTACACCCCGCGCGAACTGACGGTTCAGATCAACGATTCGGGGGCTCGGGCGCTCTTCGTCCTCGAGAATTTCGCCCATACCGTCGCCAGTGCGGGCGCCGACATCGCCCTCGACCGTATCGTCGTCGCCGGACCGGGCGACGGGCTCGGCCTCAAGGGGCGGATCGTCGATCTCGTCTCGCGCCACATCAAGAAGGCGGTGCCTCCCTATCGTCTGCCCGAGGGCAAGACGCTGCGCTTCGAGACGGTCCTGCGCCGCGGCCGAAGCCTGCCGAAAGCGTCGGTGTCGGTCGGGCCGCAGGATCTCGCGTTCCTGCAATATACCGGGGGGACGACGGGCGCCGCGAAGGCCGCCATGCTGACCCATGCCAACGTCGTCGCCAACGTGGCTCAGTGCCGGGTCTGGTTCTCCGTGTCGGAAACCGACGGGGTCGACCGGGTGATGGTCACGGCCCTGCCGCTCTATCACATCTTCGCCCTCACCGGCTGCTTCTTCCTGTTCATGAGCATCGGCGGATGCTGCCTGCTCATTCCCAATCCCCGCGACGTGGACGGGTTCGTGAAGACCCTGAAGGGCAACCGCTTCACCCATTTCTCCGGGGTGAACACGCTGTTCAACCTGCTCAACAACCATCCGAAGATCGCGGAGGTGGATTTCTCCAGGATCCATTTCGTCATCGCCGGCGGCATGGCCGTGCAGGCTCCCGTGGCGGCCAGGTGGAAGGCGATCACGGGCAAGTCCATCGTCGAGGGCTACGGGCTTTCCGAAACCTCGCCCGTGGTCTGCGTGAACGACCCTCGGGCGGATTGGACCGGCACGATCGGCTTCCCGGTTCCCTCCACCGATGTGGCGATCCGCGATGCCGAGGGCAGGGATGTCCTCCCTGGCGAGCCCGGCGAGCTCTGCGTGCGCGGCCCGCAGGTCATGGCGGGCTACTGGAAGCGGCCGGACGAGACCGCGCGGGCGACGACCGGTGACGGCTATTTCCGCACCGGCGACGTGGCAATCCTCCAGGCGGACGGGCAGGTGCGTATCGTCGACCGGATGAAGGACATGATCCTGGTCTCGGGCTTCAACGTCTATCCGAACGAGGTGGAGGAGATCCTCGTCGGCCATCCCGGCGTGCTCGAATGCGCCGTGGTCGGCACGCCATGCGAGGAGACCGGCGAGATGGTCGTCGCGCATGTGGTGCTCAAGGACAGCAGCGTCGGGGTCGAGGCGCTGCGGACCTACGCGCGTCAGCAGCTCACCGGCTACAAGGTGCCGAGGCGCGTGGTCTTCCACGACGCCCTCCCGAAGACCAACGTCGGCAAGGTGCTGCGCCGGGCCCTGCGCGACGCGGCGCCGCGCCCCTGACGAGCCCGCCGATGTAACCGGGGACGGCGTCTCGCCGAACGGTGACGATAGGCCCCGCTTGCACGGATGGGCGGCGGGGCCGATCTTCGCGGGACAAGGCCGCCCTGTGCGGCCATCCCTATTCTTGTTCGAGGACGCCACATGTACATCAAGCGCCGTAGCGGCTGGGAAATGCCTGAGCGCCTCGCCACGCCCGAGAGCGTGTTCCTGAACCGCCGCGCCTTGCTCGGCGGGGCCGCCGGCCTCGCCGCGACGTCCCTCATGGGCGTCGAGGGCGCTTTCGCCGCCGCCGACCCGACGAGCGGCCTCTACCCGGCCGCGCGCAACGAGGCCTATACGCTGGACCGTCCGCTGACGGCCGAGAAGTTCTCGGCGGATTACAACAACTTCTACGAGTTCGGTACGTCCAAGACCGTGCTGCCGGCTGCCAACGCCCTGAAGACCCGGCCCTGGACCCTCAAGATCGACGGCCTGGTCGAGAAGCCGTTCGAGATCGGGATCGACGATCTCGTCCGCAAGATGACCCTCGAGGAGCGCCTCTACCGCCACCGCTGCGTCGAGGCCTGGTCGATGTCGGTGCCCTGGACGGGCTTCCCGCTCTCGAAGCTCGTGGCCCTGGCGAAGCCCGCATCGGGGGCCAAGTACCTCCGCATGGAAACCTTCATGGACAAGTCCATGGCGCCGGGCCAGCGCTCGTTCCTCTATCCCTGGCCCTATGTGGAAGGACTGACGATGGAGGAGGCCAACAACGACCTCGCCTTCATCGCCACGGGCATCTACGGCAAGCCGCTCGCCAACCAGTTCGGTGCGCCGATCCGCCTCGCGGTGCCGTGGAAGTACGGCTTCAAATCGGTGAAGTCGATCGTGAAGCTGTCCTTCGTCGCCGAGCGGCCGAAGACCTTCTGGGAAGGCCTGCAGGACTCGGAATACGGCTTCTGGGCCAATGTGAACCCGGCGGTCTCGCATCCCCGCTGGAGCCAGGCCTCGGAGCGCGTGCTCGGCACCGACCAGCGAGTGCCCACACTGATCTATAACGGCTACGGCGAGCAGGTGGCCGGGCTCTACAAGGGTCTTGAGAACGAGCGCCTGTTCGTCTGAGCGGGCTGCCGGTCAATAGGTCCAGCGCTGGGCCTTGGCCACGAGGAAGTCGCGGAAAGCCTGCACCCGGGCGACGGAGCGCATCTCCTCGGCATAGACGAGGTAGCTTTCCATATGCGGCATCTCGACGTCGCGCAGGACCTGCATGAGGCCGGTCTGCCCCTCCACGGCGTAGTCGGGGAGGATGCCGATGCCGGCACCGGTCTCCATCGCGTTCTGCAGGGCGGCGATGTTGTTCACCGTGAAGTGGATCGTCCTCCGTTCCTGGCCTTCGCGGCCCACCGTCGAGAGCCAGTGGGTCGCCAGCAGGTAGGACGGCTCGTTGCCGCCGAAGGACACGAGGCGGTGGTTGTCGAGATCCGCGATCGCCTTGGGTTCGCCGAACCGCTTCACGTAATCGGCCGAGGCGAAGGCATGGTAGTGGACCGTGAACAGCCGCCGCTGGATCAGGTCGGGCTGGGCCGGGCGCCGCATCCGGACGGCGACGTCCGCTTCGCGCATGGCGAGATCGAGTTCCTCGTTGGTGAGGATGAGTTCGACGCGCACGTCGGGATAGAGGTCGAGGAATTCGGCGACGCGCTGGGCGAGCCACGAGGTGCCGAGGCCCGTCGTCGTCGTCACCTTGAGGTCGCCGCTCGGCCGCTCGCTCGTCTCCACGAGACGCGCCCTGGTGTTCTCCAGGCGCAGCTTCATGTCCCGCGCCGCCCGGAACAGCAGGTCGCCCTGCTCGGTCAGGATGAGGCCCCGCGCATGGCGGTGGAAGAGAGGGGCCTTCAACTCCCGCTCGAGGGCGCTGATCTGCCGGCTCACCGCCGATTGGCTCAGGCCGATATCGTCGCCGGCACGCGTGAAGCTGCCGGCTTCGGCGACGTTGAGGAAGATCCGGATCTTGTCCCAGTCCACGGCGTCCAACCCCCTCACGCAGCCCCGTGCCGATAGCCGGCCGCCCGATGCCGGACCCTGTACGGTCAGGCATCGGCCCTTGCCGTGTCTCGGCGTGCCCGGCCGCCGTTTCATTCGGTTCGGCCGGGCAACATGGGACGCCGAGCCGATGAAACTCGGCTCGTGCTGGTTTTAGGACAACGATCTTGCGATTAGGTTGATGCCCGACGCAAGGCGCCGAACAAAGATTTCCCTATTCCGCTGCAGCCTGCTGTGGGGTTTCGCCGAGTTCGAGGGCCGCGATGTACTTTTCGGCCTCCAGAGCCGCCATGCAGCCCATTCCTGCCGCGGTGATCGCCTGCCGGTAGACATCGTCAGCAACGTCGCCGGCGGCATAGACGCCGGGGATCGCCGTCTCCGTCGTGCCCGGCTTCGTCTCGATATAGCCGCCATGGCGCATGGCGAGCTGTCCCTCGAAAATCCCCGTCGCCGGCTGATGCCCGATGGCGACGAACACACCGTCCGCCTTGAGCTCCGTGATCGTGCCCGAGCGCACGTCCTTCAGGCGCAGATGCGTGACCGAAGGCGGTGACTGGGTGCCGCAGATCTCCTCGATCGCGTGATGCCAGACCACTTCGACGTTGGGATGCTTGAACAGGCGCTCCTGGAGGATGCGCTCCGCACGGAACTCGCCCCGGCGATGCACCACCGTGACCTTCGCGGCGAGGTTGGCGAGATAGAGCGCCTCCTCCACGGCGGTGTTGCCGCCGCCGACGACCACCACCTCCTTGCCGCGAAAGAAGAATCCGTCGCAGGTGGCGCAGGCCGAGACGCCGAAGCCCTGGAACTTGGCCTCGGAGGGAAGGCCCAGCCACTTCGCCTGCGCGCCGGTGGCGATGATGAGGGCGTCGCAGGTGTAGGTCTCGCCGGAATCCGCCTCCAGATGGAACGGCCGCGCCTGCAGATCGACCTTGGTGATGTACTCGGACACGATCTTGGTGCCCACATGCTCGGCCTGGAGCCGCATCTGCTCCATCAGCCACGGACCCTGGATCGGGTCGGCGAAGCCCGGATAATTCTCGACATCGGTGGTGATCATGAGCTGGCCGCCGGGCTGGAAGCCGGAGATCAGCAGCGGCTCGACCATGGCGCGGGCGGCATAGATCGCGGCGGTGTAGCCGGCGGGGCCTGAGCCGATGATGATGAGCTTGGAATGGTGGGGGGCCATGGTTCGGACGTCTCCTACGGCCGCGGCGCAGGTGCCAGCCCGGCGCGGTGCTCGACAAAGGCACGGGCCAGAGCTTCCGCGATGGCCGGTGTCGCGTCGAGGGGGGTGTAATGCAACTCTTCCAGACGACCGGTGAAGGGCTTCAGGGCGCCCGCCATCGCCAGTCCGGCAAAGAGCCGCCTGTGCCGGATGTAGGTCTTCGGGAGATCGAAGAGAAGCACCGGCGCACCGCTGCTCACCGCTTCTCCCACCATGTTGGCCGAATCCGACGTGACCACGATGGCGTCGGCGAGGGCGAGCAGGGAGACGTAGGGGTTCGCCCCCGAGCCGTCCCAGAAGAAGCCGCCCTTCTCCGCGACGAGGCGCTGGAGCGCCGTCCGCAGGGGCGGCGGCGTCCGGCGGGACACCGTAAGCATGAGCGACGATCCGCCATCGGCGAGTTTCGTCAATTTGGCGAGCAGCCGCTTCATGTCGGCGGAACGATAGCTGAGATGGCGGCTGTCGCCGCCGATCAGCACCGCGACGCGAGGCTTCGGCAGTTGCATCAGGCGCGGATCGGGGGAACGGCGCGCCGCCGCCAGCCGCGCCGCCGTCACCTGATGCGGCGCCGTCAGGGTCGTGAACACGTTCGGCCCGCGAAGGTCGTCGTAATCCGGCACCCAGATGAAATCCGCGGTGTCGTGCCCCGTCCGGGGATCCTTCAGGAAGGCGGTGAAGGTCCGGCCCTTCGACGCCTTGCGGATCGCGCGGAGATAGGGGACCGCGCGGCGTCCCGAGGCGATCACGATCTCGGGAAACGGGCCGGCCAGGGCGCCGCCGCGATGGCCGGGTCGGTCGCGCGGGTCGATCGGTCCCCACGGGGCGAGCCAGCCGAAGGGGGGACGGGGCGTGACGCGGTGGATCTCGAAATCGAGGCCGAGGGTCTCCGCGAGGCCGATACACTGGTTCTCGTCACCGGCTTTGCCATCGGTGACGATCCACGCTCCCACATGAGCGAGATCGGGGGCATGGCCGGTGCCGAGTTTCTCTCCAGCAGATCGCATCACGCCGGACGCTCCCGATATCGACATGGCGGCGTCAGTTCGACGGAAATGCCCGGCGCAGCCAGCCGGCATAATGCTGTGCGATCGCGGCGACGCGGCGACGTTCCGAATCCGGATCGTACCACGCCCCGCCCGAGCTCGACGGCAGCGCGGAGAGCTGCGGATGCCGGGCCAGCACCTCGCCGCGTCGACCGACGATCAGGGCTTCCCCGTCGAGATAATCGGATTGCGAGCCGCCGCCGAAGCCGCTGCGGCCTCCTTCGCTCCCGGTATAGGGCCGGAGCGACAGGCTCTTGATCCTCACCACCAGAACCGGTCCGGCGCCCCCGATCCTGTCCGCGAATTCGCGGTTCAGCGCGCCGAGGAGATCGTCACGCAAGGCTTCCGCCGGGGCGCCGCCGCCTTCCGCCAGGAGCGGTCCCACATCGACGCGGATCGCCGACAGCCGCGTGGCGCCGAAGGACGACAGACCCTCGGCCAGGGCAGGGGACGCCATGGCCAGGACGGCGACGAGGCCGATCCATGCCCGCCGCCAGCCCGTGACGGACCGGCGAAATACGGTCTGGCGCATGCTCGAAGCCTCGGGCGTCAAACGCCGTACTGGACCGCGACGACCTCATAGGACTTACCGCCGCCGGGGGTCGTCACCTCCACCGTGTCCCCGACGCCCTTGCCGATGAGGGCGCGGGCGATGGGGGAGGTGATCGAGACCAGCCCCGAACGGACATCCGCCTCAGGCTCGCCGACGAGCTGGTAGGTCTTCTCTTCCTCGGTATCCTCGTCAACGAGCTTCACCGTGGCGCCGAACTTGATCTTGGTGCCCGACAGCTTGGTGACGTCGATGACTTCGGCCCGGGCGATCATGCTCTCGAGTTCCATCACCCGCCCCTCGTTGTGGGACTGGGCCTCCTTGGCGGCATGATACTCGGCATTCTCCGAGAGGTCGCCGAGCGCCCGCGCTTCGGAGATGGCCTGGATGATGCGCTGACGCTCCACCTGCTGGCGATGCTTCAGCTCGGCTTCCAGCGCAGCGAACCCGCGCACCGTCATCGGAACCTTGTCTATCGTCATCGTCTCGCGCCACAATGAATAGGCCCGGTCGGGAGCGGGACGCTCCCTCCGGGCCAGAGTAAGATGGTCTTGAAGCTTGGCATCTGCCGTGTCCGTCAAGACGGACACCACATCAAATGTTAAGCCGCGAAGTATTCCTGCAAGGCGCGCACCTGGAGATCACCCTCGAGATAGGCCTTGATCCCCTCGGCCGCCGCCATCGCTCCGGCTAGAGTGGTGTAGTACGGCACTTTATGCAAGAGGGCCGCCCGGCGCAGGGAGCGCGAGTCCGCCAGGGCGCCTGCGCCTTCCGTCGTGTTGAACACGAGCTGGATGTCGCCGTTCTTGATCGAATCGACCACGTGCGGCCGGCCCTCCAGCACCTTGTTCACCCGCTCCGTCGGGACGCCGTTCTCCAGGAGGTAGCGCTGCGTCCCGCTGGTGGCGACGATGACGAAACCGGCCTCAGACAACTCCCGGATGGCCGGCAGGATGCGGGCCTTGTCGGCGTCACGGACCGAGACGAACACCGCGCCGCTCTTCGGCACGAGGGTGCCCGAGCCGAGCTGGCTCTTGGCGAAGGCGACGCCGAAGCTCGAATCGAGGCCGATGACCTCACCGGTGGAGCGCATCTCCGGTCCGAGCAGGACATCGACGCCGGGGAAACGGGCGAAGGGGAACACGGCTTCCTTGACGGCGATGTGGTCGAGGACCTTGGGCTCGAGCCCGAAACTCGCGAGCGGCTCACCCGCCATGACGCGCGCCGCGATCTTGGCGATGGGCTCGCCGATGACCTTGGCGACGAAGGGCACCGTGCGGGATGCCCGTGGGTTCACCTCCAGCACGTAGATCGCGCCGTCCTTGATGGCGTATTGCACGTTCATCAGGCCGCCGACCTGCAGGGCCAGCGCCATCGCCCTGGTCTGGCGTTCCAGCTCGGCGATGGTCTCCGGCGAGAGCGAGCGCGAGGGCAGCGAGCAGGCGGAATCGCCCGAATGGATGCCGGCCTCCTCGATGTGCTCCATGATACCGGCGATGTAGACGTCCTTGCCGTCGCAGATGGCATCCACGTCGATCTCGGTGGCATCCGAGAGATAGCGGTCGAACAGGAGCGGGTTCTTGCCCAGCACCGTGTTGATCTGGCCGGTCTTGTCGTTGGGGTAGCGCGATTTCACGTCCGACGGGATCAGGCTCGGCAGGGTGTCGAGGAGATAGTCGGCGAACTGGACCTCGTCGCGGATGATCGCCATGGCGCGGCCGCCCAGCACGTAGCTCGGGCGCACCACGAAGGGCAGGCCGAGATCGGAGGCCACGAGGCGGCTCTGCTCGACGGAATAGGCGATGCCGTTCTTCGGCTGCTTCATCCCGAGCTTGTCGAGGAGCCGCTTGAACTGGTCGCGGTCCTCGGCGAGGTCGATGGCGTCCGGTGAGGTGCCGAGGATCGGCACGCCGGCCGCTTCGAGGGCGCGGGCGAGCTTCAGCGGGGTCTGCCCGCCGAACTGGACGATGACGCCGTGCAGCGTGCCGGCCTGCCGCTCGGTCTCGATGATTTCGAGCACGTCCTCCTGCGTCAGCGGCTCGAAATAGAGCCGGTCGGAGGTGTCGTAGTCGGTGGAGACCGTCTCCGGGTTGCAGTTGACCATGATCGTCTCATAGCCGGCCTCGGTGAGCGCGAAACAGGCGTGACAACAGCAATAGTCGAACTCGATCCCCTGGCCGATGCGGTTGGGTCCGCCGCCGAGGATGATGACCTTCTTGGCGTCGGTGGGCTGCGCCTCGTCGACCACGGCGCCGGCGAAGGGCGCCACGTAGGTGGAGTACATGTAGGCGGTGGGCGCCTTGAACTCGGCCGCGCAGGTGTCGATGCGCTTGTACACCGGGCGGACGCCCAGTGCCCGGCGGGCGGCGCGGACGCTGTCCTCGTCGGTCTTGGCGAGCACCGCGAGGCGGGCATCCGAGAAGCCCGCCGCCTTGAGCTGGCGCAGGGCGCCGGGTGTGGTGGGGATGCCGTGGACCTTGACCCGGTTCTCCAAGTCGATGATCGCCTGGAGTTGCTCCAGGAACCACGGATCGATCTTGCACGAGGCGTGGACCTCCTCGTGGCTGACGCCGAGGCGGAGCGCCTGTCCCACCTTCAGGAGACGGTCAGGGGTCGGTGTACCCAGGGCCGCCTTGATGGCGTTGTGGTCGTCGCCCTTGCCGAGCCCCTCGATCTCGATCTCGTCGAGGCCGGTGAGGCCGGTCTCCAGGGAGCGCAGGGCCTTCTGCAGCGATTCGGCAAAGCAACGGCCGATGGCCATGGCCTCGCCCACCGACTTCATCGCCGTGGTCAGCGTCGGCTCGGCGCCGGGGAACTTCTCGAAGGCGAAGCGCGGGATCTTGGTGACGACGTAGTCGATGGTCGGCTCGAACGAGGCCGGGGTCGCGCCGCCGGTGATGTCGTTGGCGATCTCGTCGAGGGTGTATCCCACCGCGAGCTTGGCCGCGACCTTGGCGATGGGGAAGCCCGTGGCCTTGGAGGCCAGCGCCGACGAGCGCGACACGCGCGGGTTCATCTCGATGACGATCATCCGGCCGGTGGCCGGGTCGATGGCGAACTGCACGTTCGAGCCGCCGGTCTCCACGCCGATCTCACGCAGCACCGCGAGCGATGCGTCACGCATCACCTGATACTCTTTGTCCGTGAGCGTCAGGGCTGGGGCCACGGTGATGGAATCGCCGGTATGGACGCCCATCGGATCGATGTTCTCGATGGAGCAGACGATGATGCAGTTGTCGTGTCTATCGCGAACGACCTCCATCTCGTATTCCTTCCAACCGAGGACACTCTCCTCGATCAGGACCTCGTTGGTGGGCGAGGCGTCGATGCCGCGCTCGACGATGTCGAGGAATTCTTCCCGGTTGTAGGCGATGCCGCCCCCGGTGCCGCCCATGGTGAAGGAAGGGCGGATGATGGCCGGGAGGCCGACTTCGGCCAGCGCGATCAGCGCCTGCCCGATGGCATGCTCACCGTAGCGCTTACGACGGTCGGATTCGCCCGCGTGCCACTTCTTCTCGAACGCGGCGAGGGCGGCCGGACGAGCGGCCTCGTCGGTGGAGGTCTCGATCCGGGCGATCTCGGCGAGGTACTTTTCGCGATCCACCTTCTTGGCGGCGGACGCGTTGGCGACGGCCGATTTCGGCGTTTCCAGGCCGATCTTCGTCATCGCGTCGCGAAACAATTGCCGATCCTCGGCCTTGTCGATGGCCTCGGCCGTGGCGCCGATCATCTGGACGTCGAATTTTTCGAGTATGCCCAGCTTCTTGAGAGAAAGGGCGCAGTTCAAGGCCGTCTGGCCGCCCATGGTCGGCAGCAGGGCGAAGCCGCCGGGAAGGACGTGGCGCTCCTTCTCGATGATCTTGGCGACGATCTCCGGCGTGATCGGCTCGACATAGGTCGCATCCGCCATGTCCGGGTCGGTCATGATGGTCGCCGGGTTCGAATTGACCAGGACGATCCGGTAACCCTCCTCGCGCAGCGCCTTGCAGGCCTGCGTCCCGGAATAGTCGAACTCGCAGGCCTGCCCGATCACGATCGGACCGGCACCGATGATGAGGATCGTGGAGAGGTCGGTGCGTTTCGGCATCGGGCGCCTTGGCTTGCGGACGCGCGCATCCGTCAAGCGCGGCGCCACAATCTGGAGCGGGCCGGATATGGACGCGAGCGGCGTGAATGATCGTTAGCGCTCGCGTCTACACGCGGCGGGAGGGTTTTGGAAGAGCGCCGAGAGGCTTGGCGTCGATTGTGCCCGCCCCGGAGGGCCGCCGGTCCGCCGCCAAAGACAATCAAACTATAATAACTATAAATCCAAGAAGATGCGAAATATTGCGCCTTCGATGGAGCCGTGTAATTGAGACGATCGGCGCCTTGTCGATCTCGAACAAGACTAAATCGAGGATAAGAATGATAAAGCTAGGAACGCTCGTGGGCACGCTGGCCCTGTGCATCGCCGCCGGCCCAGCCGCTTTCGCCGCCGAGATCACCGTGAAGACCCTCAACAGCGGGCCGGGTGGTATGATGGTCTTCGACCCTGCCTTCGTGAAGTTGGCGCCGGGCGACAGCATCAAGTTCGTCCCCCAGGACAAGGGGCACAATGCCGAGCTGATCAAGGGCATGGCGCCCGAGGGGGCGGAGACCTTCAAGACCGTCCTGGGCAAGGAGGAGGTCGTCAAGTTCGACAAGCCCGGGGTCTACGGCATCAAGTGCTCGCCGCATTACCTCATGGGCATGATCGCCGTGGTGGTGGTCGGCGACAAGCCGGAGAACCTCGAGGCGGCGAAGGCGGTCACGCACAACAAGCTCGCCGCCAAGCGGTTCGAGCCCCTGCTCGCCCAGGTTCAGTGACGTGAGAGAGGAGGCGGCGCCAAGCCGCCTCCGACCTCCCGCGTTGTGCCGTCAGAGGCCGATATAGAGGGCGGCCACCGCGCGATCGATGGAGAGATAGAACACGCCGAAGGCCACGGCGGCGGCGGCGGCGAATTCGAGGGCGACGTTGGGCAGGGTCTGCGAGCGGCGCAGGATCTCGCGGCCGAAGAACAGGCTGAGCCAGGCGATGGTGAGGACGACGGGCAGGACGAACAGGAAGGACCAGGTGCTCTCGACGGTCTGGGCGCCGCCGGTCGGGTCGATGAGCGCGCGGATGTTGCGGACCCAGGGGGCGTAGCAGGCCGAATACAGGGCGGTCATCCAGGCGAGGGCGACACCCACGCCGAGATGGAACGTGAAGACCCGATGCAGGCGCGAAAAATCATCGCGCGCGTCGTCGAACGTCATGTGGAAAACCCCGTGCTCATGGCAGCAGGACGATCGTCGCGGCGTCGTCACCGTGCCGATCGTCGTTGGCTTCGGGGAGTGCCGGTCAAAGCCGGGTTTTTTGTGACGGGCGCGGGAACCATTTCGCGAATGCCCCGGCGGCGATCCGCCAGAGCTCGTTGGAAGGCGCAAAAATGCGCCCGGCGCGGTGAGCGATACGGCCCTACGCGGCGGTGGTGGGGGCCGTCTCCGCCTTGCCGCTGCGCATCAGCGCCACGAACCGCTCGAACAGGTAGTGGCTGTCGCGCGGGCCCGGCGAGGCTTCCGGGTGGTGCTGAACCGAGAAGGCCGGGCGGTCGGTGAGGGTGAGACCGCAATTCGAGCCGTCGAACAGCGAGATATGCGTCTCAACCGCCGTCTCGGGCAGGCTGGCCGGATCGACGGCGAAACCGTGGTTCATCGAGACGATCTCGACCTTCCCCGTGGTCTTGTCCTTCACCGGGTGGTTGGCCCCGTGATGGCCCTGAGCCATCTTCACGGTGCGTCCGCCGAGCGCCAGGCCCATGAGCTGGTGTCCGAGGCAGATGCCGAAGGTCGGCACCTTCTCGTTCAGAAGCTCGCGGATCACCGGGACCGCGTATTCGCCGGTGGCGGCCGGATCGCCGGGACCGTTCGACAGGAAGACGCCGTCGGGCTTCATCGCCATGATCGCGGCGGCGGAGGTGGTGGCGGGCACGACGGTGACATCGCAGCCGGCCTCGGCGAGCAGGCGCAGGATGTTGCGCTTCACCCCGTAATCGATGGCGACGACCTTGAGGCCCTCGCCGATCTGGCGGCTGCCGTAGCCGCCCTTCACAGCCCAGGTCGTCTGCGACCAGTCGGACGTCTCGCGGCTCGTGACGGGCGGGACGAGGTCGAGACCCTCCATCGGGGCGAGGGCGGCGGCGCGTGCCTTCAGTGCCTCGCGGTCGAACCGGCCCTCCGGATCGTTGGCGATGACGGCGTTGGGCATGCCGTGGTCGCGGATGAGGGCGGTGAGCGCCCGCGTGTCGATCCCGGTGATGCCGACGATGCCGCGCGCTTTCAGCCATGCGTCGAGATGGCTCGACGAGCGCCAGCTCGACGGGTTGGTGACGGCCGAGGCGATGACCGCGCCGCGCACGCCGGAGGCGGGGGCCGCGTCGAGGCTCTCCAGGTCTTCGTCGTTGGTGCCGGTATTGCCGATATGCGGAAAGGTGAAGGTGACGATCTGGCCGGCATAGGAGGGGTCGGTGAGGATCTCCTGGTAGCCGGTCATCGCCGTATTGAAGCAGACCTCGCCATCGGCGGCCCCGGTCTGGCCGATGCCGAATCCTTCGAGGACGGTGCCGTCGGCCAGCACGAGGAGGGCTGTCGCGACGGGCTCGGCCCAGGGTGCGGGCGTGGAGGAGGATTGCGCCGGGGCGCCTTCGTCTTGCAGCATCGTCGCGATCTCGCTTATGTCCGGCCGACCCATCGACGCCGGTGCGACGGCGCGTGCGGGTGGCGCATTGTGCGGCGCTCATAACGAGCGGGCCGTGATGGGGTCAATGTGGCCCCTGTTCCCGACCGGCTCAACCACCTCGGTCGGCCGATCACAGCAATTCGCAGACCATCCGGGCGCCGAGCCCAGCTATGACATTCCGCAAAGACGATTTTCAGGAGACGACCATGCTGCGCGCGCGCCTCACCACCGAGATGAAGGAGGCCATGAAGGCCGGCGACAAGGCCAAACTCGCCACCGTGCGGATGATCCAGGCCGCCTTGAAGGACAAGGACATCGAGGCCCGTGGCCTCGGCAAGGAGCCGGCCTCCGAGGAGGAAATCCTCGCCCTGCTGCAGAAGATGATCAAGCAGCGCAACGAATCGGCCGGCGTCTACGACCAGGGCGGTCGCCCCGAGCTCGCCGAGACCGAGCGGGCCGAGGCCGCGATCATCGCGGGCTACCTGCCCCAGCAGATGGACGAGTCCGAGACCCGCGCCGCCATCGAGGCCGCCGTGGCCGAGACCGGCGCGGCCGGCCCGAAGGACATGGGCAAGGTCATCGCCGCCCTGAAGGGCAAGTTCGCCGGCCGGATGGATTTCGGCAAAGCGAGCGGTTTGGTCAAGGACGTACTCAACGCCAAGGCTTGAAGACTTGCGCCGATCGGACCGGACGGTGACGAGGCCCACTCGTCACGGTCCGGTCCGAGGCACGAGCGATGGATGCGTCGAAGCGTTCGGGACTCCTTAAACGCTGTAGGCTAGACTGCCGGCCTGCAAAGGTCTGGTTCACCCGTGCGTTACCCACCCCACATCCTCGAAGAGATCAGGGCGCGGCTTCCCGCTTCCGACGTGGTCGGGCGGCGCGTGCGGCTGAAGAAGGCCGGTCGCGAGTGGCGCGGCCTGTCGCCGTTCAATTCGGAGAAGACCCCGTCCTTCTACGTCAACGACCAGAAGCAGTTCTATCACTGCTTTTCGTCCGGCAAGCACGGTGACGTCTTCACCTTCCTGATGGAGACCGAGGGCCTCAGCTTTCCCGAGGCGGTGGAGCGCCTGGCCGGGGAGGCGGGGGTGACCCTGCCCGCGCCCAGCGCCGATGCGCGGGAGATGGAGACGAAGCGCACCGGCGCTTTCGAGGTCATGGAACTGGCGGCCGCCTATTACGAGGACCAGCTCAAGGGTCGCCTCGGCACCAGCGCGCGCGCCTATCTCGACCGGCGCGAACTCGGCCCCGAGATCCGCTCGCGTTTCCGGCTCGGCTACGCCACGTCGGAGCGCTACGGACTGCGCGACCACTTGGCCGCCAAGGACGTGGACAAGGAGCTGATGGCCGAACTCGGCCTGCTCGTCAGCGGCGACGACATCGCCGTCCCCTTCGACAAGTTCCGCGACCGGGTGATGTTTCCCATCACCGACAGCCGGGGGCGGGTCATCGCCTTCGGCGGGCGCGCGATGCAGGCCGACGCCAAGGCGAAGTACATGAATTCGCCGGAGACCCCGCTCTTCCACAAGGGGCAGGTGCTCTACAACCTGCACGGCGCCCGCAAGGCCGCCCATGATCGCGGGACGATCATCGCCGTGGAAGGCTATGTCGACGTCATCGCCATGACCATGGCCGGACACCCGAACGCCGTCGCCGGCCTCGGCACGGCCTTGACGGAGGAACAGCTGGCGCTCCTCTGGCGCCATGCCGACGAGCCGATCCTGTGTTTCGACGGCGACGGCGCCGGCCAGCGCGCGGCGTTCAAGGCCCTCGACGTGGCGCTGCCGGGGCTGACGCCGGGTAAGTCGCTCCGTTTCGCCCTCCTGCCCGAGGGGCAGGACCCCGACGACCTGCTCCGCTCGGCCGGCGCCTCGGCCATCGACCGGGTGCTCGACGGAGCCCGCCCCCTCGTGGAGGTGTTGTGGTCGCGCGCCACCGAATCGACGCCGACGGATACGCCCGAACGCAAGGCCGGCCTCGCCAAGAGCCTGCGCGAGATGGTCGCCTCGATCCGCGACGAGACGGTGCGGCGGTTCTACAAGGACGAGATCGAGGGACGCCTGCGCGCCCTTTCTCCCGGAGGCGGTGGCGGTGGCCAGCGCCGGACCGGCTACGAGCCCCGGAGCGGAGGAGGCTCGACGTTCCAGCGCAAGCCGAGGCCGGGAGACCCGCCGCCCTCGCCGCGAATCACCACGAAGTTCAATCCGCTCTTCGCCGGGTCGACGAACTCCGGCGGGACGGCTATGTTCAGGGATCGCGAGGCGATGATCGTCTCCAGTCTCCTCGCCCACCCGGAATTGTTGGGGATAGAAGCCGAGGATCTGGCGGCTCTGGAACTCGACGATCCCGACGCGCAGGCGCTGCGGTCCCTCCTGCTGGACCAAGCGGCGGACGCCGATCAGCCCGATGTGGAGGTTCTGGAGAGCCGATTGCGGAGGGCGGGGCTCGATGGCGCGGCCACGCGCCTTGCGACCCATGTTCGTCCGGGAGACCGCTGGACACTCGATTCGCATGCGGATCGGATGCGTCTGGAAGACGCATTGCGTCAGGCCGTGATCTTGCACCGGAAGTCTGGCGCGCTAAATAGCGAACTTCGCGCTGCCGAGAGAGCACTGGCCGAGGAGGGATCCGAGGCCAACTTCGCTTGGCTATGTGACGTCAAGGAACGTATGGCCGTGGTCGCAGGGGCGGAGGCGGACGCCGAAGTGCCAGAATCGGACGATACGGCGGCCGCGTAACCGCGACGAACCGGAATTTAGGGTGCCGCTCGCGGCACATGGTTAACAGTCGGTCAAGCGTAGCGCTTGTAGACCGGGACATGAGATATCGACGCGGTCGCATCGTGCGCGCCGCACATCAAAGAGAATGGCGGCGTGGACGACGCGGAGTGAGCCGAACGCTCCCGCTCAACGCGACCAGGGCAACAATAGGCGGACCATGGCGACGAAGGCAACGGAACGGGACGAAACGGATGCTGCTCCTGAGCAACAGACGGACGGACCGCTCCTCGATCTGACCGATGCCTCGGTCAAGCGGATGGTGAAGCTCGCCAAGAAGCGCGGCTACATCACCTACGAGGAGATCAACGAGGTTCTGCCCGAGGGCCAGTCCGATCCGGACCAGCTCGAGGACGTGCTGTCGCAGCTCTCCGAGATGGGCATCAACGTCGTCGAGGCGGAAGAGACCGAGGATGCCGGTGGCGAGAAGCCGGCCAACGGCGAAGCTTCCGACGACGACGAGGCCGCCGAGGGGACGGAAGTCGCCGAGATCGCGCCGACCAAACCCCTCGCCGTGCGCGAGACGACGGCCAAGGAGCCCACCGACCGGACCGACGATCCGGTGCGGATGTACCTGCGCGAGATGGGCTCGGTGGAGCTTCTCTCTCGTGAGGGCGAAATCGCCATCGCCAAGCGCATCGAGGCCGGCCGCGAAGCCATGATCGCGGGCCTCTGCGAGAGCCCGCTGACGTTCCAGGCCATCATCATCTGGCGCGACGAGCTCGTCGACGGCCGCGTGCTCCTGCGCGACATCATCGATCTCGAAGCCACCTATGCCGGCCCGGACGCCAAGAACGCGCCGCAGCTCACCGAGGGTGAGGACGGCGACGAGGCCGAGGCGGAGGCACCGATCCCCGCCGAGGGCGGCGACGACGAAGACGACATGGAGAACAACGTCTCGCTCGCGGCGATGGAAGCTGAGATCAAGCCGCGCGTTCTCGAGACGTTCGACAACATCGCCAACAACTACAAGAAGCTACGCAAGCTCCAGAACGAGCATGCCGACCTGAAGGCCGGCGGCGGCACGCAGACCTCCGCCCAGAGCCAGAAGCAGTCCGATTTCAAGGACACCGTCGTCGCCGACGTGAAGTCGCTGTCCCTGAACTCGAACCGCATCGAGGCGCTGGTCGAGCAGCTCTACGACATCAACAAGCGCCTCATCAGCCATGAGGGTCGCCTCATGCGCTATGCCGAGAGCCACGGCGTCGCCCGCGACGAGTTCCTGCGCCACTACCAGGGCTGGGAGCTCGATCCGAACTGGATGGAGCGTGTCGGCAAGCTCGGTGGCAAGGGCTGGAAGAACCTCGTCGAGAAGGGCGCCAAGCAGGTCGCCGACCTGCGCGAGCAGATCCTGACGCTCGCCTCCGAGACCGGTCTCGAGATCGGCGAGTACCGCAAGATCGTCAACATGGTCCAGAAGGGCGAGCGCGAAGCCCGTCAGGCCAAGAAGGAGATGATCGAGGCCAATCTCCGCCTCGTGATCTCCATCGCCAAGAAATACACCAACCGCGGCCTGCAGTTCCTGGACCTGATCCAGGAGGGCAATATCGGCCTGATGAAGGCCGTCGATAAGTTCGAGTATCGCCGGGGCTACAAGTTCTCGACCTACGCGACCTGGTGGATCCGGCAGGCGATTACCCGCTCCATCGCCGATCAGGCACGCACCATCCGCATTCCTGTGCACATGATCGAGACGATCAACAAGATCGTCCGGACCTCGCGCCAGATGCTGCACGAAATCGGCCGCGAGCCGACTCCCGAGGAGCTGGCCGAGAAGCTGGCCATGCCTCTGGAGAAGGTCCGAAAGGTCCTGAAGATCGCCAAGGAGCCGATCTCCCTCGAAACGCCCATCGGCGACGAGGAGGATTCGCATCTCGGCGATTTCATCGAGGACAAGAACGTCGTTTTGCCGATCGATGCGGCGATCCAGTCGAACCTGCGCGAGACCACCACTCGCGTGCTGGCCTCGCTGACGCCGCGCGAGGAGCGCGTGCTGCGGATGCGCTTCGGCATCGGCATGAACACCGACCACACCCTCGAAGAGGTCGGTCAGCAATTCTCGGTGACGCGCGAGCGTATCCGCCAGATCGAGGCGAAGGCGCTGCGCAAGCTCAAGCACCCGAGCCGTTCGCGCAAGCTGCGGAGCTTCCTCGACAATTGAGGGCGGACCGGCCCTCTCCTTCGTGACGAGGGACTGTCTATCGGAAACGACAATGGCGCACCGAAGGGTGCGCCATTGTCGTTTCAGCTCACGTCTTAACGCCAGGGGAGACTACACGTCGCCCCCGATCCCTCATTGGTTCCCTGCCCGGGCCGGATCGAAGCCGCGCTTGCGCGAATAGATGCTTTCGGCGTCGGGCATGACGGCGCCCGCCACGGGGGTCACGCGCCCGGCGACGCGCTGCTTCTGTCGAGACCCATCCGTCCTGCAACCCGTGCAGAGAGAGGCGATGGCCCGTTCCCCGCGACGGGCGATCCGCTCGTTGAAGACCGTCTGACGTCGGCTGCTGGCTTCGTTGGACTCCGAAAAGCTCGACGTCGTCGGAATGCCGGCTTCGTCCCGCGATGCGGGGGGAGCCTGCACGGGTGCGTTGGCGGCGGGAAGCAGGAGGGGTCCGGCCTGCGCGGCCCCGGCAAGCGCCATGGCGATCACGAGGGCGACGGCACGGGGTGCGATAGGCATGGGTGGTTCCGATGACGGGAGTAGAATCCCGGCATCACGTTTAGCCGGTGATCGTCATTTTCACCTTATCATGGCACCAATGGGACGATATTTCCCGACGGACTTCGCGATGAACGGAGCGACAAGTGTTGCCGCCCGGCCCCCTCCGACCCACTTTGGAAACATGCTCGATCTTGGCCCGCCTCATCCCTCGCCGACTGCCGAAGCGGATGGGTCGGAGGCGAACGACGTGCCGTTCGGGTCCCTGCAGGAATGTGTCGCCCTGAGGGATTGGCTCCTGATCGAAGGGGCGCGCCTGCCGCAGGCGGACGACCTCCTGGCGGGGATGTCCGAGCGGCTGATCGCCCTCGGGGTTCCCGTCCACCGGGCATCCACCGCCATCGACACGCTTCATTCCGAGTATTCCGGGGTCGGTCGGTTCTGGACCCCCGAGAGCGGATCGACCGTGCGCCTGTTTCCGCACGGGGAAGCATCCGACAAGGCGTATCACGACAGTCCGTTCTTCACCGTTCATGAGACCGGCGAATGGCTGATGGTCGACCTGAACGACGCGGATGATCTGCGATACTCGATCATCGGCGATCTCAAGGCCGGGGGCTACACGCATTACATCGTGGCACCGCTGTTCTTCACCAACGGCTCGCGCAACGGCATCACCTTCGCGACCCGCGCCCCGGACGGATTCCGCGACGAGGACATCGCCATACTCCGGTTCGTCATGCCGACCCTGGCTGCGGTGATGGAGATGCGGATCGTCAACAAGACGCTGGATCAGGTCCTGCGCATCTACGTGGGCGACGAGCCGCACCGGGCGATCCTGTCCGGCGACATCCGTCGCGGGCAGGTCAAGCGCATCCGTTCGGCCATCCTGTTCGCCGACATGCGAGACTACACCCAGATCTCCGCCGACATGACGCCCGAGGAGGCCGTCGACCTCCTCAACATCTTCTTCGATTGCCTGGTGCCGGCGGTGGAGCGGGAGGGCGGCGAGGTTCTGAAATATCTCGGCGACGGGCTGCTGGCGATCTTCCGCGAGCGCGGCGACGATCTCGGCGGTGCCGCCAAGGGCGCGCTCATCGCCGCCCGTTCCGCCCTTTCCGCCCTCGACGAGGCGAACGCCACCGGGCGTTTCGCGCAGCCCGTCGTTGCCGGCATCGCGCTCCACCACGGGGAGGCGGCCTACGGCAATGTCGGGTCCGGCGCGCGCCTCGACTTCACCGTCATCGGCCGCGACGTGAATCTGGCGAGCCGCCTCGCACGCCTGAACAAGGTCCTCGGCGAACCGCTCCTCATGTCGAAGCCCTTCGTCGATTTCCTCTGGGACGAATCGGAATCCCTCGGCGAGCACGCGCTCGACGGGTTCGCCGAATCGATGGGCGTCTACCGGCCGGGGCGGACACCGGCGGCACTCTGACACCGGCTGGCATATCAAACGGCGTCGGCGGGGATTGACCGGAGCGTGGTCCTTGCCCACATCTGGGATGTTCCAGGGAGATCCCCGTCAAGGGGCTGAGAAACCGATGAGCGTGGACCTTGAGGTCGCGCGGCGCGGAAATCCTTCGAACCTGAACCGGCTCATACCGGCGTAGGGATTGGACCGTGGGTTTTCTGTTCAAGGAAGCCCGGCACGCTTCGGATCGGAAGCTGAAGGACACCAATCTCTGCGGATCATCGCGGAGGTTTCCCTTGGACGTCTCAGCCACCCCGAATACCCTATCGCGCCGGTCCACCGGTCTCGTCGTCGACGGCAACGCACTGCCCGCGCGAAGCGACGTCGTGATCGTCGGCGCCGGTTTGATCGGCCTGTCCGCGGCATGGCGCCTAGCTCGGGCGGGTCTCACGGTCACCGTGATCGAGCGTGACACCGTGGGCGCCGGGGCGAGTCTCGCGGCCACCGGGATGCTCGCGCCCGCGGCGGAACACGAGCCGGGCTCCGATCCGCTGCTTCCCCTGGCCCTCGAGAGCCTCGCGCGCTGGCCCGGCTTTCGCGATGAACTCCAGGCCGCCTCCGGTATCGGTATCGATTACCGGGAGGAGGGGACCCTCGTCCTCGCCATCGGCCGCGACGAGGTGGACCGCCTGCGCTTTCGGCACGATCTTCAGATCCGCTCCGGCCTCACGGCGCGCTGGCTGTCGGGGACGGACGTCCGTGCCCGCGAGCCGGCCCTTCGTCCTTCGGTCACCGCCGGCCTGTTCTGCGCGGAGGATCATCAGGTCGACCCGCCCCTCGTCATGGCGGCGCTCACCCGCGCGGCCCAGGCGGCCGGAGTGACCATCGTCGAGCGATGTCCGGCGGAAGCGCTGGATTGGGAGGGGGGGCGCGTCCGGGGCGTCGCGACGCCGCGCGGAACCGCATCGGCCGGGACCGTGATTCTCGCGGCGGGCGCATGGAGCGGGGAGGCCGGCCTCCTGCCGGAGGACCTCGCCCTGCCGGTTCGGCCGATCCGCGGCCAGTCGCTGGCGCTGAAGACCACGGCCCGGACGGGCAATCTCTCGCACATGGTGTGGACCGAACAGGTCCACATGGCCCCGAAGGCCGATGGCCATCTCATCGTGGGGGCCACGGTGGAGGATTGCGGCTTCGTTCCGGGCGTCACCGCCGGCGGTCTCTACGCGCTCCTCGAAGGGGCGCGACGTGTCTTGCCCGGCATCGAGGAGATGGAAGTAGAGGCGGTCTGGAGCGGTTTCCGGCCGACGTCCGACGACGATGCGCCGATCATCGACACCCTGGCGCCCGGCCTCGTGGCGGCCACCGGCCATCACCGCAACGGATACCTCCTGGCTCCCGCCACGGCCGACGCCGTCTGCGCCCTTCTCACCACCGGCGCGCTGCCCGATTTCGCGCGCGGCTTCGGCCTCGCCCGGTTCCGGCGGCCCGCGCGGGCCGAGAGGAGGGCTTTCGCATGAGGCTCACCATCAACGGGCACCCGCGCGAGGTCGAAGCGGCGGACCTGTCGGCCCTCTTCCGGGTCGAGGCGGAGGAGACGGGGATCGAGAGCCCGCAGGGCATCGCCATCGCGCTGAACGGCACCGTCATCCGCCGTCGCGACTGGGAGACGACCCCTGTCGCCGAGGGCGACAAGGTCGAGATCGTGCGCGCCATGCAGGGCGGATAGTCGAGGGATCGGGATCATGAACGGACACACGATCGAAGCCGCTGCCGACGACGCGCTGGTCATCGCCGGCGTGAGTTTGGGCTCCCGCCTCTTCATCGGCACGGCGGGATATCCCACGCAGAGCATCATGGTCGATGCGGTGGAAGCCTCCGGGGCGGAGGTCGTCACCGCCTCGATCCGCCGGGTCTCCCTCCAGGGCCATGGCTCGGATACGGTGCGGCGCCTGAAGGGGTATCGCTTCCTGCCCAACACCGCCGGCTGCGAGACCGCCCGCGACGCGATCATGACGGCCGAACTGGCCCGCGAGGCGCTCGACACCAACTGGATCAAGGTCGAGGTCATCGGCGACCGCGAAACGCTCTATCCAGACGTGGCCGAGTTGCTGGAAGCCTGTCGCCACCTCGTCGATGACGGGTTCGTCGTGCTGCCCTATTGCAACGACGATCCCGTCGTCTGCCAGCGGCTCGCCGATATCGGCTGCGCGGCGGTGATGCCGATGGGGTCGCTCATCGGGTCGGGGATGGGGGTCGCCAACCCCGCCAATCTCGAACTGATCTGTCGCCGCGCCAGCGTGCCGGTCATCGTGGATGCGGGGATCGGCACCGCCTCCGACGCGGTCGTGGCCATGGAACTCGGCGCCGCCGGCTGCCTCCTCAACACTGCCGTCGCCAAGGCCGACGACCCTGTCCGCATGGCCCGCGCCATGCGCCACGCCGTCGAAGCCGGCCGGCTCGCCCATCTCGCCGGCCGCATCCCCAAGCGGGGACGCGCCGAACCGTCGAGCCCGCAGCTCGGACTCGTCGGTTCGTGACGCGGAAGCCGTCGGGGCTCCTTCTGGTCACGGACCGGGCCGGGAGCCCGACGGGCTTGGTCGGGAGGATCCAGGCGGCGCTGGCGGGCGGTGCCCGCTGGATCTGGTTCAGGGACCGCGACCTCGACGCAGTCTCGCGCCGTGTCCTCGCCGAAGAGCTGATGGGGCCGGTGCGGGAGGTGGGGGCAAGGCTCATCGTCGGCGGAGATGTGGCCCTCGCCCGCGCCATCGGTGCCGATGGGGTCCATCTCGGCGGAGGGGCGATGCCCCCGGACATCGCCGCGGCACGGCGTGATCTTCCGCCCGGATGCCTCCTCGGCATCTCGGCCCATTCACCCATGGAGTTGAGGCGGGCCGCCGAAGCGGGCGTGGATTACGCCACCCTCAGCCCCATCTTCGCGACCCGAAGCAAGCCGGGATATGGGCCGGCCCTCGGCCCGGACGTCCTCGAGCGCGGTCCCGGACCGACAATCCCGGTCTTCGCCCTCGGCGGCGTCACGCCGGCGAATGCGGGAGCCTGCCGTGACGCGGGGTTTTCCGGAATCGCCGTCATGGGCGGGGTCATGGCGGCGGTGGATTCACGAGCGGCGGTGCGCGCCTATCTCGATGCCTGGGAGACCCGGAGCTGAGCGGGCCTCGCACAGGAGTTCGCCGGTCCCGCCGTCCTGGAACCGGTGAATGCCTGGGATTTGAACGAAGCGAACGGGCTCAGTGCCCAGCGGGGCCGTAAGGTGGGCGTGGGATGGCCCGGTGCGCTGCGCGCAGGGCCGCGGACCAGCGCTCGCGCAGATCGTGGAAGTAGGATTCTCCCGCCTCGATCCGATGGCTCACTTCGAGGTCGAGCGCATTGCGACGGGCCACGGCGATGTCGATGGGCAAACCCACGCCGAGATTCGACCGCATGGTCGAATCCATGGAGACGAGGCTCACTTTCAGGGCATCGTAGAGGTCGGTCTCGAACTTCACGGCCCGATCGAGGATGGGTTTGCCGTATTTGTGCTCACCGATCTGCAGGAACGGCGCATCGGTGCTGCACTCGATGAAATTGCCCGCCGAATAGATCAGGAACAGGCGCATGGGCTCGTTGCCGATCTGACCGCCGAACAGCAGCGAGATCGAGAACCGGAGATTGGCCGCCTCGAACCCGGCCTTCTCGATGGCGCGGACGCGACGGATCGCCTTGCCGATGAGCTGGGCGGCCTGGAACATCGTCGTGGTTTCGGTGAGCTTCAGCGTCGGCTCGCCGTCGTCGCCGGCAACACCCTCGGCGAGCATGCTGAGCACCGATTGGGTCACGGAGAGGTTGCCGGCCGATGCCAGCATCATCACGCGCTCGCCGGGGACGTTGAAGTGATGCAGCTTGCGGTAGGTCGAGATGTCGTCGAGGCCCGCATTGGTGCGGGTATCGGCAACCATCACGAGCCCTTCCTCGACAAGGAGCCCGACGCAATAGGTCATGATACCGATACCCCTGATGGCCCGAGACTCTCAGGCCATTCCTGATGCTGTGACGGGCTAGACCTGGACGGTCGCCTGAGCCTGTTCGACGCGAAGCTTTACTTCGAGTGTTTCAGTCCCGCCACCCATCCGGCTGCCTCTGATCGGGGCCGCACCCAAATAATCCAGCCCGATGGCGACGCGGATATGCGCCTCCGTCGTAGCGATACCATTGGCCGGGTCGAAACCGACCCATCCCAGACCGGGCACCAGAGCTTCCGCCCAAGCATGCCCCGATCCCTGGTCCTCCTCACTGTCGGCGTGGAAGAAATAACCGGAGACGTAGCGGGCGGGAATCTCCAGATGCCGCGCTGCGGCGATGAAAATATGGGCAAGATCCTGGCAGACGCCCTTTCCGGCGGCGAAGGATTGCGCGGCGGTGGTGCTGGCGCTGGCCGGACCCGGCTCGAAGGCGACCGTGTCGAAGACGGCGGCGAGGAGACGGTGAAGGCAGGGGAGAACCGAGGAATCACCCTCGTCGACCACGCTCTTGGCGAAAGCCTGAAGCTCGCCATTGGCCGTCGCGAGATCGGAATCGCGCAGGTAGAACACGTCGGGCAGGCGTTCCACGGTGCCGCGGACGATGCCGTGCATCTCGTTGGTGTCGACTTCGCCGGTCACCCGGATCGTCAGGGCGTCGGCCGGCTCGTCGGCCGTGAACCAGTGGGTGACGTTGCCGAATCCGTCCTCGCGCTCGCTGATCCGCCCATCCACCGAGGGCTCGATCCGCCAGCGGCGGACATATTGCCCGTCATGGTCGCGCGGTCGAAGGCGGAGGAGCTGGATGAGACCCCGTGCCGGCTGCTCGTAGGTGTAGTTGGTCTCATGGAAGACGCGGATGCGCATGGACGTCTCTTGTAGAACTCGGGATTCGACGGAACCCTACACCAGATATTGCTCGATGACCGCCGCGCCGAGACGATTGTTCTCGACGATGAAGGCCGTCACGAACTCGTGCAGACCCGACCGGAACACCCGGTCGATGTTCTCGCCTTCCAGGCGTGCGAGGGTGTTGCTCGCCAGGCGCTGGCTCGCGCCGCGGCGGCCATAGGCGTCGGCGATGAGATCGAGATGCTCCACCAGCATGCCGTAACAATTGGTCAGGGAGCGCGGCATCTGCCGGTTGAGGATCAGCAGGTCGGCGACCAGCAGCGGTTTGACGCTCTCGCGATAGACCCAGTGATAGGCGTTGAAGGCCGAGACCTCGCGCAGGATCGTGGTCCACTGGAAATAATCGAGGCTGCCGCCGACCTTCTCCGTGGCCGGCAGCAGGATCCGATATTTCACGTCGAGGATGCGGGCCGTGTTGTCGGCCCGCTCGATGGCGGTGCCGAGCCGCGTGAACCAATAGGCGTCGTTGCGCAGCATGGTGCGGTAGGCCGAGCCGTCGAAGGCGAGGGACACGCCCTTCACCCATTCGAGGAAGCGGCTGAACTCGTCGCGATTGAGATCGCGGCCTTCGTAGTTGCGCAGTTCGAGCCAGGCGCCGTTGATCGCGTCCCACATTTCCGTGGTCAGGGCGGTGCGGACGGAGCGGGCGTTCTCCCGCGCGGTCTCGATACAGGACCGGATCGAGGACGGGTTGTGCGGCGAGAAGGCGAGGAAGTTGCACACCGTCGCTTCGTTGACGCTGTCATAGAGCGGCTTGAACACCTCCGGGTCGCCCGCGGAGGCCAGGGCCGACGCCCACTCGTTGGTCTCGCCGCCGCCATAGCTCGAGGGGAGGGCGGCGAGCCGATGGGCCGCATCGAGGATGCGGGCGACGAACTCGGCCCGCTCGGCGTAGCGCGAGAGCCAGTACAGATTGTCGGCGGTCCGGGACAGCATGGGCTTCCGTTAAGGCGATGGGCGAGAAAACGATCCACCCCGCTTCCGGGGTGGGCTTTGGCGTAGCGTCAGGCGTCGAGCACCCAGGTATCCTTGGTGCCCCCGCCCTGGCTGGAATTGACGACGAGCGACCCTTCCTTGAGGGCGACGCGGGTCAGGCCGCCCGGAACGATCCGGATCTCGTCGGAGCCGCATAGCACGAAGGGCCGCAGATCGACGTGGCGCGGCGCGACGCCGGACGCGACGAAGGTCGGGCAGGTGGACAGTGCCAGGGTCGGCTGGGCGATGAACCCGTCCGGCGCGTGGCGCAGCTTGCGGCTGAAATCCTCGATCTCCCGCTTGGTGGCGTGCGGACCCACCAGCATGCCGTAGCCGCCCGATCCGTTGACTTCCTTCACGACGAGGTCGGCGAGGTTGTCCATCACGTAGGAGAAGGCCTCCTTCTCGCGGCAGCGATAGGTCGGCACGTTGTGCAGGATCGGCTCCTCGCCGGTGAAGAACTTCACGATCTCCGGCATGTAGCTGTAGACGGCCTTGTCGTCCGCGATGCCGGTGCCGACCGCGTTGGCGAGGGTCACCGTCCCGCGCTCGTAGGCGTTCATCAGGCCGGGCACGCCGAGCACCGAATCGGGCCGGAACACCAGGGGGTCGAGGAAGTCGTCGTCGAGGCGGCGATAGATCACGTCGACCCGGCGCGGGCCTTCCGTGGTGCGCATGTAGACCACGTCGTCCTTGGTGAAGAGATCGGAGGCCTCCACCAGGTCGACGCCGAGCTTGTCGGCCAGGAACGAGTGTTCGTAGAACGCGGAATTGTAGCGTCCCGGGGTGAGCAGCACGACGGAGGGGTCGCGCGTCGCCGTCTGCGGGGCGAGACTGCGCAGGGTGGCTAGGAGCGCGTCGGGATAGTTCTCCACCGGCGCCACGCGATGGCGCGAGAACAGTTCCGGGAAGAGCCGCAGCATCACCTCCCGGTTCTCCAGCATGTAGGAGACGCCGGACGGCGTGCGGGCATTGTCCTCCAGCACGAAGAAGTCGTTCTCGCCGGTGCGGACGATGTCGATGCCGGCGATGTGGACGTAGAGGTCGTGCGGGACTTTGAAGGCCCGCATCTCCATCCGGTAATGCGGGTTGCGATAGACCAGATCGGCTGGAATGATTCCGGCCTTGATGCATTCCTGGGCGCCATAGATGTCGCTGAGGAAGGCATTGATCGCGGTGACGCGCTGCTTCAGCCCCCGCTCGAGGAAGCTCCATTCCGGCTTCGTGATCACCCGTGGGATGATGTCGAAGGGAATCAGCCGTTCGGTGGATTCGTTGGCGCCGTAGACGGCGAAGGTGATGCCGATGCGCCGGAAGAGCATCTCGGCCTGGCTGCGCCGCGTGTTGAAGTGCTCGGGCGGCGTCGTCTCGAGCCACGATTTCAGGCTGTCATAGGCTTCGCGAACCGAGGCATCGCCCAGGGCGGCTCCCGGTATCCCATTCATTTCGTCGAACGCAGCGAGCGCCATTCGCGCCTCCCCTTTTATCCCGGCATCTTCGCAAGAGGCGCGCCACCGGGACGATGTGCGCTTCGCAGCAGACCGATGGTGTCGTCCGATCGCCGCGAAGCGAACGATCCGCCGCGATCCGATCGTCAGAGTAGCACGTTCACATCAGCTTCAACCCCTTCAGGCTCGCGTGTCCATCCCGGCCGAGGATGACGTGGTCGTGGACGACGATCCCCAGCGGGTCGAGGATCGCCACGATCTCCCGCGTCATCCTGATGTCGGCCGCCGAGGGCGCCGGATCGCCTGAGGGGTGGTTGTGCGCGAGGATGATGGCGGTGGCCGAGAGTTCGAGGGCGCGGCGGGCCACCTCCCTCGGATAGACCGGGGTGTGATCGACGGTGCCGCGTCCTTGGACCTCGTCGGCGATGAGGTGGTTGCGCTTGTCGAGGAACAGCACGCGGAACTGCTCGCGCGGCGAGAACGCCATGGTGGCGCGGCAATATTCGAGGAGCGCCGCCCAGGAGGAGAGCAGGGGCCGCGCGGCGATGGCGCCCCGCGCCAGGCGATGGCCCGCCGCCTCGATGAGCTTGAGATCGGCGACGACGCCCTGGCTTACGCCTTCCACCTCCGCGAGGCGGTTCGGCTCCGCGCTCACCACTTCGGCGAAACTGCCGAAGCGGCGGATCAGGGCCTTGGCCAGGGGCTTCACGTCCCGTCGCGGGATGGCGCGGAAGAGGACGAGTTCGAGGAGTTCGTAATCCGGCAGGGCATCCGCCCCGGCCTGGGCGAAGCGCGCCCGCAGCCGGTCGCGGTGCCCGAGATAATGGGGGGCGTCCGGGGCCGCCTCGCCGGCGGGCGCTTCGAGGGGGAGGCGCGGCATCGTCTTGCCTCCGGATCCCGGCATCGTCAGGCGGAGGGGGCGATCGGCTGATGCAGGCCCTTGGGCGAGAAGGTGAAGACCTCGACCCCCGTCTCCGTCACCGCCACCGTGTGCTCGAACTGCGCCGAGAGCGAGCGATCCCGCGTCACCGCCGTCCAGCCGTCGGAGAGCACCTTCACCGCCGGGCGGCCGAGATTGATCATGGGCTCGACCGTGAAGAACTGCCCCGGCTCGAAGGCCACGTCGTAGCTCGGCTCGACATAGTGCAGGATGGTCGGCGCATCGTGATAGATGCGCCCGAGGCCGTGCCCGCAGAAATCGCGCACCACGGAGCAGCGCTCGGCTTCGGCATAGGCCTGGATCGCACGGCCGATATCCGTGGTGGAGCCGCCCGGCTTGATCGCGGCGATGCCCCGCATGAGGCATTCGTGGGTGATCTCGCACAGGCGTGCCGCCTTGCGCGGCACTTCGCCGACATAGGCCATGCGGCTGCTGTCGCCGTGCCAGCCGTCGACGATGAGGCAGATGTCGAGATTGACGATGTCGCCGTCGCGCAGGGGCTTGTCGTTGGGGATGCCGTGGCAGACCACGTGGTTGATCGAGGTGCAGATCGACTTCGGGTAGCCGCGATACAGCAGCGAGGCCGGGTAGGCGCCGTTGTCCATGGCGAATTCGTAGGCGAGGCGGTCCAGCGCCTCCGTGGTCACGCCGGGGGCGGTGGCCTCCATCAGCACGTCGAGGGCCTCCGCCGTGAGGCGGCCGGCCTTGCGCATGCCCTCGAACCCTTCGGGACCGTGAATCGGCGGCCGAGGCGCGCGGCGACCGCCTTCGACGACGGCCTGTTCGTTCTGGGTCATGGGGAACGTGGTTTCGTAAGAGCGGCTGAGAGACATCCCTCTCTAAGGCGGCCTGCGCGGGAGGCCAAGCCTCGACGAGGCGGGCTTTTTGCTGGGCTTGGGGAATCCTCGGCGCTAGGCTTGAGGGCGACGAGCGGGTAGAGAATGGCCCGGACGGAGCAATGGTGCCCGGGCGGGGCTCGGCCCCGGCGGGCCGGAGGCAGGATCGGGCGATGGCTGACAAGGCGGTGCCGCATTTCCACAACGACCTCGGAGTTGCCCTGATCGAAGTGGGCTCCAAGGAGTTCATGTGCATCGGCGCCAAGCCGCCCTTCGATCATCCGCATGTCTTCCTCGACATGGGGACCGACGACGAGATCATCTGCCAGTATTGCTCGACGCTCTACCGCTATCGCCCCGGCCTGAAGGCCGGCACGGCCGATCCGGCCGCCGCCGTCTGGGATGACAACGGCGCGAAGGCCGCCTGATCGCACACGATTCGCGAGGGCGAGATCCGCAGGTGTCCGACGGTTCCCATGGGTCCCGAGCCCCTCACACCGCCTCCGGCCTCGCCGTCGCCATCGTCGGCGCGGGCATAGGAGGCCTGACGGCCGCCCTCGCCCTCGATGCCGCCGGGCATGAGGTGACGCTCGTCGAGCGCCGGACCGGGTTCAGCGAGGTCGGCGCCGGCCTGCAGCTCTCCCCGAATGCCAGCCGCGTGCTGATCTCCCTCGGCCTCGGCGCCGCCCTGCGCCGGGCGGCGAGCGAGCCGCCACGGGTGGTGGTGCGTGCCCTCGCATCTGGTCGCGAGATCGGCGGCGTCGAACTCGGGGCCGAACTGCGCGGCCGCCACGGCGCGCCCTATTACGTCATCCACAGGGCAGACCTGCAGACGCTCCTGCTCGATGCCGTGCGCAGCCGGCCGGGAATCCGCCTGTTGATGGGGCGGGACGTGAGGGGGCTTGCCGAATCGGACAGCTCCGTCGAGCTGACCCTGGAAAGCGGCCAGGGCTCGCGATCCGAGACGCTGACCGTCGACCTCGTGGTGGGGGCCGATGGCGTGCGCTCGACCCTGCGCGGCCATTTCGACGGCCGGCGGTTGCGGTCCTGCGGGGAGGCCGCCTGGCGCGCCACGATCCCGCGCGATGCCGCGCCTCCGGAATTGCAGGGCGACGAGACCGGCCTGTGGCTCGGGCGCCGCCGGCACGTGGTGCATTACCCGATCCAGGGCGGGCGGAGCATCAACATCGTGGCCGTGGTGCCCGAGCGCCTTGGCAGCGAGGATTGGGGCCAGCTCGGCGAACCCGCCGTCCTGCGCGCGCAGTTTCCGGACGCGACCCCGGTTCTGGCCGAACTCCTGACGGCGCCGGATTCCTGGCTGGTCTGGTCGCTGGTCGACCGGCCGACCGCGCGGCCCATGGCGCGGGGCCGGGTGGCCCTCATCGGGGACGCGGCCCATCCGGTCCTGCCGTTCCTGGCGCAGGGGGCGGCGCTGGCCATCGAGGACGCGGCCGTCTTCGCCCTGACCCTGCGGGCCGACGACGTGGCGGCGTCGCTGGCGGCCTATGCCGGCTTGCGCGCCCCCCGCACCCGGCGCGTGCAATCGGCCGCGCGCGGCAACGGCCGGACCTACCATGCGGGCGGGCTCGTCGGTTTTGCCCGCAACCTCGTCATGCGCCGCCTCGGCCCCGCCGGGATGGGCCGCCGCTACGACTGGCTCTATGGCTGGGCGCCTTGATCTCGGAGCCTCGCCTCGTTACCGCTGATCCCGCAATGCGGACGTGGCGAAACCGGTAGACGCACGAGACTTAAAATCTTGCGGCTGAAAGGCTGTGCGGGTTCGAGTCCCGCCGTCCGCACCATCGCCCGCACCGAACCGCGATGGCCTGAAACGTGCTGAGCCGATCCGGTCATTGATCGTACCGCACGGCGACCGATCTATCGCCTGCGAGACGAGCCCTCTACGTTCCTGACAGCAGGTGGCTTCGCATCAGCGAGGGAAGGATCTGCCATGACCGAACTTCACCCGGAAGTCGCAGCCGTCACCGAGCGCGTGGTGACGCGCTCCAAGGCGAGCCGGCGCGCCTATCTCGACCTGATCGCCCGCGAACGCGACGGCGGCGTGCACCGGCCGATGCTCAATTGCGGCAACCTCGCCCATGGCTTCGCGGCCTCCGGCGAGGACAAGCCGGCGATCAAGTCCGGCCGGGGTATGAACATCGGCATCGTCACCGCCTATAACGACATGCTGTCGGCGCATCAGCCCTATGGCCGCTACCCGGAGCAGATGAAGTTGTTCGCCCGCGAGGTCGGTGCCACGGCCCAGGTGGCGGGCGGTGTCCCGGCCATGTGCGACGGCGTCACCCAAGGCCAGCGCGGCATGGAACTGTCGCTGTTCTCGCGCGACACCATCGCGCTCTCCACGGCGGTGGGGCTCAGCCACGGCATGTTCGACGGCGCAGCCCTGCTCGGCATCTGCGACAAGATCGTGCCGGGCCTGCTCATCGGGGCGCTGCGCTTCGGGCACCTGCCGCAGATCCTGATCCCGGCCGGGCCGATGCCCTCGGGCCTCGCCAACAAGGAGAAGCAGCGCATCCGCCAGCTCTATGCCGAGGGCAAGGTCGGCCGCGACGAGCTGCTGGAATCGGAATCCGCCTCCTATCACGGGGCGGGAACCTGCACCTTCTACGGCACCGCCAATTCCAACCAGATGATGATGGACGTGATGGGCCTGCACATGCCCGGCGCGTCTTTCATCAATCCCGGCACGAAGCTGCGCCAGGCGGTGACCCGCGCGGCCGTCCACCGGCTCACGGAGATCGGTGCCGCCGGCAACGATTACCGGCCCCTCGGGCGCTGCGTCGACGAGAAGGCCATCGTCAACGCGATCATCGGCTTGCTTGCCACCGGCGGCTCAACCAACCACGCCATCCACCTGCCGGCCATCGCCAGGGCCGCCGGGATCATCGTCGACTGGGAGGATTTCGACAGGCTCTCGGCGGTGATCCCACAGGTGGCCAAGGTCTATCCCAACGGCTCCGGGGACGTGAACCACTTCCACGCCGCCGGCGGCATGTCCTACGTCATCGCCAGCCTGATCGACGCGGGCCTGCTGCACGACGACATCCTCACCGTGGCCGGCGGGCGCCTGCGCGACCATGCCCGCGACCCGAAGCTCATCGAGGACGCACTGGTGTTCGAGGACGCGCCCGCTTCCTCCCATGACGAGAGCATCCTGCGCGGCCCCGCCAACGCCTTCCAGCCGGATGGCGGGATGCGGCTGGTGAAGGGCAATCTCGGCCGGGCCACCTTCAAGACCAGCGCCGTCGATCCCTCGCGCTGGACGGTGGAGGCACCGGCACGGGTGTTTGACGATCAGGACGATGTCATGGCTGCCTTCAAGGCGGGCGAACTGGAGCGGGACGTGGTCGTCGTCGTGCGTTTCCAGGGGCCGAAAGCCAACGGAATGCCCGAACTGCACAAACTGACGCCTCAGCTCGGCGTCCTGCAGGATCGCGGCTTCCGCGTCGCCCTCGTCACCGACGGGCGGATGTCCGGCGCCTCCGGAAAGGTGCCGGCGGCGATCCATCTGAGCCCCGAGGCCCTCGGCGGCGGTCCGCTGGGCAAGCTGCGCGACGGGGACATCGTCCGCCTCAGCGCCGAGGACGGAACGCTCCAGGCCCTCGTCGACCCGGCGGAATGGGAGGCGCGGGAGGGCGCCACCCCGCCGCCGCCGGCTTTCGGGACCGGCCGCGAGCTCTTCGCCTTCATGCGCCACGGGGCCGACGGGGCCGAGCAGGGCGCGTCCGCGATGCTCAGCGCCGCCGGATTGTAGGACGGTCTTATTGCAGGGCGGTCTTCCGGCCCCTCGGCTCGCGCGTGTCTCCGAGATGGGAAGCAAGGCGCGGGTCTCCTCTCCTGGAAGGAGAGGGCGCCTGTCGAGACACCTCGATCCGGGACAATCAAACGGACACCGCCTCCCTTTCACGACCCAGAGGACGATTTCATGACCACCATCGACGCGCTGATGCGCTCCGTTCCCGTGATCCCCGTCCTCGTGATCGAGGACACCGCCCATGCCGAGCCGATCGCCAGGGCGCTGGTGGATGGCGGCCTGACGGCCCTGGAGGTCACCCTGCGGACCCCCGCCGCCCTGGAGGTGATCCGCATCATGGCGCAAGTGGAGGGGGCCGTCGTCGGCGCGGGCACCGTGCTCAACGAGCGGGATCTCGACGCGGCGATGGAGGCGGGCGCGCAGTTCATCGTCAGCCCCGGTCTTACCGACCCGCTGACGAAGGCCGCCATCGCTCGCGGCATCCCGTTCCTGCCGGGGGTCGCCAATGCCGCCGACATCATGCGCGGCCTCGACCACGGGCTCGACCGGTTCAAGTTCTTTCCCGCCGAGGCGGCCGGGGGCGTCAAGGCCCTGAAGGCCCTCACCGGCCCGTTCGGGCAGGTCCGCTTCTGCCCGACCGGCGGGATCACCGAGGCGACCGCTCCGGATTGGCTCAAGATCGCGCAGGTTCTCTGCGTCGGCGGCAGCTGGGTCGTCCCGGCCGGCGAGCCGCAGCCGGAAGCCATCCGCCGGGCGGCGAGGGTCGCGTCGGGCCTGCGCCCGCATTGACCCGCCGTATCGATCCGACGGAGCCTCGGCTCCGCCATGGCGGCGCCCGCCGATTCGCGGCCGGTCCCGTCGAAGGGTGCTTGCGCGGCTAAGAAAAGGGAATAACCTCCTCTCGGATCGACATCACGAAGGACTTGTTCTTCGAGGTCGAAGCACCGCCGAAAGTTCGCGCTCACCCCGTATTTGAGGTGATGGGCCGGTCGATCGGATCACCGGGCGTCACGACTTCGCGATGCGACGGTGCAAGGCATGAGGCATGTCGAGTGTGGCATGTGTCATGCAAGACCTAGACAACGTTTCTGCCGGTGAGGAAGTGCGATGCAGTCCAGGCTGACGACTTACATCTTCATCGGTATGCTTCTGGGCATCGCTGTCGGGTATCTCTGTAACATCACATGGCCGGACCCTCAGACGTCCAAGGAAATCTCCGGCTACATCGCCCTCGTCAGTGACGTGTTCCTGCGCCTGATCAAGATGATCATCGCGCCGCTGGTGTTCTCGACCCTCGTCGTCGGCATCGCGCATATGGGCGACACCGCCTCCGTCGGCCGCGTCGGCGGCAAGGCGATGCTGTGGTTCGTCGGCGCGTCCCTGTGCTCGCTGCTGCTCGGCCTGGTGATGGTCAACATCCTGCGGCCCGGCGATGCCCTGAACCTGCCGCTGCCGGATGCCGGCGCGACCACCAACCTCAAGGCCGCGTCGCTCTCGCTCAAGGAATTCGTCACCCACCTGGTGCCGAAAAGCCCCGTGGAGGCGATGGCCAACAACGAGATCCTGCAGATCGTCGTCTTCTCGATCTTCTTCGGCGTGGCCCTCGCGGCTTTGGGGGAGAAGGGCAAGCTCCTGGCCGAGGGCATCGAGGGCCTCGCCGACGTGATGCTGAAGATCACCGGCTACGTCATGGGTTTCGCCCCCGTCGCGGTGTTCGCGGCCATCGCGGCGACGATCACCACGCAGGGCATCGGCGTCCTCGTGACCTACGGCAAGTTCATGGTGGAGTTCTACTTCAGCCTCGCCATGCTGTGGTGCCTGCTGGCCTTCGCCGGCTTCCTGCTGGTCGGAAAGCAGATGCGGCGGCTCCTCAACCTGATCAAGGAGCCGTTCCTCCTCGCCTTTTCCACCGCATCGAGCGAGGCGGCCTATCCGAAGACCCTGCAGAATCTCGAGCGCTTCGGCGTGCCCAACAAGATCACCTCGTTCGTCCTACCGATGGGGTATTCGTTCAATCTCGACGGCTCGATGATGTACTGCACCTTCGCGGTGATGTTCATCGCACAGGCCTACAACATCCCGCTGACCCTCGGGCAGCAGATGACCATGCTGTTGCTGCTGATGGTGACGTCGAAGGGCATGGCCGGCGTGCCCCGCGCCTCGCTGGTGGTGATCTCCGCCACGCTCTCGACCTTCCACATCCCGGAGGCCGGCCTCCTCCTCATCATCGGCATCGACCAGTTCCTCGACATGGGCCGCTCGGCCACCAACGTCCTGGGCAACAGCGTCGCAACCGTCGCCGTGGCGAAATGGGAGGGGCAGCTGGAACTGACCGACCAGAGCCTCGACCGGGACGTGTCGCCCTTGGCCGAGCCGGCCTGAACCGCCGGCGGCATCGCTCGCCGCCGATCGCAACCCCTATGGCATGACGGGACACGGACAATGCACGCGAAAGGCATGAGGGCAGTGGCCGCCGGGGCCCTGGTGCTCGCCTTGAGCGCCGCGCCCGCTTCCGCCGTCGATGTCCTCACCGGCACGCTGAAGAAGATCGGCGAATCGCGGGCCGTCACCCTCGGCTATCGCGAAAACTCGCTGCCCTTCTCGTTCAAGGACGCGGCCGGGCATCCGGTGGGATACGCGATCGATCTCTGCCTGGAGGTGGTCGATGCCATCGGCAAGGAGATCGGCCGCACCGATCTTGCCGTGCGCTACGAGCCCGTCACCCCGGAGACCCGGATCGCGGCGGTCACCTCGGGCAAGATCGACCTCGAATGCGGGTCGACCACGGCGAATGCGGAGCGCCGCAAGCTCGTGGCGTTCTCGCCCATCACCTATTTCAGCGCCACCAAGCTCTTGGTGAAGCGCGGCGCGCCCATCGGCTCCTATCGCGACCTCTCCGGCAAGACCGTCGCGGTCACCGCCGGCACCACCAACGAGGCGGCCCTGCGCGCGCTGGTGGCGCGGTCGAACCTCTCCGCCACCATCGTCACGGGCCGCGACCACGCCGAATCCTTCGCCATGGTCAGGGACGGCCGGGCCGACGCGCTGGGGCTCGACGATGTCCTGCTCTATGGACTCATCGCGGCGGCCGGCCCGGACGGGGCGTCCTACACCGTGCTGGCGGACAAGCTGTCCTTCGAGCCCTACGGCTTGATGTTCCGCAAGGACGACCTGCAATTTGCCGGCGTGGTGAACGCCGCCTTCGAGCGTCTGGCCGAGTCGCGCGAGCTGCGCTGGATCTACGAGCGCTGGTTCCTCAAGCGGCTGCCGAACGGCGAGCGCCTGAACGTCCCCATGTCTGATGAGCTGAGAACGAATTTCCAGGTCATCGGGCTTCAGGACTGAGCCGATGTCAGGATTGCCGGCCCACGGCGCTTGACGGCTCCGCCGCCGCATGTGGCTTCGGCGGTGCCGCCGCGAGCGTGGCGCGAGGGAGAATACCGATGGCGACGGACACGCAGAATCCCACCGAGGCGCCGGCCGAGAACATCGCCGTCGCCACCGTGCGGACCGTCGAGATGGAGGGCGCGCGGACGCGGACCGAGCACGATCTCCTCGGCTATGGCGAAGTGCCGGCGGGCGCCTATTGGGGAATCCACACGAAGCGCGCCGTGGCGAACTTCCCCATCACCGGCGTGCCGGTGGGGCACTTTCCCGAATTCGTCAAAAGCCTCGCCCTGGTGAAGCAGGCGGCCGCCCGCGCCAACCGGCGGCTGGGCTACCTTTCCGCCGACAAGGCCGATGCCATCGACCGTGCCTGCACCCTCGTCGCCACCGAGCCGCGCTTTGCCGAATCGTTCGTGGTGGACGCGATCCAGGGCGGGGCCGGCACGTCGACCAACATGAACGCCAACGAGGTGATCGCCAACGTCGCCCTGGAACTGATGGGACACCCGCTGGGGCATTACGCGGCGCTCCACCCCAACGACGACGTCAACATGGCGCAATCCACCAACGACGCCTATCCGACCGCCCTGCGCCTCGCCGTCATGTTCGCGACCCAGCCCCTCATCAAGGCCCTCGACGACCTCGCCTACGCCTTCAAGGGCAAGGCCGTGGAATTCGCCGATGTCCTCAAGATGGGCCGCACCCAGCTGATGGATGCGGTGCCGATGACCCTGGGTCAGGAATTCGACGGGTTCCACGCCACCATGAAGGAGGATGTGGCCCGGCTGAACGAGATCGTCGGGCTGTTCCGCGAGGTCAATCTAGGTGCCACCGCCATCGGCACCGGCATCAATGCGGACCCGCGCTATGCGTCCCTGGCGGTGGAGGAACTGTCGCGCATCTCCGGGCACCCGATGGTGCTCGCCTCGAACCTGATCGAGGCGACGTCCGATCTCGGCGCGTTCGTGCTGTTCTCGGGCGTGCTGAAGCGCGTGGCGGTGAAGCTCTCCAAGATCTGCAACGATTTGCGCCTGCTCTCGAGCGGGCCGCGCACCGGCTTCGGCGAGATCCGGCTCCCGGCCGTCCAGGCCGGTTCCTCGATCATGCCGGGCAAAGTCAATCCGGTGATCCCGGAGGTGGTCAATCAGGTCGCCTTCCTGGTGATCGGCCACGACCTCACCGTGACTCTCTGCGCCGAGGGCGGGCAACTCCAGCTCAACGCCTTCGAGCCGACTATCGGATACTGCGTTCTCAGCTCCCTGCGCATGCTCACCGCCGCGGTGGATACCCTCACGAAACGCTGCATCGAAGGGATCGAGGCGGATCGCGAACGCTGCCGGTCCCTCGTCCATGGTTCCATCGGCCTCGTGACCGCCCTGGTGCCGGCTCTGGGATACGAGGCGTGTTCGAGGGTCGCCCAGCGCGCCCTGGCGGAGAATCGCCCGGTGGCCGACATCGTGCTGGAGGAAGGGCTTCTGACCGAGACCCAGCTCGATCACCTGCTCGAACTCGAGGCGATGACCCGTCCGTCCCGTGTGAGGCGCAACAATCCGGGGGCCTGACGGCCATCGCCGAGAAAATGACCCATCCCTCCGGCGCCGGTGCGTGGGCCGGCGCCGGACCGGGCCAATGTCCGATTCATGACGGTCCCGTGACGGTGCGAAGCACAAAAACTAAGCAAAGGGTGCGCTGGCGGGACCAACTGATCTCAATAGCGCCGCAGGATGCATTGGTTTTCTTCTCCGAGCCCCCGCTCTGCACATCAATCGGTCCCGGCGATGACATGGTTTGCCGCCTGACGAACGTTGCAGCGCCGCCACAGCAGTTCAGAACCGATGTGGCATTCGCGATTCCGAGTTGCTCGCAGGAACCCGCTCGCACAGAGTGAATACGCACTGGGGAAACCCCGGGGCACGGTCGGAACGGGGCACTTAAGTCCTGCCGGCTAACAAATAAAGGCAAACGAACGCCGGTCCATGCCGGGTTGAAGTTGCCTGTCCCTCGGGTCTCGAAGCTTTTGGAGATATCAATGAAGCTCTTGAAGAGCTCACTCCTCGGTACCGCCGCAGGTTTTGCGTCGGTCGCTGGAGCGCATGCCGCCGACCTTCCCGTGAAGAAGGCCGTGCCGATCGAATACGTCCGCGTCTGCTCCGCCTACGGCGCCGGCTTCTTCTACATCCCCGGAACGGATACCTGCATCCGTCTCTCGGGCCGCGCCCGCCTCGACATCGGCTACCAGCCGACGGACAGCCGCTCCGGCGGCAACGGCGACACGACCGGCTATATCGGTCTCGCCCGCATCAACGTCGATGCCCGCACCCAGACGGCCTACGGCACCCTGCGCGCCTTCACCCGCATCCAGTTCGCCTCGCGCACCGGCTCCACCGGCGGCCTCCGCTCCGGCACCCAGGAGCGCATCGGCTCCGCCTTCAGCGCCACCGGTCAGGATCAGTTCGGTCGCGCCCAGCAGTTCGTGAACACCGACAAGGCGTTCATCCAGTTCGCCGGCCTCACCGCCGGTCGCGCTTCCTCGTTCTTCGACTTCTACGCCCACGACTTCGAGTTCGCCGGCGCGACGCTCAACTCCGACGTCCAGTCCACCAACCTCCTCGCCTATTCCGCGAAGTTCGGTGAAGGCTTCTCGGCTACGGTTTCGCTCGAAGACCCGACCTTCCGTCGCAACACGATCTACTCGCAGACCTACGTTGTCGGCGCCGGTACGGCCAGTGCGCCTTCACCGATCTTCGTCGGCCCCGGTGGACTTGGCAGCAACTTCCAGAACTTTGACGTTGCCCAGCGCAACCGCATGCCCGACTTCGTCGGCGTCCTGCGCTATGATGCTGCCTGGGGTTCGGCTCAGATCTCTGCCGCCGTTAAGGAAGTCAATGTCGGCAATACGATCGCTGGCGTGACAAGCGTTGCCACAGCTCCCGGATTCGGCGGCTTCTCTGCGGTCACCGAGCGGCCGTCTAACGAATACGGCTGGGCTGTCCAGGGTGGCGTGAAGATCAACACCCCGTTCATCGCTCCCGGCGATACCCTGTACCTGCAGGGTGCCTATGGCGAGGGTTCCACCCTCTACACGGGCTACTCGTCCTACAACGGCAGCTACACATCCATCGCCAGCACCATCAACGGCGCTGCCTTCGATCCCTTCATGTCCGACGCCACGCTCAACCCCTTCACGGGCAAGATCGAGCTGTCCACCAGCTTCACCGTGGTCGGTTCGTTCCTGCACTACTGGTCGCCTGAGTGGCGTTCGGCCGTGTTCGGCAGCTACGGCGAGCTCTCCTTCGCCCGTGGCGCTCGCGCCGCCAATGCGGCGGCGTTCCAGACCACCGGTGCGACTGGTCAGTTCACCGGCGTTCCCGGCCAGGTCTCCTTCGACGTCAGCCCGGTTCTGCGTGACACCTACCAGATCGTCGCCGGCGCGAGCCTGATCTGGTCGCCGGTGAAGGACCTCGATATCGGTGTCGAGGGCTTCTACACCAAGGTCGGCGTCCAGAACGGCCGCGTAGTGGACCGCACTCAGTCGAGCGGCACCGTCAACGCCGCGAACATCGCCTCCGGCGCCGTTCGTACCGTGACCGCCGACGACACCTACCAGGTGCGTATGCGCGTCCAGCGCGACTTCTAAGCATCGATGGTCGGCGGGATCGGAGCCATGCTCCGATCCCGCAAGATCATTCAAGATGTTCTGGAAAAGGCCCGGCTGCAAAGCCGGGCCTTTTTCATTTGTTGTGCCGTTGCGCGTGCCTCTGGTCTTCCCCGACCCGGTACAATTTCAAATGCGGGGCATTGTATCGCCGAAATGGATCCCGGTCGCGCGCGCGGCACGCCGATTGCTATAACATCGTCGAGCGGTTGACATCTCCGGTGACGCCTCATTCACCGATTGCGATGGGCGAGACCGCTGCTACGTTGAGCCTCACATGCCGGTCGTCCGATCGGCGAGAACCCCTCCGGGAGCCAGCCTTCACATGCATTTTGGTCAACACAGGTCCGCCGCTCTGTCGGCGGCGGTCGTCCTCGCATCGGCGATGGGCATCACGCTCGGCGCATCCGGTGCCAGTGCCCAGGAACTGACCGGCACCCTCAAGAAGATCAAAGAGACCGGCGAAATCACCATCGGCTATCGCGATGCCTCGGTCCCGTTCTCCTACCTCGACGGCGACCAGAAGCCGGTCGGCTACGCCTTCGAGATCTGTAAGAAGATCGCCGAGGCGGTGAAGACCAACCTGAAGCTGACGAAGCTCGAGGTGAAGCTCAATCCCGTCACCTCCGCCACCCGCATCCCGCTGATCGCCAACGGCACCGTCGATCTCGAATGCGGCTCGACCACCAACAACGTCGACCGCCAGAAGCAGGTCGCCTTCACCAACACCCACTTCCTCACCGCCACCCGCTACGTGGCGAAGAAATCGGCCAAGCTCGACACGATCGAGGATCTCAAGGGCAAGACCGTCGTCTCCACCTCGGGCACCACCAACATCCGCCAGATCAACGAGGCCAATACCGCGCGCAGCCTCGGCCTGACGATCCTGCCCGCCAAGGATCACGCCGAAGCCTTCCTCATGGTCGAGACCGGCCGCGCCGCCGCCTTCGTGATGGACGACGTGCTCCTCGCCTCGCTGGCCGCCAGCTCCAAGGAGCCGGGTGCCTACGCCATCTCCAGCGAGGCCCTGTCGAAGCCCGAGCCCTACGGCATCATGCTCCGCAAGGACGACGCGCCGTTCAAGGCCGTGGTCGATGAAGCGACGGCCAAGCTCTACAAGAGCCCCGAGGGCAAGGTCCTGTACGAGACCTGGTTCACCAAGCCGATCCCGCCGCGGGGCATCAACCTCAGCCTTCCCATGAGCGATCCCATGAAGAAGGCCTTCGAGTCGCCGAGCGACAGCGCCGACCCGGCCGCCTACTAAGCCGCCGCATCGGAGCAGACGACAGGCGATGAATTACAACTGGAACTGGCGGATCTTCTTCGAACCGTCGCCGGAAGGCACCGGCACCTATGCCGACATGCTTCTCTCCGGCCTCTCCTGGACGATCGCCACGGCGCTCTGTTCCTGGATCATCGCCTTCTCCCTCGGCTCGCTCATCGGGGTGCTGCGCACCCTTCCGAGCCGGGGGGCCCAACGGGTCGGCACCACCTATGTGGAGCTGTTCCGCAACATCCCGCTCCTCGTGCAGATGTTCCTCTGGTTCTACGTGGTGCCGGAGATCCTACCCGGCTCCTGGGGGACCTGGCTGAAGCAACTGCCGAATTCGTCGTTTTACACGGCGGTCCTCTGCCTCGGCTTCTTCACGGCCTCCCGCGTCGCCGAGCAGGTCCGCACCGGCATCGAGACCTTGCCGCGCGGCCAGCGCATGGCCGGGACGGCTCTGGGCCTCACCACGTGGCAGACCTATCGCTACGTGCTGCTGCCCAACGCCTACCGGGTGATCCTGCCGCCGCTGACCTCCGAGTTCCTGAACAACCTCAAGAACACCTCGGTGGCGCTCACCATCGGCCTGCTCGAACTCACCGCCCGGGCACGCTCGATGCAGGAATTCTCCTCGCAGGTCTTCGAATCCTTCACGGCGGCCACGGTCATCTATCTCGGCATCAGCCTGATCGTGGTGACGCTGTCGAGCAAACTCGAGACGCGCATCGCCGTCCCGGGATCGCGCTGATGACGGCGCGCTCCCTCCCCCCATCCTTCGCGACCGTCAGACGGGACTAGAGGACCGATGTTCACGGATTTCGACTTCGGAGTCGTCCTCTCATCCTTGCCGTACCTGTTCGGGACGGGAATGGTGTTCACGCTGACGCTCACCGCGCTCGCCGCCTCGGGCGGCATCATCCTCGGCACCATCATCGCGATGATGCGTCTCTCCGGGATCACCGCCCTGGCGCTCCCGGCCAAGATCTACGTGAACTTCATGAGGTCGCTGCCGCTCGTGCTGGTGATCTTCTGGTTCTACTTCCTCGTTCCCTATATCGGCCAATGGATGACGGGCGCGTCGCGGCCGATCTCGGTGGGGGCCTTCACCTCGGCCCTCGTCACCTTCACCCTGTTCGAGGCGGCGTTCTTCTCCGAGATCATGCGCGCCGGCATCCAGGCGATCCCGAAGGGGCAGACGGCGGCGGCGCAGGCCATCGGCCTGACCTACGGCCAGACCATGCGGACGGTGATCCTGCCGCAGGCCTTCCGCAACATGCTGCCGCTGCTGCTGACCCAGACCATCGTGCTCTTCCAGGACACGTCCCTGGTCTACGTCATCTCGCTCACCGACTTCCTCGGCGCCGCCTCGAAGGTCGCCCAGCGCGATGGTCGTCTCGTGGAGATGTATCTGTTCGCCGCGGCCGTCTACCTGGTGATCTGCATCACCGCCTCGACCCTCGTCCGGCGTCTTCAGCGCCGCGTCGCCATCATCCGCTAAGCTCTCGAGGATCCGTCATGTCCGCCATCGATCCCCAGGCTTCGACGAAGCCGATGATCGCCATCGACAACATCAGCAAGTGGTATGGCCCGGTCCAGGTTCTCAACGGCTGTACGACGCAGGTCACCAAGGGCGAGGTGGTCGTCGTGTGCGGCCCTTCCGGGTCGGGCAAGTCCACCCTCATCAAGACGGTCAACGCCCTGGAGCCGATCCAGAAGGGGGCGATCACCGTCGACGGCATCGGCGTCCAGGCCAAGGGCACCAATCTGCCCAAGCTGCGCGCCCGTGTCGGCATGGTGTTCCAGCATTTCGAGCTGTTCCCCCACCTGTCGATCATCGACAACCTGATGCTCGGCCAGTGCAAGGTGCTGGGACGGGCCAAGGACGATGCCCATGACCGCGGCCTGAAGCTCCTCGGGCGGGTCGGCCTCTCGGCGCATTCGCACAAATATCCGGGCCAGCTTTCCGGCGGTCAGCAGCAGCGCGTCGCCATCGCCCGCGCCCTGTCGATGAACCCCATCGTCATGCTGTTCGACGAGCCGACTTCGGCCCTCGACCCGGAGATGGTCGGCGAGGTCCTCGACGTGATGATCGAGCTCGCCCGCGAAGGCATGACGATGATGGTCGTCACCCACGAGATGGGCTTTGCCCGCAAGGTGGCCAACCGCGTGGTGTTCATGGATCGCGGCGAGATCGTCGAGGACGCCACCAAGGACGACTTCTTCGACAAGCCGCGTTCCGAGCGCGCGCAGACCTTCCTGTCGAAGATCCTGGCTCACTGATTCCCAACCACGGGCGAGGGCAATCCATGCCCTCGCCCGTGCATTCCCGCGGCTAACGCCTCAGGCATAGCCCGGCGTGGCCTCCGCCCGCCGCCGAATCGTTGCCGCGATCGCGTCCAGGCGCTCGCCGCCGACGAACGCCCTGACGGCCAGGAAGTAGCTTTCCTCGCCCAGCGGCAGGTAATCGAGCGCGAACCGCTCCGCGATGGCGCGGGTGCCCATTCCCACATCGGCCGCCCCTGACGCGATCAGGGCCGCGACGGCCTGATGCGTGAATTCCTCCGTCTCGTAGCCGCGAATGTCGCCCCCGCCGATGCCGGCCTCGGCGCAGAGCCGGTCGAACCAGATCCGCGTCCCCGCACCGAGCTGCCGGTTGACGAAGCGGATGCCGCCCGTGGTCAGGTCCGTGATGGTGGAGACGGCGAAAGGATTGCCCCGCTGCAGCATCAGGCCCTGCTCGCGCCGCAGGATCGGGCGTGTGAGGAGGGCCGGGTCGGCGAGGATGTCGGCGAAGACCGAGCCCGGATCGGGCGTGGCCGCGCCGAAATGGAACCCCGCCCCATCGGCCCGCCCCGCCTTCAACTGCGAGAGGGCGTCCATGCTCCCCGCGATGGTGACCGCGATGCCGCCTATCTCGCGCAGAGCGTCGAGCAGGACCGAATCGTGGCTGACCGCGAAGGTCAGGGGGCCGGCGGCGCGTCCGATCAGACCGGCGAGCGTCGCCTCCAGCCGCTTTTCTTCTCGATCAATGATCTCTCCGCTCGCCCGTGATGCGTCGCCGAGCGCCTGATGGAAGGCGGCGCCGAAGGGCGTCAGAACGCTGCCGTGCCCCTTGGTCTTGCGAATGACGGGCTGCCCGAGCGTGTCCTCAAGGATCTGGAAGCGGCCCCAGGCCGAGCGATAGGACAGGTCGAGCCGCGCCGCGGCACCCTGCAGCGACCCTTCCGTGGCGACGGCGTCCAGAAGCGCCAGGGTGGGGGCGAAGGCGAGTTGCCGGCCCGCCGCCGCAATGGTCCCGTCGAGGATCAATCCCACCTTCATAGGCAATCCGTTTCCTATTGAACTGGCAGGGAGAGGGATAGCATGAGGGGGCGAGAGTGCCTCACACAACTCCCGGTCCCGGTCGGCTCTTTCTCGAAGCACCACGGCGCAGCGGAAGTTTTGCGAGAGACATTCGCCGCGCACAGCACCGGGGCCATGTTCCAGACCCTCGAGGAGACGTTCAGACGGCTCACCGCCCTCGATCCGGAGGTGGTCGCCATTGCCGGCCTGTCGCTGCGGGTGAGCCTGTCGGCGGTAGGGCTCGGCACCCTCGTCGGCGTGCCCCTCGGCGCCCTCGTCGCCGTGTCGGCATGTCCGGGGCGAAGGCTGGTCACGGGATGCCTCAACGCGGCGATGGGCCTGCCGCCGGTGGTCATCGGCCTCGTTCTCTATCTTCTCCTGTCGCGGTCCGGTCCGCTGGGGTGGCTGGGCCTCCTGTTCACGCCGGGCGCGATGATCGCAGCGCAGACGGTGCTCGTCGTCCCGCTCATCGCCGCCCTCGCACGCCAGATCGTCGCCGATGCGGAGGAGCATCTCGGCGAGCAGCTTCGCTCCCTCGGCCTCGGACCCGCCCGGCGGGCCGCGATCCTGATCTACGATACGCGGTTCTCCCTGGTGACGGCGATTCTCGCCGCCTTCGGCCGCGCCATCTCTGAGATCGGGGCAGTCCTGGTCGTGGGCGGCAATATCGATGGGCACACCCGCACCATGACGACGGCGATCTCCCTGGAGACGCAGAAGGGCGACCTGCCCCTCGCCTTGGCCCTCGGCCTCGTCCTCATCGCCATCGTCCTCGTCGTCAGCGCGACCGCCTCGCTGCTCCGCTCCCATGCCATGCGGGCCTACGGATGAGCGCGGCGCTTCCCATCGTCATCGACAGTTTGCGCTACCGGGTGGGAGACATGCCCATCCTCAACGGCATCGACATGTCGGTGACGTCCTCCGGCATCACGGCGATTATCGGCGCGAACGGCGCCGGCAAGAGCGTGCTCCTGCGCCTCATCGACGGATTGCTGGCCCCGACGGGCGGGACGATCCGCATCGGGCCATCCGACCGTCCTCCTCCGAGCACCGCCTTCGTGTTCCAGCGGCCCGGCCTCGTCCGTGCGAGTGCCGCCGCCAACGTGGCCCTGGCTCTCGCGCCGCTCGGCCTCGGCGCGGGCGAGCGGGCTGAACGGGTGCGGGCCGCGCTCCGGCATGTGGGGCTCTCCGAGCGGGCCGGCGCTCCGGCCACCCGCCTGTCGGGGGGCGAGCAGCAGCGCCTCGCCCTCGCGCGGGCCTGGGCGCGGGCGCCCGATCTCCTCCTGCTCGACGAGCCCACCGCCAATCTCGATCCGGCCTCGTCCCACGTCATCGAGGATCTCGTGGCGTCGATGGCGGTGGCCGGCACGAAGGTCGTCCTCGTCTCGCACAATCTCGGTCAGGTCATGCGTCTGGCCGAGGATGTGGTCGTCCTCGCCGCCGGCCTCGCCGTCGAGCACGGGCCCGTGCGCACCACCCTGTCATCCCCCCGTTCGCCGCAGGCGCGGGCCTATCTCACCGGAGAAATGCCATGGACTTCCTTCGCCGCTCTCTCCTGAGCTTCGGCCTCATCGTCGCCGTCTCCGGATTGTCGTCCGCGCCGGGTGCCGCCGAGCCCGCCGAGACCATCACGGTGGCCTCGACCACCTCCACCGAGCAATCGGGCCTGTTCAAGGAGTTGCTGCCCAAGTTCACGCAGGCCAGCGGCATCGGCGTGAAGGTGGTGGCCCTCGGCACTGGGCAGGCCCTCGACGCGGCCCGACGCGGGGATGCCGAGGTGGCCCTCGTCCACGACACCGCCGCCGAAGAGAAATTCGTCGGCGAGGGGTGGAGCACGAAGCGCTATCCCGTGATGTACAACGACTTCGTCATCGTCGGCCCGAAGGACGATCCGGCCCGCGTCGCTGGCGCCAGCGTCGTCGAGGCCCTGCGCAAGATCGCCGCCGCCAAGGCGCTCTTCGTCTCGCGCGGCGACCGCTCGGGCACCCACAGCGCCGAGCTGCGCTACTGGAAGGAGGCCGGCCTCGATCTCGGCGCCGTGCGCGGCGATTGGTACAAGGATGTGGGCCAGGGGATGGGGCCGGCGCTCAACACCGCCTCGGCCGCCAATGCCTACGTCCTCAGCGACCGGGGCACGTGGCTGTCGTTCAAGAACCGGGGCGACCTCAAGATCCTGGTGGAAGGCGACAAGCGCCTCTTCAACCAATACGGCGTGATGGTCGTGAACCCGGAAAAACATCCGCAGGTGAAGGCGAAGGCGGCGCAGGCCTTCGTGGATTGGCTCGTCTCCGCCCCGGGCCAGGCGGCCATCGCGGCCTACCGGATCAACGGGGAGCAGCTCTTCTTTCCCAATGCGGAAGCCCAATGACGGCCGGTCCCCGACGAACGGGCGCGCTGCGCCGCCCTTGACACCTTCCGCGTGCCGCGCACCTTCCTTGGTCAATCGCGCCGTTGCAGATGCGGCGGCTGGCCTCGGGAGGGCCGTGTCATGATGGGTTTGGGTTTCAGAGGGTTGTCCATCGTCGCCGTGACGGCGGCGATGGCGATGGTTCCGGCAATCGCCTCGGCCGAGTCGGCGGGCAAGCCGGCCAATATCTGCAAGGAACTCACGGCGTTCCTGCATCCGCCGGCTCAGCCGGCCGCGTCCGGTTCGGCGACGGCCCAGACGAGCACGGCCGTCACCGCTCCGGGTTCGGGCTCGCAGAAACCCTCCGGCAGTGAGACGCAGAAGGATTCGGGCCTGAGCGGTCCCACGGCCTCCAACGGTCCCGGTGCCTCCGGTCCCCAGGGGGCGACCCAGAACGCCGCGGCCCCCTCGGGCGCGTCGGCCCAGGCCCCAGCCCCCGCGGCCGCCCCCGCCGCTCCGTCCGCGCCACCGCCGAAGACGCCGAGTGCCGCCTTCATCGAACAGGGCGATGCCGCGGCCGGCGCCAACGACATCGCCGGGTGCCAGCGGGTCGCCCGAATGATCCGCCGCGACGGCGTCGTCATGCCGTCACCGCTCATGTCGCTGGCCGCCCTCGATCTGAAGTATCTCGAAGCGGCGCGGTAGGTCCGATCTCATCTCGACGACGAGAAACGGCCCCTTGCGAGGGGCCGTTTTCATTTCGTCGCCGCGCTCGGAGCCTGTTCGATCGACCTTGGCAGATGCTCAAGCCAGCGTCGATCATCCGCCAATGTCGATCATCCCAGCCGATCACCTCATCCTGAGGTGCCCGCGTCAGCGGGCCTCGAAGGAGGCCTCCAGTTGTCGCGCGATCCCTGGAGCCCTCCTTCGAGGCCGCTACGCGGCACCTCAGGATGAGGTGAAGGCTTGGAACAACAGATCAAAAACTGCCTTTTAACGACGGCCCTGATCGCCGATCGGCTCGGGCGATGCGGTCGCCCGTTTCCAGATGAACGCCACGGCGACGACGAGCACGGCGCAGAGCGCGGCGGCGGCCTGGTGCGCGTGGGGCACGGAGGCCACGTGTTCGGCGATGTAGGGATCGGTGACGATCATCTCGCCGGCGATCCAGCCGAGAAGCGCGGCGCCCGCCCAGATGACGAGGGGAAACCGCTTCAGCAGCGTCGTGATGAGGGAGGCGCCCGCCACGATCAGCGGGATCGACAGCAGCAGGCCGAAGACGAACAGCGAGACTTCGCCCTTCGCCACGGCGGCGATGGCGACCACGTTGTCGAGACTCATGACGGCGTCGGCGATGGCGATGGTCCGCACCGCCTTCCACAGGGTCGCGCTGTCCTTCACCGCGTGACCTTCATCGTCTTCACCGAGGGCGAGCTTCACCGCGATCCAGAGGAGCAGGAGCCCGCCGCCGATCCGCAGGAACGGCACCGCCAGCAGATAGGTGATGACGACGGCAAACAGGATGCGCAGCCCCACGGCCGTCCCCGCGCCGAGGAGGATGCCGGTCCGGCGTTGCTCGGGGGGCAGGGATCGGCAGGCCATGGCGATGACGACCGCGTTGTCGCCGGAGAGGAGCAGGTCGATCCAGACGATCTGCAGCACCGAGACGAGGAAGTGCGAGTCGAGAAAGTCCATCGGCGCTTTCGGTCGGGTCGGAGTGGCAAATGGAGACAGGTGAACGGCCCCCCACTCGAAAGCGGATCGACCTCGGCCATGACCCGGCACATCGTGCCGGAGCCCGCGCAATGCAAGCGTCGGTCACGCTCTGCGCGATGGCGACGGGAGATTCCCTATCGGTACAGCACGACGTGCGGATAGACCTCGATCGTGTCGCCGGGCTCGATCGCGGTCACCTCGTCGTGGAGCGCCGCCAGCCCGTCGCTGCCCGTGAGCGAGGTGAGGAGGCCGGCGCCGTCACGGGGGAACTTCACCGCCTCCAATCCGCCATCGGCGACGCGCCTCAGGCTGACGCGTACGAACTCGCGCCGGCCGGCTTTCTTGCGGTAGGCGAAGGTGGAGCGGACCGGGATCGCGAGGGGCGCTTCGAGGTGTTCGCCGCCCAGGCGCGCCAGCAGGGGGCGCACCACGAAGAGCAGGGTCACGTAGGCGGCCACGGGATTGCCCGGCAACCCGACGAAGGGCGTACCCCGCACGACGCCCATGGCCACCGGACGGCCCGGCTTGATGCCGAGACGCCAGAACACCAGGCTGCCGACACTCTCCACCGCCGGTTTCACGTGGTCCTCCTCGCCGGTGGAGACCCCGCCGGAGGTGAGGAGGAGATCGTGGGCGGACGCGGCCTCGGCGAGGTGGGCTGCGAGAATAGCCCGGTCGTCGCGCAGGATTCCGAGGTCGCTCACCTGCGCGCCGAGGCGCTTCAGCAGGGCGACCAGCATCACCCGGTTGGAATCGTGGATCGCCCCCGGTGCCAGGACGGCGCCCGGTTCGGCCAGTTCGTCGCCGGTGGAGAACACCGCCACTTTGAGACGGCGGCGGACGGCCAGGGACGAGCGGCCGGTGGCGGCGGCCAAGGCCACGTCCTGCGGCGAGAGGCGCCGCCCGGCGGTGACGATGGTGCCGCCCTTGGGTACGTCCTCGCCGGCGAGCCGACGGTTCGCCCCGCGCTTCAGGCCCGGAGGCAGGACGATGCCGGTCCCCTCCAGCGTCACGTCCTCCTGCATGAAGACCGTGTCGGCGCCGTCCGGCATCCGCGCGCCGGTGAAGATGCGGACCGCGCTCGGGCCGCCCGCCATCGTCAGTCCGGCTTGGCCGGCGGCGACCCGGCCTTCGACGATCATCCGCGTCTCAGCCGAAGGGGCGAGGTCGGCATGGCGCACGGCGTAGCCGTCCACCGCCGAATTGTCGAAGGGCGGCAGGTCGATCCCGGCGGTCACGTCCTCCGCCGCGACGCGTCCGTCCGCCTCGTGCAGCGGCACGGTCTCGATCCCGGCCAGGACCGGAAGCCGCTCCGCGATCAGCGCGAGGGCGTCGTCGACGCTCATCAATCGTCCGCCGAAGGCGAAGCAATCGTCAGTCAGCTGCGCCATGGCCTTCGATCCTGTTCAGGATGGCATCGACCGGTTCCGCCAGGGACGCGACGAGATCGGCGATGGCCGCCACGTCGTCGAGATCGACCACGGGGATCCCCGCATCGGGGAACGCCCGGTCGCTGGCGATGGCGACGATGTTCTCGTCCTGCGGATGAAGCGGCGGACGGCCGTTGGCGTTCCGATGGATTTCGATCTTTGGATGGCCCTCGCGCTTGAAGCCTTCCACCAGCACGAGATCGCAGGGGCCGAGACGGCGCAGCAACTCGGCGAGGCTCGCCTCCTGGCCGTCGCGCACCTCGTGCATCTGCACCCAACGAAGAGCGGATGAGATCAGCACCTCCGACGCGCCCGCCTGGCGATGCCGGTACGAATCCTTGCCGGGCTGATCCACGTCGAAGGCGTGATGCGCGTGCTTGATGGTGGAGACCGTCAGCCCACGGGCGATCAGCGCGGGGATGAGCTTGGCGAGCAGGGTCGTCTTGCCCGCCCCGCTCCAGCCGGCAAGGCCCATCACCCGCATGGCGTGCTCCGTCATGGCAGGGTCCGCGTGCGGGGAAAGCCGAGCTCGGCCAGCGCCGAATCGGTTTCCGGCTCGCCGAGGAGAGAGAGGAAGGCGGCAAGAGCCGGTTCCCGCGCCCGGTCCCCGGCATAGGCGAAATCGTAGCGCTCGTCGGTGAGCGGCAGGAAGCCGAGGCCGTAGGCGCGGGCGACGCTCTCGATGGCGACACCCCAATCCGCCCGGCCCTGGGCCACGGCGGCGGCCACGGCATTGTGCGAGCGGGGCTGGTTCCAGAACCCCGGAGGCCGGGCGCCGTTCAGCACCCCGTCGATGAGGAGCCGCGTCCCCGAGCCGGTGTTGCGGTTCACCATGATCGCGTCCGGGTCGCGGACCAGGGCCGAGACCGCCTCCGCCGCGTCTCGCCCCGCGAACCGGGCATCGCCGGGGCGGAACACGACGCCCTGCATCCGCCCCCAGCCCTCCGCGAGGCGCAAGCCCGGTGTGAGGAAGGGCGTGTTGTACAGGCCGGTCTCGGGGTCGAGGAGATGCATTGCGGCGATGTCGCATTCGGCCCGCTTGAGGGAGGCGAGGCCCCCCGAGGACCCGACCCAGATGGTGCGCGCCCGGATGCCGCGCTCGGCCAGGCGTCCGACGATGGCGTCGAGGCCGATGCAATGGCTGCCCACGATGGTGAGGTCGGGCGCGCGGGTGCCGGCCCCGATCCGCGACAGGCTCACCCGCTCGCCGGCCTCCATCCCCGCCCGCGCGGCGGGAATCGCGAAGAAGCCGTCGGCCTGGGAGAAGGCCGTCACCGAGCCGGAGCCCTTGTAGAGCGGGACCGCGACGGGAGCGTCCCGCCCATGGGTGAGCGAGGCCATGACGAATTCCATCCGCCCGCGTTCGGAGGCGATGCGCTGGGGAAGGACCGCCTCGACGCTGTCTTCCTCCCGTGGGGGAAGCCCCGCCAGCGATCGGACGAGCGGCACCACGAAGTCGTGGAAGGTGAACATCGCGGAGGTCGGGAAGCCCGGCAGCACGACGATGGCCTTGTCCTGCGCCTTGGCGAGGCAGAGCGGCTTGCCGGGCTTCAGGGCGACCCCGTGGACGAGGATGCCGGGCTCGCCGAGGCGCGAGAGGATGCGGTGCGAGACGTCGCCCGCCCCCTTCGAGGTGCCGCCCGACAGCACGACGACGTCGCAATCCGAGAGTGCCGCACGGATCGCGGTCTCGAGGGCGGCCTCGTCATCCGCGACGATGCCGAAGGGCACGGGGTCGCCGCCATTCTCGGCGACCGAGGCGGCGATGATGGCCCCGTTCGAATCGTAGATGCCGGCGGCCGGCAGGGGCTGGCCCGGAGCCACCAGCTCGTCGCCGGTGGAGAGCACGGCGATCCTCGGCCGGCGCACCACCTCGACCGCGGCGAGGCCGCAGGCGGCGAGCATGCCGATTTCCCGCGCGGTGATCACGGTGCCTTTGCGCAGGACCGTCTCGCCGCGCGCCATGTCGGAGCCGGCATAGCCGACGAACTGCCCGGGTGCCGCCACCCGGTCGAGATCGATGGCGAGCGGTCCTTCGCCGGATGCGATGCCGGTGGCCTCCACCATCACCGCCGCGTCGGCCCCGCGCGGCATCACGCCGCCGGTGGCGATGGCCGTCGCCGTGCCGGGCAGGACGACGAGCCGGGGCGCGACGCCGCAGGCGAGGATCTCGTGGTTGAGGCCGAGCCGGCGCGGCTCGGCCTGGCTCGCGCCCATCGTGTCGGAGGCGCGGAGGGCGAAACCGTCGACGAGGGCGCGGTCGAAGGGAGGCACGTCGATGGGCGAGGCGACATCGCCCGCCAGGGCGCGTCCGAGGCAGGCGGCCAGCGGCACGCTCTCCGCCGGCAGCGCGGTATGCGGGATCGCCGCGCGAAACCGTGCGACGGCCTCGTCCCGGCCGACCACCTGGAGGAACTGCTCCTGGCGTGCCGCGCGCGACAGCCTCGCCAGGAATTCCTCTTTCGTCTCAACTCCGTCGGGGCGGTTCACAGGGGCACGATCTCGATCCACTCGCCTTCAGGGTAGCCTTCCCGCTCCGGCGGCACCAGAACCGCGCCCTCGGCGAGGATCAGGCGACGCAGCGGCAGATCCCCGCCGCCGATGGGCTCCACCCCCTCCCGCGTCCTCCGCACGAAGACGACTTCGCTCATGCCGACGGTGGAGGCGATCTTCCGGGTCAGGTGGCCTTTGACGCCCTCGGGCGGACTCGCTCCCGAGAGACGGGCCAGCAAGGGCCGCCCGAGGGTGAGGAATGTCGCGAGGGCGGCGTCCGGCCGGCCGGGCAGCAGCAGGACCGGGACCGCCCCGATCCGCCCGTAGCCGGCGCTCTCCCCCGGATGAAGGGCGATCCCGTGCGCGTCGAGGCGGCCCGTTCGGGCGAGGGCCTCCGCACTGTGATCGGCGCGGCCGAACCCGGTGCCGCCGACGACGAACACCGCGTCGGCCCCATCGACCCGCAGCGCGGCGATGATGGAGTCCACGTCACGCTCGGAATCGCTCGACGTGACCCGAACTCCCGCCGCCGCGACCCAATCGGCGACAGCCGAGGCGGACCCGCGACCGATTCCGACGATGTGGATATGGGGGCTTCGGACCACGACCGTCTCGATCCCGGCGCCAAGGAGGGCAAGGGCACGGAGCGGCGTCAACCGCTCGCCGGCCCGCGCCAGCACGTCCCCGCGCGCGACCTCCTGACCGACGCGGGAGATGCCCTCGCCCTGCGCCGCATCGGCGACGATGTCCCCGTCGGCGCCGACCGCATCCGGCATCAAGACGGTGTCGGTGCCCGGCGGCAGCACGTCGCCATCCTCCACCCATGGGGGCGGTCCTCGCAGAGTGACGGGTGCGTAGGGGGAGGCGCCGGTCACATCCCCGGCGGCCACGGCCCAACCGTCCCGGCGCGCGCGCGGCTCGGCGGGACGATCGGTGGGGGCCACCCCATCCTCGGCCAGGACGAGGCCGATCCCGTCCCGGACGGGCACCAGGGTGGGGGCGACGGGCACGATCGCGAGAAGCCGCGCCATTGCTTCTTCAAGGGGCATCGAGGCCGAAGTGGCGGACCGGATCGACATGAGCTGAGACGGATGCTGCATCGCGGGCGGGTGAGCAACCCCGCCCGTGGCGGATCAGCCGAGCGGTGGCCGGCGGGGAAGACGCGATGCGTTGCCCCGGCTAAAAGGCGGTCTGATCGGATGTCTGAGCTTATGCTCATGCCGAAGGCGACCGGCTGCCGAAGTCTGTCATTCAATCAGACGACCTCATCCTGAGGTGCCGGAGCGTAGCGGAGGCCTCGAGGGAGCCCTCCAGTACGCTCGGTGGTTTCTGGAGCCCTCCTTCGAGGCCGCTCCGCGGCACCTCAGGATGAGGTGAAGACTTGGACGGACAACTCGAACGGGCCTGATTTTCAGCATCCTCGGCCCTGCAGGAGAGCGATGGCGTGGCGCAGGCATCCGTGTTGTCCGTTCGACCCCGATCCTCGCGGGCCACGATCCGCCATGTCTGGTCGGTCTGCGCGGCGCTCCTCATCCTCTCCGTTCCCCTTCCGGCCTCGGCCCAGTTGCGCGGGCATGGCGGGCCCGTGCGGGCTCTGGCCATCGCGGCGGACGGACGCATGGCGATCTCCGGCGGGTTCGATCAATCGGCCATCCTGTGGGGAATCGACCAGGGGTCGGCCCTGGCGATCCTGCGGTTCCACGATGGCGCGGTGAATGCCGTCGCGGCCCTCGACGGGGGCCGCTTCGTCACGGCCAGCGAGGACGGGCGCATCGCCCTCTGGCAGGGCGGACGCCCGGAGCCGGTGGAGGTCTTCGCCGACCATTCCGGACCCATCGTGGCCCTCGCTGTCTCGGCGGACGGAACGCGCCTCGCCTCCGCATCCTGGGACGGTACCGCGCAGATACGACCCCTTGCCGGTGGGCCGGTGCGGGTGCTGCGGGGCCATGCCGGCAACGTCAACGCCGTCGCCTTCCTGGCGGATGGCCGGCTCGTGACGGGAGGCTACGACGCCACGCTTCGGGTCTGGCCGCTCGCCGAGACCGACGAGCCGCCGCGCATCGTTCAACTGCCGTCACCGATCAACGCCCTGGCCGTGACGCCGGACGGCGAGATCGCCGCCGCCGGGGCGGATAGCGTGGTGCGCTTCCTGTCCGAGGATGGGGCTATCCGTGCGTCGGTGGACCTCGCGACCAAGCCCGTCATCGGGCTCGCCGTGTCGCCGGACGGGCGACGGGTGGCCGCCGCCACGGTGGCGGGCACCGTGGCCCTGATTGACAAAAGCGCTGCCAAGGTGGCGTTCAGCCTCGTCGGCCCCGGACTTCCGGTCTGGTCTCTCGCCTTCCGGCCCGATGGAACCGAGTTGCTGACCGGAGGCGGCGATCGGCTGGTGCGCCGCTGGGATGCCAGGACCGGSGAGCCGATCGGGCCACTGTCGATGGCGCGGCCGGCGGATTCATTGGCCGCCTACAAGGGGGATCACGGGGCCGAGGTGTTCCGGGCCTGCGTCGCCTGCCACACCCTGACGCCGGAGGAGGGCCACCGCGCCGGCCCTACCCTGAGCGGGGTGTTCGGCCGCCGCATCGCCACCGCCGACGGCTACAATTTCTCGCAGGCCCTGAAGAGGCTCGACATCGTCTGGGATGCGCGGACCATCTCGAAGCTCTTCGAGGTCGGCCCGTCCCGCTACACCCCCGGCACCAAGATGCCCGAGCAGACGATCAACGACCCGGACGACCGCGAGGCCCTGGTGCGGTTTCTCGAAAAGGCGACGAAGACGCAGTAGTCGACCGATGCTTCACTGTGTGTCACGAAACTCCCGGTCCCCGCCCGGAACGCGACGGCGCAGTGGAAGCCACGCGAAACCATTTTGCGTTGTTTGTCCAATACTTTACCTCATCCTGAGGTGCCGCGTAGCGGCCTCGAAGGAGGCCTCCAGAATCCACCGGGCGAAAAGGAGGGCTCCTTCGAGGCCCGCTGACGCGGGCGCCTCAGGATGAGGTGATTGGATGGGACGATCGACTCTTACAGGATCATCCCCCGAGCGATCCGATCAGACAGCGTGTCAAGCGCCGCCGTTCCCGCCCGTCTCCCGCGCGCGAAAATAATCCTCGGAGGTTCGCGGCTTCGAGCGCTCGGGCATCGTGTGCGGGTCGAAGGCCTCGTTGACGACGACTTCGACGCGGCAGGTGTCGCACATCATCAGGGTGCGGATCCTGGCCTCGCCGGCACTGCCCTTGAACATCCAGTGGCGGCCCTGAAGCTTCTCGATGACCCGCTCGATGCTGCTGCGCGTGCCGAAGGGTTTGCCGCAGGAGACGCAATCGAACGGCTCCTCCTCCTTGACGATGCGGCGCGGCTCGCTCCAGGCGGCGAAATCGACCTGAGGCTTCAGGGTGATGACGTTCTCCGGGCAGGTGGCGGCGCAGAGCCCGCATTGCACGCAGAGGCTTTCCTCGAAGGCCAGCAGCGGCCGGTCCTGGCTGTCGCTGAGGGCGTGGGTCGGGCAGGTGCCGACGCAGGCGAGGCACAGGGTGCAATCCTCGCTGCGGAAATCGAGACCGCCGAAGGGCGCTCCGGCCTCCAACGGGACGACGGCCACGGGGGCCGGGGCGGCCACATGCATCTCGCGGAAGGCGAATTGCAGCACGTTGCGCTTGGGGCCGACCGGCATGAAGGCGGCGGGAACCGGCGCGGCCGTGCCGACGCTGCCGGACGACAGCGCGGCACCGAGCCGATCCGGATCGTCGGTCTCGATCAGGGAGACCACGGGCGTCCCGTCGGCGGCACCGTAGCCCAGTGCCCCGGCGAGCGTGTCGGCGAGGAGCGCCATCCTGCGCAGGGGCGCGATGTCGTGCTTGGGACGGTCACGGACGAGGAGGCGGATACCCACGGCGCCGTAGGCGAGCAGCGCCGCGGCGGCCTCCGGGCCGAGCTGCGTGACCTCGTTGACGGAGACCGGCAGCACGTTGGCCGGCAGGCCGTCCCCGTATCGCGCCAGCGCCTCGATGAGGGGCTCGCCATGCTCCTCATCGTGGAAGAGGACGATGCCGTTGCGTCCCCCGGCCTCGTGATAGGCGCGCATCAGGATGCGCAGCCGCCGCATCAGCGCGTCGGCGGCAGGCAGGGCGTAGGCGGCCGCACCCGTGGGGCACACCGAGGCACAGGAGCCGCAGCCGGCGCAGATGTAAGGATCGATGGCCACATGATCGCCGGCGGGCGCGATGGCGCCGGTCGGGCAGACTTCGAGGCAGCGGGTGCAGCCGGTGATGCGCGATCGCGAATGGGCGCAGAGATCGGCCTGGAAATCGACGAAGCGCGCCTTCTCGAACTCGCCGACGAGATGGGAGATCGTGAAGATCGCCCGCTCCACGGCGGCCGGGTCGCGGGGATCGGCGCGGACATAGCCGCTGCGCAGGTCGTGTGCGGGAAACAGCGGCGTGCCGCCCGTCAGGTCGAGGACCACGTCGCAGGTGGAGGTGGCGCCGTTGCGCGACGGACCGAAGGAGAGGGATTGGCGGGATGACGGGCTCGGCACCGCGTAATCGTCGATGCGCAGGGAGAACGCCCCGAGATGGCCGCTCGCCGACACGACGCTGCCCTGCAGCACGGGAAATTCGTGGCGGCGCGGCACCGGCACGTCGCGGGGGCGGCTGAGCAGCACCGTCACGTCGAGATGATCGGCGAGGCGGCGTCCGGCCTCGATGGCGACCTCGTCGCTGCCATAGATGAGGGCGACGCCCTGGCTGACCATCGCGACGGTGCCCGGCGCCGGGGGGACCTCCGCTCCGGCGGCGAGGAGGGCGGCGATCTTCGGTCCGGCCGCGTCGGCCTCTGTCGACCAGCCCGCAGTCTCGCGGATGTTGGCATAGGTCACGCGGGATTCTGCCCCGGACCCGGCGGCGATGTCGGTGAAGAGGGGAGCCTGGAGCGTGCACGAGACGGTGACGGGCGAGCCCTGCGCCAGGGCGTCCTCGAACCGGGCGATCTCCCGCCCGCACAGTTGATCGGCGGTCTCCAGGCGGCCGCCGCACGCCTTGCCGATCGCCGCTGCGTCGAGGGCGACGGTCTCATCGCAGGAGCACGCGAACACGATCCGGTCGGACAATGATTTACCCCGAACGTTTGGTCACAGCGGCGAGGGGACCAGCCCACTCGCGCTCAGGTTGGTGCATCGTATACTATAACGGCTCGAAACTAGGACCCGACATACGGGCGCAGGTAGAACCGAAACGCATGGCGCCGAGCTCCGACGACCCGGACCTGATCCTGCCGCCCGTCTTCTCCCTCGTCGTCATGGACGGGCCGGGGAGCGCGTTCGACGAAGCCCTCGATGCTGCCGCATCGGGCGATGCCACCGGGCGCCTCGTCTGGCGACGAAGCGCAGATCTGCTCGATTTCGCCGTGATCCTGGAGCCGGACGAGCCCCTCGCCACGGCGCGCCGCGCCTTCTTCGCCGGCATGGTGGCGCTTGCCGAGGCCATCGGTGCCCATGGGCCGCCCGAGATCCCGGTGACGTTCGACTGGCCCGACACTCTCCGCTTCGATGGCGCGCGCCTCGGTGGCGGGCGTCTGGGGTGGCCGCCCACCTGTGGCGAGGGGGAGGTGCCGGACTGGCTCGTCTTCTCCGCCACGATCATCGCCTCGAAGGCGCAGGCCGGTGATCCCGGCCTGACGCCGGATTCGACCTCCCTCGAAAACGAGGGCTTCGCCGTCGAGGACGGGAACGGGGCCATCGTCGAAAGTTTCGCCCGGCATCTCATGAAAACCTTCGCCGTCTGGGACGAGGACGGGTTCGAGGCCATCGAACGGCGCTACCTCCGGCGGCTCGCCGATGGCGGTCCATCGGCTCGGATCGAGCGGATCGACGCGAACGGCGAAGTCCTCGCCGATGGCGGTCGAAGGCACCCTCTCGTGGCGGTCCTAACGGGGGTCGCGTGGCGCAATCCACTCACCGGTGAGCCGCTCCTGTGAGCGCATCTTCGAAGATCCTCCTCGCCGCACTCGCGGCCTTCCTGGTCCCGCCGGGCGGGCTTCGGGCCGAGGATGCCCCGAGAGGCCCGGCCATCGAGGCCAAGGGCATGCCCGGCCCCTATGGCGAGCGGCTGACCATCGACGACAAGGGCATCACCCTGACATTTCCCAACGATGCCATGACGTTACGCATCGGCGGCCGTCTTCACCTCGATTTCGGTGTGGCGGGCATCCGCCAATCGGGCTTCGGCGACCCGTTCACCGACACCATCGCCGTGCGCCGTTCGTGGATCGAGACGACCTTGAGCCTCGGCAAGGATGTCGGCCTCGGTTTCCAGTACGATTTCGCTGATCCGGCGACGCCGATCAACGATGCGGTCGTGGTCTATCGCGGCGTACCGGACATGCTCTTCAGTATCGGCAACGAGAAAGAACCCTTCGGACTCGATCAACTCGCCTCCAACAACAATATCCTCTTCACCGAGCGGGCCTTGTCCGACGCTTTCGTGCCGGCCCGAAACTTCGGTTTCGCCGTCGGACGACACGGCAAGGACTGGAGCGTCGTCACCGGAGTTTTCGGCGGCAACGCCAATACTGGCATCGGCACCGAAGGTATCGCCTCGACGAGCCGCGTCACCTATGCGCCGATCAACGACGACCACCGGACCCTGCATGTCGGTCTCGCCGGCAGCTACCGCGACCTGCCCCGCGACGAGAGCCCGCTCTCCCTGTCCAGCCGGTCGGAGGCGTTCCTCTATGCGAGACGTTTCGTCGATACCGGCGACATCCGCGATGCCGCCAGCATCGCCCGCCTCGGTGCCGAGCTGGCCTACCGCTCCGGTCCGCTGCTGGTGAGCGCGGAATACACACGGACCGAGATCGGCCGCTTCGACGGCGCTAAGCCACTGAATTTCCAGGGAGGATACGTTCAGGCGAGCTGGGTGCTGAACGGCGACAACCGGGCCTATCGCATGGCTCCCGACTTCAACGGGACGAGCTACGCGGTCTTCGGCGGCGTCAAGGTCGCCGAGGCCCAGCGCATCACCCGCGGCGGCTTCGGCGTATTCGAGCTCGGACTGCGGTTCTCGGCCATCGATCTCGACGACGGCGGCATTCGCGGCGGCATCGAGCGGGACGGCACGGTGGGACTATCGTGGTATCCCGACACCAACATCCGCATCATGGCCGATTACGTCCGGTCGCACACGTCCCCCTCCGCGCTCCAGAATGGGCGGACCATCGATGCCGATACGTTCATCGGCCGGTTCCAACTGTACTGGTGAACCCGTTCCGCCCTTGTCCGCGAGCAATTGCGGACGCCCCGCACCAGATACCGGCCTTGAACGCCACGATCATCGCCGTCATCCGGAACGCGAGTTCGAGGAGCGGCGACAGGATGGGCCTCGGAATTGTCGATGAGCAGTCTCAAACTCCCACGGACCATTCGCCTCGACCCGTCGGATACCTTCGTGTTCGCGCAGGCCGCCGAGCCCGGCGAATGGGCGGTGGCCGGGTCATTCCTGTTCTGGGATGCCAATGTCCCGTTGCTCGAGGGCAAGGAGCGGACGGCGTTCCGCTCGGGATTCCTCGGCGTGACTTCCCTGGGATTCTCCACCCTCGTCGTGGTGAGCGAGGCGAGTCCGACCGAGCGGGACGCGGCCGTGGAGCATCTGGCGCGTCATCTCTGCGAGCGCCTCGGCGCGCCGAGCCTCGACGTGGCCCGCGTCGCGGCGGCGGAGGAGATCGAGTTCGCCGGCTCCCTGTGCCAGCCCGCCATCGGCAGCGTGATCGCCCTGCACAGGACCTTCGAGGACGGCGAGATCCGGGAGGCGTTCCGCACCCTGCACCAGCGCGGACCCGGTCTGGCCGGAGCCGACAAGCTTCACGCCCATGCGCGGGCCTTCACCTTCGTGGAGACCGACGACGAACCCGAGGAGCGGGCGGACCTGATCGGCATGGCGACCACACCAGGATCGAAAGGCGAAGGACGATGACCGAGTTCTGGGTCTCCAGCGGCCACCATCTCGCCGGCCGCACGGAGGGGGGAGGCCTCGCCGTGACCGACGACTTGATCCTCGCCTATCTCGCCCGGCCCGAACTGGTGCCGCCCGAGGAGGCCTGCATGGCAGAGCGGGCGCTCCACCGCAGCCTCGTGACGTCACCGCGCCGGGCGGTCTCCCCCGGTGAGATCGCCGCGATGGCGGATGCCGATGCGCGCGAGAACTGGACCATGATGCTCGCCTTCCGCGATCGGCTGACGGCCGCGCGCTCCGTGGAGGCGGCCTATCTCGACCTCGTTCGCGGCGGCCTGAACGGCACGCCGCCGATCTTCCTCAACCAGCTGGCGCATCTCATCCTGCGCAACGCCCTCGACGGCTGCGACGACCCCTACACCCTTCGAGCCGGCGAGCTCTTCTTCCGGCCGCAGCGCGTCTCCTTCGTCGACGGCGCTGCTTTGCTGGCCGATGCCGAGGTGATCGAGGCGCGGGAGACCGGGGCTGCGCAATCGCCCCTCGTCGCCATGCTCGGCAAGGAAGCCGCGAACGAACTCGACGTGCTCACGGACGAGACCGCCTGGACCTATTGGAGCCGCTCCGACGCGTTCACCATGGCGCTCAACCTCGGAAGCAACCCGAAGAGCCGCGACGGACTCGCCCGCGCCATCGAGGCTTGGATCCGCCACCTTTTGCACCTGGAGGCGAAGGCGGAGCCGATCGCGTCCATGGACGATCCGGACTGGCGCTGGTTCGTCGGGCTCGACGCACAGGCGACCCGGATCGGCAACGCCCTCTGGAACGGCGAGACTCTGGACGAGGCGAGCCGCATGCGCATCCTGGCCCTGTTCCGCCTCACCTTCGCCGATGACCGGCGGATCGACCCGCGCGCCGCCGGTCGGCCGGTCTATCTCCTGATGGCCATGGACCCCGACAAGCGCCTCTTTCTCAAACCTCAAAACCTCGTGGCGGGATTGCCGATCATCGACGGTGCGGAGGCCGCATGACCGAACAGAACACGACCCAAGCCGCGACACCGCCCGACGACCGATTCGAGGTCGGCATCATCGTTGCCAAGCGGGCCTTGAAGAGCCGCTGGGCGAGTCATGCCTGGCTGCCGGTCTCGGCCCTTCCCGACATCCCGGCCGCTTCGCCCTGGACCCTGCTCTCGGCGACGCCCGAGGAAGAAACCTTCTACGCCGGCGCCTATGAGGTCTCGCTCCATCCCGCCGAGACGTCGCATTACCGCGACAACCTGGTCTCGGGCCGGCCCTCGCTCTGGGTCGCCCTGCGACAGGTCGCGGAGGGAAACTACGAGGTCGCGAACGTGACGGCCGATCCCTACGAGGGCGAATCCATGGCTGAGGGCATCGGCGAAGTGGTCGAGGCTGTGCCCATGCCGCTGGAGGTCCAGGCCAAGGTCCTGGCATTCTTCGAGGCCTTCCACGTCGAACAGGTCTTCCACAAGCGCAAGCGCGACAGGGCCGATCCGGAGGCCCTGGCCCGACAGGGCACCGGTACGCGCAGGCGGGGGGACGAGGGATGAGCGGCGGCGATTTCCTTTCCCGCTGGTCGAAGCGCAAGCGCGCCGTCGTCCGGAAAACTGCGCCCGCGCGCGATTTGGCCGCGAGCGAGGAGGACGGAAGCGAGCGGGTATCCCGCCCGGAGGAGCTTGCCGAAGGCGAAACCCTGCCGCCGGAGGAACTCGCCAAGCTGCCCTCCCTGGATAGTCTGACGGCTGAGACCGACCTGACCCAGTTCCTCCGGGCGGGCGTGCCGATGGTGATGCGCAAAGCGGCCCTGCGCCGGATGTGGTCCGTCGACACCAACATCCGCGACTATGTCAGCGAGGCACGGGAATACGCCTATGACTGGAATGCGGTGGGCGGTGTGCCGGGAAACGGCCCACTTTTGCCCACAGATGACATCAAGGCCATGCTGCGGGACATTTTCGATGGGACTCCCGTCGAAGAAACGGAGCCCGAGCCGGCGACCGCCGAGGCCGAACCGATCGAAGCGGAGTGGCCTGGAGAGGAATCTGTCGCCGCGACAAGCGACCACGAAATTGAATCCGCCGGTGCAGAAAAACAGCCCGTCGCGTTGCCCCAAAACCAGCCGAGCTTAGCCGTTCCGCCGGCGATTCCTTCTCCCGTGGACGCGGCTATGCCGAAACCGCGACGACATGGCCGTGCCGTCCCGCTTTGAGCGATTAAAAACTACGTTGCGCACGTCCCAATCCGGGCTATTGTGGAGAAAGTGAATTCACTTCGCCCGCGATCGGGTCGCGGCTTGAGGATGCTATGCGTTCGGTGGAGTTGTTGCGCGAGGACGAGGCGAAGCTCGCTTCCGGCGCGCCCGGCATGACGCAGCCGGTCGCCGATGACGTCGATCTCCTGCGCGCCCATCTCTACGATGTTCTCGCGGCCCTCATCGGCCGAGCGCCCTCCGACGATATTTTGTCGCTTCTCGCGGCCTCGGCAGGTGACGGTAGCCCCCTCGGCAAGGCGTGTTCTTCGCTGGCGGGCGAAGCGGCCGGCGCGGACCTCGCGAAGGTCGGGCGGGAGTATTTCGATCTGTTCGTGGGCGTTGGGCGCGGCGAGGTCGTGCCGCACGCCTCCTACTACCTCACCGGCTTTCTCAACGAGCGCCCGCTTGCCCGAATCCGGCAGGATCTAGCCCGGCTCGGCATCGAGGCCACCGGCGGCATGAGCGAGCCGGAAGACCATGTGGCGATGCTTCTGGAGACTATGGCGGGTCTCGTCTCCGGCCGGTTCGAGACCGACCTCGGCGAGGACCGCATCTTTTTCGAGCGGCATCTAAAGCCCTGGGTCGGGCGTTTGTTCGACGATGTGGCCGCAAATCCCCGTTCGTCTTTCTACCGCGCCGCGGGCGACCTCGGCCGGACATTCATCGATATCGAGGCCCAGGCCTACGCGCTCGACGCGTGAGGCGGGGACCATGAGACATCGGTCGCATTCAGGAGTGACGAGCATGCGGGACGATCGAAAGGACGAGATGGGACGGCGCCATTTCTTCCGCGCCCTCGGCGGCGGATCGGTGGCGGCCGCCGCCGCGATTACGGCCCAGCCAATGATCGCGACGCCCGCGCAGGCCTACGATCCCGGCGAGGATGAGACGAAGGCCCGCTATCGCGAGTCTGACCACGTGAAAGCGTTCTACCGGACCAACGGCTACGAGACCCTGAAGAAGAATTGAGGGCGCCATGCTGATCAAGCGCAAGACCGGCGGCCCGGGCCGCACCTTCCATCCGGCCGTGGCCATCGGCGACACGCCAAGGGCCATCGACCGTCGCGCCTTCCTGCGCAATTCCGGCCTCGTCGCCGGAGGGCTCGCGGCCGCCGGCTCGATCCAACTCGGCTCCGTACGTAAGGCGCAGGCGGCGGGGTCGTCCGCGATCGGTCCCGACGTGACGATCAAGAAGAACATCTGCACCCACTGCTCGGTGGGCTGCACAGTGACGGCCGAGGTCGTGAACGGCGTTTGGGTCGGCCAGGAGCCGTCCTTCAGTAGCCCAATTAACCGGGGTACGCATTGCGCCAAGGGCGCTGCGATCCGCGAACTCGTCTCCAGCGACCGCCGCCTGAAATACCCGATGAAGATGGTCGACGGGCAATGGACCCGCATCTCATGGGACCAGGCGATCGACGAGATCGGCGACAAGATTACCGGCCTCCGCGATAAGTACGGCCCGGATTCCGTATACTGGCTCGGCTCGGCCAAGTTCACCAACGAGGCGGCCTACATCTTCCGCAAGTTCGGCGCCTTCTGGGGCACCAACTCGGTCGATCATCAGGCGCGCATCTGTCATTCCACCACGGTGGCCGGCGTCGCCAACACCTGGGGCTACGGCGCACAGACCAATTCCTACAACGACATCCGGAATGCCAAGACCATGATCATTCTCGGCGGCAACCCTGCCGAGGCGCATCCGGTCTCCCTCCAGCATCTGCTCTCCGGCAAGGAGATCAACCGCGCGAACATGATCGTCATCGATCCGCGCTTCACGCGGACGGCGGCCCACGCGACGGAATATGTCCGAATCCGCTCCGGCACCGATATCCCGGTGGTCTGGGGCATTCTCTGGCACATCTTCCAGAATGGCTGGGAGGACAAGGAGTTCATCAGCCAGCGCGTCTACGCCATGGACGACGTCCGCAAGGAAGTCGCCAAGTGGAACCCGGAGGAGGTCGAGCGCGTCTCGGGCGTGCCCGGCGAGCAATTGCGGCGCGTGGCCGAGACCTTCGCCAAGGAGAAGCCCGCGACCCTGATCTGGTGCATGGGGGCGACGCAGCACACCGTGGGCACCGCCAACGTTCGCGCGCTCTGCATCCTGTGTCTGGCAACCGGCAATGTCGGCAAGCCGGGCACGGGCGCCAACATCTTCCGCGGCCATACCAACGTGCAGGGGGCCACAGATATGGGCCTCGATGTAACGTCGTTGCCGCTCTATTACGGCCTCGTCGAAGGGGCCTGGAAGCATTGGGCTCGCGTCTGGGACGTGGAGTACGACTGGCTGCAGTCGCGCTTCGACGAGGTGCCGGCCAAGGCCGGCCGCAAGGCCCGCACGCGCAAGGAGAGCATGGAATCGCCAGGCATCACCTCGACGCGGTGGTTCGATGGCGTGAACCTTCCAGAGGAGCAGGTCGACCAGCGCACGGGCATCAAGGCGATGATGGTGTTCGGGCATGGCGGCAACACCGTCACCCGGCTGCCCGAGGCGGTGAAGGGGCTGACCAAGCTCGACCTGCTCGTGGTCGCCGACCCGCACCCCACCACCTTCGCCGCTCTCGATGCGCGGCGCGACAACACCTATCTCCTGCCAATCTGCACCTCCCTGGAGATGGACGGCAGCCGCACGGCCTCGAACCGTTCGCTGCAATGGGGTGAGCAGATCGTGAAGCCGGCCTTCGAGTCGAAGAACGATTACGAGGTGGTCTACCGCCTCGCCGCCAAGCTCGGCCTTGCCGACAAGATGTTTAAGAACATCAAGGTCGTGAACAGTGTCCCCGAGGCCGAGGACATCCTGCGGGAAATCAACCGCGGCGGCTGGTCAACGGGCTATTGCGGCCAGAGCCCGGAGCGCCTGAAGGCGCATATGCGCAACCAGGCGAAGTTCGATCTGGTGACGCTGCGGGCGCCAAAGGACGACCCTGAAGTAGGCGGCGATTACTATGGCCTGCCCTGGCCATGCTGGGGCAAGCCCGAGCTCAAGCACCCGGGAACGCACATCCTTTACAACACCAACCTCCACATCAAGGAGGGCGGCGGCACGTTCCGGGCGCGGTTCGGCACCGAGCGCAACGGCGTAACCCTGCTCGCCGAGGATTCCTTCGCCAAGGGTTCGGAACTGACCGACGGCTACCCCGAATTCACCATGGCGGTTTTCAAGAAGCTGGGCTGGGACAAGGACCTCACGGCCGACGAAATGGCGAGCATCACCAAGACCGGTGGGGCCAACATCGATGCGGTGAGCTGGGCGACCGACCTGTCGGGCGGCATCCAGCGCGTCTGCCTCGACCGTGGCGTCACGCCCTACGGCAACGGCAAGGCCCGGGCGAATGCCTGGAACCTGCCCGACCCGGTTCCGGTGCACCGCGAGCCGATCTACACGCCGCGTCCCGACCTAGTGGCGAAATACCCGACGCGCCCCGACGAGCGTCAGTTGCGCATGCCCAACATCGGCTTCTCGGTGCAGAAGGCGGCGGTGGATCGCGGCATCGCCAAGGATTTCCCGATCATCCTCACGTCCGGCCGTCTCGTGGAATACGAGGGCGGCGGCGAGGAAACGCGGTCGAACCCGTGGCTTGCCGAGCTGCAGCAGGACATGTTTGTCGAGATCAACACCGGTGACGCCACCGACCGGGGCATCAAGGACGGTCAGTTCGTCTGGGTCTCCGGCCCTGAGAACAATGCAAAGGCCAAGGTGAAGGCGCTGGTGACGGACCGGGTCGGCAAGGGCGTCGCGTTCATGCCGTTCCACTTCTCAGGCTGGTACCAGGGCGACGACATGCGGAAATTCTATCCGCACGGCACCGACCCCGTCGTACTGGGCGAGAGCTCCAACAATACGACCACCTACGGCTTCGATCCTGTGACGGGCATGCAGGAGACGAAGTGCACCCTGTGTCAGATCCGGGCCGTTTGAGGAACAATCGCCATGGCTCGCATGAAATTCCTCTGCGACGCGGACCGCTGCATCGAGTGCAACGCCTGCGTCACCGCCTGCAAGAACGAACACGAGGTGCCGTGGGGCATCAACCGCCGGCGCGTTGTCACGCTCAATGACGGCAAGCCTGGCGAGCGCTCGGTTTCCATGGCCTGCATGCACTGCACCGATGCTCCCTGCGCGGCGGTGTGCCCGGTGAACTGCTTCTACACCACGGTCGACGCGGTAGTGTTGCATTCCAAGGACATCTGCATCGGCTGCGGCTACTGCTTCTACGCCTGTCCCTTCGGCGCGCCGCAATATCCGAAGGTCGGCAATTTCGGCTCGCGCGGCAAGATGGACAAGTGCACCTACTGCGCGGGTGGCCCCGAATCTGATTTCTCCACCATCGAATACGAGAAATACGGTTCGAACCGTCTCGCCGAAGGCAAGCTGCCGCTCTGCGCCGAGATGTGCTCCACCAAGGCGTTGCTGGCGGGCGACGGTGAGATGATCGCTCAGATCTACAAGCAGCGCGTCATCAAGCGTGGCTACGGCTCCGGCGCCTGGGGCTGGAAGACCGCCTATCGCGAAACCGTCGCCATCTAGGCGGCGGACTGGACTGCCGGGGCCGAGACTTCAGGAAGGAAACGCCGATGCGGCGGACACTGACGACTTTCAGGACGCTGGTCGCAGCGACCATCCTCACGGCGGCTGTCGGGGCCTCGTCGACCTCCTTCGCGCAGCAGACGCGCGACGGACTGAACCCGACCGGGCAGAACCCGACAGCGGAATCCGTCAACGAGGAGTTCCTGTTCAAGCAGGACCCGAAGATCACCGGCCGCATCAGCATCCCGGATGGCAAGGCGGCGCATCTGATTCAGCCCGCCGGCCGCGACTATCGCGATTTCCGGGAACGTTGGCTGCCCTGGCTCAGTGCGCTGGCCGTCCTCGGCGCCGTCGCGCTTCTCGGCCTGTTCTACTTCTTTCGGGGTCGTATCTTGATGGAGCGCGGGCCCGATACCGGCCGCAAGATCCTGCGCTTCAACGGGTTCGAGCGCTTCGCGCATTGGATGACGTCGAGCTGCTTCATCATCCTGGCCCTGTCCGGTCTCAACTACATCTTCGGCAAGCGCCTACTAATGCCGCTCATAGGCGCGGACGCGTTCGGTGTCGTGGCGCAATACGCGAAGTTCAGCCATATCTACCTGGCTTGGCCATTCATGATCGGCGTCGCCCTGATGCTGGTGCTCTGGCTGAAGGACAACATCCCGAACAAGATCGATATCGACTGGATCAAGGCCTTCGGCGGTTTCGTCGGCGACAAGCATCCCAGCGCCGGCCGCTTCAACGCAGGCCAGAAGATGGTGTTCTGGATGGTGATCGGCTTCGGCTCGGCCATGAGCGTCACCGGCCTGATGATGATCTTCCCCTTCGCCCTCACCGACATCACCGGAATGCAGCTGATGCAGGTGATTCACGCTCTCATCGGCATCGCGTTCATCGCCGGCATCCTTGCCCATATCTACATCGGTACCCTCGGCATGGAGGGTGCTTACGACGCCATGGGCAGTGGCAAGGTCGATCTCGGCTGGGCCAAAGTCCACCATGATCTCTGGGTCGAGGAAGAACAGGCCAAGACCGCGAGCGGCCCGCAGCTCGGGCGCCATCAGGTGCCTGCCGAGTAACCTATTGAACCTATACAGGCGTTCGGCGAACGGAGCCGGCATGTCGAGGATCGGACAACGTCCATGAAAGCCTTCATCATCGCTCTCGTCGTCGCCGTCGCCCTCGGCACGCTGGCCGCCATGCTCCTCAACCAGCAGCAGCGCTTCGCGTATCAGGCTTTCTCGACTTCCGGCGCGCGGGTCTCCGACCCGGCGGGCCACAGCAACCTCGTCGGACCGAACTGGAACGGGATCACGCCCGATCCGGAGAAGCCTTCGAAATCCTGAACCTTACGTCGCCGATCCACTCAACGGATTGCCCTCGTCCCAGCCATAGCCGAGCGTCTCGAACCGCATGGATCGGGCATCGACCATGAGCAACCGACCAACCAGCGGCTCGCCGAAATCCGCCACCGCGCGGATCACCTCCATCGCCATCAGAGATCCCATCACCCCGGCAAGGGCACCCAGCACGCCGGCTTCCGCACAGGCGGGTACGCTGCCGGGCGGTGGTGGGTTCGGAAACAAGCAGCGATAGGTCGGATTGGGGCGGCCGTCCGACCTAGTCTCATGGGCACGGATCGTCGTCAGTGTGCCATCGAATTGCCCCAGGGCGGCCGTGACGAGAGGACGCCTCGCGTGGAAACAGGCATCGGAGACGGCGTAGCGGGTCGCGAAATTGTCCGACCCGTCGGCGACGACGTCGTACTCGCGAATGAGGTCGACGGCATTGTCCCGGTCGATCCGCATGTGATGCGGTTCGATCCGCACATACGGGTTGAGACGCGCCACGGCGTCGGTTGCGCTGTCGATTTTCGTGCGGCCGATATCGGGGGTGCCGTGGATCACCTGCCGCTGCAGGTTCGAGAGCGAGACCGTGTCGTCGTCGGCGATGCCGATCGTGCCGATGCCGGCCGCTGCCAGATACTGGATCAGTGGCGCGCCGAGCCCGCCGGCGCCGATGACGAGCACCCGCGCCGCCTGCAAACGCGCTTGTCCCGGTCCTCCGACCTCGCGCAGGACGAGGTGGCGGGCGTAGCGTTCGACTTCGTCGCTGGAGAAGGCCATCCCGGTGAGATAACCCCTGCGGCGAGGCGCTGAAAGGCCATCGGGACGGTATTTGCGTCTCGGTACCGTGCCGCTTATTCGCGACAGCGGAATGTCCCATCTCGACGAGACGATGCCCGTGTCCTCTCCCGTTATCGCCGATCACTCGCCGCTGGCCCTCGCCCAGGCCCTCATCCGCTGCCCGTCGGTGACGCCGGAGGAGGGCGGTGCCCTGCAATGGCTCGGCCACGTCTTGGAGGAGGCGGGTTTCACCGTCGAGCGCCCGCGCTTCTCGGAACCGGGAACGCCCGACATCGACAATCTCTACGCGCGGATCGGGACAGGCAGCCCCTATCTCCTTTTCGCGGGCCATACCGACGTCGTCCCGCCCGGTGCCGTTGATGCGTGGCGCCACGGGCCGTTCGACGGCGCGGTATCGGACGGCATGCTCTACGGCCGCGGCGCGGTCGACATGAAGGGCGGCATCGCCTGCATGCTCTCGGCAGCGCTCGCTTTCGTCGCCGAGCGGGGAGGGGCGTTCAACGGCTCCATCGGGTTCCTCATCACCGGCGACGAGGAGGGGCCAGCCATCAACGGCACGGTGAAGCTCCTCGAATGGGCGAAGGCGCGGGGCGAGCGTTTCGATCATTGCCTTCTCGGCGAGCCCACCAACCCGGCGCACCTCGGCGAGATGATCAAGATCGGTCGGCGCGGGTCTCTCACCGGCAAGCTCGTCGTCCATGGCCGCCAGGGCCACGTGGCCTATCCCCACAAGGCCGAAAACCCCATCCCCGGCCTGCTGCGTCTCGCCTCTGCCCTTCTCGCCGAGCCCCTCGATGGCGGCACCGCGCATTTCGATGCGTCGAACCTCGAATTCACCACCGTCGATGTGGGCAATCCAGCCACCAACGTCATCCCGGCCGATGCCCGCGCCACGTTCAACATTCGCTTCAACGAGGGTTGGACGGCGGAAACCCTGGGTGCCGAGATCCAACGGCGGCTGGAGGCGGCCGCCGGCAACACCGTCCGGTTCACCCTGGACCTTCAGCCTTCGAACTCGCCAGCCTTCCTCACCGCGCCGGACGCGTTCACGGACCTCGTGGTCGAAGCCATCGAGACCGAGACCGGGCTGCGGCCGGTCCTGTCCACCACCGGAGGCACGTCGGATGCCCGTTTCATCAAGGATGCCTGCCCGGTCATCGAGTTCGGCCTCGTGGGCGAGACCATGCACCAGACCGACGAATGCGTAGCTATCGCCGATCTCGATCGGCTGACCGCGATCTACAGGCGGGTGGTGTCGGCTTACTTTTCGGGGCGTTCGCCGTCAGGCCCGTAATCCACCCCCACGAAGGTCAGTCCCTTGGCGGGCGCCATGGGGCCGCAGCGGGCGCGGTCACGGCTCGCCAGGATGTCGGCGACCTCGGCGATGCCGAAACGGCCGCAGCCGGCCATCATCAGCGTTCCGACCATGGCGCGGACCTGATGGTGCAGGAACGAGCGCGCCGAGGTCGAGATCACGATCTCCTCGAACAGGCCCATCGTCACCGTAGCTACGTCGAGCTGTTCGAGGGTGCGGATCGGGCTGTTCGCCTGACATTCGGCGGCACGAAAGGCGGTGAAGTCGTGGCGACCGAGGAGACCTTGCGCGGCCCTGTGCATCACCTCGGCATCGAGTGGCCACGGCACGTGCCAGACATGGTCGCGCGTCATGGCGGGGGGGCTGCGCCGGTTGAAGATACGATAGCGGTAATGCCGGCGGATCGCGGACTGCCGCGCATCGAAACCCGCTCCGACCCGCTCGGCGCTGACGATGGCGACCGGAAGCGGTCGGAGATGGGCGTTCAGGGCGTCGCGCACCGTATCCGTGCGCCATTCCTTGCTCAGGTCGAGATGAGCGACTTGATGGATGGCGTGAACGCCGGCATCCGTCCGACCGGCGCAGGTCAGGCGCAGATCCTCCCCCGTGAAGCGTTTCACGGCATCCTCGATGGCGCCCTGAACGGTGACGTCTTCGGCCTGCCGCTGCCATCCGCAGAATGGAGCGCCGTCATACTCGATAACGAGTTTGTAGCGGGGCATCAGCGACGGCCCCCGGTCTCTGAGTTCACGGGAAGCGCGTTCCCGGCGCGAGATGCGCACCACGCACGAAGTCCGCACCCGTGACGATGCCGCCCTTGCCGGCCCGGCGCAACTCGGTGAGCTGTACCGCGTCCTTAGCGCAGGCAATGACTCCGGCTGCATCGAGCAGAGTGCCGGGCGCGCTCTGTCCCTCCGTTGGCATAGCGCGCAGTACCTTTACGCGTTCCGGCCCCTTGCCGAGATCGGCCTCGAAGAAGGCGCCGGGGAAGGGCGAGAGCCCGTTGATGTGGTTCGCCACCTCGCGCGCCGGCTTGGACCAGTCGATGCGCGCCTCCTCGTTGGTGATCTTGCGCGCGTAGACGAGCCCCTCTTCGGACTGGCGCGTGAGGGGGAGGGGCTCGTGTTCCAGTTGGCTGAGGGCTCGGCTCATGAGCGCCGCGCCAATGGGCATCAGCGCATCGTGCAGGTCTCCCGCGCTCATACCGGGGGCGATGGCGACCCGCTCTTCCAGGGCTACGGGGCCGGTGTCGAGGCCCGCCTCCATGCGCATGATGCCCACGCCACTCTCCGTATCCCCCGCCATGATAGCGCGCTGGATCGGTGCAGCCCCACGCCAGCGTGGCAGCAGGGAGGCGTGAAGGTTCAGGCACCCGTGGCGCGGCACGTCGAGGATCGCCTGCGGCAGCAGCATCCCATAGGCGACCACGACGGCGACATCGCATCCGTGTGACCGGAAGAGCGTGAGCGCGTCCGGCGATTTCAGGGTGGCGGGGGTGTGAACCGGCAGGCCGAGCCCGTCCGCCAGCGCATGGACGGGGGACGGTCGTAACGCCATGCCTCGCCCGGACCTTGCCGGCGCGCGGGTATAGACTGCGGCGATATCGTGACCGTCTTCCGCCAGGCGCGCCAGGGTCGCCACGGCGAAATCGGGCGTCCCCATGAAGACGAGCTTCATCGCGCGCGCTCTCTGCTGAAGGATGGGATCAGACGTCCTCGCCGCGCTTGGCCGCCTTAACGAACTTCTTGATGACGCGGTCGCGCTTCAGCTTCGACAGGTGATCGATGAAGAGCACGCCGTCGAGATGATCGATCTCGTGCTGGATGCAGGTGGCAAGGAGCCCGTCCGCCTCGATCTCGCGGGATTCCCCCGAAAGGTCGCGAAAGCGCACGCGCACGCGGTCGGGCCGTTCCACTTCCCCGTAATATTCGGGGATCGACAGGCAGCCCTCGTCGTAGACGCGCTTCTCCTCCGAAGCCCAGACGATCTCCGGGTCGATGAAGATCTGCGGCTGCCGCGCGTTCTCGTCCTTAGAGGTGTCAATCGTGACGACACGCTTGGTCACGCCGACCTGGATGGCGGCGAGGCCGACGCCCGGGGCATCGTACATCGTCTCCAGCATGTCGGCGGCGAGGGTGCGGATCTCGTCGTCGATGGCACCGACGGGGGTCGACACCTGACGCAGGCGCACGTCTGGCAGGATGACGAGGGGGCGGATGGTCATGACTCGGCCGGATCTGTCGATGAGAAGCGCCCGGCTCCCCGTCTCCCGGGTCTGCCGTGCCGGACCCGCAGATAAGGTTTGGCGGATGGCCGGTCAAATCGACCGGGGGTAGCGATGCTGTTCAGAACGCCGTCCGGCTTCGTATGGCTGCCGAGAGTGTTCCCTCGTCGAGATAGTCGAGCTCACCCCCCACCGGCACGCCATGGGCGAGGCGGGTCACTTTCAGCCCGTGATGCGCCAGGGATTCGGTGACGTAATGCGCGGTGGTCTGGCCATCGACCGTGGCGTTCAGAGCCAGAATGATCTCCCGGACATCGCCATTCCCAGCCCGGTCCACCAGGCTCGCGAGATTGAGATGCTCCGGCCGGACGCCATCGAGGGCGGAGAGCACGCCGCCGAGAACGTGATAGCGCGCCGTCACCGCGCCCGAACGCTCCAGGGCCCAGAGATCGGACACATCCTCGACCACGACCAGGATGGAGGGATCGCGCGATGCGTCGCGGCAGATGGTGCATGGGTCGCTCGTATCGACGTTGCCGCATTCCTGGCACACGACGATGCGCTCGGAAGCAACTTTCATCGCGTCCGCCAGCGGAGCGAGCAGAGTGTCACGCTTTTTAATGAGATGAAGCGCCGCGCGCCGGGCCGAGCGCGGGCCGAGCCCCGGCATGCGGGCGAGGAGCTGGATGAGGCGTTCGATTTCGGGGCCGGCAACGGCTTGGGCCATACGGGTTCCGTCAGACGGCCGAGGCCGTACTCGTTGAATGGATTCGGATCTGATTGCTTTGTAGTCGGGATTTGACGCGGCCGCATGCGTTGCGACGCCGCTCCGGATCCTCCTTTGTTTCTCTGACAGATCCCTTCGTTCGTCGTTGAAACGAATGCCGGCTCAATTGACCGGTGCCCTTCGCGGACTAAGCAGGTCAGATCGATAGAGTGGCGAACCTGCGCGCGGCGGACCTGAACGACCGCGCGGACACTCCATCGGACAGTCCGGAAGACGAATGGGAGCTTCCGGCCAAGCCAGACCTCAAAGCGATCAGGTGTTCGAGGAGTAGCGGACGTGACATATTTCGGCGACTTCAACGCCAGCCATGGACCCGAGAAAATCGGCCTGCGCAATCTCAAGGCGGTTCATTGGAACCTCGAAGCCCCACGCCTTTATGAGGAATCCCTGAGCCGGGGTGAATCGCAGCTCGCCCATGGCGGCGCCCTGGTGGCGACGACGGGGAGCCATACCGGACGTTCGCCCAAGGACAAGTTCATCGTCCGCGACGCCGGCACCGAGGACGAGATCTGGTGGGAGAACAACGGTGCGATCACTTCCGAGCAGTTCGAGACTCTGTACCAAGATTTCCTCAGCCATGCCGAAGGGCGCGAACTCTTCGCCCAGGACCTCTATGGCGGCGCCGATCCCTCCCATCGTGTCCAGGCGCGGGTTTTCACCGAACTCGCCTGGCACTCGCTCTTCATTCGCAACCTGCTGATCCGGCCCGAGCGTTCGGCCCTTGCGGATTACGTCCCCGGTCTGACGATTATCGATCTTCCGAGCTTCCAGGCCGAACCGCACCGTCACGGCTGCCGCTCGAAGACCGTCATCGCCATCGACTTCACCCGGAAGATCGTCCTCATCGGCGGTAGCGCCTATGCCGGCGAGATGAAGAAGTCGGTCTTCACCTATCTGAACTACGTTCTGCCCGGCGCAGGCGTGATGCCGATGCATTGCTCGGCCAATGCGGCGCTCGACGCCGAAGGCGACTCTGCTCTGTTCTTCGGCCTATCCGGAACCGGGAAGACCACCCTGTCCAACGATTCCTCCCGGCAGTTGCTCGGCGATGACGAGCATGGCTGGAGCAAAGACGGCATCTTCAACTTCGAGGGCGGCTGCTACGCAAAAACCATCCGTCTCTCGCGCAATGCCGAGCCGGAGATCTACGCCACCACCGAACGCTTCGGCACGGTGATGGAGAACGTGGTGATCGACCCGCTGTCGCGGCGCCCCGATTTCGACGATGCGTCGCTCACCGAGAACACCCGCTGCGCCTACCCGCTCGACTTCATCGCCAATGCCAGCGCGACGGGCCGGGCCGCGCACCCGAAGAACATCGTTATGCTCACCTGCGATGCCTTCGGGGTGATGCCGCCCATCGCCAAGCTGACGGGCGCTGAGGCGATGTACCATTTCCTCTCCGGTTACACCGCCAAGGTCGCCGGCACGGAGCGCGGCCTGACCGCGCCGGAAGCGACGTTTTCGACCTGCTTCGGTGCACCGTTCATGCCGCGCCATCCGAGCGTCTACGGCAACCTGCTGCGCGACCTCATCGCCCATCACGACGTCGATTGCTGGCTCGTGAACACTGGCTGGACCGGAGGCGGCGTAGGCACCGGACGTCGCATGCCGATCCGGGTGACACGGCGACTGCTTGCTGCCGCCTTGGATGGATCGCTGTCGAAGGCGGAGTTCCGCCGCGATCCGTATTTCGGCTTCGCCGTCCCGGCTTTCGTTCCGGGAGTCGAGCCGCATATCCTTCAGCCGGTGAAGACCTGGGTCAACAAAGTCGCTTTCGCCGACACGGCGACACGATTGGTGACGATGTTCAAGGACAACTTCAAGCGCTTCGAAGACCACGTTGATGCAGACGTGCGTGCCGCCGAGCCCGTGCAGGTCATCGCCGCCTGACGGCAGATCATCGCCCGATCCCGGCTCGCGTCGGGATCGGGACCTTTCGCAGCCGAAGGAAGCTTCAGAAAAGCTTCATACCGGGCGGGATCGGTAGCCCCTTGGTCAACTCGGCCATGCGCTCGGCCGCAACGCCTTCGGCCTTGCCGCGCGCATCGTTGACTGCGGCCACAATCAAATCTTCGAGGATTTCGCGCTCGTCGGGAATCAACAGGCTCGGGTCGATAGTGACGCCCTTGACGAGCCCTTTCGCCGTCATCGTCACCGTAACGGCCCCGCCGCCGGAGGCGCCCTTCACCTCGACAAGGTCGAGCTCATTTTGAAGGCTCGCCATCTTCTCCTGCATGGCCTGGGCCTGCTTCATGATTCCCATGAGGTCGCGCATGGCGTGAGATGTCCGAAAGAGTTGCGGGGAACGTGATCTGGGGTGGCGCCTGAAGGAACGCTACGCTTCGTCGTCCGGTTCGTCGCCGACTGAGATTTCCGGACCGGCGAGGTCGACGCTTTCGGCGATCTCGACGGGAGGGGCCTTGTCCCGAACATCGACGATCTGAGCGCCCGGAAAGCGTGCCAGAACCTCCCGCACCAGGGGGTGGGCTGCGGCATTCTCATGGCGTGATTCGAGAGCGGCGCGGGCCTTGTAGGCGAGGGTCGGCTCGCCCACCTCCTTCGAGAGGGCGACGATCCAGCGCTGCCCCGTCCAGGCGTCCAGGGACCGGGCGAGATCGTTGGCGAGACTCTGGCGACCGCCGTCGGCGAGACGGAATTCGATCCGGCCCTCCTCGAAACGGACGAGATGGACCTCCCGTTCGAGGGCCATCTTGAGGCCGATATCGCGTCGCTCGTCGGCCATCGCCACGACATCCTCGAACCGAGCAAGACGCGGCCCGGCCGAAACGGCGGGAACTTGCGGAACTGGTGACGGTACGAGGGCCGCCCGCAAGCCGCCGCTAGCGGCCAGGGTCAGAGCCGGTCGTGGCGGCGGCTCCACCGATGCCGGGGGCGAGGGCTGGGGCGGAGGGGGGGCGCTGATGGGAGCGGGCGGGGAGGCGGAGGGTGCCGCTTGCGTCTGAGGCGATGCCAGAGCCTCGGTCCTCAGTTGCCTCAGCGCCTCGTCCGGCGTCGGGAGATCGGCGGCATAGGCGAGGCGTACGAGCGCCATCTCTGTGGCGGCCAGCGGTCTTGCAGCGACTTGTACCTCGGGGATGGCCTTCAGAAGTATCTGCCACGCCCGTGACAGGGCGCGCACCGAGAGCTTGGCCGCGAATGCGCCGCCCCGGCCGCGCTCGTCGGCGCTGAGCGTTGGGTCCGCGGCGGCGGCCTCGGGCACAAGCTTCAGACGAGTGACGAGATGTGTGAAGCTCGCGAGATCCGACAGGATCACCGCCGGGTCGGCACCGGCCTCGTACTGGCCACGCACTTCCGCGAAGCTCGCCGGAACGTCGCCGCGCATCACCGCCTCGAAGAGGTCGACGATCCGCCCCCTGTCGGCGAGGCCGAGCATGTCGCGCACGTTCGCCCCGGTCACGAGACCAGCCCCATGGGCAATGGCCTGATCGAGGAGAGAGAGAGCATCGCGCACGGAGCCTTCGGCGGCGCGGGTGATCGCCGCCAGGGCTTCCGGCTCTGCCTCGACATTCTCGGCCGCACAGATCCGGGCGAGATGCGCGACCATGGTGTCGGCCTCGACCCGGCGCAGATCGAAGCGCTGGCAGCGTGACAGGATCGTCACCGGGACCTTGCGGATCTCGGTGGTGGCGAAGACGAACTTGGCGTGGGGCGGCGGCTCTTCCAGGGTCTTCAGGAAGGCGTTGAACGCCTTCTCCGAGAGCATATGCACCTCGTCGACGATGTAGACCTTGTAGCGGGCCGAGACCGGCGAGTAACGAATGCCGTCGATGATGCCGCGCACGTCGTCGATGCCGGTATGCGAGGCGGCATCCATCTCCAGCACGTCCATGTGCCGGGATTCCATGATCGCCTGACAATGCCGGCCGAGCTCCGGCATGGCGATGGTAGGGCCGGTATCGGGATGGCCGTCGCGGACATAGTTGAGGCCCCGTGCGAGAATGCGGGCCGTCGTCGTCTTCCCGACGCCGCGTACGCCGGTGAGCATCCACGCCTGTGGAATGCGGTTGGCCGCGAACGCATTGGCCAATGTGCGCACCATGGCGCCCTGGCCGATCAGGTCGTCGAAATTCTGCGGGCGGTACTTGCGGGCGAGCACCCGATAGGGCGTCACCGCCGGCACGGGCTCGGGCAAGCCCGGCAGGCCAGGAAGATCGCTCGGTGTGCCGGAAGTCGCGTCCATGCCGCCTTGCGTGGTTCGAACGGCCCCGGGTCGGGGGAATGCCGCCACGCGGGGCCTCGGACAGGTCGATCGGTGAGGATCGACGAAGGTGGGAGGCTGGACGAAGACCCGCTCGGTCTCGTTAGGGCTGCTTCCTTCCGGACCTGACCCGGTTGGCGAGTGAAACGTCCCTCGCCAACCTCCCGAGCGCTATATGGCCGGCGCTTCGGCGTAACGCAAGCGCCTCACGAGGCCGGACCTCTATTCGGCTTCGCGGGTGGTGATGGCGAAGGTCTTGGGGTCGAGCTCGAGGTCGAACTGCTTGCCATTGGCATCGATGGCATCGTCCACGTCGATCTCATGATCCTCGACCTCGATCTTCTTCCACTTCACGAAGCCTTCCTTCTTCAGGGTCGCCTCGATCTTGGTGAGTTCCTCGGGCGTCGGTGCCCTGTCGGCGAAGGCGGTACCGGTCAGGGCGAAACCGAGGGCAATGGCTGCGAGGCCGGCGGTCTTGATCGACATGGACATCTCCTTGGGTGGAAATCAGACGGTTGCGAACGGTACAGCCCTGCCGGAGTTCCATGACAATTCCGCAAGGGCGCACGCGCTGGTTGTCACGGGCGCCGGCTCGCCATAACCTTGGCCTTAACCTCAGAGGCTCGAAACCATGGTCACCCGCGTCGCCACCGTTGCCTTCGAGGGAATCGAGGCGCGTGCCGTCGACGTGCAGGTGCAGATCGCTCCCGGCGCCGTAGTTTTCATGGTGGTTGGTCTGGCCGACAAGGCCGTGGCGGAATCGCGGGAGCGCGTCCGCTCGGCCCTGATCGCATCGGGACTTGCGCTTCCGGCAAAGCGCATCACCGTCAACCTCGCTCCGGCGGACTTGCCGAAGGAGGGATCGCATTACGATCTACCCATCGCGCTCGCGGTGATGGCCGCCATTGGCGCGATCCCGCCCGATGCGCTCGCCGGATATTGCGTCCTCGGCGAGCTGGCCCTGGACGGCACGATCACAGCGGTGAACGGCGTCTTGCCCGCCGCCATGGCGGCGAATTCGCGGGGGCTCGGTCTGATCTGCCCGGCCGCGACGGGGCCCGAAGCGGCATGGGCCGGTGGCGACATGGACGTTCTGGCCCCGCGCTCACTGATCCAGCTCGCGAACCATTTCAAGGGCAGTCAGGTCATGGCACGCCCGGAGCCGGCCGTGGCCACGACCACGGGACGGCTGCCGGACCTTCGCGACATCAAGGGCCAGGAGGGAGCCAAACGTGCCCTGGAGATCGCCGCCGCCGGAGGCCACAATCTTCTGATGAATGGCCCGCCCGGTGCGGGTAAATCGATGCTCGCGGCCCGGCTTCCCTCCATCCTGCCGCCGCTCGGGCCCCGCGAGCTCCTCGAAGTCTCGATGATCCAGTCGGTGGCCGGTGAGTTGAAAGGCGGAGCTCTGTCGAACCGTCGGCCGTTCCGGCAACCTCACCATTCGGCGTCGATGGCTGCCCTCGTAGGGGGTGGTATCAATGCCCGCCCCGGCGAGGCCTCACTGGCGCATGGCGGCGTGCTGTTCCTCGACGAGCTTCCCGAGTTCACACCGCAGGTGCTCGATTCCCTGCGCCAGCCGATGGAAACCGGCGAGGTCATGATAGCCCGCGCCAATCACCGGGTGACGTACCCCGCGCGGTTCCAGCTGATTGCCGCCATGAATCCCTGCCGGTGCGGTCAGGCCCTGGAGCCGGGCTATGCCTGCCGGCGCGGACCCAACGACCGCTGCGTCGCCCAATATGGCGCGCGGATCTCAGGGCCACTCCTCGATCGCATCGACTTGCGGATCGAAGTCGGTGCCGTCACGGCGGCCGATCTGATCTTGCCTCCTCCAGCCGAAGGCTCGGCGGAGACAGCGGCACGCGTCGCCTCGGCAAGGGCGCTGCAGGCCGCACGTTTCGCGGCGCACGGCCTGACCGGCGTCGTCACGAACGCGACCTGTCCGGTGCCGCTGATTGAGGAGATGGCGGCGCCTGATGCAGACGGTACGGCTCTGATCCGCAACGCGGCGGAGACGATGCGTCTCTCGGCACGAGGCTTCCACCGCGTATTGCGCGTGGCACGAACCTTGGCGGATCTCGACGGCGAAGAGCAGGTGCGCCGCCTCCACCTCGCCGAGGCCCTGTCCTATCGCGGCCGGGTCGAGCGACCCGTAGCCGCTTGAGCCCGACCGTCGCGCCTATCGTCCGTAGATGTCCTCGACGCGGATGATGTCGTCCTCACCGGTATAGGATCCGACTTGGACCTCGATGAGTTCGAGGGGGATCTTGCCCGGATTGGTGAGACGATGCATCGAACCGATGGGCAGGTACACGGCCTCGTTCTCGTGAACCAGCACGACGCGATCGTCCACGGTGACCTCGGCGGTCCCGCGAACCACGACCCAATGCTCGGCCCGGTGGAAATGCTTCTGCAGCGAGAGCCGCCCGCCCGGCGTCACCATGATGCGCTTCACTTGGAAGCGCTCGCCGATATCGATGCGCTGGTACCAACCCCAGGGGCGGAACATCCGACGATGCGCATCCGCCTCGGGATGGGCCTTTTCGCGCAACTGCGTGACCAGTTCCTTCACGAGGCCGGCTTTCGCCTTCGAGGTCACGAGGACGGCGTCCGGGGTCGAGACCACGACGACATCGTCGAGACCCACCACGGCAGTGAGATGCTCGCCTTCGCTATGCACGAGGCTACCGCGGGTCTCGACGAGTTCCACGCGACCGCGCACGGCGTTACCCAACGCATCACGGGGCAACACGTCCCAGACCGCGTCCCAGGTGCCGACATCGGACCAGGGGAAGGACACCGGCAAGACTCCGGCTCGATCGGTCCGCTCCATCACGGCATAATCGATCGAAGTCTTCGGCGCGCTTGCGAAGGCGGTAGCATCCAGGCGCAGGAAATCGAGATCGGTCGTCGCCCCGTCGAGAGCGGCGCGGGTGGCGGCCAGGATTTCCGGAGCATAGGTCTCCAACTCGGCCAGCATGACGTCGGCCCGGAAAAGGAAATAGCCGCTGTTCCACAGGGCACCGTCGGCGATCAGGCTTTCCGCTCCGTGACGGTTGGGCTTCTCCACGAAGCGACCGATCTCATACGCGCCTTCGACCCCGTCGATCGATGCGCCCTTGCGGATATAGCCATAGGCAGTGGACGGTGCGGTGGGCTCGATCCCCAGCGTCATGATCCGACCGGCCTGCGCGCCAACAGCGGCGGCGCGCGCAGCATCCACGAAGGCAGCCGTGTCGCCGATGACGTGATCGGCGGCCAGGATGAGCACTACCGCTTCCGGGTCGCGCCGGGCGGCATGGAGGGCGGCGACCGCGACGGCCGCGGCTGAGTCGCGCCGCTCGGGCTCGAGGACAATGTCCGCCTGGACTTCGGCCTGAAGCAGCTGTTCGGCTACGATGAAGCGGGCGTCGCTGCTGGTGATGATCGTCGGCCGCGAGAAGGCGGTTCCATCCGCGACGCGACGGGCCGTGTCCTGGAAGGTCGAACTATCGGCATTCACGAGCGGCGTGAACTGCTTCGGCATGCTCTCGCGGGAGGCGGGCCACAATCGCGTACCGGAGCCACCGCATAGGATGACCGGATGGATGAGGGCGGAAAATCCTGAGGCCATCGGCGTCAACTCACAATTTCAGGTTCAGTACGATGCCGGGAAATACGACCTTGCTGCGCCGCAACCAACCCGTTGCGGGGCAAAATATGCGACGGACGCGATTAGGGCAGAAGGTGAGCGTCCGGCAATGGCCTCGAAGTTATCTTCATGAATTTCGATGCAGCAATACGGTCATCCTATTCCGCGGCCTGCCGCGCGTTGTAGCCAAGCCTGCCGCTCAATTCCTCGATCAGCTTCACGGCTGCTTCAGCAATGACCGTGCCGGGCGGAAAGATCGCTGATGCGCCAGCGGCATAGAGCGCCGGATAGTCACCCGGGGGGATCACGCCGCCGATGACGATCATCACGTCGCCGCGTCCCTGTTCAGTCAGCGCCGCCTTCAATTCGGGCACCAGCGTCAGGTGGCCGGCGGCGAGAGACGAAACGCCGACGATGTGGACGTCGTTCTCCACAGCTTGTCTTGCGGCTTCGGCCGGAGTGGCGAAGAGTGGGCCGATATCGACGTCGAAGCCGAGATCGGCGAAGGCCGACGCAATGACCTTCTGGCCACGGTCGTGCCCGTCCTGGCCCATCTTGGCGACGAGGATGCGCGGGCGCCGCCCGTCATTCTCCTCGAAGGTCTCCACGAGCTGACGAACGGTCTCGACCACCGGCGACATGCCACCTACCTCTCGCTTGTAGACACCCGAGATCGAGCGGATCTCGGCGCGATGCCGGCCCCAGGCCTTCTCCAGGGCGTCGGAAATCTCTCCCACCGTGGCCTTCGCGCGGGCAGCCTCGACACCTAGCGCCAGGAGATTGCCCTCTCCCTGGGCGGCTGCGGTCAGTGCCGCCAGCGCGGCATCGACATCGGCCTGATTGCGCTCGGCGCGCAGCCGCTTGAGCTTGTCGATCTGCAGCATACGGACATTGCCGTTGTCGACGCGCATCAACTCGATGGCGCGATCGTCCTCGGGCTTGAATTTGTTGACACCGACGATGGTCTGACGGCCGGAATCGATCCGCGCCTGGGCGCGGGCCGCCGCTTCCTCGATGCGCAGTTTGGGGATGCCGGCCTCGATGGCCTTTGCCATACCGCCCAATTCCTCGACTTCGCGCAGGTGCTCCCAGGCGCGGGCGACGATGTCCTGGGTGAGCTTCTCCACATAGTAGGAGCCGCCCCACGGGTCGACGATGCGCGTCGTGCCGCTCTCCTGCTGCAGGAAAAGCTGGGTGTTGCGGGCGATGCGAGCCGAGAAGTCGGTGGGGAGCGCGAGTGCTTCGTCGAGGGCGTTGGTGTGAAGCGACTGGGTGCCGCCCTGCGTCGCGGCCATCGCCTCGATGCACGTGCGGGTGACGTTGTTGAACACGTCCTGTGCGGTCAGAGACCAGCCCGATGTCTGGCTGTGGGTGCGCAGGGGGAGGGATTTATCGGTCTTCGGCTCGAACTCCTTCACGAGCTTGGCCCAGATCAGGCGCGCCGCCCGCATCTTGGCGATCTCCATGAAGAAGTTCGTCGAGATCGCCCAGAAGAACGACAGTCGCGGGGCAAACTTGTCGATGGTGAGCCCGGCGGCGAGACCCGCCTTGATGTACTCGACGCCGTCGGCGAGCGTGTAGGCGAGTTCGAGGTCGTTGGTCGCCCCGGCTTCCTGCATGTGGTAGCCGGAGATCGAGATCGAATTGAACTTCGGCATATGGGCAGAGGTGTAGGCGAAGATATCGCCGATGATCCGCATCGAGCCCGCCGGCGGGTAGATGTACGTGTTGCGGACCATGAACTCCTTGAGGATGTCGTTCTGGATCGTGCCCGCGAGTTTCTCGGGCGGCACGCCCTGCTCTTCGGCCGCCACGATGTAGAGGGCGAGGATCGGCAGCACCGCGCCGTTCATCGTCATCGACACGGTCATCTCGTCCAGCGGGATGCCCGAGAAGAGCGTCCGCATGTCGTAGATCGAATCGATCGCCACGCCGGCCATGCCGACATCGCCCGAGACACGCGGGTGATCGGAATCGTAGCCGCGGTGGGTAGCGAGATCGAAGGCGACCGACAGGCCCTTCTGTCCGGCGGCGAGGTTGCGCCGATAGAATGCGTTCGAATCCTCGGCCGTGGAGAAGCCGGCATATTGCCGGATCGTCCAGGGCTGGGTCACGTACATGGTCGGGTAGGGGCCGCGCAGGTAGGGCGCCACACCCGGATAGGTATGGAGAAACTCGATCCCCTCGCGATCCTCCGGCCCGTATACGCCCTTCACCGGGATGCCCTCGGGCGTCATCCATGGCTCGCCCGCCGGCGGCACGGGCGCCGTGAAGGCATCTGCCGCGTATGGGACGTTCGCGAAATCGGGGATACGGGACGTCATGTGATCGAACTCGTGCGGCGGCGTTTGGCGAAGCATTATAGTGAAGCACCGGCTTCGGGCTATCCCTCTCAAATCCATTTTGAGAAACAGTGACGTCATCGGACCCGTCGGTCCGTGTTCAACGAGCGGGACAATCTCGTCACGGTCGGCGATATCGCGGTGCCGGGCCGGTGCGGCTTTCGAGCCATCCGAGACGCTCGTCGATCATCTCGCGCAGCCTGTCGCGTCGCCTCGAGGCGCTCCAGCAGGTATCGGGACAACTCGGCGCCTCGCCCTCGAAGGCACCCACCACGGCGAGAACGACGAGGACGAGCGCGAGGAGGAGACCGGCCACGACAGGCCAGGCGAAACAGAGCCCGACGAGCAGGGCTAGCCCGCCCTTGAGCAAGAGGGAGCCGGCGAGCTTCAGCTTCACCAAGGCGGCGAAGCTGGCGCCGCCGCCGAGAGCCCCACGGACACCGCGCATGGCCACGGCGCGCACGCGGCGGCGTTCGAGCAGAATCTGAAGCCGGGCGAGGTTCCGCCGCACGCGGCGCGTTTCGGGATCGGTTTCGTCGGACAACGTGTGGATCGTCAAACGGTCGGTCCCTCGCGCGATCGATAAGGCCGAGCCTCGATGTGGGCCTGGTCTCCATTCGGGTAAAGGGAGACCGCAAAAGCTTTGGGACAGCCACCGTGACAGACATTCCGACCGCCAGCGCGGCCCGCCTATGGCGCCCCATTGCCCGGTTCGTCGCCATCGAGGCGCAGGTCGGCGCCTGGGCTCTGGCACGTGGACCTCTGGTGGCCGGGGTCTACGAATTCCTGCGTTTCGGCATCAAGCAGGGATGGGCCTGCCTGTTCGGCGGATTGCTGTGCGCCCTCCTGATCGGCAGCTACCTGTTCTATCCCGCCCAGGTCACGCTGAGCCGATACGACATGCTGACCCTCTCGGCCGTGATGATCCAGGTCGCCCTTCTCGCCCTGCGCATGGAGACCTGGGAGGAGGCGAAGGTGATCGCGCTCTTCCATGTGGTCGGCACGGTGATGGAGATCTTCAAGTCCGCCGTTGGGTCATGGATCTACCCGGAGGCCAGCCTGCTCCGCATCGCCGGCGTGCCGCTCTTCACGGGCTTCATGTATGCGAGCATCGGCTCCTACATCGCCCGGGTGTGGCGCCTGTTCGATTTCCGCTTCACCCACCATCCCGGCACCGGTGCGACGCTTCTGCTGGCCACGGCGATCTACCTTAACTTTTTCACGCTCCACTACGTAACGGACATCCGCCTCGGGTTGTTCGCGGCGACGGCCCTGCTGTTCGGCCGAACCTGGGTGCATTTCAAGGTCTGGCGGGTACACCGGCGGATGCCGCTTCTCCTGGGCTTCCTGCTCGTCGCCCTGTTCATCTGGCTCGCCGAGAACATCGGCACCGGAACGCGGGTCTGGCTCTATCCGAACCAGGTATCGACCTGGGCGATGGTTTCCTGGCCGAAGCTGGGTTCCTGGTACCTGCTGATGATCGTTTCCTACGTTCTGGTCTCCCTCGTGAACAAGCCGGAGGTTTATCGGCACGGCGAGATCGAACGGGGAAATTACAAACAATAGCGACTGGCTTTCTTCAGTGTTTGGCAAGATCGAGCGGGCTAAGCCCGTCTGAGCCATGAGGAACCCCGTTCATGAGTGATTCCATCGCCGGCCTCGCGCAGTCGATCGTCTCGAACCAGAGCGCTGCGACGCGCGAGTCGATGCAGACGACCTTCATACGCAAGCAAGGTGAGAGTGATCGGGCCATCGCCCAGCTCTTGCAGCAATCCGCCGATCAACAGAAGGCCGTTCTTCCCGAAGGCCAAGGCGCAGTCGTGGACCGGCAGGTCTGAGCCCCGGTTACCATCGGTGGGAGAGGCCGGATGAGCGCCCGCATTGGGGCAGGTCATCCGGCAGGATGAGTCGTGCGTGTCGCCAGGGGCCGAAAACGTAACGGACAGCCCGGCTCGGTTCACGACAGATCGGGACGTCCGCCGTGCGGCGCGGTCGGTTCCGCGCCGGCGGCTGGGTCTTCCTGGCCTCGTCAGGAGGCCGCGAGAGGCCGCATCACCTCAGTTGAGATAGGTGCGGATCCAGTTCGGCGAGAGGATTTCGCCTTCCTCGGTGATGATCCACGGCTGCTTTGCCGGGTCGGTCAGGGCGCCTGCGGCGGCCTCGATCGCCTCGCGAAGGGTGCCGTAGCGCGCGGGCTGGGCCAGCGGCGCCGGGACGGGGGTGGTCCGCCAGATCGTTAGATCGGCGGGACGTTCGAGGGCTTCGGTTTCCATAGCGATGTTTTCCTTGAACCTGAGAGGGTCGTTCCCCGCGGGTCTGTGCTGCTGGGCCAGCATTCGGTGCAGCCAGCGCGGGACGTGTTTCCGTGAGAATGGAAGCATCTCTAGGGCAGCTTTGCGATCAATTTGGGCATTGCCATGATGAGTATGGCAGACCCGATCCTTTATCCCCCGCCTTAAACATCATGTTTTGAACACAAAGCTTGAAGCGGCTGCCCTGGGACGCCCTCTTTTTATGAAGAAGAGTTGAGGGTGACAGTGCTGATTGAACTTGTAGCTTGAACCTTGGGACGGAACCGTGTGCCCGCGCACCCGGATCGTGCCGCCCGTGAAAACAGTTGAACGGAGATGGGTGACCGACCAGTTAATGCGACGGACGCAGTCCAGAATTTTTCCAAAGCTGTGAAAGGGATGTGACATGTCGGATCGCTTTGGCCGCATGGCGATCACGGCGGCCCTGGTGCTCATGGCGCTCTACGTCGGACAGCCCTATGTGGCGGCGCTCCTGTTCTCGGCTGAAACTCCTCGGGCGATCACGGCCCGGGGGGATCTGGCCCCATCCGAAACGTCCACCGCGACCTTGTTCGAGCGCGCGAGCCCGTCGGTCGTGCATGTCTTCGCCCAGGCAGCTGCCCAGGGGCGTTCCCTGATGAACCCCGATTCCGAGGAGGGCGAAGGGGGCAACGGCGCGCAGACGGGCACGGGCTTCGTCTGGGATGCCGCCGGGCACGTGGTCACCAACAATCACGTGGTGGCGGGCGCGGCCCAGCGGGGTGGCTCGGTGTCCGTCCGCCTATCCTCGGGGGAGGTCCGCCCGGCGACGATCGTCGGGACCGCGCCGAGCTACGACCTCGCCGTGCTTCGCCTCGGCGGCACCGGTGTCGTTCCGCCGCCCTTGGCCATCGGTACCTCGGCGGATCTCAAGGTCGGGCAAGCGGCCTTCGCCATCGGCAACCCGTTCGGCCTCGACCATACTCTCACGACGGGCGTCATCAGCGCTCTTCGTCGCCGCCTCCCGACGGGGGAGGGGAGGGAGTTTTCCGGCGTGATCCAGACCGACGCCGCGATCAATCCCGGCAATTCCGGGGGGCCGCTCCTCGATTCCGCGGGGCGACTCGTGGGCGTCAACACGGCGATCTATTCTCCCTCGGGTGCCAGCGCCGGCATCGGCTTCGCGATCCCCGTGGACGTGGTGAACCGGGTCGTGCCCGAACTCATCCGCAACGGCCGCACCCGCAATCCGGGCATCGGCATCATCGCCGGTCAGGAAGCGACCGCCGCGCGTCTCGGGATCGACGGCGTCGTGGTCCTGCGGGTCCTGCGCGGATCGCCGGCCGCCGAGGCAGGATTGCGCGGTGTCGATGTCCAGACCGGTACGATCGGCGATGTCATCGTCGGAGCCGGCGGTCAGCCGGTGCACCGCCTCGCCGATCTCACCGCCGCGATGGAGGCGGCGGGCATCGGCAAGGCCGTCGATCTCGCCGTCGAGCGGGACGGCCGCATCCGCAAGGTGAAGGCCATCACGGCGGATGTGGCCGAGCCGCGGCAATAAGGCTTTCCCAGGCCGGGCTGTCACAGAGGCCGTTTCCGGTGCAGTAGGGTTGAAACCGCGCCGAACGACAACACGCAAGACACCGCAATGACGACGAAGGCCCGCCTGTTCCGATCCCTCGTCTGCGTCGCGCTCGTGCTCGGCGTGATGCCGGCCGGAGCGAGGGACGCGTCGCGGCGCCTATGCCCCGACGATGCTCCCGAGGGGGTTCGCCTCCCGCCGCGCGACACGTGTCCGGATCGCAGCGCCGAGCAGGTGGGAACGCAGGGCGGCTTCCACCGGATCGGCGATGTCCAGGTCAGGATCGGCGGACGGGTCACGCTCGACCACGACATGCGCCGATGACCATCCTTGCCGCCCTCGCGGCCCTGTTCGTCCTGTGGTGGTACGCCAAGACCGCCAAGCCCCACCTCGTCCGGCGCCTGGGTCGGCTGATCACGCCGCGACTGGCGAGACGGATCGGCGGCTACGTCTTGCTCGCCCTGGCCGGCGTGGCTGCGGTTCGTGGTCGGATCGAACTAGCGATTCTGTTCGGGGGCGTCGCGTTCTGGTTCCTCGACGGTGTCGACGCCGTGGTCGCCCGGCTTCGCGGCCTGTTCAGGCGCGCATCCGTCTCGCGGCCCACGATCGTGCTGTTCGAGGTGATGCCCGATGGGCGGACCGCTGACGGGATCGTCCAGATCGGTCCCTATGCCGGGCGGCGCCTGTCGCAGCTTCCTGAAGCGGCGCTGATGCAGATCCTCGCCGTCTGCCGCAAGGCTGACCGCATCGCCGGGCGCCGTTTACAGACGTATCTCGACGGCAGAACGGCCGCCGGGCGTGAAGACGCTGAGAGAGATTCCGACGCGCGGTCGCGCCGTCCGCCGGATCCAGGGGCGATGACGCAAGAGGAGGCCCACCAGATCCTGGGGCTTCAGAGCGGGGCGACCCTGCAGCAGATCCGCACGGCTCATCGCACGCTGATGAAACGGTGGCATCCCGACCAGGGCGGAACGGTCGAGGGGGCTTCGCGCATCAACGCGGCCCGAGACAGGCTTGTGAGCCGACATCGCTGATACTCCACGCGCGTTGCCAGAAAAATGCTCGATCGGACCCGGCCGGCGAACAGCCGACTGGGTTCGGCGAGGACGCAAATGGCGTCGTCACCGATGTCAGGAGGGCTTCCAGCTTCTGAAAAGCTAAGCCGTCGCGATGGCGGGTTTCAGCTTCGCGTGGCGAAGCAGTTGAAGCCGTTGCGCTTCAGGGTCGAGCAGGCGTCCTGCGCGGCTTCCTGTTCGCTGAAGCCCGAGAACCGGGCCCGGTAGAGGGTGGCGCCGCCATGATCGACCCTCACCGTGTAGGGCGAGGCCTTGGACAGGGCGCTTCCGGCCCGGCTGCGCGCCTCGGAAAGCATCGACTTAGCCTTGTCTTCGTCGTCCATGGCGCCGAGCTGGATCACCCAGGCGGTAGGCGTGACGCGGCTCGTGGACGCTGACTTCGGGGCGGGCTCGGGCCGGGCGCCATCGACCGATGCGAGACGTGCATCCGACTTGCCGCTGGGCGAAGCCTTGGTTCCAGGGAAAGCGGCGGGTGCGCTGCTCGGTGCATAGGCCTGAGCCGAGGCCGGGAGGGCGCCGCTCCGCCACTTGGCACCGGCACTTCCAGGGGTCGTGGTCTGGCGCGGGCTGATGTCGAGAGGTTGGGTCGAGGCGGTGGTCTCCACCTCGATCTCCTCGTCGTCGGCCGAGGCGACCTGAGTGCGCGTCCGCGACGTGGCGTCCGCCACCACGGCCGGGCGGCCACGCTCGGCGACTTCCGTCACCGCCGGTGCCTGGCGGTTGCCGGCATAGGCGCGCGGCAGGTTCGCCCGGACGAGATCGGCCATGATGCGGTCGCGGCTGGCACCGGACTTTCCGCCGAGCACGATCGCCACGATCTGGCGGTCGTCGGACTTGGCGGCGGTCATCAGGTTGAAGCCGGAATCGCGGGTGTAGCCGGTCTTGATGCCGTCCACGCCTTCGACATTGCCCAGGAGCCGGTTGTGGTTGCCGATGACCCGGCCGCGGAAGGCGAAGGAGCGGGTCTGGAAGTACTTGTAGTAGCGCGGAAACCGGTCCTGGATCGCCCGGGCGAGGATGGTCAGGTCGCGCGCCGTGGTGATCTGGTCCGCATCGGGCAGGCCCGAGGCGTTGGCGTAGTTGGTCCGGGACATTCCCAGGGCCTGTGCCTTGCGGGTCATCATCTCGGCGAATTTCGGCTCCGAGCCGGCAATGTTCTCGCCGATGGCGCAGGCCACGTCATTGGCGGATTTCGTCACGATCGCCTTGATCGCGTCCTCCACCTCAATCGTCGAGCCGGGCCGGAGACCGAGCTTGGACGGCGGCCGGGCGGCGGCGAATGCCGAGATGGTCAGGGGCGAGTCGAGGTTGAAACGGCCACGCTCGAGCTGTTCGAACAGCATGTAGAGCGTCATCACCTTCGTGATCGACGCCGGGTGGCGGAGGGAATCCTCGTTGACCGCATGCAGGGTGCGGCCCGTCTTCACATCGACCACCATGGCGGCGTAGGGCGGGTTGTAGCCCCCGCCACCGCCCCGGTGATGGTGCCCACGACGCGCATCGGCGGGCGAGGCGATGGCCGTGAGAACGGCTGCGGCCGTAATCAGGGCCGGCAGTCCATGGGTCGTCCGGGAGCGACTCGGAACGCTACGCATCGCGACGGGGTGTCCTCGACAACCAACCCTGAGGTCGGCTTGCACTGCATCATCACTGCAAGGCCGGCGAACGTGCCGCCGTGCCCTCGCAACATCTGTCAATCAGGCTAGGTCGACGCGGTTACGGCCCGGTTAATGCCACGGCATCAATTTGCTCGCTTTCGCTGCGGTGCAATATAAATCTTGACGACCCATGGTGCATTGCACATAAAGAAGGCGTTGGTCGATTCCGCGGGTCGGGGAACCGGCCTTGTCGACATCCGGCCCCAGAGGAATGCCCGCAAGGGTATCTCGCATCCCATGACTTTCCAGCCCTTCGACAAGATCCCCGCTTTCGACAAGTCCGGCTTCGATTCGGCGATGAAGAGCGTGTCGCTCGTCGCCCGGACGAACCAGACCGTCGGCACCGAGATGGCGGACTTCACCAAGCAGTCCTTCGAGCATGGCACCGCCACGATGAAGAAGCTGTCTGAGGCGAAGACCCCTCAGAGCGCCATGGAAATCCAGGCCGAGTTCATGAAGGCGTCCTACGAGCGCATGGTCGCTCAAGCGAAGCTGGTCGGCGGCCTGTATGCCGAGCTCGCCAAGGAGATCGGCAAGCCGCTCGAGGGCCTGACCAAGATCAAGCTTCCCGCTACCAACTGAGCGTCCGTCCGGCGTTGGAGCCGGCGACGACAAGAATGATATGCCAAAGGGTGATCGAGCGACGGCTCGGTCGCCCTTTTTCGTGCGTCATCGCACCTTCCTGCGGCATTGCCGGGTAAAGTCCGCCCGGCGGCAGGCGTTCACCGCGCCACGTACCGGACAAGTGCGCGCAGGCGACTGGCGAAGTCGGGAAACGGCCTATAGATTGATGGTGAAGCAGGCGCGCGGCGCCAGCGTGCAGTCGGGAAGCCGGTGGGGTCTCACAATCCGCGTCCGGGCTTCTCTGCCACAAATGGGGTCGATGCTATTCCGATGTCCGACGACCCGATGCGTTGTCTGGTCTCCCTCAATACGGATCACAGCGGCGCCGCCACGACCGCTGGGCTTGATGGCGCGATCCCTGACGATCCTTCGACGCCGCGCGCAGCCGATCCCATTGGACCGGGCGGTAATGACGATGGTCGCTCGGGGACTGCGATCATCACTCGGACCAAACCCAAGACGAAACGGCCGAGCCTGTACCGCGTACTCCTTCTCAACGACGATTACACGCCGATGGAGTTCGTCGTGCACGTGGTCGAGAAATTTTTCAACAAATCACAGGCCGATGCCTACCAGATCATGATGCACGTGCATCAGAATGGCGTCGGCGAGTGCGGGATCTTTACCTATGAGGTGGCGGAGACCAAGGTGACGCAGGTCATGGACTTCGCGCGCAAACACCAACATCCTCTCCAGTGCGTCATGGAAAAAAAATAGGCACTTCACACGAGGACCCGCTTTTGCCCAGCTTCTCTCGCAGCCTAGAACAAGCTCTCCACCGCGCCCTGGCGCTCGCCGGCGAGCGTCGGCACGAATATGCGACGCTGGAGCATCTGCTCCTCGCCCTGGTGGACGACCAGGACGCCGCGGCCGTCATGCGCGCCTGCAACGTCGAGGTCGACATGCTGAAACGCAGCCTCGTCGAGTATGTGGACACCGAACTCGCCAACCTGATCGGCGATGGGCGCCAGGATGCCAAGCCGACGGCGGGTTTCCAGCGGGTGATCCAGCGTGCCGTCATCCACGTCCAGTCCTCCGGCCGGGAAGAGGTGACCGGGGCCAACGTGCTCGTGGCGATCTTCGCCGAGCGCGAGAGCCATGCCGCCTATTTCCTGCAGGAGCAGGACATGACCCGCTATGACGCGGTCAACTACATCAGCCATGGCATCGCCAAGCGTCCCGGCGCGTCCGAGCCGAAGCCCGTTCGTGGCGCGGAGGAGGAGCCTTCCACCGAGCGTCCGAGCGGCGAAGAGACGGAGAACCGCACCAAGAAGAAGGGCGACGCGCTCGAGGCTTACTGCGTCAATCTCAACAAGAAGGCCCGCGATGGCCGGATCGATCCGCTGATCGGTCGTGAGAGCGAGGTCCAGCGCACCATCCAGATCCTGTGCCGCCGTCAGAAGAACAATCCGCTGCTCGTGGGCGACCCGGGTGTCGGCAAGACCGCCATTGCCGAAGGACTGGCGCGCAAGATCATCAACAAGGAAGTGCCGGAAGTTCTCATCGACGCAACGGTGTTCTCCCTCGACATGGGCACCCTGCTCGCGGGCACGCGCTATCGTGGCGACTTCGAGGAGCGGCTCAAGCAGGTGATGAAGGAGATCGAGGCGCACCCGAACGCGGTGCTCTTCATCGACGAGATCCACACCGTCATCGGCGCCGGCGCGACTTCCGGCGGTGCGATGGACGCGTCGAACTTGCTCAAGCCCGCTTTGGCCAACGGCTCGCTCCGCTGCATCGGCTCGACCACCTACAAGGAGTACCGTCAGTACTTCGAAAAGGACCGCGCCCTGGTGCGCCGGTTTCAGAAGATCGACGTCAACGAGCCGTCGATCCCGGACGCCATCGAGATCGTGAAGGGTCTCAAGCCCTATTTCGAGGAGTTTCACAAACTCAAATACACGACCGAGGCCGTGAAAGCCGCCGTCGAGTTGTCTGCGCGCTACATCAACGACCGCAAGTTGCCGGACAAGGCGATCGACGTGATCGACGAGACCGGCGCGTCGCAGATGCTCGTGCCGGAAGCTCGCCGCAAGCGGACGATTGGGGTGAAGGAAATCGAAGCGACCATCGCGACGATGGCGCGTATCCCGGCAAAGACCGTCTCGAAGGACGATGCGGCGGTTCTCAAGAACCTCACCGAGAACCTGAAGCGCGTTGTCTACGGGCAGACGGATGCCATCGAGGCTCTCACCTCGGCGATCAAGTTGGCGCGCGCCGGCTTGCGCGATCCGGACAAGCCGATCGGCTCGTACCTGTTCGCCGGGCCCACCGGTGTCGGCAAGACGGAAGCGGCCAAGCAGCTCGCTTCGTCACTCGGCATCGAGATGATCCGTTTCGACATGTCGGAATACATGGAGCGCCACACGGTCAGCCGTCTCATCGGCGCTCCGCCCGGCTATGTCGGCTTCGATCAGGGCGGGTTGCTCACTGACGGGATCGACCAGCATCCGCATTGCGTGCTGCTGCTGGACGAGATCGAGAAGGCCCATCCCGACCTCTTCAACATCCTGTTGCAGGTGATGGACCACGGCAAGCTCACCGACCACAACGGCAAGCAGGTGGATTTCCGCAACGTCATCATCATCATGACGACGAATGCGGGCGCATCGGACATGGCGAAGTCGGCCTACGGCTTCACCCAGGCCAAGCGCACGGGAGACGACGTCGAGGCGATCAACAAGCTCTTCGCGCCGGAATTCCGGAACCGCCTCGACTCGATCATCTCGTTCGGACATCTGCCGAAGGACGTGGTGGCCAAGGTTGTCGACAAGTTCGTGCTCCAGCTCGAGGCGCAGCTGGCCGACCGCAACGTGACCATTGAACTCTCGGACGAGGCGCGCGAGTGGTTGACCGAGAACGGTTACGACGAGGCGATGGGTGCCCGGCCCATGGCACGCCTGATCCAGACCACGATCAAGACGCCGCTCGCCGATGAGGTCCTGTTCGGACGCCTCAAGGATGGCGGCGCGGTTCGGGTTTTGCTGAAGAAGGCCGAGGAAGGTGTGACGCTGGCGCAGAAAGACGCGCTGGCCTTCGAGTTCCCGGCCGGACCCGTGACACCGAAACCGGAGAAGGATGTGACCAATGCCGGCGGCAAGCGCAAGCGCAGCCGGGCCAAGGCCGCTCCGCGAAAGAAGGAAGAGGCGAAGAAGGACGACAAGGGTGGTTCGGGCGGTGTCCGCACGGTACCGAAAGTTCCTCTCGTCCGGGCCTGATCGCACCGAAGCTCTGCCGAACGGGGCGCGTCTTCCTTACGAGGGAGGCGCGCCCCGTTCGCGTTCGGGCTGAAAATGCGCGGTCCTGCTGTCGACATGCGCGGGCTCGGTCGCTAGCTAGCGCCTTTGAGTAAATGCATCAGCGCACGTTCGGCCGTGACACCTTCGAGGGGCTCGCCGAGCAACGTCACAGACTTCGATTTCCCGTCACGGCTCATGCCGGTGCGGGAAAGGTTGGAGTGGAATCGTTGAAGCCACTCGCGATGACAGGGGAGTATCCATGAGCGATCTGCAAGAGGGCCCCCTGACACCGCTCTCCAGCCAGGGCACGCATGTCGCGGCCCGCCCGCAGAAACTAACCCGGCGTGAAGAGCGACGTCGTCGTCGTGTACGGCGGCGCCGGGGCGAGGAAATCCTGGGTTGGATCCTCGTTCCGATCATCTGCTACGGAATTTATTGGGGGATCAGCGCCGGATTCGATGTGCTCGGAACGACTCCGGGCACGGTCTGGGACCAGTTGATGCAGGTCAAGCAGATGCTCGAGAAGAAGGCTTGACCCTTATCGGGTGAGAGCATGGACCGAGAACAGGCGCTCGGCATCGGTCCAACTCTTCGCAACCCTCCATCCTGCCTGAGCCGCAAGGGCGCGGAAGCCGTCGATTGTGTACTTGTAGCTGTTCTCGGTGTGGATCGTCTCTCCCCCCGCGAAGCTGAAGCGGCGGCCCGCGAGCGACACGTCCTGGGCGCGCAAGCTCACGAGATGCATCTCGATCCGCGACTCCTCGGGTGCGAAATAGGCCCGGTGGGCGAAGGCCGATCGGTCGAAATCCGCTCCGAGTTCGCGGTTGATCCGATCGAGCAGGTTGAGGTTGAACCTCGCCGTCACGCCGGCTGCATCGTCATAGGCCGCATCGAGCACCGCCTTGTCCTTCACGAGATCGACGCCGACAATCAGGGATGCCCCACGCCCCAGGACCCGCCCGAAATGGGCGAGGAGATGGGCAGCCTGAGGCGGCTCGAAATTGCCGATGGTCGAGCCTGGGAAGAACCCTGCCACGGCGCCATCGGAGAGCCCATCGGGCAGGGTGAAGGGCCGGGTGAAATCCGCCGCGACCGGCTGGATCGACAGGTGTGGGAAGTCCCGCGACAGGGTTTCGGCCTCGCTTCGTAGGAAGTTCTCCGAAACGTCAACCGGAACGTAAGCGGCCAAATCCGTGAGATGGACGAGAAGCCGCCGGACCTTCACCGTCGAGCCGCTACCGAATTCCACGAGGTTCGCTCGTGACGGAAGAAGCGATGCAATGTCCGGCCCCGACGCATCGAGGATACCGATCTCCGTGCGAGTCGGATAATATTCCGGCTGTCGGGTAATCGCCTCGAACAGATCGGAGCCGATCTCGTCGTAGAAATACTTCGCCGGAATGAATTTCTGCGCCGCCGAGAGCCCCACGAGGATGTCGTCGAGGAACTGCTGCTCCGGAGTGACGGAGGAGACGGGGGTGGCGTCCGTGAAGACGGGGTTGATGGTCACGGGCAAGTCTCCGAGGAACGCCGAAGGACGTAAGGTTTCGCGGGAGAGGGAAACGGAGATCAGTCGCGATAGTTCGACAGCCGCAGCCCCGTGAACTGCCAGCGCTGGTGCGGATAGAAGAAATTGCGATAGCCGATCCGGGAATGACCTTCGGAGGTGGCCACGGAAGAGCCGCGCAGGACGAACTGGTTCGACATGAACTTTCCGTTGTATTCGCCGAGCGCACCGGACACCGGCCTGTAGCCCGGGTAGGACAAATAGGCAGAACGGGTCCATTGCCAGACGAGGCCGAAGGCGTCGTCGAGCAGACCCTCCTTGGCGGCGATCTCCCATTCGAACTCGGTGGGCAGATCGCGCCCCGCCCATCGGGCAAAGGCATCCGCCTCGAAATAGCTCACGTGGGTGACGGGCAGGGCCGGGTCGATACTGGCCTGTCCGGCGAGGGTCATGCTCGACCATTGCCCGGCTTCATTGCGCTGCCAGTAGCCGGGGGACTCCCAGCCCTCCGCCTGCACCGCGAGCCAGCCATCCGAGAGCCAGAGTTCGGGCCGCGCGTAGCCGCCATCCTCGATGAAGGCGAGCCATTGCGCGTTGGTGACGAGGCCCCTGTCGATCCGACACGGCAGGATCAGCGTCTCATGGCGTGGGGATTCGTTATCGAACGAGAATCCGTCGCCCTGATGCCCGATCTTCTCGACCCTCCCATTCAACTCGGCGGTTCCGCCCCGCGATACAGGACGAGGAAAACGCCATCCGGCATCGTAGACGGGGCTCAGGGGGTTCTGCGCGAAGGCATGGAGGATGTCGGTGAGGAGCAACTCCTGATGCTGCTGCTCATGATAAAGGCCGATCTCCAGGATCGACAGCACCGTGTCGAGGGTCGCCTCGGTCGAATCCGCCAGGAGTCCCTCCACTGCACGGTCCACATGGGCGCGGTAACCGGCGACCTCGTGGGCGGTCGGCCGTGTGATGAGACCGCGCATGATTCTCGGCTGGCGGGGGCCTGCGGCGACGTAATAGGAGTTGAAGAGGTAGTGCAGCCGCTCGTCGTAGATGCGGTAGCCGGGCACGTGATCGCGCAGGAGGAACTGCTCGAAGAACCACGTGGTATGCGCCCGGTGCCACTTCGTCGGACTGGCATCGGCCATGGACTGGATCTGTTGGTCCTCCGGCGATAGCGGCGCGGCGCGGCGCTCTGTCTCGTCACGCACGGCGCGGAAGGCCCTGATCCAGGCCGCGCGATCCACCGGCCTTTCCGAGACGTTTGGCGGCGGGAATGCCGCGCTTTCCGTCTGACGATGCGAGGTCTCGCGGATTGCCGCCGTCGCTGTCATGTCGATCACTCCACTCGCATCCATGATGCGGAAATATGGCCCCGCCGCCATTCGGCAACGGCCGTTCGCCTGCGCCCATCGACGCGGCGCGCATGGACGAAAAATGCCGGGCCTTTTTCATGCCTCAGTGACACGGCCTTAACCCTGCCGGCCCGACACTCCTCCATCTACGCACAGTGTCCAGGCAAGGCTCGTATGCGGATCGATCTGATGGCAGGAGTGATGACGGCGGCCCTGGCGGCCGAAATCCGGCCGACCCCAACCATTCTCGTGTTCGATTCCGGTCTTGGCGGCCTCACCGTTCTCGAACAGGTGAGGCGCGCCCGGCCCGACGCGCGTTACGTCTATGCCGCCGATGACGCCGCCTTTCCCTACGGGCGTCTATCGGAATCCATCCTCGTCGCCCGCGTCCTGGCGGTGATGGAGAGGCTTCTCCTACGCCACGGCCCCGATCTCGTCGTGATCGCCTGCAACACGGCGTCGACCCTGGTGCTGCCTGCGCTCCGGGCGCGCTTTTCGACACCGTTCGTCGGCGTCGTGCCGCCGATCAAGCCGGCGGCGGAAGCGACACGCTCGCGCAGGATCAGCCTCCTGGCGACGCCTGGCACGGTGGCGCGGCCCTATACCCACGACCTCATCGAGACCTATGCGGGCGCCTGTGTGGTCACCCTCGTCGGATCGCCGAATCTGGCGGCCTATGCCGAGGCCGAACTCGCGGGCCACCCGGTCGACGACGCGTTGATCGCCGCCGAGATCGCCCCATGCTTCGTCGAGAGCGAGGACGCGCGACGTACGGACGTGGTCTGCCTCGCCTGTACCCATTATCCCCTGCTGCTCACGCGATTTCAGCGCCTCGCCCCCTGGGAGGTGACCTGGATCGATCCGGCCCCGGCTATCGCCCGCCGGGTCACGCAGCTTCTCGGTCCATCCCGGCGCAAGCCTCTGGACGACATCCCTCCGGGGCTGACGGCCTTCACCAGCGGTGCCGGCATCACGCCCTCCCTGCGTCGCTCTCTCGATGCCAGGGGCGTCGGCGATGTCGCCGTGGAGATGATGCCGCTCGCTCTGCAATAGATGCGTTGCCGCCTCGGCATTGACCTCCGGGCCTCTCTCGCCTATGCAGCGCTCAGTTACGGGGCTCCGAGAGGGGCCCCGCAGCTTTTTCAAGCGCACCCGTGAGCGGCAATGTCCGCTCTGTCGTTCCGCTTCGGCCCCGGGCCGCTTCGGAAAGAGGAGGGCGCGTTCCTCGACCAATCTCACTCGCTGAGAGGAACCGCGATGTCAAAACGTATTCAGGCGAAGCACAAGCTCGATCGCCGTATGGGCCAGAACATCTGGGGCCGCCCGAAGAGCCCCGTCAATCGCCGCGAGTACGGCCCCGGCCAGCATGGTCAGCGCCGCAAGGGCAAGATGTCCGACTTCGGCACGCAGCTGCGCGCCAAGCAGAAGCTCAAGGGCTACTACGCCAACATCACCGAGAAGCAGTTCCGCCGCTACTACGCCGAGGCGATCCGCCTGCGCGGCGACTCGAGCGAGAACCTGATCGGCCTGCTGGAGCGTCGCCTCGACGCCGTGGTGTACCGCGCCAAGTTCGTGCCGACCCCGTTCGCTGCCCGCCAGTTCGTGAACCACGGCCACGTCAAGGTGAATGGCCGTCGCGTGAACATCGCCAGCTTCCTCGTGAAGCCGGGCGACGTGATTGAGGTGAAGGATTCGTCGAAGCAGCTCGAGATCGTCGTCGTCGCCTCGCAGCTCGCCGAGCGTGACGTGCCGGACTACATCGAGGTGGATCACGCCAAGATGACCGCTCGCGTCACCCGCGTGCCGAGCCTCAGCGAAGTTCCCTACCCGGTCCAGATGGAACCGAACCTCGTGATCGAGTTCTATTCGCGCTGATCCCACCGGATCATCACCGAGACGAAAAAGGCCGCCCGAGAGGGCGGCCTTTTTGTTTTGCACGCTGCTTTCTGGAACGGGGGCAGGTTGCGCTCCGCTGGCGGCCTGCGGTGCGGGGAGAGCACAAGAAAGGCGGGGCAGCCTATCTGGCCACCCCGCCTTCGGTAACTCTTCTAACGGACGATCAACTCGCAGCCTGAAATTCGTTCTCGGAAACCAAGACCGGATACGACGGAGAGTCTGAACCCAAGTATCAGCCGCGCTGGCCGATGGGCACGTATTCGCGCTTGTCCGGGCCGATATAGAGCTGGCGCGGGCGGCCGATCTTCTGCGAGGGATCCTCGATCATCTCGGCCCATTGGGCGATCCAGCCCGTGGTGCGGGCGAGCGCGAACAGCACGGTGAACATCGAGGTCGGGAAGCCCATCGCCTTGAGGGTGATGCCGGAATAGAAATCGATGTTCGGGTAGAGCTTCTTTTCGATGAAGTATTCGTCCTTCAAGGCGATCTGCTCGAGCTGAACGGCGACTTCCAGCAGCGGATCGTCCTTGATGCCAAGCTGGCTGAGGACCTCATGCGTCGTCTTCTGCATGATGCGGGCGCGCGGATCGTAGTTCTTGTAGACGCGGTGACCGAAGCCCATCAGACGGAACGGGTCGTTCTTGTCCTTGGCCTTGGCGACGTATTTCGCCACGTTATCGGGCGTGCCGATCTCTTCCAGCATCTTGAGCGCCGCCTCGTTGGCGCCGCCATGCGCAGGCCCCCACAGGCAGGCGATGCCGGCGGCGATACAGGCGAAGGGGTTGGCGCCCGACGAGCCGGCCAGACGCACGGTGGAGGTCGAGGCGTTCTGCTCGTGATCGGCGTGGAGGATGAAGATCCGGTCCAGCGCGCGTGCGTAGATCGGGTTGACGACGAACTCCTCGCACGGCACCGCGAAGCACATCCGCAGAAAGTTCGAGGTGTAATCGAGGTCGTTCTTCGGGTAGACGAAGGGCTGACCGATGGAATACTTGTAAGCCATCGCCGCGAGCGTCGGCATCTTGGCGATCATGCGCAAGCTGGCGATCATGCGCTGCTTGTCGTCCGAGATGTCGGTCGAGTCGTGGTAGAAGGCCGACAGCGCGCCGACGCAGGCGACCATGATCGCCATCGGGTGGGCGTCGCGGCGGAATCCCTGGAAGAAGCGGTTCATCTGGTCGTGCACCATGGTGTGGCGCGTGACCCGGTAGTCGAAATCCGCCTTCTGGGCGGGCGTCGGCAATTCACCGAACAGCATCAGGTAGCACGTCTCGAGGAAGTCGCCCTGCTCGGCGATCTGCTCGATCGGGTAGCCGCGATACAGGAGGACGCCGGCGTCGCCGTCGATATAGGTGATCTTCGATTCGCAGGACGCGGTCGAGGTGAACCCGGGATCGAAGGTGAACATGCCGGTCTTGGCGTGGAGCTTGCCGATGTCGATGACGTCGGGTCCGATCGTACCGGTCTTGATCGGAAGATCGACTTGGTTGTCGCCCACGGAGATCGTGCTGGTGGCGCTCATGGAGACGTGGACCCTTTCTTGGCAGAAGGCAGACCTTGGCAGAGGGTAGCGCCGGCCCGCATGGCGACATCCGCCACTTCGGACCGGCGCGCACGAACAGGCTTTTGCTGCAGGTGCTCACACACCTATCGGGTTAGCGGATCGGCACACCGCCTACAACCGATCCCCCTCGCCACTCGGCCGCGCAAGCGAAAACCGGGCCGATCTGTCACCCGTCGAGCGTCTGTGATCAGGTCGAGGATGCCTGATCTCCGAGGCGCCCCAGACACTCCTCGCGTCCGAGCACGGCCATGACGTCGAAGACCGGCGGAGAGGTCGCGCGCCCCGTGAGCGCGGCCCGCAATGGCTGGGCGATCAGGCCGAGCTTGAGCGCGTTTTCCTCGGCAAAGCGGCGCACCGCGCCCTCCGTGCTGGCCGCGTTCCATTCCGGCAGGTCGGCGAGGGCCGGCAGGATCGCCGCGAGACGCTGGCGAGCTTCCTCGCTCAGGAGGGCCTTCGCCTTGTCGTCGAGGCCGAGGGGACGCGACGCAGTGAGGTAATAGGCGCTGTCGAGGAGGTCCACGAGGGTCTTGGCGCGCTCCTTGAGACCGGGCATCGCCGCGCCGAGCTTGGCACGAAGCTCGGGCGACAAAGCGGTGGGCAATCCGCGATCGGGAGCGAGGACCGGAAGGATCGTCTCTATCGCATCGATCAGCACGGCATCGTCCGCCCCGCGAATGTAGAGCCCGTTGAGATTCTCGAGCTTCGCGAAATCGAATCGGGCAGCCGAGCGGCCGATCGACTTCAGGTCGAAGGCGGCGATCATCTCCTCGGTCGAGAACACCTCCTGATCGCCATGGCTCCAGCCCAGGCGGACGAGGTAGTTGCGCAAGGCCGAGGGCAGGTAGCCGAGGTCGCGATAGGCGTCGACACCGAGTGCCCCGTGACGCTTCGATAGTTTGGCGCCGTCAGCCCCGTGGATCAGCGGGATATGCGCCATGATCGGCGCGGACCAGCCGAGCGCGTCGTAGATCTGTCCCTGCCGGGCGGCGTTGGTGAGGTGGTCGTCACCGCGAATCACGTGGGTCACGCCCATGTCGTGATCGTCGACGACGACGGCGAGCATGTAGGTGGGGTTACCGTCGGAGCGCAGCAGGACGAGATCGTCGAGATCCTTGTTGGCCCAGGTCACGCGGCCCTGGACCTGATCTTCCACCACCGTTTCGCCGTCGGACGGAGCGCGCAGGCGGATCACCGGCTTCACGCCGGCCGGTGCCTCGGTCGGATCGCGGTCGCGCCAGCGGCCATCGTAACGCATGGGGCGGCCTTCGGCGCGCGCGGCCTCGCGCATGGCGGTGAGCTCGTCCGGCGTCGCATAGCAGTGATAGGCGTTGCCCGAGGCGAGCAGGCTTTCCGCGACCTGGCGGTGCCGATCCGCGCGGGCGAACTGGTAGACGACGTCTCCGTCCCAATCCAGGCCGAGCCAGCGCAACCCTTCGAGGATCGCGTCGATGGCGCCCTGGGTGGAGCGCTCCCGGTCGGTATCCTCGATCCTCAGCAGCATGCGACCGCCGAAATGGCGGGCATAGAGCCAGTTGAAGAGCGCCGTGCGCGCTCCCCCGATATGCAGGTACCCCGTGGGGGAGGGGGCAAAACGCGTAACGACGGGTGACGACATCGGGCGGCTAAACTTGTGCGTGAAGGTGGGAGGGCGGATCGACCGGCCCGGATCGGCGCATGTAGCATGCGTTTGCGGTGACGTTAAGAAAACGTGGCGCCGAGTCGCGAGGCGGAGGCGGTGCCGCTCGTGCGGGCTCTCTCCAAAAGGGTGAGCCCTGAGGGAGACGCAGCGGCAGATGGCCCAGGCCAGCGCGCGAGCAAAGGGCGCGACGTTTGCGGGCCTGGCCCGTCCGCGATCCCCGTCGGCTATGGTAGAGGCGGCAAAACGCTGGTTCGCCGGCGGGCTCGCGGAGGAATCCGAACAGCGCCGCCTGTTTCCCTGGCTCGCCGTCGCATTCGGCCTCGGCATTCTCGTCTGTTTCACCGCCACCAACGGCGAGCCATCGCTGGCGGCACCGCTCCTCGTGGCGCTCGCCCTCTCGGCCGCCGTACCGTTCCTCGGTTCAAGGCCCGTCGCCCTCGCTCTGGTTCTCGGACTCGCCGCGTCCTTCCTCGGCTTCTCGGCCGCTGTGTTGCGCCTGCGGATCGTGGCGGCGCCCGTCCTGGCCCGGACGACCATCGCGCCGCTCACCGGCCTTGTGGAAGCCCTCGACGAGCGGGAGGTCGGTGCGCGGCTCATCGTCCTCGTGGAGAGTTTCGGCACCCTGACGCCGGATCGCCGGCCGACGCGGGTTCGCGTGTCCTACAAAAAGGCGCTCACCCTGAAGCCCGGCGATTACATCTCGGCGACGGCGCGGCTCCTGCCCCCGCCCGAGGCGGCCCGGCCCGGCGGATACGATTTCGCGCGCGATGCCTACTTTCGCGGGATCGGCGCCGTCGGCTCTCTCGTGGGCAAGATCGAGGTGAAGCCTCCGCCGAGACCCTTGCCCTGGCAGGTCTCGCTCGCCGCTGCCGTGGACGATGCGCGCAACGCGCTGACCCGGCGGATCACCGATGCCAATGGCGGGCAGGCCGGCGCGGTGGCCGCGGCCCTGGTGACGGGCAAGCGCGGCCTCATCAATGCCGAGACCAACGATGTCCTGCGCGCGGCGGGGATCTACCACGTGGTCTCGATTTCCGGGCTCCACATGGTACTCGCTGCCGGAGTGGTGTTCTGGCTCGTTCGCGCGCTCCTCGCCCTCGTCCCGGGCCTCGCCCTCATCTGGCCGATCAAGAAGATCGCCGCCGGTTTCGCCATGGTCGGCGTCACCGCCTATTGCGTCTTCTCGGGCTGGGACATCGCCGCCGAGCGATCGCTCATCATGACCCTCGTGATGCTGGGCGCGATCCTCGTAGATCGTCCCGCGCTCAGCATGCGCAACCTCGCCCTGGCCGCGCTGATCGCCCTCGCGCGCGAGCCGGACGGGCTACTCGGCCCGAGCTTCCAAATGTCCTTCGGCGCGGTGGCCGGCCTCATCGCCTGCGCGGGCACGCTCAATCGCTGGATGCCGCCACGCGAAGGCGCCAGCCTCTTGGCCCGCGCATGGCAGTTCCTCGCCGTCGCGGTCCTCGGCACCCTGGCGACGACCATGGTCGCCCAGATCGCGACGGCGCCGTTCGCGACCTATCATTTCCAGACCGTCCAGCCGTTCGGCATCGTCGGCAACGCGCTGACCTTGCCCCTCGTATCTCTGGCGGTGATGCCGGCGGCGGTGCTCGGGATCCTCGCCTACCCCTTTGCCCTCGATCAGCCGGTCTGGTGGGCGATGGGGCTCGCGGTACGGGGGATGCTCACGATCTCCGGGTGGATCAGCGGGTTTGGCCACGCCACCCTCGTCGTGCCGGCCTATGGCAGCACGGCCCTCTGCCTGCTGGCCCTCGCCCTGCTCCTGCTGACACTCCCCGTGTCGGGGCTGCGCTGGATCGGACTCGCTCCGGCCGCCCTCGGCATCGCCCTCGCCGCCACGCCACCGCGCTACGACCTCTATATCGACCGGGAGGGTGGGGGCGCGGCCCTGCGCGACCCTGACGGCCGGCTGGCAATCCTCGGAAACCCGCCCGCCTTCGTCCTCGAACAATGGCTCAAGGCGGACGGCGATTCTCGGAAGGCCGGTGCCGTATCCGCCTCCACGAAAGGCCGTTGCGATGCGGTCGGCTGCACCGCAGGGACGGAGACGCGGCGCATCGTGGCGCTTGTCAAGGACAAGCGGGCCTTTGCCGAGGATTGTGAGAGGGCAAGCATCATCATAGCCCGCCGCGACGCTCCCAAAGGATGCCGCGCCGGCCTCATCGTCGATCGGGCGTTCCTGGCGGAGCGAGGGGCGACGGCCGTTCGCTTCGGGCCGGATGGTCCTGTCGCGACATCGGCACGCGCGCCGAACGTCCGGCCTCCGTGGCGGCGGGTCATGGCCGATGCCTCGCCTGTGCCCTCGACACCGGCCGAGACCGCGAAACTACAGGATCCCGAGATCGACGAAGGCGACCCATTGCCGGACACGCCCTCGGACCGGCCTCAGTAGCGGCGGACGAGGCTGACCAGGCGACCCTGGATCTGTACGCGGTCGGGACCCAGCACCCTCGTCTCATAGGCGGGGTTGGCGGCCTCCAGGGCGATGGAGGAACCGCGACGACGCAGGCGTTTCAGAGTGGCTTCCTCATCATCGATGAGGGCCACGATGATGTCCCCCGTATTCGCGGTGTCCTGCTTCTTGATCACCACCAGATCGCCGTCGAGAATACCCGCTTCGATCATCGAATCGCCGCGCACCTCAAGGGCATAATGCTCGCCCCCCGACAGGAAGTCGGGAGACAACGTGACCGAGTGACTTTGGTTCTGGATCGCCGAGATCGGCGTACCGGCCGCGATCCGACCCATGACCGGGATGGTGATGGCCCGTCCGCTCTCGTCCTGACCCTGGGTCGTAGGCGGACGCATAGATGGCGTCGCCTTGGACCGTCCGCCTTCGACGACGCTGGGCGTAAAGCGGCGGACTTCGCCGGCGGGAGCCGGCCTCGGCGCGGGGGCGCCGGTCAGGCTTTCGGGCATCCGGATCACCTCGATCGCCCTGGCCCTATTCGGCAGGCGCCGCAGGAACCCACGCTCTTCGAGGGCCGTGATCAGCCGGTGAATGCCCGATTTCGACTTGAGATCGAGCGCGTCCTTCATCTCGTCGAACGAGGGCGGGACACCACTCTCCTGCATCCGTTGCTGAATGAATTGGAGAAGATCCAGCTGCTTACGCGTCAACATACAGATCACTCTTCCACTGAAGCCAATGGCCGCGACTAACGCCGCTGAAACAAAACACGAACACGGTAGACGTTCTGGAAGTGTTCTGCAAGGGTTCCGTTAACGCGGTGGTAGAGTTTGTTCCTGGGCGGACATTCGCTGGCATCCCGGCGCCGGAGCCCGGCTGGCGGTTCGCGCCTCGCAAGTCGGCTCCATCCCGACGACATCCCACCCCGCGAGCTGATCGCCTCGGCGTGGTCGTTCAATAGCGACGGTGCCACCGGTCGCTGGCTTCGCCGCAGAATCGGGGATTCGTTTCGATCACTGTGACGGATCGGCGAGCCGATACAGACGCTTCGATCCGACCGAAGCCGGCTGTCTCGTCTCGTTCGCCGACATTGGCGGTCGCAGCGACCGGAAACCGGCGACGATGCCGTTCAGTCGAGATAGTCGCCGTACTTCTCGACATGGCTGGCCAGGCCGAGGCCGTGCTCGCGCACCAGGCGTTCGGCAAGTTCCGCGTCGCGCGCCTCCAGCGCCTTGATGATCGCCACGTGTTCCTTGATCGAGTTGGCGGCACGGTCGCCCTGGCGCATGGCCGTGTTGCGGATGCCGCGAACGTGCATGAGCAGATTGCTGGTGATGTCCTTGATGACGTCGCACTGGCCCAGCGAAATGATCTTCTGGTGGAAGCGGATATTGGCTTCCGAATACTCGTCGAGATGATCCGACGGACGACCCTCGTAGAATTCCGGGAAATGCTCGCGCAGGCAGTGCAACTGCTCGTCTGTGGCTCGCTCGCAGGCGAGGCGAGCGGCCATGCTCTCCAGGGCCGACCAGGCCTGGATCATGCTGACGATCTCCTTCTTCGACTTCTTGATCACGAAGACGCCGCGCCGGGCCTCGAACCGTACGAAACCTTCCTGCTCGAGTACCGTCAGCGCTTCGCGCACCGGGGTGCGGCTCACTCCCAGGTTGAGAGACAGCTTCCTCTCGTCGAGCCTCACCTCCTCGCGCTGATTATAGATGTTCATATTCGTGATTGCTTCCTTGAGCGCGTCGTAAGCCAATGCACGCAAGCTCGAAGTCGCAACGATGGGCTTTACTTGAAACGTATCCGTCTTGACCATTTTCGACACCTAGAATGATTTCAACTCGCACACAGGGTCGAGCACACTTGGTGTGAAGCATGCCAAACCCGCGTTCGAAATACAAGGAACGCTTCGGGGCAAAGAAATCCTTCAACACAAGAATAGTGGCATCTCTTGTCCTAGCAATCCGGAGGACATGCATTCGGTCGTTGGAGCCGCGGCGATGCCGCACTCGCCATCGTCTCGTTCGTTTGAGTGCCGCGCAATCGCTGAAGCCCGACCAAACCGGCAAGATCATGCAAAATCGTTTGACAGTTGGTATTTGGTATGCCACCAGTTGTCGAGAGATGCGGAGGGTGATCCGACTGTAAGTCGGCCTGAGCGCGGTCGTGATGAGGCTTCGGCGGATTGGCGGTGGCATCCCAGCACGCTGTCGACGTAGGGACACGCATTATAACGCATTAGGTTCCGTAGCCCTTCGGTCGGGAGGTTTACGGACGGTCTTCAAGATAAGCATGAGCTTTCTGCTTGAGGAGGTCATAATTTTTTCGGTCTGACTTAAGAAAAATACGGTTCCGCCGAGACGCGCGGCCGTGGACGCCCCCGCCGCCCCACGATGGGGACGTCACCTCATCGGCTCGTCTGCCCAGCGGGTCGCAAATCATAACAAAACAGCAAAGAACCAGGGAGAGAACACGATGTCCGCTTTGGCCCAGAGAATCGCTGTCGACGTTTCGGCGGAGCCTGAGCTCACCGATGGCTTTCATCTCGTCATCGATGCGTTGAAGCTCAACGATATTCATACGATCTACGGTGTTCCCGGTATTCCGATCACCGATCTCGGTCGTCTTGCCCAGGCTGCGGGCATGCGTGTCATCTCCTTCCGCCATGAGCAGCATGCCGGCAATGCGGCCGCCATCGCGGGCTTCCTCACGAAGAAGCCCGGCATCTGCCTCACGGTTTCGGCCCCCGGCTTCCTCAACGGTCTGACGGCGCTCGCCAACGCCACCACCAATTGCTTCCCGATGATCCTCATCTCCGGCTCGTCCGAGCGCGAGATCGTCGACCTGCAACAGGGCGATTACGAAGAGATGGACCAGCTCGCCATCGCCAAGCCCCTCTGCAAAGCGGCCTTCCGCGTGCTTCATGCCGCCGATATCGGCATCGCCGTCGCCCGTGCCATCCGTGCGGCTGTGTCCGGCCGACCCGGCGGTGTCTATCTCGATCTGCCTGCCAAACTGTTCAGCCAGGTGATGGAGGCCGAGGCCGGCGCCAAATCCCTGGTCAAGGTCATCGATGCGGCCCCGGCCCAGCTGCCGGCCCCCTCTGCGATCAAGCGCGCACTCGATGTCCTGAAGAGCGCCAAACGCCCCCTCATCGTTCTCGGCAAGGGCGCGGCCTATGCGCAGGCCGATGACGAGGTCCGGGCTCTCGTGGAAACCAGTGGCATCCCCTACGTGCCCATGAGCATGGCCAAGGGCCTCCTTCCCGACACCCATCCACAATCGGCGGGTGCCGCTCGTTCGCTCGTCCTCAAGGAGGCCGATGTCGTCCTGCTGGTGGGCGCGCGCCTCAACTGGCTGCTCTCCCACGGCAAGGGCAAGACCTGGGGCGCCCCCGGCTCCAAGAAGTTCATCCAGATCGACATCGAGCCGAAAGAGATGGACTCCAATGTCGAGATCGTGGCCCCCATCGTCGGTGATATCGGCTCCTGCGTCTCAGCGCTCCTCGACGGCATGAAGGGAGACTGGCAGGCCCCGCCGACATCCTGGACCGATGCCATCTCCGCCAAGAAGGAGGAGAACCTCGGCAAGATGGCGTCGAAGCTGCGCAAGAACTCGACGCCGATGGACTTCCACGGCGCGCTCGGCGCACTGAAGACCATCATCGCCGAGCGGCCCGACGCAATCCTCGTCAACGAGGGCGCCAATACCCTCGATCTGGCGCGTGGCATCATCGACATGTACCAGCCGCGCAAGCGTCTCGATGTCGGCACCTGGGGCATCATGGGGATCGGCATGGGCTTCGCCATCGCCGCCGCCGTGGAAACGGGCAAGCCCGTCCTCGCCGTCGAGGGCGACAGCGCCTTCGGCTTCTCCGGCATGGAGGTGGAGACCATCTGCCGTTACAACCTGCCGGTCTGCATCGTCGTGTTCAACAACAACGGCATCTATCGCGGCACCGATACGGACCCGACCGGCCGCGACCCCGGCACGACCGTCTTCGTCCGGGATTCCCGTTACGACAAGATGATGGAAGCCTTCGGCGGCGTCGGCGTCAACGCGACGACACCGGACGAGCTGTCTCAGGCCGTCAACGCAGCCATGGATTCGGGTCGCCCGACGCTCATCAACGCAGTGATCGACCCCCAGGCCGGCACCGAGAGCGGCAATATCGGCAGCCTCAACCCGCAAAGCGCAGTGAAAAAGAAGAAGTAGGCCGTCGGTCCCTCCGGCCGCTCCCGCGTCAGCGATGCAGGAGCGGCCGGCGCCCATATCCGCCGAACGCCCTTCAACGCGGAAGAGTCCTATGAATGCCCTCGAAGGCGTGAAGATCCTCGACTTCACCCATGTCCAATCCGGCCCGACCTGTACCCAGCTCCTGGCCTGGTTCGGCGCGGACGTGATCAAGGTCGAGCGTCCGGGCGTTGGCGACGCGACACGCCAGCAGCTTCAGGATATTCCCGATGTGGACAGCCTCTATTTCACGATGCTGAACCACAACAAGCGGTCGATCACCCTCGACACCAAGAACCCGAAGGGGATCGAGGTGATGTGGCGTCTGGTGAAGGAGTGCGACGTTCTCGTGGAGAACTTCGCGCCCGGCGCTCTCGCCCGGATGGGCCTGACCTGGGAGGCGATCCACCAAGCCAACCCCCGCATGATCCTCGCCTCGGTCAAGGGGTTCGGACCGGGCGCCTACGAGAATTGCAAGGTCTACGAGAACGTCGCCCAATGCGTGGGAGGTGCGGCCTCCACCACGGGGTTCCGCACCGATATCCCGATGGTGTCCGGCGCTCAGATCGGAGATTCCGGCACCGGCCTTCATCTGGCCCTCGGCATCGTCACGGCGCTCTACCAACGGACCCATTCGGGCCTTGGACAGAAGGTCGATTGCGCCATGCAGGATGGCGTCCTCAACCTCTGCCGCGTCAAGCTTCGCGACCAGCAGCGACTGGAGCGCGGTCCGCTCGAGGAATACAGCCAGTACGGGGAGGGGATCGGTTTCGGCGATTCCGTGCCGCGCGCGGGCAACGATTCCGGTGGCGGGCAGCCGGGTCGCATCCTGAAGTGCAAGGGCTGGGAGACCGATCCCAACGCCTACATCTACTTCATCGCACAAGGCGCGGTCTGGGAGCCGATCTGCGACGTCATCGGCGAGCCGACCTGGAAGACCCATCCCGATTACGCGACGCCGAAAGCGCGCCTGCCGCATCTGAACGAAATCTTCACGCGGGTCGAAGCCTGGACGATGTCGAAGACCAAGTTCGAGGCGATGGAAACGCTCAACGCGCTGCACGTCCCCTGCGGCCCGATCCTTTCGATGAAGGAGATCGCGGAGGACGAGTCGCTGCGGAAGTCCGGCACGGTGGTCGAGGTCGACCATCCGGAGCGTGGGAAATACTTGACCGTGGGAAACCCGATCCGACTTTCGGCGAGTCAGGTCGAGGTCAAGCGCTCGCCCCTGCTGGGCGAGCATACCGACGAGATCCTGCGCGACGTCCTCGGCTATTCCGAGAACGATCGGCTCAAGATCTCGGAATCAGGGGCGATCGGCGCAGTCCAAAGGATCGCCGCCGAATGATCTGCTCCTGAACGAAGCGCGAGCCGATTGTCTCCACATCCAGGCTCGCGTGCACGACGTGAAACTCCTCCCGACTCAGCGCGGTGTCGGCCCCGGGTCCGATGCCGCGCTCTTTCGTTCACGGGCAGTCGATCAGGCGATGCCGGTGAAGCGTCCGGCCGAACCGCCCACGTAACCGCGGCTCTCGGAACCGGTCTTGTCGGGGCGCACCGACAGGAGATCGGCGGCTTTCACCACGAGAACGACCTGAAGAGCGATCATGCAGAGAACGGCGGCGAAGATGGTGACGAGCATGGTGGGCTCCCAATGGCGCGTTGCAGCATCGTGATGCCATGGTGCGGCGCAAACTGATATATCACATTCCTTCGACCAGGCATGTCTCTGATGCATGCTGAAGTTGGTTGCAGCCGGGAGCCGGCGTCGGGCGCATCCGCGAAAGGCACTTTCTCATGTGATCGCGGGACTGAGAGGCATTCGCCGGCCGACAGTCAGGACCTGGCCGCGTCGCCCCATCGGCCCAGCGTGTGGGTGTCCTCCGGTCGAAGCCATTCTCCTGGTTCCGCGATGGCCGGACACTGGTCCGCTACGCCCATAAGGGCCAAGGCCGCGTGCAGGTCAGGGTCCTCGGCCGCGCGTGAGACGGCGTCCGCGGAGAGATGGGACAGGCGGCTGCTTTCGAGCCGCGCATAGACCCGCCCCGTTCTGTGATCGGCGAATCGGATCGTCGTCATCCGGCGAACGCAATCGCGCAGGAAGCTCATGTTCTGTTGAGCTTCCATCGAGCCGGCGGCGGCATAGACCTCGTCGGCCGACCGCGCGGAGACCTCGATCTTGCGGTATCTATCGATGTCGAAGATGAATTTCAGGTCGAGAATGGTCATCGCGCCGTTGATGCCGAAGGCAACCGTTCTCGGCCGCTCACCCTCCGGCACGCTGTTGTCGAGGAACTCGAAATGGACCTGCTTGTCCGTTCTCAGCGCCCAGGTGAAAAACAGGCGCGGCATGCCGGTATAGGCTTCGACATTGTGGGCGAGCAGATCCTCCACCGCCTTGTAGCGGCCGAACTGCTCGCCGCGCTTCCAAGCCCGCTCGACCGTCGCCTCTGGCGGCGTGATCATGAACTGCATGTAGACGCTGTGACCGAAGCGGGTGAGGAGCTGGCTGCCGCTCTCGGCGCCGGCATCGACGGTGAAGCTGTCGAAACGAAACCGATCGATGAGGAGATGCGAAATGCGGCCTTCGGCGGCCTTTACCGCCATATGCCGGTCGAGCTTGCGATCGATGATCTCGACCTCTCGCCCTGTCAGGGTCCCGGCATAGCGCCGGGCCGGGCCGAGGCTGTCGTAATCGAGCAGGAACTTGCGCCAGACGTCGGGCGTGATCACCGCGAAATCCGATTCATCGAGCCCGAGCCGCCCGGCAAGCGCCCGCTGATAGGGCCGGATAGTGCTCTTACCCGATGCCGAGGCACCCTTGACGTTCATGACCACCGGCCGGATCTGGGCCTTCAACACATGGTAGCTTTGCCTGGCGACGACATCGCGAACCCATGGCTCGATCAGCTGTCCGATCCGCGTGCTGCCATGCTGGTTCGAAACGAGCGTGCAGGCGAGACGTGAGAGAAGCACCTTGTCGCGGATAAGGAAACCGCGCCGGCTGACGATACTCGTCACCACCTGACGCAATGCCGTGCAGGCCGCCGCCTCGATGGGTTCAGGCGCTGCCGCACATCGGGCTTGCCATGCGTCGAGATGCAGGAGTGCAGACTGCTCCGGTGTGAGAGTTTCCTCCCGGCACCCTGCGGGTTCGGGCGAGCCGAGGATCGTCTGCCACAAGGATGCCCGTGTCCTGACCCGTTTCTCCGGACCTTTCGACAGGAACATCGCGGAGAGTTCCCGCTCAAGGACCTGCGTCGCATCGCTTCGAATGCGGTCGAGCAGGTCGGAGATCTCATCCTCATGGGACGCTACCCCGTCGCGCAGGATGGTGCCGACCATGGCGCGGAAATTCACTCCGAGATCGCCATAGGTCCGGCCGACCGGAACCGACAGGTCGGCCATGACACGGATGAGAACTTCGTGGACGACGAGGCGCTCTGCCCGGAACCGGACCAGTTGCATCAGCGGAAGCCCGCTAACGTCCATCATCTCGCGAGCGTCCGCGAGGGTGGTCTCGACATTGTCGGGCCGGTAGATCGTCTCCAGGGCGAGGAACGCCCTGGGCAGGTTCGATTCGAGACCCGGATTCCAAGGGCCGTATTCTTCCCGTGGCCTCGGCTCAGCCAGATCCGCGATTCTGCTCTCCGGGATGGACATGACCGACCGCTCCGAGATTCAGCACCTTCGCTGGCGGCCGGGCATCGTCGTCAAGAAATCCAGCTCGCCTGAACTTAAGCGACAGCTGCCTCGTCAATGGCCTCGAGACGCAGCTGATAGCGGTCCCCCCAGAGGACTCCCGCCTTCTCGTACCAATCCGCGTCGAAGAACAGCTTGGCGCAGAACTCGCTCTGCCAGATACAGACGGCGATGACCCTGGAATCGATCACTTTTACATGTCGGCTGATAAGACCGCGTGTGATGCCAGCCGAGGGACACATGTCCATGCTGGTCATCCCATTGGGAGATTCACCACCGAAGATGACGGGACATTCAAGAATGGCCAAGTAACGCATCGCTGCTAACCCTGTTGTCCACGAGATGCGCAGGGCCGGTCTGTTGCCGACCGGCACGATCCCGTAGCGTCTCCCTGCCTCGATACCCAGTCTGAATCGCGCCTCGTTCGAAGGCCGAAATGCCTGGGCACCTTGGATAAATTTTGAATGCAAAACGGGTGTGGGTCAATGATCATGCGCAGGATATCTTGTCCTGCGGTTGCGATACGTTTGTTTTGCGCTGCGATACTACAATGCGAAGATCGATTGCGCATAACCTAGTCTGCGGCACCTGGGGCTACAATTGTGGGTTGGTTACGATCCCGGCACTGAATACGCGTTCATGCTCCGACCTCGGCCGGTCCACCGCCTGCGGACATCTCATCGACGCAGTTCCAGATGCTCTGGACCTCTGTGAGGACGAAACCATCCGTCACCGCGAGATGATCGGTTTTGTGGGCGCAGAACTGCTTCAGCCTGTCGGCACGGGACATTCCGACGTCGACGGAGGTGAAATCCTCTTTCGCCAGCATCCAAACGAGGTTGTCCAGCGCTTCGAGACCGCGCGCCGCCATGGCGCGGAAGATCTCACGCTCGGTGACGATCCCGATGATGGCTCCATCTGTCGGACGATCACCGTCGATCACGACGAGGGCCTCGACTCCAGGACTGCGCAGCAACTGCAATGCGTCCCTCGCCGACCGATCCATGCGGATATACTGGAGTCGGGCCGCGCCATTGCCGGTCCACTGGCTGGCTTCCATGGCGTCGCCTCCCTCAGGGATCGCTTGTTGGAGGACGACTCTGGTATGCAGAATACCTATTGTCAACGGAAGAAATAGAACTATGGTGCCGGTGCCTGGACCGGGAAGAGCGCCACCCTCGATTCCACCGATGGGTGTCGCCTGAGAACCGTGGCGTGGGGAATCCCCAGGGGCAGGATCCAGGCGTGCGGACGGACCCACCGCACGGATCGTCGTTTCCAGCTAATGCCGTGCCTGCCTATCTCCGATTTGAGATCCGGGCGGTTTCCGTTCGCGTGTAACGTAATATGCACGAACCAGCATGGCGAATTGGCGTTCGACCATTAGTGTTGTTTCTATTGCATGGCTCACATAGAACTTTGTTCGATTTGATGACATCTTGAAAATAATCCCTGTTTGCTGCGTTGCGGAATCGATTTTTCTGTATCTCGCTCTTGACGAGCCGACACGTCCGAGTGAGGCTGGTATTCCAAATACCAGAATGTCGGCAGCGCCAATCGCCGGCTTTCTCTTGGATCGGATGCCGGTCAACCGGCTACAATGCCTCGAATGATGCACAATAGAACAACGTGGAGGACGCGATGACGAGGGCGGAAACAACGACCGGGCGAGTATCCGATGGATACCGCTGGGGTCAGCTGGTGATCGGCGTGATCTGCATGGTGATGATCGCCAACCTGCAATACGGCTGGACGTTCTTCGTCCCCGACATCCAGAAGAAGTTC